>VIQU02000018.1 GCA_010206225.2 Lachnospiraceae bacterium MD308 | reverse complement strand
TTTATAGCCTTAATAATTGAATATTTCATGAATCAACATCAACAAACATAGAATTATGATAATTTACAAACAATTGGCTTATAACGTATTCTATTTTACTGAACACAGAGAAATATATAATTACTTTCTCATCAAACAGTGATAAAAGGTCTTCATAAAATTCAATAGTATGATTATTAAGAGAAGCAAACCCAAGACTAAAATCTTTTGTTTTCATAGTCTGGCTCTTTAATTCTCCGTCTTTTTTTCTGTAATCATACTTCGCTTCAAAAGCAAGGTATCTGTCAGAAACACAATCATTTTCTTCTGCTTTCCAACCCACAATTCCAGTCATGAAATTATCACAGTAATTATTGGCAGTAACAGTCTTATAATTAATCTTTCTGCTATGCTCTGTTTCATCATAGAAAAAAACATACTTCATATTCAGCGCCTCTCTACTGATTAATTATCTTATGATTTGCCATAAGGCATCGGGTCTTCAGCAACCATCATCACATTGATCTCTGTCTCATATTGATAAATCTTTGCCGAAGCAGATATCTCATTTTTTAAATCTTCTGTTCCTGAATACTCCTCAAAGTTCTCTACCTGCTCCATAACCTTATTGAATACTTCTGGGCTATATTGAGGTGGGTATCCATTCTTAACCAAGCATATTTTAATATCCAGCTTTAATTGATTTCTTATATTCTGATTATTAAGCCAGTCTGCAAACGAAGATTTTGTATCAATGATTTCCTTTACTTTTTTGGCTAAGCTTTTGCACTTATCATTGATTACAACACCGTCAACTTCTTGATCTGTTCCATATTCAAAGTTATATTGATCACGCAGAGAAATCAAAATATCATAGAATGCTTTTTCTTCAAATGTTAAACCAATTTTACGAAAACTTTCTCTGTTCTCGTTCATCTGACAAAGAATAGCTAAAGCCTGTTCTGTAGCAATTCTAATAATATTTTCAGATGCCTGTTCCTGTGCTTCTCCGGCTTCTTCGGCAGTTAGACGTTTGCGTCTTTCATGATACTCCGCAATCGTCTTTTCTAACATTTCCTGAAATGACTTTGCAGCCAACTGGTTCACTTTTCCATATTCCTTAATCTGCTTGCGAAGCATTTTCACAAGAAGTTCCAGCTTCGTTGCCGGCATTTTAACATCAGATAATTTTTCAAAATATTCCGGTGAAAAGATATCTTCTTCCTCGCCGCTTTCAAGAACACTTTCCACCTGATTATATTTTAACGCTTCCTCAACCATCTTTGAAACTGCGCGATTCATGGTATCTGTATCCACTTCACTCGTCCCACTCATTTTACGGACAAAACCAGCTATAGCCATAAAGCATTGTGCAAGTGCAGATTCTACTTCACCAAGATAGCCAGAAGGCTGACAAATATCAAAAGCAGTTCTCATTCGTTTTACAGTTTTTAGAAAATAAGTTTTAAATGAAACCTTTTGAGAACCTTTATTTCCTTCTGTTCTCAATTCCTGTGTTGATGCAAATACATACTCTGCAGCTTTTGCAAGAAGTCTATAACGTGCGGCGGGGTCACAATCCAGATTTAAGAAAGGTGTTAAGTCATAATCCGTAAACAGAGTTTTTAAGATTTCTAACTCTTCTCTAAACACAGATGTAGCCTGCTCAACATCATCAGACGTAGGCGCAACGGAAGTATCACCGCCATAAATTTTCATTGCTTCACGCATATTATCACGAATTCCGATATAATCAATAACCATACCAAATTCTTTGCCCGGATATTTTCTGTTTACACGGCTGATGGTCTGTATCAACATATGCTTTTTAAGAGGTTTGTCGTTATACAAATATGTAAGACATGGAACGTCAAAACCCGTAATCCACATATCTACAACAATAACCATATGGAGGTTCGATTTTTCCTGTTTAAAAGCAATATCCAGTTCTTCCGAACGCTTATCATTCTTAACCCCTCCTAAATAATTATACATACCTTTTTCATCGTTGCTGCCGACACTCGATACCATTGCAATAAATGGCATTGGTTTCAATTCTTTTAGTTCTTCTTCCGTTACAGAAACGCCATCCTGTGTTTTCTTCTCTTCAAGCCATTCAGGGTATTTATCCTTAAACTTCTGTAGTAATGAATAAGCAATTTTTCTATTAGAACATACCACCATTGCTTTTTGTATTCTATCCGGGTCACCTGCACATACTGAAACATAATGGTCATGAATATCTGTTGCCAGACGCTCAAGTCTGGAAGGCTCGCCAAGAATTACTTCCATAGAGCTCATTGCTTTCTTACTTGCTTCGATATCCTCATAGGTTGCACCATCATCAGCACATTTTTTATAATAATTTTCAATTTCTTTCACCTTGTTATTATCAAGCAATACCTTGGCAATACGAGGGTGATACTTGATTGAAACCGTCAAACCGTCTGCAACTGCCTGATCCATTGTATATCGGTCAATTTCATCTCCAAATGTTTGATATGTTTCTGCAATAGGCGTGCCGGTAAATCCAACAAACGTAGCCTGTGGAAATGCTTCTTTCAATACTTTTGCATATGGCTTTGAAACCATAGCTTTCATATTTTCATCAGCATCTTTACTGAACTGAATTTTCTTAGAATGTTCAAGCTGTGTTCTATGAGCCTCATCGGAAAAACATATGATATTCTGACGCTCATTGATAAGACCGATTTTGTCATCTTCTCTGTCACAGAATTTCTGAATCGTACAGATATAAAAACCCCCACTTTGTCTTGCACCAAGCTCCTGTCTTAACTGTGCTCTATTTTTAACAACAGCTACTTCACCGAGGTTCAAAAATTCTTTGCTCTTTGTAAAAAGTTTCGCCCCCTGCTTTTGCAATTCATCACGGTCAACAATTAGAATAATTGTCGGCGAACCAATTTCCGGTATATCTGTACAACGGAGTGCAAGCTGACGGGCAAGAAAAGCCATGGTGTATGTTTTCCCACATCCGGTTGCACCAAAATAGGTTCCACCTTTACCGCTTTTGGTGGCAACAGAATTTACTATACTTTGCTTTAGTAATCTTGCCGCAAAGAATTGTGGATAACGACATACAATTTCCACTTCCGAATTATCATAAATACTATCCTGAAAATAAATGTAATCTCTAAAAATTTCTAAAAATCGTTCAGGAGCATATACGCCCTTTATCATAGTTTCTGTTTCTGCAAAAGGCAGAGTAGATATTTTATCTCCATCATTCACACGTCTCCATGCATAAAAATGCTCATAAGGCGTACGAACTGTCCCAAGTCTTGTTTTCACACCGTCTGAAATGCAAGCCAGAGGACAGTAATGCAAAAGGTGTGGAATATCTCTCCAATAACGAATATTGATTTGCTCCCAGGCATCATAAATGGTCGCATTCGCATCAGCAGGATTTTTCAATTCAATTACGCATAACGGTATACCATTTACAAACAAAAGCACGTCCGGTCTTCGCTTTTGTTTTTGACCATTATTTGTATATTCTACTGTGAACTGATTTACCACACGGAATATGTTCTTGTCCCAATTTTCAAAATCAATAAGTGGCATCATTTTCGCCAGTCCATATTGCGGCGTAAACTGAATGTCATCGACCATCCAACTATATACTTTATGCAAAGTCGCAAAATCACTTTCACTGCCAACAAGTCGGACATTATCAAAAATCTGAGTAACTTCATCTTCCATTAAGTCTGGATTTGTATCGGCTATAAACTTCTTGAAATCAGCCGCAATCAGCACATCCCTTTTGGTTACGCGAGAAATATCGTTACCAGAAGAATAAATCCAGCCCGCAGCCTCCAAAAATCCAATAAAGGCATACTCATATTCTGATTCACAATAACGACCATTATATTCTTTTAATCGGGCCATCGCTTACGCCTCCTTTGTTTTTTTCGCCTCTTCGATAGAACCTTTTATCAATATCGGGCAGATATCTTTAATCTGTGCTTTGAGTTTTTCGTTAATCTCTTTCCGTGTTATATATGCTTCGTGTATCTCCACAATAGATTTCTGGATTTCCAAGTTTGGTATTGGAATCGATATGTCTTTCATATCATCAATACTAAACGTTTCTCTTGCACTGCCCCAAGAATGAAAACGAGCATAACGATCAAACTCAGTTCTACAAAAAAATAGATATAAATATTTTGAAAGCAGTTTATTTTTGTTAGTCTTAATTACAGTAGATATCGATGACACCAAGTAAACTTCCTCTGATTGATTCAATGCAAGAGACATTTTGTCTGCTCTTCTTGATGTATCAGAGATAAAAGCAATCATATCTGGTTCTACTATTTTGTAATTATCAAGAGCTACCCCATCCATATTAGCCTTAGTATCAATAAATTCTTTGCTTGTTGCAATGCCTCTTACAGAATCTAAATTCAAACCAATTTCATTTTTCTGATTAAATTCCTCGATATACACACCAATTGCCTCACAAGGCATTTTATGTCTTAAATCTTCAATATAAGCATCACAAACAAGCTTCAAATCTTCTAGCCCACGCTCATAGCTTTTCTGATTTTCAAGCAAAGTATTATAGACATCAACATATTTTTGTTGGATTTTAATATCCGGTAATTCAACATCTATATCACACATATCTTCCCAGCTAAATGTTTCTCTTGCAGACCCCCACGAATTGTAACGAGAATATCTATCAAATTCAGGCCTGTTAAAATACATAAATAGAAAATCTGACAAAAGCAAATCTGTTTTTCTTACCTTAAAAACTACATATGATGAAGAAACAATATATGTATTTTCTGTAATGTTATGTGCAAGAGTAATTTTTTCTCCATTTCTTGATGTAACGGTCACATAAACAAAATCATCTGTTTGAACAAGATAATAAGGTTTTAAAGATACATCTTCCATATTTGCTTTTGTTTCTATAAATATTTTTTGCATGGAAATACCTTTTACATCGTCAATGCCAAACTGTAATTCATCGTTTCTTGCTTCGCATAATTCAATCAATTCTCCGAGTTTATATTTAGTCAATCCCATAGCCAATCCCCCTAAATGCATCTTCCAGCATCTGCTGGGATTTCTTTTCCTGTTTCATTACCTCTTTCATTTCAGCTTGAATACGCACCATTTCTTTTTTATAGTCAATCTCTAAATCATGGTCAATAAACGCAATGTATTTGCTTGGCGTGAGAGTCCAGCCCTTCTTTTCAATTTCAGAAATACCAACACTACGATAAAGCTCTGGTATTTCGTAGTTTCTTCCATCAGTGCCCTCACATTGCCATGTGTGATAAATATCTGCCGCCCTCTCAATTTGTTCTGTAACCAAACGCACTTTCTTTTTGTTCTCGCCTTTAACAGGATTTTCATTCCACTGACGCAAATCCATAAACAGGATTTCATATTCACGATTGCGAAGTTTTCTGCTATGGTAATTGCCGCTCTTTTTATTCTGGTTCAAAATCCAAAGAGTAACGCTTATATCTGTAGCAATAAACAATTCTCTTGGAAGAACAATAATCGCTTCAACCTTATCATTCTGAATCAGCCTCTTGCGGATTTCTAAAGTATCACTATCATTCAATGCACCATTAGCAAGAAGGAATCCCGCAACCCCATCCGTTTTCTTCAAATGAGAAAGCATATGCAGAATCCATGCATAGTTCGCATTGCTTTCAGGCGGTGTTACATAGTCTGACCAACGTACATCACTCTTTAAATTTTCATCATACCAACCTTTCAGATTGAACGGTGGATTTGCCATAATATAGTTAAAGTATAACCCTTTATGTAAATCATGTGTAAAGGACGAATCATTTATTTCACCAAGGTTATGGCTAAGTCCGAGAAGTGCAAGATTCATTTTTGCAAGTCGATAAGTAGCTGCATCCTTTTCCTGTCCATAAATATTGATTTTGTTGATATCACCTTGTTTTGATTTTACAAGAGCGGCGCTCTGAATAAACATGCCACCCGAACCACAGCAAGGATCATATAAAGTGCCGTCATAAGGTTCTATCATTGCCGCAATCAATTGCACAACATCATGAGGTGTATAAAATTCTCCCTCTTCCTTTGTAGCATTTACCGCGAATTCTTTAAGGAAATATTCGTAAACTCGACCGATAAGGTCTTTTTCTTCACCAAATGCCTTATGGCTGATTTTATTTACTTCATCAACAAGTTTCTTAATATCATTTGCGCCAAGATTACGAGTAGTAAACGTACCTTCAATAAAACAGCCTTTTAAATCCTTTGAAGCGGTTGCAATACTATGAAGTGCTGTATCAAGTGCAACATTTAGCCCCGGTGCAGGAGTATTGATGATAGTTGACCACCTTGCTTCAGGAGGCAAATTATATGTTCCATCTGTAAAAGTAGCATCATCAAAGAATGCTGCTCTAATATTTTCATCTTCCGGATCAAGCCCTTGTTCGATTAAAGTCTGACGAAGCCTTTCAATTCCGTCTTCGTATTTCTCACCAATAAAACGTAAAAATACAAGCGTAAGCATCATGTCGCGCTTCTCAAAGAAAGAACCCGAGTTACGCGCCGCACGTAAAATATCTCTGCAATTAAATAAAATATTATCTATATTCAATGCTTTTTCAGCAATTTTCTTCTTCGCCATGATACTTTTTATCCTTTCCCGTCTGTGTCCACTGTTCTTCCAATCCGTTGAAATCAATGTTGTGGATATCACAAAAATCCTTAATCTTTTTCATAGCAGACATATTAGGTTTACTTTTTCCACCTTCCCATCGGTTAATAGATGAAAATGAAACACCAAGTTCTCTGCCAAAAGCCTCCTGTGACAAAAAACATTTCTGACGAATCTTCTTTATTTCTTCTGAATAAGCCATACTTTTGTTCTCCTTTATTGTCTATACCAATGATATGGCATTATTATAGCATAAAAAATGACGAGAGTGTTCTAAAATATATATAAACCTTCAAACTGATATAAGATAATATTCTTCTGCTTTAAAGTTGAAAATACTTTTTCTTAAATGTTTTGAACTATCCACATGCTCTTTGCTTAAGTTTATCCATCAGCCTATAGTTCTGCAGCCAAATTCCATTTGCATTATTTTGCAATATTATAAATCTGTATAGGCACTGACTTTCTAGGTTGTAGTAAATCCATCATCTTTAATAAAAGTAAAATTTATTAAAGTTATAATTTGTTCTACAAATACAGCATTTAATGGTACTTTATTGCAAGTAGTATATTTATACGGAACTATAATTAACTTTACCGAATATACCTATCATATTTATAATCCTTCTTTTGCATCCCTTCCTCATAAATCCGGTCAAACACTTCATATCGTTTCTGCTGTTCCATATTAATTTCCAATCTATCGATTACTCTATTAAACAACTTAATTCCAGCAAAATACTCCATATCCCCAAAGCTAAATACCTCAGATAATACATCTGCTGAATACTCTGCCATTCTGCCTGCATCAATTCCCAGAAGTTTCATTGTCTCTATTACCCGTTCTGCTCTCTCTCCGATAAATTCTTCCTCCTTCTGCTTCTCATAATAATCTGACAGAAGTTTTGCCTCCTCATATACGGAATGAAAACCTGTGTCCATATCTATCTTTTCAAAATACGCCCGAACCATCTCAAATGCCGATTCTATTCCCTTTGCATCAAACGGATAACAGCACACTTTTTCAGCCACACTCATTCTTATATAATCAGCTTTGTTTACGGGCAACTTCATATCAGCCGCATCTCTATCTCCAACATCTGCCGTAATTTCATCAGTAATAACTTCTGAAATCACTTGTGAAACTACCAAATCCTCTATCTGATGATATGGATTCCTCGGCACTTCATCCTTTTCAATCTCCGCCAACTCTACCATATCATCCACAGCTATCCGATACTCCAATTCCGCATCCAGCGTGCTTCCATCCCTTCCAAGGCACCGCTCCACAGCTTTCAGTTTCTTTAGATTATCTTTCTTTTGAAGCTTTATCTGCTCTAACCGTTCCCGATAATCATCTGCGGAGGCCTCAAAGAATTCCAATTCTTCCGCAGTTTTGCAGGATCTTTTTTGAGAAGCCCTCTCTTGATACATTTCTTTCTGTATCTTACACAATTCCTCGTCCACCCGTTGTAAGCGGATTTTCAAATGAACCAAATCCACAAATGATTTCACATCATAGTTTACAACCACCAGATACTCTTCCTGCAGCTCATGCATTTTCCGTATCTGCTCATACAGATACGCTGATTTGTACGTAAAACGCTTTTTCTCTGCCAGCCGCAAACGATACATCCGTGCATAGCACTTTCTCTGATATGGTGTAAGAAATGTTTTTCTTATTGGTATTAAAGGCATTGTATGATTCACAGGGGATGCCAGACTCGCATTTCCGTATTTAAACATAGCCTCCAAGTTTTCCATGCTAAAATCTTCTGAAATGGTATCCAGTCTTTTAAACCGCTTCATTCCCGGAACCTTTACAGCAATATGCTCTCCCTGTTTTATCCCGAACCCCTGTTTCTCTAACAAGAAAATAAAATGTTCCATATTTTCTGCATTAAGGGCACAAAATCTTGCATCCTGTTCAATCCACTTGGAAAATACCTGTTCTCGCTCCCATTGCGGTCGTGCCATATTTTTAGGCTCTTTGCTGTATTCTGCAGGAGTAATGTGCAGTCCATATTCGTCACACAGCTTATTGGTAATGGGTTGGAATTTATATTTCCAGTCACCCTCGTGATACTGGAACTTATATCCTGTTACCATATTTACACTGTTTATTATAATATGGGCATGAAGATGATTTCTATCTGTGTGAACAGCCACCACAGTCTCATACTTTCCGCCAAATGCCTTTTCTGCAAAACGTATGGCTATATCATACATAATCTCCGGTGTTCCTTCGCCCGGTTTTAGCGATATGACGAAATGATACCCCTGTCTGCCTCCTGCTTTCCCAAACATCTGCTTGGTTGCTTTCATCTGCTCATAGGCAGTATCCGGCAGGCAGTTAATACCGCCTGTTAGATTGGAATTCCCAAGTTTTTTCGTCTGCAGAATATAATTGATGGCATGTTCCAAATGAATACCAATCTTCCCTTTGCCGCTTGCTTTCATATGCATTGTCTTGGTTATCGCCATTTGTCCGCTAACTCCTTCATTTTTTCTTTTATCTGTTCCATCAGATGATTTGCATCTTTCATGGTACTGTCAAATACATAACCGCACCCATTGGCTGTTTTCGTCATCTGATTGTAATTATTGCAAAGACCTGAAATCTGACGAATCAGATCCCGTCTGTCATATGCAAACGAAGTATCCGCCTTATCTGCATGAGCAATCAGATATCTTACATAATCAGATGCTTTCATATTGCTGGCTCTAGCATCATGCTCAGCCTGCTCACGCTCCTCATCCGACAACCGAATCGTAAAATTCTTTCTTGGTTCTATTAGCTGTTTTCCTCTTCCTATAAGCATCCCTTCCTTTATCTAATTTCTTTATCTGCCATCAGTAAATCTTCATTTGCCTCAAATCCAAAACCTGTGTGGAGAGAATTGGCCAGATACGTAAAACGCCATGCGTTTCACAATCCGGTTAGGGGGATTCAATCCCCCTAAAACCCTCTCTATATATGCCCCTTTCGAGGCAGGTATCTGTAATACCCTGTGTACTGCCAACGTCTGTCGGTATTACTGCTGGTATTACCATATACAAATCCGTATTACTTCTGGTATTACTTTTCTGTCCTTTGTAATACCAATCGTATTACTTTATACTGAGCGGTCAGCCTTTTCGACCGCCAGTATAACTTCTCCTGACTGCCTTACTACAAGTCCGCCAAAAAAGCCATCACATCCTCTGACACATCTTCACAGGAGCTTTCCGGAACTTCTCCAAAACACGGGGCATCTTCTGTGCCTACTTCCGCAGCAGGCTCCGTCATTTTAAAAGCTGCCTGCTTTCCTTTAGGCATCTGTAGCTCTATAATCCTTTCCATTTCGTCTCTGACAATCAGCTTTATTGCATTGATAACCCTGTCTGCTTCACCAGTCATCGTTTCCTGTATCACAGTCCTCTGGGTATTCATTTCACAAATAAGACGGTTGTCATTTTCGTTCCGTTTTATATCTAGAACCGCCCTTATCAACGCACTTTTTATAAACTTGCTCTTATCACCATAGCAAATTTTCATAGTCTCACTGGAAAAGAACCTTAAAATTTCTTTGTCCTCTTCCTTATTAAAGCTCAGGCGGAAGCTGACTGTCACACTGTCATCATATGCCATACTGCCTCCTCTCTAACGCCTACAGCCACTTTCGCTTTAATTGCTGGTATGCCAGATATTCATATCCAAGGGCATTTGCCTTGACATCTTCAATATGCATGATGTTTCTGCCTGTGACGGAACCGAAACGCTTCATCATGCCTGCCCCACCGCCGACATATACAACAGGTGTCATCTCCGTATCAAAACCATGCTCTTTCAAGGCTGCTTCAATTCCCTTTGCAAATACCGCCAGTTCCTCTCTGACAATCTGCACCATCTTATCCGAATATGGCGCATTCCCATACATCATCACCTGCTGTATCTGTTCCTCGGTAAGGGTGCGGTTGGTTTTTCGATAAACCACGTTATTGATATTTGCCATACACTGAATCAGCGCCGACGGAATGGTAATACAGTCACTTTCCACAGGGATATGCTTTCTGGTATGAATGATATCCACCGTCTTGCTGCCAATATCCACGATCAGAAGCTCCGCCGGAAGCTTTCCGAGTCTGTCCGCAACGGCAGCATAACATTGTGGATACAGAAAAACATCACTGCAATTGATATGATAGTCCTTACCGTTGTACTGAAATTCACTATCGCCCGAAGGCAGGTACTCCTTAAATTCTGCCTTTTCCTGCCCGAACCTTGTAAATGGCAGTCCGGCTGCAATGCAGACTTCCGTATCACTTAATCCATGATAATCCATCTCTCTGGCAATGGCTGCCAGTGTTAATAAGAAATAATCTCCATCTTCAACCTTGGTATCCTTCAGGGGAAGCCTGCCCTCACCAACTTTGAAATACCTCTCATTAAAAAACATAGTGTTGGTCAAAAGCGAAGCCTCACCGCCCAGCTCCTTTACACCGTTTTCAAATACAAAATGGGCGGTTTTCATGGTCGAAAATCCATGGTCAATACCACATAACAAAAGTTTCTGTTCATCCAAGTACATACAAATCCTCCTTGATTTGTCAATCAAAATGCAGTTCTTCAGGCGAGCAGAGAATTTTATCTCGCCACCTTACTACTAAAGCACTTCGTTTTCATGATACTTTTGATTGCAGGAGCCAAAACCTTTTGCTATAATGTATTTGCGAGATACATAGCGAAGCTTTGGCTTTGCAACCAAGGTCCTTTCCTAACCGGATTGGACTTTTTCTTTTGCCTGACAATGGCATTTCTCCGCCGCCATACCGGCTTTTCTTGTCAGGTCATCATCCGGATTGTAATAATCCGCATATCCGTAAATCTTCTGCTCGAAGTATTTACGTGGGCATTTCCCACGCATGGTATAATACCCCCGCGCACCCAACTCGGCATTGTATGCCTTAATTACCGCATATGCCTTTGTCATACCAACACCCAGAATCTGGCTGACTTCTTTTGCATCAATAAATGCTTCCTTAGTGCTTATCACAAATCCCCTTCTCGCAAAACTACTATTATTGATACGGATTTAAGGCTTCTGTTAATTTTTTCGTTCCATATCCGTATTTGCAATTCGTGTTTAATCATAATATATCTTTTATCTTATGTCAATAGTATTTTTCAAAAATACGCACTTGCAATTCGTTTTATTATGTGATATAGTATTCATATCATTATAAATCCTTTGATTTTTAGTTCGTATTTTGATTTTTTACGCAAAACACGAATCGAATAAACTGTTATGAACATTGATATAAGGAAGGTGAGGTTATGGCTTTATCAGACGACCAGCGTTTTGCCATGTATACTGCCGATGAAATCGGTAATGCAATCAAGAAACGCCGCAGACAATTGAAGATTACACAAAAAGAATTTGCCGAAAGGCTCGGGAAATCAGAGCGTACCATTCAGAAATACGAATCTGGTGAAATCACCATGAAAATAGATTGCATTAAACTTGTGGCAGATGAACTGGAAATTCCATGGCAGGAGCTTTTGGAAGCCAAAACAGACGAGATAGGGATTGTATCCTCAGAGAATGAATTTCCAGCCTGTCGTTTCCATACCCTGTCAGATGTTATCAACGCTTTATTTACCATAACAGAGATTAAGGATATTGCATTCCAGCTTACCTGTGCCAAACCGCCGGAAAGTCCTGACTGGACTTCCGCCCTTATGGTTGATGGCAAAGGAAGCGGAACCTATAATGCGGACTTCTGCCTCTTTATGGAAAACTGGATGAATAAACTTGCCGCCCTGCAAATCGGCTCCATCAATCAGGAACAGTTTGAAACATGGAAAAGGGAAACTTTAGAATACTATTCCGACAGTTACTTTTCTGATTTCATCTCCCAGAGAGCCAAAAGCAGAAAAGCAAAAGGAAAACAAAAGAAAGTGGATTATTCAACCATTCAGATTGTTTCCACCCGGGAAGAACCGAACAATAACGAATAACAAAATATAAGAAAAATCGGCACCCACCTTCTGTAAAAGGAATGATGCCGAAATCTTATAAGTGATTTTGCCCATAAGGCTTTGTAATCACCCTAGACAAGTAGATTATATCATAGCCTTTGGATAAATGCACCCAAAATTTCAATTTTCTGAACAGGTGCAGTACACACCACAGTCTTGTGGTTCAGCTTCAGAGCAATACAACAAATAAGTGATTTTGCATTTCACTCTGAGGATTACTACACTTTAGCAAAGGAGATGATATTTATGCCAGCTTACAAAGATAATAAGACTGGTAAATGGTTCTGCAAGTTCTACTATACGGACTGGCAGGGCAACAACCGGCAGAAGTGGAAACGGGGTTTCGCCACCAAAAAGGGAGCCCTGGCATACGAAAGGGATTTTCTTGAAAGACAGTCCGCTAACCCAGATATGACTTTTCAGAATCTCTACGAACTTTATATAGAAGATATGGCTGCAAGGCTCAAGCAGTCAACCATTCTGACCAAGAAGCATATTTACGAAACACATATTCTCCCATTCTTTGGCAGCAAGCCAATCAATGAGATTAAGGCTTCGGATGTACGCAGGTGGCAGAATCAGCTGATGAATTCCCCAAATGGTTATTCCAAAACTTATCTAAAGGCCATCAACAATCAGCTTACCTGTATCATCAACTACGCAAAACGCTTCTATGATTTAAATACGAATCCCTGTGGTCAGGCTGGAAGCATGGGACAGGCAAAAGCTGAGGAAATGGATTATTGGACCTATGATGAGTATACCGCATTTCGTGAGGGCATCAAGGACAAGCCACTTTCCTATATCTGCTTTCAGGTACTCTACTGGACAGGAATGCGAGAAGGAGAATTGCTGGCGCTTACCGCTGCCGATATCAATCTCATGACAAAACAGATTGATATCAACAAAACGTATCAGCGTCTGAACGGAAAGGATATCACCACTCCGCCTAAGACAAAGAAAAGCAGGCGGAAAATTCCAATTCCCGATTTTCTGTGTCAGGAGCTGCAAAACTTTATCAATACCAGATATATGCTTGACCCTAACGAAAGACTATTCCCAGCTACCAAGCACTTTCTCTCTCATGAAATGGAGCGGGGCTGTAAGAAAACAGGCGTTAAGCGGATACGGATTCATGACATCCGCCACTCGCACGCCAGTTTACTTATCAACCAAGGCTGTGATGCACTTATCCTCGCTGACAGACTGGGACACGAAAAAGTATCCACAACACTGAATACTTACTCCCATCTGTTTCCGCACAAACAGCAGGAACTTGTCAGCAATCTGGAACAGCTTGCGGCAACCGTTGGTGTTGCACCGACACCGGAGCCGCCAACGAGTAACCCTTTACTTGAAACTATGGGAATTTCCTATGATGATGGCACGTTTGACAGTTTAGCTACTTCGGATACAGTATACGCCAATACAGGACTTCCATACGGACCGGCGCCACTGCCAAAGGAAACAACACCGGGAAAAGTTATCCCTATGCCCCAAAGAAAAGTTATTTAATTTTCCAAATATTGTTTGGAAAATGCAAGCTACAATAAAATGATGCGGAACAGAGTAGTTGCGTTTAGTAGCAAAATAGTAGCAGCGCAAAAAGAAAAGCCCGGGAACGCCCTGTTTATAAGGCTTCCCAAACTTGTAGCGACTATTCGAACTCCCTATAACCATAACATAATTGTTAAATATTCGATTGCTTTTTAAGGGTTTTAATCGTCATAATATCTATATTTTATGTCTTATTTACAGTTTCAGAGCAAACAGGTATCATACGGGTATCACAGATTTTCTCCTTGGTTGCCATATCTACATGGTGCTAGCACCATGTAATTAACGCCCCTAAAGAACAACTATTTGCTCTGCTTCAACTTTTCTAATATGGCTATCACATTCGGCTGCGTTGGCATAAATTTTACACCATGCTTCAGCATACCCATAACCTTTTTTGCTTTCTGTTCAATCTCTTTAGCAGTATGCTCACTTGTCAGCATCAAATGATTTCCGGCTATGGTATATTCTCGCTCTATGTACTCATCTGTTATTGGAAACATATCCTGTATCAAAAACGCACTTTGCCTGCTATCATCCAATTTCACAATATGGATAATATCACAGGGCTTTCCTGCTTTCTCTTTCTTCTCTACAATTCGCTTATATTTATCAATCTGGCTGGACAAGGGTATCATCCAATAAATTCCTCTGCTTGTATCTTCAAAGCAATAATAGTGTGGTCTATTTCCTGCCTTATTGCCTTTGAGATATGGATCAGACATATCCTCAAAAAACTTGTCTTTTATAATATAAAACCCTGTTTTCTTCATTCGTTCCAACCTCACTACGGAAAAAGTCCCCCACCTTGCGGCGAAGGACTATACTTTCAACCCAACCACTTATATACCGCATATTGGTCAGCGGTAAACTTTCAACCCGACCATTTATATACCACATATCGGTCAGTGGTAAACTTTCTTTGTACCAACATTCTAACAAGCACAAAGAGAAAAGTCAATAAAACTTTCCATTAAAATTTTATGCCAATACTACATAACTTATACTAAATTTACAAATTTTGTTTCTGGATCATCTTTTAAACATTTTTCAACGCCATATTTCTGGTAAATTCCATAACTCCGGCAATTCCCTGAGCCATAAATATCTGTTGTGCTTCTGTGCTAGCTTTTTTCTTATTTTCATCTGACAAGTTATTGTATTCATGCAGAATTTCTTCTGCTTTTTGAGAAAATTTTGTCCAAAATTTAATATATTCTCTCATTTCCTGCGTTTGGTCATTCATAATACTCAATTCCTCTCATTTCACATACCGTAAACTATTGATGTTTCTTTATATATTCTTCCTTGACTATATCAATCGTTTTGCCACCTATACCGAAATTTTTATCAGATACCTCTTTAATTGTGGCAACAAAAAACTCCTGCGGTACTTTCATAATCTCAGAAGAAACTTCTGTCAATCGCTTAATCAGCAGCTCTTTTTGCTCGTCTGATAACGCTCCACTTTCGACCGTAATATATGGCATTTCCACTTTCCTCACTTTCCGATTACAAATCTAGTGCAATTGGGGCAATATTACCTGCCCCTATGTTTTTCTTTCCTTTTCTGCCGTTTCAGTTCAAACTGCCGCTGTTTTTCTGCTTCCTTCTGCTCCCGACTCACAATCTTTCGTTCCGTTTTCAACTGTTCCTGCTGCAATTTCAAAGCCTGTTGTGATTTTGTTCCTATCCCGGTATTCTGTACCTGTTTCCGCACTTCACGCTGTACCCGTTTAGGATTGCGACCTACTTCTTTTACATCAGTTGCCACAGCCGGACTAAATCGCAGCCGATAGTAATTCTTCAGAACGAAGTCATATACCTCATAGTCTTTTGGTTCTGCCCCAAACGTAACCTTACACACGGATAACTTTCCCTCTGATACACGTTCAAACACTCCCACCCAAAAGGGTTCCTCAAAAAATACTGTCAGTCTACCCGATACTTTGTCCATGACAATTCCTCCTTAAAATGATTGTGATGAACAAAGAACGGACGACCCTAAGGAGGGAGGGCTACTTACACTCAAATGGTGCGACTGGACTACCTACCAGTTCTGCAAGATTACCTTGCGTTGTGTTTTTATCTTTGCCCCTATATATTACCACATAACTGCTTATTTTGCTATAAAAATATGGCAATTCGCTTAATAGTGTGAACTGCCACATTATCACATTTTCCTTATCCGAATTAACTTACATGGTACTAGCACCATGTTCAAATCATTGCTAAGGAAAAATATTCTGCCTTTCTTACAGACGAAAATTTGATGCTCATTTTTCAGCTTTAAGAAACACCCCTTCCCCTTTTCTATAAACCTGCACTGTTTTAAATCCACAGTTGTAAAAGATTTCCTTTAACTCTTTTTTGCTGTATATTCTTACATCTCCACTTTTTGAAAAGGGAAACCAAAATTTATTTGCTATAAATCTGACTACTGCTCCAAAATTAGGATCAGCTATATACACTGTACCGTTTTTCTTTAAAACTCTTTTGCACTCGTTTACAAAACCTTGCGGATTGTCAAAATGATGAAACGCACAACATACAGTTATAATATCAATACTTTCATTACTCCATTCAAGCGGATAGCATGGTTTGACCTCAAAACTCATATTAGGGTATCGCATCTTTGCAGAACAAATCATGTTCTCAGATATATCTATTCCATTTGCTTGGATGTTTGCTTTTTTCGATAATTCTCGCAGCAGAGTTCCATTTCCACATGCAACATCAAGGACAACATTACCCTCATGCAAATCTATAGTGTTAGATAGTTCCATAATATGAAATCTTGTATATTGTCCTTCCCTTGACGCATCATATTCAGATGCTATTTTATTATACGCTATTCTTGATTGTTCTGTTTTCTTATTCATATCATTTCCTCACTCCTGATTTCTCCATTTAATTATACTACTTCCATTCTCTACTTGCTATTATAAAATACAGGGCATAGCAACCGCTACGCCCCACATTTCTTATCGTTCCAACAACTTCTCAATCTTCTGTTTCTGCCCTTTCAAATCGTTCTGTTTCTCATAAAGACTGTTGCGCTCTCTGCAAAGTTCTTTCATACGCTCCAACTGCGCCCGTACTCCCTCCCGACAACCCGGCTCTATCTTCTTATATTCCCCGGTCAGATTGCGGATTGTATTATTGTTTTCCTTTATCTGCTCCGACAGGCATACCCAGTCTATCAGATTTTGCACTTCCCTGTCCGTTTCGTAAAGGTCTGTATCCGCTACGATTTTAGCGCACAGCCGTATCATCACTTTCTTTTCCATATCTGTCATATCCTATCAATCCCCTTTCTTATCGGCTCATTTCAAAGGCACGTTTCGGGCGTTTCTTTGCCTTTTCGGCCTGTTCTAATGCCTTTGACCGTTCCACTATCGACTGCACCTGTTCTCTGCCTAAATGACGCTCCATACGCCCCAAATCAGCCGCTTTTTCCTGCAATTGGTCTATGGTGTTGCTCTGCTCCATGACCTTATTCGTCAAACAGTTAATCTGTACTTGTTGCCCGTCTACTTTAGCGATCAGCTTCCTGCCCTGCTCCGTAAGCTGTACGCACTTGATAGTCAAATTTTTTACAACTTCTTTCAATTTCTCCACAAGCGGTAAAGCCTTTTTATCCCGATATGCTTTTGCGCTCATCAATGCCCCCGGCTCTGCTAACTGCCATTTCACATCTTCATCATAGGTGTGTATATTGCGCTCCATGACTTCCTTTGACTGTACCATTTTATTGATTTCCTGCTGTAACTTTTTCTGCTGTTTTTCCAACTTTTCATTTTCGGATAACAACTTTTCTTTGTCCTCTGTCAGCGTTTCCGTCTGCTCTTTTAACAGATGGTTTGTTTCGGTAAGTTCCAATACTTCCTGCTGGATCAATTCGCCCTCTTTCCGTATTTGCTCCGTTTCCCGTCCTGCCGCTATCTGCTGATGAAGAATATCGGATAATTCCTCTTTACTGCCGGAGATTGTCTGTTCCAGTTCCGCAACCTCTTTCTGTCGTTCCTGCTTCTCAAAATTTAAAACAGATAAATGCTTCTCATGTGTTCCTTTTTTCTCCCACTCAATATTATGCTGTAGCATAATCTCCGCAAGCCGTTCTTTTTCTGCCGCTGCCCACTGGTTGCGTTCTGTTTCGCTCCTTGTGCCGCCCTTAAATCCAAGTGCCGCAAGTGCCTTTTTTAATGACACCCTTGTTTCAAGCCCCCGCTTGCTTCCAGTCGTATAGGGTATAAAATCTATATGCAGGTGTGGCGTGGCTTCGTCCATGTGGAGATGTGCCGAAAACACTCTTAATGTAGGATTGCGCCGTTGGAAGTCCTGCATATATTCATCAAGTATTTTTGCCGCAAGCTGTCCGTCCTCTGTCTTTGCCCCCATATCGTCCTTGTTGCCTATCTGCAAAATAATCTCATGGAATGGCTTCTCCTGTTTTCCGGAACAGATTTTTTCATAATAATCATCAATCTTACGGTCATTTCTTGTCTGCTTCTCATTGTACCGGGCGAGTGCTTCATCAAATAATTCGTGGTATACGTCTTTGATATTTTCGTTGCAGTATTCCACATTCATACGACTCCGCTCCGGGTCAGTGTTCTTTGCATGGAATTTTCTGCTGTTATGATTGACAGAGCCTTTCCCTGTCATAACGCTGATAGTCCGCTTCAATCAATTTCCCTTTCTCCCTTATCGGGTAATGAGCGCCGGATACGGCGCATAGCCTTTGTTACTTTCTGCGAAAGTAACGCAAAAGCACTTTCGACAGGCTACGCTCTATCAAAAGTGCCTTTGCGCCCTCCGGGGGTGCAAGACGTCCGGGGGACGTCTGCTCTGCACCGACCGAAGCGGAGCGGAGACCTTTCCGTCCTAACTGACGGTGGGCGGCTTTTCGCCGCCTTGATACCGCCGCTTTCCGGCTCTCTCCCAACACCGCAACATTGCAATGTCTATAATTTTTGCAACCTTGCAATCTTCAAGAGCGCAATTCCAAGACTGCAAAATTCTAATACCCTGCATTGTTGCGCTGTTGCCCTGCCTGTCCGTCACTATCTGATTTTATCCAGTTCCCAATACCATGTATTGTTTATCCGCTTTGCCCGGATACCAAACTCTTTCTTTGCGTTTTCCAGTGTCCTCTTCGATATGCCCTGTTCGTCCGCTAGATTGAAAATCTCATTGCTCTGTATGACGTTATTTGTTTCTGCCAGTTCCCGAATCAGACGCTTAGCCTGTTCCATTTTATTTGCTTTCGGGGCAATGCCGCCTAACACTTCATCAGCAGTAATCTCATAATCCCCTAGCCACTGAAAACCGTCCTCTGACAGTACAAACGCTTTCGGGTGTCCGAACGCTGCAAGGTTGTTTTTAATCTGCACCACAGCCCTTATATTTTCTTCTCCCTCTACCCTGCCGACTAAAAGAACACTTCTAGCAACTGCAAAGAAATCAATCGAACCCATGCCTCTATATGCCGCTTTATTTCCTGCCGCTGATGCGAACTTTGTTCGCATTGTTCATTATGCCCAAGCCGATTGTTCCAATCGGCTTCAAGAACAATCGCACACTGGTATTTCTCTGCCAGTGCCGCTAATTTCTTCGTCATATCCCTTGCTTCATTCGCCAATCCAGCTTGCTGGATTTGTTCATTATCCATACCGCCGCCCAAATAGGCTTGTATCGGGTCTAAAATCAGTAGCTTTGCGCCTGTCTTTATAACAGCTTCTTCCAACCGTTCATCTATCATGGAAAGGGATTTTATCTTTTCATCAATGACCGAGATTTTCTCACAGTCTGCCCCTGCCTGTTCTAACCGTGGCTTTACCGTATCAGCAAGACCGTCCTCCGCACTCTGATAGATGACATTCAAAGGCTCTGTAAAATTTATTCCACCGTCTAAACTTTCTCCCTTAGACAGCTTCGCCGCTATGTTCAATATAAATGTTGTCTTTCCGTCACCCGGATCGCCTTGAACAATAGTCAGCTTGCCATAGGGGATAAACGGAAACCACAGCCAAGAAACTTCCTGCGACTGTATCTCCGACAATTTAATTAACTGTAATTCTGTTTTTGTTTCTTCCATAAAGCCCTCCATTTCTGAAAAATCGTTGCCACTGGAAGAACCCTCTGCTATACTTGTATTGTGAATATTGATAACAGAGGTTTTCCAGTTATCACAGCCCTAACAGTTGCCGCTGTCGGGGCTTTTTTCTTCTCCGTTGGTGCTTCCCTGCCACAGATATTTTGCTCCGTCCAATACCCAAAGGATTGCTTTCAACATATCCTCATATGTCGTCTGTAATTCTCTGATTTCTTCGGTAGTGACCTCCGGCTTTTCGCCTTTTATCTGCTCTGCCAGTTCTTCCATACAGTTCTGCATTTCCTGTAATTTTTCCACAATCTGATATACCGTTTCTTTCTTCCCTACCACACATACACGATTGTAAATACAGGAACGGACAAAATAATCTTTCTTTTTCATGCCGCTTGCAAAAATCTTTGCTTCGATTTCTTCCCTTTCTCTGGGAGAAATGCGAAAACTGATTGTTGGATATTTGTGTGTGCCGCTCATGCTTCTGTACCCTCCTTAAATTCTGCGTTCAACAACTCTGCCATTTGTATCTGTTCTGTCGGGAACATATGGGCGTATCGAAACGTAATATCCACGCTTTCATGCCCTACCCTGTTCCCGATTGATACCGCTGAAAATCCCATGCTGATTAACAACGAAACGTGCGAATGCCTTAAATCGTGGATTCTAATGCGCTTTACCCCTGCTTTCCCTGCCCCTCTCGTCATTTCATGGTGTAGGAAACTTTTTGTCAGATGAAAGATACGGTCAGTCGGGAGAAGTCCGTACAGCCTGCCGAGATACTCTTTTAATTCCTCACACAAAAAGTCCGGCATACTGACATTGCGCTTGCTTTTCGGTGTCTTTGGGTCTGTTACCACATCTTTTCCCTCTAACCGCTGATAAGATTTTGTTATCCGAATGACCTTGTTATCAAAATCTATATCCTGCGGTGTGAGTGCTAAAAGTTCGCCAACACGCAAGCCACACCAGTATAAAATTTGAAATGCTTGATAGGAATATGGCTTGTCTTTTACTGCTTCAATGAATTTCAGATATTCCTCTTTCGTCCAAAACAGCATTTCCTCTGCTTTCCCTTTCCCAAGCGGTCCGGCTTTGACAACGGGATTGCTCTTTAATTCGTAGAACCGCACCGCATGATTAAATAATGCGCTCAATTCAGATTGCAGAGTTTTCAGATAAGTCGGCGCATAGGGCTTCCCTTTTTCATCACGATAGGAAATCTGCTCATTCTGCCACTGGATAATATCTTTTGCACGAATATCGCACATTTTCTTATTCTCAAAGTACGGCAATAATTTTGTGCGTAAGATATGCTCCTTTGTCAGCCAAGTATTGTGTTTTAACTTAGGTTTCATATCCCTTGTGTATGCCTGCACAAATTCACCGAAAGTCATATCCAAGTCAGCCGCTTCTTTCATACGGAAATGGTGTTCCCACTCCGTAGCTTCTCTTTTGGTCTTGAAACCTCTCTTGACTTTTCGGCAATTCTTCCCCGTCCAGTCATAATAATGAAACGATACATACCACGTTCCACGCTGTTCATCTTTATATGCCGCCATAATCTGCCCTCCTTAGTTCGCCGCCTGCGCCATGCCGTAGAATTTTTCTTCATAATATTTTCTGCTGACACGTCCGGCGATTGTGATAAAACCTTTTTCTTCCAGTTCCT
The DNA here is from genome assembly GCA_010206225.2 of Lachnospiraceae bacterium MD308. GTDB lineage: Bacteria > Bacillota > Clostridia > Lachnospirales > Lachnospiraceae > MD308. The sequence goes on along the minus strand of VIQU02000018.1, from coordinate 88,829 downwards.
CATTCATCTGTCGTACTAATTTGTAAGCAAATGGTTTGGAAACGCCTAACTCCTGCGCTACCTCCCCGGCAGTTACAAATAGTTCATTCCTCATTCAATATCCTCCTTTTTGTTTAGCGTTTTTGTTAAGTTCTGTATTTGAATTATACTTAACATTTCTGTTATTGTCAATAACTTATTTGTTAAACTTATCTTTTTTATTAAATTTAGCATTTCTGATAAGTTTTTGTTGCTGTATTATCTCAATTATGCTAAAATATATGGAGAATACAAAATTGAGAGGTCAGCTATGGACTATACAATACGGGAAATACAAAAACAGGAATATCCGTTACTGGATAATTTTCTATATGAAGCAATTTTTGTTCCAGAGGGTATCGAACCTCCAACCAAAAGTATTATTTCATCTCCCGAATTACAGATTTATGTTAAGCATTTCGGGGAATCCAAAGATGATTGGGGATTAGTGGCAGAGGTTGGCGGTAAGATTGTTGGGGCTGTTTGGGTTCGCATTATGAACGATTACGGACATATAGATGATAAAACGCCCTCTTTGGCAATCTCTCTTTATAAAGAATACCGGGGCTTTGGCATTGGAACGGCTATGATGAAAGAAATTCTTACCCTGCTTAAATCACATGGGTACAGTCGGGTTTCTCTTTCTGTTCAAAAAGCCAATTATGCGACAAAGATGTATTTAAAGATTGGTTTTGAAATTGTAAGGGAGAATGAAGAAGAATATATTATGGTGTACTACCTATAACAAATTTATAAATAAATTGGAGAAAGGACATTCCATTTATGAGAATCCGACCGTATATACCAAGCAAAGATTACGAATATGTATCAAAATGGATTGATGACGAAAGAACTCATGCTTTTTGGTGTGCAAATCTTTTGCCATACCCCATGACACAAAAATCTTTCCATGATTTATTAGAGAAAAATGCAATGGACTGGACAGACAGTGCTTATGTAGCAACTGAAAACAGCGGACAGACAGTAGGCTTCTTCTGTTATTCTGTCAATACAGCAGACAATATTGGTTTTCTTAAATTTATTATTGTTGATAAAACCAAACGTGGAAAAGGTTACGGAAAAGAAATGCTGAATTTGGCTCTGCAATTCGCTTTTCAGATAACTGGCGCAAAAGCGGTTCAACTAAATATTTTCAGCGAAAACGTATTAGCAAAGCAATGTTATGAAAAAGTTGGCTTTGTTGAAAGAAAGATTGATAAAGATGTATTTGCATATAAAGACGAGTTGTGGAGCAGATGTAACATGATAATTTCAAAACAATCATTCTAATTTTCAGAAAGGAAACATGACTATGGTATTAGGAGAACGGATAAAGAGAATACGCACGTTCCGGGGCTTGACACAGCGTGAACTAGGCTTGAAATTGGGATATGAGGAACGCAATGCTGATGTTCGTATCGCACAGTATGAATCCGGCTATCGTGTTCCCAAAAACAACACTCTAATGGAAATGGCAAAGATATTGAACGTCAATTATATTCATTTTATTGGTGTTACACCCGGCTGCGCCGAAGATATTATGCTCACATTCCTTTGGCTTGATGAAGATGACCGCAGCACAATCCATTTATTTCAGCTTGTACGCAATCCCGGCAAATGCAACGCTTCTGATGATAAATCGGTGCGTTACTATGACAATGACGACTGGCCTGCTCATGCCCCGGTGGGTATGTGGCTAGAGTATGGATTAGTCAATGATTTCATGCGGGAATGGTATCTGCGGAAAGAGCAGTTAAAAAGCGGAGAGATTTCAGAGGACGAGTATTTTGAATGGAAAATCAACTGGCCTGCTACGAGTAGTAGCGTTGATGAAAAAGGAAATGATAAAAAAAATAATAGCTATAAATGGAAAGGCTAATTTCCAAGAAAGGAATTTTATATGAACACATTAAAAATCAAAAAAATGGTTATACAAGGTATTGGTGGTATAACAAATTTAACTTTACCTTTTAAAGACGAATTAAATTTGATTTGTGGAACAAATGGTATAGGAAAGACAACCATTTTAGAATGTATTTCACATACATTTATTCAAACTTCTACAACTAAACTCAAAAAAACGTTAATGCTCAAAAAGGAACCTGCACTTTATTTCTCGTGGAAAATAATACTGAGAGGCTGTAAAAAATCCTGTGTCTATGGAAAGCAAGACTTTCTGATATGAATTAGATATGTAAAGAATTACTTGTCGGTTTAACATTTTTATTGTTGTCGATTTGCTGTCGAAGAGTTCCTTGTATTTATAGTATAACCATATCAGGAAAATATATACAATTCTTTCTGTTTTTTTGCATGACTATTAAGACCCTGTATGRTTGCCTTTTTGTGGGCGCTGCCCACAYCTGGCCTCCGGAATAAGTCTGGAGATTTTGGGCAATAATACAGAGGCCGATGGAATAGGAGTGGGATGGTTTGTTTTAAGTATCTGCCATCCCACCTTTTATTTTACAGATAATCGGTAATTCGTTCTCCATACAAAACAATCAATTGATTTAATACCTGATCCCAATTCCGATATCGCTGTGTCCATTTTTTCACTATATTTTTACTGGCCAGATATAACATTTTTTCTAAAGACGTATCACTTGGAAATACACTTTTTGTTTTGTTGCCTTTTTGTGGGCGCTGCCCACACCTGGCCTCCGGAATAAGTCTGGAGATTTTGGGCAATAATACAGAGGCCGATGGAATAGGAGTGGGATGGTTTGTTTTAAGTATCTGCCATCCCACCTTTTATTTTACAGATAATCGGTAATTCGTTCTCCATACAAAACAATCAATTGATTTAATACCTGATCCCAATTCCGATATCGCTGTGTCCATTTTTTCACTATATTTTTACTGGCCAGATATAACATTTTTTCTAAAGACGTATCACTTGGAAATACACTTTTTGTTTTGGTGACTTTCCGGTACTGGCGGTTTACTCCTTCTATGATGTTCGTCGTGTACATGATGCGCCGGATATCTTCAGAGAATTGAAAAAAGGAACTCACATCTTCCCAGTTATTTTCCCAATTACTAATGGCATAAGGATACTTTTTCCCCCATTTTTCTTTGATAGTATCCAATTCTGTCAGTGCCGCTGATTCCGTCGGCGCATGGTAAACAGCTTTGAAATCTGTAGAAAACTTCTTCAAATCATTATAATTGATATACTTGAAAGAATTCCGCAGCATATGGATCACACACCGCTGGATCTCTGCCTGAGGATAGACTGCCTGTATGGCTTCTTTAAAGCCCGGAAGCCCGTCTACGCAGAAGAACATCACATCTTTTACGCCCCGGTTCTTCAGATCATTTAACATGCCGAGCCAGAACTTGCTGGTCTCGTTTGCACCTACTGTAATGCTTAAAATATCCTTATATCCTTCCACCGTAACTCCCAATACAATGTATGCGGCACGATTCAGTATCCGTCCATCTTCCCGAACTTTATAGTGGATACAGTCCATGAAGACGAAGGGATAAACAGGATTCAGGGGGCGGGACTGCCACTCTTTTACTTGTGGGAGGATCTTGTCTGTAATCTTGCTGACCATTTCAGCAGACATTTCAACCCCGTACAGATCATTGATCTGGTCATGGATATCACGAGTACTCATTCCGCGTGCATAAAGTGAAATGACTTTCTCTTCCATGCCAGAAATATCTCTCTGGTATTTGGGGATCAGCTTTGGTTCAAACTCTCCATTCCTGTCTCTTGGGACATCAAGCTGGAATTCCCCATACTGGCTTTTCAGGGTTTTAGGGGAATGGCCGTTCCGTTTGTTATCTGTCAGCAAGCCACCCTTTTGATTTTTCTCGTAACCAAGGGTAGCATCCAGTTCTGCTTCCATAAGCTCCTGAAGGATGTCTTTGAAACTCTCTTTGAGAAGAGAATAAACATCTGATACGCTGTTAATGTTGTTTTGTGAAATAATNAGGGGAATGGCCGTTCCGTTTGTTATCTGTCAGCAAGCCACCCTTTTGATTTTTCTCGTAACCAAGGGTAGCATCCAGTTCTGCTTCCATAAGCTCCTGAAGGATGTCTTTGAAACTCTCTTTGAGAAGAGAATAAACATCTGATACGCTGTTAATGTTGTTTTGTGAAATAATCTGTCGGATCTGCTCCTTTGCAACTGCCATAAAAACACTCCTTTACTATAAGAATTGTCATATCTTAATTCTTACCAAAAAGGAGCCATTTTCTTCCAAAAACACAAATTAATTTACACTACCAGAGGATGTTTCATCTTATGATTTGAAACATCCTCTTTTTCTTACTTATTTGAGAGCACAAAGGCTTCGTATGGTCTTAATGCAATCTCTGGCTTGTCATATGTGTTTTCCATATTAGAGATCAGGCTCGTTTTGCCGATGAATTCTTCTGGTATGGTAAAGTGCGTTTTGGTTTCGGAAAAATTGCATACTACAAGTAGTTTTTCATCATCTAATGTGCGGGTGTATACATAAAGCTCTTCGCTGTCTTTTAAAAGAAGTTCATATTTTCCATATACAATGATTGGATTCTGCTTTCTAAGTGCGATCAGTTTCTTGTAATAGTGGAAGACGGAATCCGGATCAGCGGTTTCAGCTTTTGCATTGATTTCTGTGTAGTTGGGGTTTGTGCTTATCCATGGTGTTCCGGTGGTAAAGCCTGCCTGAGCACTGTTATCCCATTGCATTGGTGTTCTGGCATTGTCACGGCTTCTAAAAAGCAGACAGGGCCAGAAAATCTCATGGGAAACTTCGCCGCTCTCACACCATTCCCTGTAGGCGTTAATGCTTTCGATATCGCGAAAATCTGACAGCTTTTCAAATGGATAATTGGTCATGCCAAGTTCTTCGCCCTGATAAATGTAAGGAGTTCCCTGCATCATATGCAGGCAGGTTGCCAGCATTTTTGCGGAAGCTTCCCGGTACGCGGGACTGTCGTTTCCGAAGCGGGAGACTGCTCTTGGCTGATCGTGGTTATCCCAGAACAGGCTGTTCCATGCTTTGTTATATAACTCAGTCTGCCAGCGTGACATGATTTTTTTGAGCTCTGTAAGAGGAAGTTTTTCGTCTGTCCATTTGCCATATTTTCCGTGTATATCTACAAGCTCAAACTGGAATACCATATTAAGCTCATGGGTATCTTCTCCCGCATACTGCTTTGCAAGTTTTGGCGTTACGCCCGGTGTCTCGCCCACTGTCATAATATCATATTTTGACAATACATTTTCGTTCATTTCCTGAAGATATCTGTGAATATTCGGACCGTGTACACAGTAAGGGCTGTAGTCTCCGTAAAAATCTGTCACTTTTCCGTCGGGCATTTCTGCTGTTTTGGAAATCATGCTGATCACATCCATACGAAATCCATCAATGCCCTTATCACACCACCAAGTCATCATGTCAAAAACACTTTTTCTGACTTTTGGGTTATCCCAGTTGAGATCTGGCTGTTTTTTGGAGAATAAATGGAGATAATACATACCCGTGGTTTCATCATACTGCCATGCAGAGCCGCCAAAGCAGGAACCCCAGTTATTGGGTGGAGTATTAATGTCCTTTCCTTCCCTCCAGATGTAGTAATCCCGGTAAGGGTTTTCCTTGGAGCTTTTACTTTCGATAAACCATTTGTGCTCGTCGGAGGTGTGGTTTACAACAAGATCCATAACGATGCGCAGCCCTCTTTTGTGGGCTTCGATAAGAAGCTCGTCAAAGTCCTCCATGGTTCCGAATTCATCCATGATTGCCTGATAATCACTGATATCATAGCCATTATCATCATTAGGAGATTTGTATACAGGGGAGAGCCAGATGACATCGATCCCCAGATATTTCAGATAATCCAGACGGCTGGTAATACCTTTGAGATCACCGATGCCGTCGCCGTTGCTGTCCATAAAGCTACGCGGGTAGATCTGATAGATCACCGCTTCTTTCCACCATATTCGTTTCATGATATATCTATCCTTTCTGTCGTTATATTGTTGATCATGCAATACAATGATTAAAAAATCTTAATTCCTCATTTCCAGCACTAATACCTGATAACCATGTAAAGTAAGGACCGCATCTTTCTCGGTAACGTCATGGCAATTGTTTATGAGAATGGATTTGTAAGGAGAAGGGAGTGTAACGGACTGCTCCTCCTTCTGGAAATTTCCGATGACAAGTAAGGTCTTTTCGCCCTTGCGGTAGTATGCCATCAGATTGCTCCTGTCTTCCCAGACTGGTTCAAGAGCGCCGTATACAACGGTTTCTTTATATTCCGGATTCTTTCTAAGGGCAATAAGATTTTTGTAAAAGCTTCTCACAGAATCCGGATCGTCCTGCTGTATGGAAACGTTGATATCCACATAATTTGGATTCACCTTAAGCCATGGTGTACCGGTTGTGAAACCTGCATTTTCTTCATCAGACCACTGCATTGGTGTTCTGGCATTGTCTCTGCTGAATTTTGATACGGCCTTTAATGCCTCATCAGGAGACAACCCTGCTTTTAATGCAACCTGATATTCGTCCAAAGTGTTGATATCGTCAACCTCATCGATAGAAGAAAATACCGTATTCTCCATACCAAGCTCCTGTCCCTGATAGATAAAAGGAAGGCCCCGGAGCATAAAGTTAAGGGCGGCAAGAAGTTTCTTGCCCCGCGGGCAGCATTCTCCTTCTGGAATATAGTGGCTGACGCCGCGCGGTTCATCATGATTTTCGATGATATTGGACAGGAAACCGATATCCCCTACCTTTGCCTGAGATTCAAAACAGCATCTCTTATAGTCGTCCGGCGTGATCGGCGTTGCGTCATACCAGCCGTTTCCGCTGACACCGAAAACGGTCTCGTTAAAATCGAACATACTGGAAAAATAGCCATTTTCCCCGATAAAATCAGGAATCTCTTCCGGCTTTTCATTAAATACCTCTCCAACAGAAAATGCATCATATTTTTTAAAGGTTCTATCGCGCATCTCACCTAAAAATTCACCGATTCCGTGCGCATCCTTTAACATGGCCTGAATACTGCACAGTCCGTCCTCGCGGTCCGGTTCATAACTGCGCAGAGGAAGCGCCTTCTTGATGTTAATGATGGCATCGATACGGAAGCCGCCTAAGCCTTTATCAAGCCACCAGTTTATATTCTTATAAACCTCTTCCCGCAATTCTGGATTCTCCCAGTTCAGATCCGGCTGTTTTTTGTGGAAGACGTGAAGATACTGTTTATCAGTGCCTGGAAGATCATCCCATACAGGGCCGCCGAAGTAGGAGCGCCAGTTCGTAGGAAACTCACCTTCCTTTTTATCTCTCAGATAGAAGAAATTGCCGTACTTTCCGTCAGGATCTTCGCAGGCCTTCTTAAACCACTCGTGTTCATCAGAGCAGTGGTTTACAACCAGATCCATGAGTATGTACATATCACGCTTTTGGGCCTCTATAAGCAGTGTATCCATGTCCTCCATCGTGCCAAAACGAGGATCAATGTTATAATAATCAGAAATATCATACCCTTCATCAGCTAAAGGAGAGCAGTAGCAAGGAGAGAGCCATAGAATATCTACACCCAGATCCTTAAGATAGTCAAGCTTTTCTATGATACCGGGAATATCGCCGATACCGTCGCCGTTAGAATCATAAAAGCTTTTTGGGTAAATTTGATATGCAACCTTATCGTGCCACCATTTTTTGGTCATCATATTTGCCATAGTGTATACCTCCAGTTTTTAGTCCTTATGTATGACATTTTAAACATGTTCTGTCATTGGACTATAAAGATTATTTTGTTATCTATTATAATGGATGTTGATAAGGCTGTCTTATACTTCTCTGATTAAAAATTATGAAATATTGACTTTTTCGTTTTCTTTTTGCATCTGCTTACGATATTTTAGCGGCGTAGTATCCGTATATCTTTTAAAAGATCGGAGAAAATTCCCGAGATTATTATATCCGCATTCCATACAAACCTCAGTTATGGACAGATCCGTTTCTTTAAGAAGCCGAAGAGACTGCTTAAGCCGGTAGTCGTTGACATATTCCATGGGAGAACGTCCGATGGATTTTTTGAAAAAACGGCAAAAATACTGGGAGTTCATATTAACCTGTTTCGCTAGATCCTGAATATATATTTTATCTTTGTAGTTTTCTTTTATATATGTAAGGACTGTCTTGATCTCTTCGACACGCTTGTCTTGATTTTTCCCTATAGGCGTAAAAAGCTGGCTGCCTGACAGAATGGCAAGAATACGCAGCAGAGAGGATTTAATAAATAGTTGATTTGTCAAATCATCTGTGACAGCGCCATATTGTAAAGGCATATCTTCATTCAGTGGATGATTGAAGGAACGCACTGTCTCAAGAAATGCATCGCGGACAGGGACGAATTCTTCATGGCTGGGAAGAAGGCGGCGGGGAAATAAGAGTGTTCCGTTTTGTATGGGCTGGATCAACTGTGTCTGAACAGCGTCATAGGAATCAAAGTTTAAGATTCCTAAAGAAAAGACGATAGCATCTTCGCCGGAACTTACTTCATTTTCTGTAAAAATGCTGTGTAGCTCACCGGGATTGATGAAATAAAGAGCCTCTGAATGGACAAAAAACTGTTCCATATTAATCTCCAGCCGGAAATCACCTCCGAAAAAATATAGAATCTCCACTTCCTTGTGCCAATGATGCTTAATAAGCGTTCCCTTTCTGAGAGGACGCGTCTGGTAAATTGCGCAGGGAAAAGACTTTGTACCGTGAAAACGGATTTCTTTTAAGGTGGATAAATGTGTCTGACACATAGAGCTCTCCTTTAGTAAAAATGATAATAAAATGACTTTAGTGATTTGCTTTTTATTATATATCCGGGGGCTAGGATTTTCAATATTAATCTCACAGTTCACGTGTCCTCAGAGAGCCGTTTTATGAGCAAATAGCTACTTGACGAACAGACCTGTACGAAAGTATTATATGATTACAGAAGCCGGGGAAAAGGCGCTTTTTTGCTTTAAAGTGAAATATAGGATATTATTTTGGAACAGGAAAATTCACCGCTTTTTAGAAAGATATATTTATGGTAATATATAAATGTTAGAAAAGCTTTCTTGTATGAACTTTCTTAAAAAGGAATATGGAACTCAAAAAGCTTCCGGCAGAAGTAAAAACAGCGAAGATGTTCTGAATAAAAGTAGGAGGATGGCATGAGAGAACAATTGACGCACAGTGACGTGCAAAAGATAAAGGAAGAGATAGAATACCGTAAACTGGTAGTGCGCAAAAGAGAGCTTGAGGCAGTGAAAGAAGCAAGAGCTCAGGGGGATCTGAGCGAGAATTTTGAATACAAGGCGGCGAAGCAAGACAAAAACCGCAATGAAAGCCGAATCCGTTATCTGGAAAAGATGCTTAAAAATGCCCGGATTGTGTCAGATGAGTCGGGGGACGATGAGGTTGGCATCAACAATACAGTAACGATATATTTTGAAGATGACGGCGAGACGGAGAGATACCGTCTTGTGACTAGTGTGCGGGGGAATTCCATGCAGGGATTGATCAGTATCGAGTCGCCTGTGGGAAAGGCGATACGGGGGAAAAAAGAGGGAGATCGGGTGTTTGTAAAGACGAATGGCGAGGATGGATATTATATCGTGATCAAAGAAATTGATAAGACTACAGATGACTCACAGGATTCTTTGCGGAGATATTAATATTGGCAGCAGTTTTGCGTGACTATGGATGGTCCGTAAAAGATTAAAATTATATAATGCAGGGATGTCGGTGTTTTATAAAAGACGTGCCGGAGGGAGAAAAGATGCTTGGAGATACACAAGGGAGAAAGTTTGACGGGTATGTGACCGATTACGTGGTTTTTGATTTGGAGACGACAGGGATTAGCTGTACGACTGACAGAGTTATAGAGATATCTGCGGTTAAGGTACAAGGAGCAAAGGCTGTAGATGAATTCTCTGCATTGGTGAATCCAGAGATGAAGATTCCGTTCCGCGCGTCTCAGGTCAATCATATTTATGATGATATGGTGAAGGATGCGCCGGTGTTTGAAAAAGTTCTGGCAGATTTTGATGCATTTATCGGCGATATGGTACTGGTGGGACACAATATACACACTTTTGATATGAAGTTTATACAACGGGATGCGTTCTTATATTGGGGAAGGGTATTTGCGAATGATTACATAGATACGCTGGCACTTTCGAGACAATGTCTGCCGCAACTATCGAATCATAAGCTGACAGACTTGGCGAACCATTACCGTATTGCGGCAGACGGTGCGCACCGCGCTCTTGCCGACTGCAGGATGAACCAGAAGGTGTTTGAAAAGCTGGGAGAAGCTCTGCAATCGCCGGCTGTTAAGAGGAATATGAAGATATGTCCGAGATGCGGACAGCTTATGAGGAAACGCAGCGGGAGATTCGGGGAGTTCTGGGGCTGCGGCGGTTATCCAGGCTGCAGATATACGGAAAATATATGATTTTGCTTTGCAAAATTAAAAAAGTGTAGTATACTGGATAAGCAGACAAAAGGGGAGCTTGCGTATCAAGCAGGCTGAGAGTAGGCTGAATCGCCTAGACCCGCAAACCTGATTTGGATAATGCCAACGTAGGGACATAGGATTCATGTGAGTATGATTAACGAATGTGCCCTGATGGGTATGTTCGTTTTTTTATGTTCAACCATTTGCCTCTGGCCACAAAAATTAACGGTAATGGCAGTTCAAAGAGAAAGAGGGATACAGAAGTCTCAAAAAAAGGAGGTAGTTTTTATGTTTGGAACTTGTATTGAAAATGTCAGGAAGATGGCGCCGCTTGTGCATAATATTACGAATTATGTGACTGTGAATGATGTGGCAAATGTGCTTTTGGCATGTGGAGGGAGTCCAATCATGTCGGATGAGCCAAAGGATGTTGAAGATATTACAGCAATCTGCGGCGGGTTGAATATCAATATCGGCACGTTGAATGCGAGAACAATTGAGGGAATGTTCGCGGCAGGAAAAAAGGCGAATGAGCTTTCACATCCGGTGCTTTTGGATCCTGTCGGCGCAGGGGCCAGTGCGCTTCGTACTGACACGGCGCTTCGGCTGACAGAGGAGATTAAGTTAGCGGTTATCAGGGGGAATATTTCGGAAATTAAGACACTCGCTCTTGGAAGCGGTACGACGAAGGGTGTGGATGCAGATGTGGCAGATGCGGTTACGGAGGAAAATCTGACGGAGGCAATTGTATTTGCAAAAGGATTTGCAGAAAAGATGGGATGTATCGTGGCAATAACTGGGGCGATAGACCTTGTCAGTGACGGGAAAAAATGTTATGTTATCCGTAACGGACGTCCTGAGATGGGGAAGATCACTGGAACGGGCTGTCAACTTTCCGGTATGATGACCGCGTTTGTAGTGGCGAACCCTGAGAATCAGCTTGAGGCGGCAGCGGCGTCAGTATGCGCTATGGGGCTGGCGGGTGAGATTGGTTTTGACCGTATGGCTGAGGGCGACGGAAATTCTACATACCGCAGCCGGATTATTGACGCAATCTATAATATGGACGGAGATACGCTGGATAAAGGAGCAGATTATGAGGTGCGATAAGAAGGATCTACTGTTATATGCGGTGACAGATAGAAGCTGGCTTGGAGAAGAAAGCCTGTATGATCAGGTGGAAAAGGCTCTGAAGGGCGGCGCTACATTCATCCAGCTTCGGGAGAAGGAATTGGATGAAAAGCATTTTCTTGAAGAAGCCAGAGGGATTAAGGGGCTTTGTAAAAAGTATCGCGTGCCTTTTGTCGTTAATGATAATGTAGAGATTGCGCTGGCAGCAGATGCAGACGGAGTTCATGTGGGTCAAAGTGATATGGAAGCAGGGGATGTGCGCGCGAAACTTGGAGAGAATAAGTTCATCGGCGTGTCTGCCCAGACGGTGGAGCAGGCGCTTTTGGCACAGGAACACGGTGCGGATTATCTTGGAGTAGGCGCGGTGTTTCCTACAGGTTCTAAGGCGGATGCCGATGATGTCAGTTATGAAACATTAAGAGCAATCTGCGATGCAGTGGACATTCCGGTTATTGCTATCGGAGGAATCAGTACGGATAATGTATTAGAGCTGTCCGGAAGCGGGATATGCGGAATCGCAGTAATCAGCGCTATTTTCGCAAAGGAAGATATTGAAAATGCAGCGAGAGAGCTGAGAAAACTTGTAAAAGAGATGGTTGAAGTATGATAAAGGGAGCTATTTTTGATGTAGATGGAACTCTTTTAGACTCTATGGAAATCTGGGAGGATGCGGGAGTACGTTATCTGAGGAGGATCGGAGTGGAGCCGGAGAAAAATCTGAGTGAGATTCTGTATCCCATGACGATGACTGAGGGCGCGGAATATGTAAAGGAGCGATATCGGCTTACTTTTGCATTGGATGAGATCGTTCAGGGGGTACTTGATACGGTACGGGATTTTTATTTTTATGAAGCATCTGTGAAACCGGGAGCAAAAAAACTGCTTTCATGGATGAAAGAGAAGAATATACCGATGGCTGCCGCTACGGCAAGCGACAGGGAGCATATAGAGGCGGCTTTTAAGAGACTTGGGATTGACGGGTATTTTGGACGGATTTTTACGTGTTCGGAGGTTGGCGCAGGGAAGCGCCATCCTCTGATCTATGAAAAGGCGGCCGCATATCTGAAAGCAGAGCCGGGTGAGATCCTTGTGTTCGAGGATGCGTTCTATGCACTTGTGACGGCGAAAAATGCAGGGTTTCGTACCGTGGGAGTATATGACAGATTCAGCGAAGATGAGCAGGAAGCGCTTAGCAGACAGGCGGATATATATCTGAGGAATCTAACTGATTGGAAGTGGAAAGAGAGAATGATTTTATGAAAACAGCTTTAACGATTGCCGGAAGTGATCCCAGCGGAGGTGCAGGAATACAGGCAGACATTAAGACAATGATATGCAACGGTGTGTATGCCATGAGCGCCATAACAGCGCTAACGGCCCAGAATACCATGGGCGTGACGGGCATTATGGAAGTAACGCCAGAGTTTCTGGGAGAACAGCTTGACAATATATTTACAGATATTTATCCGGATGCGGTGAAGATTGGTATGGTGCCGGACAGTGCTCTTATTAAAAAAACTGCTGAAAAGCTTAGAGAATACGGGGTGCAAAAGATTGTCGCAGATCCGGTTATGGTAGCGACCAGCGGTTCTAGGCTGATCGGCGAAGAGGCGGTGGACACTTTAAAGGAGTACCTTTTGCCGCTTGCGACTGTTCTGACACCGAATGTTCCGGAAGCGGAGGTGCTTTCGGGGATGGAAGTAAAGACGGAGAAAGATATGCTTCTGGCTGCGGAAATGATCAGCAAGAGCTATCACTGTGCCGTACTTTTGAAAGGCGGTCATCAGCTTAATGATGCCAATGACCTTTTATACAGGGATGGTTCATACAAATGGTTCTTCGGAAGGCGAATCGACAATCCCAATACACATGGGACAGGCTGTACACTTTCCAGCGCTATCGCATCGAATCTGGCAAAAGGGTATGATCTGGACAAATCGGTAGAACGTGCAAAAAAGTATATATCAGGAGCGCTCTCGGCCATGCTTGATCTGGGAAAAGGGAGCGGGCCTTTGAACCATGGCTTTCAGATTCCGGCAGATTAGTATGATTTCAGGTTCAAATCACATCTCTTCGATAGTATAATAGCTATAGTAAACCGGACATAAATATGTTAGAATAGTGATAGTGCAGATAGATTAAGCATGCTCTGAGAAGATCAGGCTGATAAAGCGGCAGGGAAAAAATATTAAGAAAAAGGTAGATTTATAAATATATGGGTGATAAAACAACATTTGACATCATCTACGACATTATCTGTCAGATCCCAGAGGGCAAGGTTGCTTCCTATGGCCAGATTGCCGCGCTTGCAGGAAACAGGCGGTGGGCGAGGGTTGTAGGATATGCTCTTCACGCAATTCCTCATGGAAGCGATATTCCGTGGCATCGTGTAGTGAAAAAGAATGGAGAGGTATTCGGCGGTGCAGGAAGCGACGGCGGCAGATATCAGACAGAACTGCTTCTTGATGAGAAAGTCGGGTTCATAGACGGATACGTAGATATGGAGCATTACCAGTGGCACAAGATAGCATTCTGATCGAGGTGGGGCTATGCAATTAAGAAGTAAAAAGGAAATTATTGAATGGCTGCATGAGCAGCTGACGATAGACCGGCTGTGGGATGTGATGGAATTATTTGAAGAGCATCCTTTCTATACGATGCGGAATCTGGAATTTACATATATTATCAAAGGAAATGAGATGTTTGTAAACCGGAAAGAAAAAAGCATTACCAAAGCGACCGTGGGAATCACTCTTTGTAAAGCTTTAGAACTTGGCGGAATAGTATCCGGCCCCAAAAAGCTTGGCACCTTTGGGGCGAGTTACCTGTATCCAATATTTTTATATCTGGGAATTATCCGACAGGAGGAATGAGGAAAGTAGGTTATGTAAGGTTACCGTTTTACATGTCTTTTTATTGCGTCAAAGCTTTCTTTGCTGATCACATGTTCGATCTTACAGGCATCTTCAACTGCAATATCGGCAGGCACGCCTAAAAATGTGAGCCACGAGGATAAAAGCTGATGACGTTCATATATCATCTCTGCAATCTCACGTCCGGAGTCGGTAAGATAGATAAACCCGGCATCGGTTACCGTTATATGTTCTTTCGTTCTTAAGTTTTTCATTGCGACACTGACACTTGACTTCTTAAAGCCAAGTTCGTTGGCAATATCCACTGATCTTACAACCGGAAGCTTTTTGCTTAGGATCAGTATGGTCTCGAGATAATTTTCGGCAGATTCATTTAATGCGTGCATATGTTTTGTCTCCTTGAACGCTGTTTTATCAGTTGCACATCCATAGCGCTTTACTGATTAATATTACATTGTATTAGTATAGCACAATTTAGTTGGAAACACAAAAAATCTTAAAATATAAAAGAAAATTGTTGACAGCTAAGATATGTTAGCGTATACTAACATATGGAAATGAAAATGTTTATCAATATCACAAAAAGGGGATGACATGATGCCGTTAACAATGGTAAATACCGGTGAGCCTATGCAGATTAAAAAGGTTGGAGGAAAAGAGGAAGTCAAAAAGTTTTTAGAAAACCTTGGTTTTGTTACAGGCGGATTTGTAACTGTTGTATCAGATATCGGAGGTAATGTGATTGTGAATGTAAAAGATTCCCGCGTTGCCATTGGAAAAGATATGGCTAATAAGATCATGGTATAGGTAAATATTCTATCTTATAAAGAAAGAAGGGATGAGGAAAGATGAAGACGTTAAAGGAAGTGGCCTGCGGAAGCACCGTAAAGGTGGCAAAACTGACAGGCGAAGGTCCGGTGAAGAGAAGGATCATGGATATGGGTATTACGAAAGGCGTGGATGTTTTCGTCCGCAAAGTAGCGCCTCTTGGCGATCCTGTAGAGGTAACTGTAAGAGGATATGAATTGTCGCTCCGTAAAGCGGATGCAGAAATGATTTTAGTTGAATAATAATTTTGAAAACAAGAATTTTTTTTGTACATAGGTTAGCATTAACTAATAAAAAAGAGCTATGACTAATAAAAAGAAGAAAAAACAAACTTAGAAGGAGAAATGTTATGTCAGTAAAAATAGCGCTTGCAGGTAATCCGAACAGCGGTAAGACAACTTTGTTTAACGCGCTGACGGGTTCAAATCAGTTTGTAGGTAACTGGCCGGGAGTGACGGTTGAGAAAAAGGAAGGAAAATTAAAGGGGCATAAGGATGTTATCATTATGGATCTGCCCGGAATCTATTCCTTATCTCCGTATACGTTGGAAGAGGTGGTAGCAAGAAACTATCTAATAAATGAGAGGCCAGATGCCATTATAAATATTGTCGATGGAACCAATATCGAAAGAAACTTATATCTGTCCACTCAGATCATGGAACTTGGGATTCCGGTTATCATGGCAGTGAACATGATGGATATCGTAAGAAAGAATGGAGATCAGATCAATGCCGAGAAACTTGGTGAAAAGCTTGGCTGCGATGTGGTTGAGATTTCAGCCCTCAAGGGAACTGGAATCACGAAAGCGGCGGAAAAAGCAGTTGCAATCGCACAGGCGGGCGCCGTATCAGAGATTAGACATGAATTCTGTGAAGACGCAGAGAGTATCATCGAGAGAGTAGCGGATAAGCTTACCGGAATCGTTGCTGACGGACAGAAGCGTTTTTTTGCAGTCAAACTTTTGGAGAAGGATGATAAGATTCAATCCCAGATGTCATCTGTACCGGATATATCTGCAGATATTCAGGAGATGGAAGACAAATTTGACGACGATACGGAAAGTATCATCACAAATGAGAGATACGTTTATATCTCTTCTATTATCGGGGATTGTGTAAAGAAAAATAAAACACAGGAGCTTACGACATCCGATAAGATAGATCGCATCGTAACAAACAGATGGCTGGCATTACCGATATTTGCAATTGTTATGTGGATCGTGTATTATGTATCTGTATCGACAGTCGGAGATTTTGTGACAGGTTGGACAAATGATGTATTATTTGGAGAGATTATTCCTCCGGCTATCGAAAATATTCTCGTAAGTGTGAACTGTGCCGACTGGCTTCAGGGACTGATTCTTGACGGTATTGTAGCAGGTGTGGGTGCGGTTCTTGGATTTGTGCCTCAGATGCTCGTGCTTTTTATCTTCCTTGCATTTTTGGAGGCATGTGGATACATGGCGCGTGTGGCATTTATCATGGACAGGATTTTCAGAAAGTTCGGTCTGTCAGGCAAATCCTTTATTCCGATGCTCATTGGGACTGGATGCGGAGTTCCGGGTGTTATGGCGTCAAGAACGATTGAAAATGACAGAGACCGCAAGATGACAATTATGACGACGACCTTTATCCCGTGCGGGGCGAAGCTTCCGATCATAGCTCTGATCGCGGGAGCACTGTTTGACGGGGCGGCATGGGTAGCGCCGAGCGCATATTTCGTCGGCATTGCGGCAATCATCTGTTCCGGCATCATCTTAAAGAAGACAAAGATGTTCGCGGGAGATCCGGCTCCGTTCGTTATGGAGCTTCCGGCCTATCATATGCCGACAGTGGGAAATGTCCTTCGCAGCATGTGGGAGAGAGGCTGGTCCTTTATTAAAAAGGCAGGTACGATCATTCTTCTGTCAACCATTCTTTTGTGGTTCTTAATGAGCTTTGGATGGGCGGACGGCTCCTTCGGAATGCTGGAGGCGGAGCAGCTTGACAGCAGTATCCTTGCATCTATCGGAAGCATCATCGCTCCTCTCTTCGCACCGCTTGGATGGGGCGATTGGAAGATGGCGGTCGCAGCAGTTACAGGACTGATCGCGAAGGAAAATGTAGTAGGAACTTTTGGTATTCTGTTTGGATTTGCAGAAGTAGCAGAGGATGGGACAGAGATCTGGGGACAGCTTGCAGGCAGTATGACAGCAGTTGCAGCGTATTCATTCCTTGTATTCAACCTTTTGTGCGCGCCTTGCTTCGCGGCAATGGGAGCTATCAAGAGAGAGATGAACAATGCGAAATGGTTCTGGTTTGCAATCGGATACCAGACACTGCTAGCATATGTAGTATCACTTTGCGTATATCAGATTGGAAATGTATTGTCAGGCGGTGCTTTCGGGCTTGGAACAGTTGTAGCGGTCATTCTTGTGATAGGATTTATCTATCTTCTGGTTCGTCCATATAAAGAAAGCAAGACATTGAATGTTGATCTGAAAGGGATGGCTCCTGCAAGATAGAATGGATATTAAATACGATCTTATAGTCCAAAAGGAGGTAGTGATGGGGACTTTTGTTGTAGGAATCATTGTATGCGCGCTTGTGGCGCTGGCAGTAAGAAGTATGGTCCGGGACAAGAAAAACGGAAAGTCCATACAATGCGGCGGCGACTGTAAGCATTGCGGCGGGCATTGCCATTGACGGCATTGTTTCCGGGGTAAATTAGTATCGATATTAAATAAAAACCATGTGTTTCTGGAAAGGGGACACATGGTTTTTTATCATACCATAGTTCTCTTCTTGAGTTCTGCAATAATAGAAGGTACAGCAACAAAAAACGCTTTTTGTAAATTGTTCATTCAATCACCTCGTCAATTAATATTTTTTAAATTATAAATCGAAAGAATGAAGCTGTCAAATTATGTGAATTAAGAAGAGTGAAACGAGGATTGAAATAATACAGGAAGAAAGATATACTGATGTAAAAAGAATCTGGAGAGGAAATGAGAGAAGATGTCAGAAAAAATGGTAAGCCTGTTTACAAGGCAGAATGATAAGACGCTGTACCAGCTAGAGAGAGACGGCAGGGTTATTAATGTAAGACGCTATGTGGAGCTGCATTTTGGAGATATTGCTCCGCTTTTTCTGGACAGCTATGACTGGTTCACGCGGGTGGCTGAAAAAAGAGTGCCGAAGCCGGAGGATGTGAACGCTCCGATCTGGTGCGCCATCAGACGGGAGGAATGTCTGCCGCCTATTCCGGGAACTGTGGTTTATGAGCTCGAGGTGCCGGAAAAGGATGTGATATATTTCAGCGACCTCAAGTGGGATTATGTACTCAACAGGATATATGTTCCAAAGAATGATGCGGATGCAGCTGCGTATAAGCAGCATTTGAAAGAGATTGGCGTGACAAACGGATTCGAGTTTTTTGAAGGACGCTATAAAGGCTTCTATCCAGATGAAGTGCAGAGAATCAAAGAAAGCTGGAAACGGGTGTTTGAGATCGAAAGCCTTGAGGAACCGGGAGTCTGCGGAAATATATGGGAGATCAGGGAGAGTAATGTGAGAAGAATTGTGAGGCCGGGCGAAGCTGTATACTAGAACCGCCCTCCGTAAAAAAACATGATATGTGTCAGGTTCGTATTTGTTTTTCTTTTGTATAAGAACCATCTGAAAGCGGTGTATTTCTGTCTCAGCCAATGCCAGATAAAGGAAAAGAATAAAGAGGCAGTCTGTGCTGCGGCGGCCGGCAGTTTTAAATCGGACACTTTGTTTGTAAATGCAGTAAGCTTCGAGAGGGAGAAAATAACCGTAAGTAAAGTACAGCCTCCAAGCAGCAGAATGGATGCGGGTATGGTGTTTATGTTTTTTAAAATTGTGGTACATTCTTTCAGATAAGAATAGGTCAGTCCATGGAACAGATAGATTGCCATCGTCCGTGTCCCTATATAAGAGTAGAATGTCCTTCTCTCAGGAATGAGCATCATAACGGCGAAGGTCATGGCAAAGCCGATCGTATAGCAGATGGCGCGGCACAGAATACCTTCTGTCATGTCCTGTTCAAGAAAATCATAGTTATACCTACCGTAGAATATTTTGACGGAAAGTGACCTGCATACAGGGGCAAATGCAAAAAAAGCAGTAAAAACGACAATTCCTGCTGCTGAGAGTACCCGTATATATTTTTGGCCAAACTTTGTAATCGAATCACGGTTAAAGCTGGTTCCTGCCAGAAAGAACGGATAAAAGTAGAGAATCCGCGGCAGGCTTAAGTAGTTATCCTGCATGCCAGATAAGCCGATCAGAAGTCCTGCAGTGATGGCGGCCGGCATGTAATACGGATATTTTTTTACATAAGGCGTAACTGTGCGCCATACAAAGAGCGCAAGCAGATACCACAAAGAAAATTTCGGATATAGCAGATGAAGTCCCGTCTCCTTGTGCAAAACAAATATATAAAAAAAATAGTAGACAAATTCATATACAATGTATGGGATCAACAGCTTTCGTATAATGATGGAAAGTGGAAGTTCCCGCTTGGAAAAATAGCCGGAGATGAAGATAAAAGCCGGCATATGAAAAGATACGATCAGCCATTTGAGTGTATAGAGAAAATCATTATTCTGATAACATGGCTCAATAAAATGTCCTATGATCACCAGTGTGATCAATAAGGCTTTGTAATTGTCGAATAAGTAGTCACGCGGTTTGACTGACAGTGTTTTTGTGTCATTCATATTGAAAACTCCATAGATCTAATTTAACGATAACCATTCTATTCTTTTAGTCCAGATGGTTCAAGAGAAAAAATACACAAATATTACTGGAAAAACCTATATATTTTTTATATAATAAAAGGACAATTTAAACAAAAGAAATAAAAAGGAGATGTATTCATGGAAATGTTATCAATCGAAAAAGAATTACAGGGTAATTCTTATCCCGGCCGCGGAATCATTATCGGAAGAAGTGCGGATGGCGCAAAGGCAGTGACAGCTTACTTTATTATGGGAAGAAGCTCAAACAGCCGCAACCGTATCTTTGCCGAGGAGGGCGAGGGAATCCGTACCCAGGCATTTGATGAGTCAAAGCTTGAAGATCCAAGCCTGATCATCTATGCTCCGGTTCGTGTACTTGGGAATAAGACAATTGTAACTAACGGCGACCAGACGGATACCATCTACGAAGGAATGGACAAGCAGCTTACTTTTGAGCAGTCCTTAAGGAGCAGGGAGTTTGAACCGGATGGACCGAATTTCACGCCGCGCATTTCCGGGATTATGCACATTGAAGATGGAAAATATAATTATGCGATGTCTATCTTAAAAAGCAATAACGGGAATCCGGGAAGCTGCAACCGCTATACATTTGCCTATGAAAATCCTGCTGCGGGAGAGGGACATTTTATCCATACTTATAAGTGTGACGGTAATCCGCTGCCAAGCTTTGAAGGCGAACCGAAGCTCATAGAGATACCGGATGACATGGATGCATTTACAGATACATTATGGAACAGCCTGAATGAGGAGAATAAAGTGTCCTTATTTGTGCGCTACATTGACATTGCAACCGGTAAATATGAGACAAAGATCGTAAATAAGAATAAATAATAAGAAGCAGGAGGATCAGAATGAAAGAATTAGAGTTAAAATATGGCTGTAACCCGAATCAGAAACCGTCTAAGATCTATATGGCAAACGGCGGTGAGCTTCCTATTACTGTGCTGAATGGAAAGCCGGGATATATTAATTTTTTAGACGCATTTAACGGCTGGCAGTTAGTCAGTGAGCTAAAAAAAGCAACGGGGCTTCCGGCTGCAACTTCATTTAAGCATGTAT
The DNA here is from genome assembly GCA_010206225.2 of Lachnospiraceae bacterium MD308. Taxonomy (GTDB): domain Bacteria; phylum Bacillota; class Clostridia; order Lachnospirales; family Lachnospiraceae; genus MD308. The sequence continues at coordinate 67,693 of VIQU02000018.1, read as the reverse complement.
CGCCTGCGGGAGCAGCGGTAGGACTTCCGCTTTCCGATACGTTGGCAAAGATTTACTGGGTGGATGATCTGGGAGAGCTTTCCCCTCTGGCATGTGCATATGCAAGAGCGAGAGGAGCGGACAGGATGTCATCGTTCGGGGATTTTATATCATTGTCTGATACCTGTGACGCTGACACGGCAAGGCTTATCAAGAGAGAAGTGTCTGACGGCGTTATTGCTCCGGGCTATACAGACGAGGCATTTGAGATACTGAAAGCTAAGAAAAACGGCAATTATAATGTAATCCAGATCAATCCGGATTATGTGCCGGAGCCGCTTGAGCACAAGGATGTGTTCGGCATTACTTTCGAGCAGGGAAGAAATGAGCTAAAGATTGATGATGAATTTTTTGCTAATATCGTGACAGACAATAAGGAACTTACTAAGCAGGCAAAGATTGACCTTGCAATCTCTATGATAACCCTGAAGTATACCCAGTCTAATTCCGTATGCTATGTAAAAGAAGGACAGGCAATCGGAATCGGGGCAGGGCAGCAGTCAAGAATTCACTGTACCCGTCTTGCAGGAACAAAGGCAGATAACTGGTGGTTAAGGCAGTCTCCTCAGGTGATGAATCTTCCGTTTGTGGACGGAATCCGCAGAGCAGACAGAGACAATGCTATCGATCTGTATATTGGAGAGGATTACATGGATGTTTTGGCAGACGGCGCATGGGAAAATATCTTCAAGGAAAAACCCGAAGTATTTATAAGAGAGGAAAAAAGAGAGTGGCTTAACAAGCTTGAAAATGTATCTCTCGGGTCAGATGCCTTCTTCCCATTCGGAGATAATATTGAGCGCGCCCATAGAAGCGGTGTAAAGTATGTGGCACAGCCCGGCGGTTCTGTGAGAGATGACAATGTAATCGCGACCTGCAATAAATATGGGATGGTAATGAGCTTTACAGGACTTCGTTTGTTCCATCATTAGAAAAAAATAGCAAACAGGGTTGTATCCTGAAAAAAAAGAGAATATAATGTTGTGGTGTTAATTTGATTGTGTAAAATAATCAGCAGATATGACAAACGATATTTAAGGAGATTTATTATGGGAAATTATTTTGGAACGGACGGATTCCGAGGAGAGGCTAACGAAGTGCTGACGGTGGAGCATGCTTTCAAGGTAGGCAGATATCTTGGATGGTATTACGGACAGGACCACAAGGCGAGGATCGTAATTGGTAAAGATACGAGAAGAAGCAGCTACATGTTCGAATATGCGCTTGCAGCAGGACTTACAGCTTCAGGAGCTAATGCGTACCTTCTCCATGTAACTACAACCCCAAGTGTTTCTTATGTAGCAAGAACGGAGAATTTTGACTGCGGCATTATGATTTCTGCAAGCCATAATCCATATTATGATAATGGGATCAAAGTGATTAATGGCAAAGGTCATAAGATGGAGGCAGAGGTTGAGGAGAAGATTGAAGCTTATATTGATGGAAAGATTCCAGAGATTCCTCTTGCCAAAAAGGAAAAGATCGGACGTACGGTAGACTATGTGGCGGGACGAAACCGTTACATTGGATATCTGATTTCACTTGCAACCCGATCCTTTGAGAACATGAAGATTGGTCTTGACTGCTCGAACGGAAGTGCCTTTACAATTGCTAAAGCAGTTTATGACGCGCTTGGAGCGAAGACCTATGTGATCAACTGTGAACCGGACGGAACGAATATCAATACAAACTGCGGCTCTACGCACATTGAGGTTCTTCAGAATTTTGTGAAGGAGAAAAAGCTGGATGCAGGCTTTGCTTATGACGGAGATGCAGACCGCTGTATCGCTGTAGATGAGAACGGCGAGGTAGTGGACGGGGATTTGATCCTGTACATCTGCGGCAAGTATCTTAAGGAGAATGGACGTCTTAACGGAGATACGATTGTTACGACAATTATGTCAAACCTTGGTCTTTATAAAGCGTGTGACAAGGTAGGGCTGAAATATGAGAAGACGGCTGTCGGCGATAAGTATGTGTATGAGAATATGGTTCGCAATAACTTTTCTCTCGGCGGAGAGCAGTCCGGGCATATCATCTTCAGCAAACATGCTACAACAGGCGATGGAATTCTTACGTCTCTGATGATCATGGAGGTTATGCTTGAGAAGAAGCAGAGTCTTGCAAAGCTTTCTGAGGATGTGAAGATCTATCCGCAGCTTCTTAAAAATGTACGTGTGGCAGATAAAAAGACTGCACGCGAGAATGCGGAAGTGACAAAGGCGGTAAATGACGTTGCAGAGGCTCTTGGCGATGAGGGACGTATTCTTGTCAGGGAGAGCGGCACAGAGCCGGTGATCCGTGTTATGGTTGAGGCGGCGACAGATGAGCTGTGCGAGAAATATGTAAATCAAGTGATTGATGTGATCCGCGCGGAAGGTCTGATCGTGGGATAAAGATTTATCGGTAGAAGGTACAATATAAAGAAAGGATTCGGTATCCGGTACATGTGACCGGAATCCGAATCCTTTCTGTCATATAGAATGAAAACCCTTCCCAATGATTTCACTTGTATTAGAGATAAGAAGGAATGCATCCGGAGAATTTTCCTTAATAAAATTCCGGAGCCGTATTGCTTCCATCCGGTTAAGCACTGTAAAGATAATGTATTTGTCCTTCCCTGAAAATGCGCCTTTTGCATTTACGATCGTGGCGCTCCGGTGCAGGTTATCTTTGATAAAATCGCAGATAGGCTGCGGCGTGGTGCAGACCACATTAAAGTATTTAGACAGGTTCAGACTTTCGATGAATCCGTCAATCATAAAGGAACGCAGTGCGAGTCCTAAAAATGAATAAAGCCCGCTTTCAATATCGAATACAAAGCAGCCTGACAGAGTTATCAGTACATCAGAGGCGAGAAGCGCTTTCCCGATATCCACACTGGTATATTTTTTCAGAATCATTGCGATCACATCCGTACCGCCGCTGGAAGAGCCAATGTTGAACAGGATGGCCGAACCCAGTGCCGGAAGAGTGATGGCAAACATAAGCTCCAGAAGAGGTTCGTCAGTGAGCGGATGGCTCATCGGGTAGATTCTTTCCAGTACCGACAGGGAAACGGAAAGCAGAATCGTACAATATGCCGTCTTTGCGGCAAATTTCCTGCCAAGCACGATCCAGCCGACAACTAGGAGCAGCATATTTGCAATGAATGAAAAATCGCTGGCGGATATAACGCCTGATTTTGCGACCAGTACGGCAAGACCTGTAATTCCTCCAAAGGTAAAGTTATTGGCGAATTTAAAAAAGTAAATTCCGACGGAACTCAAAAGTGTGCTTGCGGTTAACAATATGAAATTTTTCGTCTGTGTATTCATAATATATTCCCCAACATATTATCATATTTTTTCTGATCCAATGACCACACAGATTGTAACGCGTGCACATTTTTACGTCAACTAATGAAAGAAAGATGATTGAAGAAAATCAAGAATATTGATGAATTTGGTTTGCGGTTTTAGGAAATACTACTTTTTTGTAAGGAGGAAGTAAAGCTATGCACAAATTTTTGCCGATTACAGATGTTTACGCAAGAGAAATTCTAGATTCCCGCGGGAATCCTACGATAGAGGTTGAAGTTCTGGCGGGGGACGGTTATATTGGCCGTGCGGGTGTTCCGTCAGGAGCCTCTACAGGTCAGTTTGAGGCAGTGGAACTTCGGGATGGGGGAAAAAGATACAGAGGACTTGGAGTAATGCAGGCAGCAGAGAATGTCAATGCCAGAATAGCGCCGGAGATCACCGGAATGAATGTGTTTGGGCAGGCAGAGCTTGATGAGGTGCTAAGGAAGATGGATGGAACAGATAATAAATCAAATCTTGGAGCAAATGCGTTGCTCGGGGTATCTATGGCGGCAGCCCGCGCCGCTGCAAAAGCGCTGGGCCTTCCGTTGTATTCTTATCTTGGGGGAACGAATGCAAAGCGGATGCCGGTTCCTATGATGAATATCATGAACGGGGGGAGACATGCGGATAATACGATTGATATTCAGGAGTTTATGATTATGCCGGTTGGTGCATGCTGTTTTCATGAGGGGATTCGGATGTGCGCCGAAGTTTATCAGACGTTAAAGTTGTTGCTTAAAGAGGCGGGACTTAGCACCGCTGTGGGGGATGAGGGCGGCTTTGCGCCGAATCTTCCAGATGCAAAAGAAGCGCTTCGTATTATGGTAGAGGCGATTGAAAAGGCGGGATACCGACCAGGGAAGGATATAAGCCTTGCGCTGGACGTGGCGGCTTCTGAGCTGTATGATAAGCATTTTAAAAAGTATGTCTTTGAGGGCGAGGCAAAGATGCACGGTCATAAAATCATTAGATCTGCGGAAGAGCTGATTGATTATTATGAAGAACTGGTAGAGCAATTCCCAATCGTATCTCTGGAAGATCCTCTGGATGAGGAGGACTGGGACGGCTGGGAGCTTTTGACTACGAGATCAGGACTTCATACGCAGCTTGTGGGAGATGATCTGTTTGTGACGAACACCCGAAGGTTAAAGAAAGGAATTGCAAGGGAGGTTGCCAATGCGATTCTCGTAAAGGTAAACCAGATCGGAACACTGACTGAGGCATTTGATGCGGTAGAAATGGCAAAAAATGCAGGATATCGGGCAGTAATTTCTCACCGTTCGGGAGAGACAGCCGATTCCATCATAGCGGATATAGCAGTAGCGTTTAACGCCGGGCAGATAAAGACTGGAGCACCATGCCGGGGAGAACGGGTGGAGAAGTATAACCAGCTTTTGCGCATAGAGGATGAGCTTGGTGATGTGGCCGAATACAGGAATCCTTTTGAGGAGAAAAAATACTTGTAAACTTTTGCCGGCTGTGTTACTATAGTTATGGTTTATCCGCAGGAGGTGGAAGATTATGGAGATATTGAAGACGGTATTAATGATCATATTTGCAATAGACTGTATCGCATTAACGGCAATCGTGCTGATGCAGGAAGGTAAGTCAGCAGGGCTTGGGACCATCAGTGGTATGGCGGATACCTACTGGGGACAGAACAAGGGGCGTTCTATGGAGGGCGCGCTGGTGAAATCTACAAAGTTCCTTGCGATTCTGTTTATTGTACTGGCAGCAGTGTTGAATTTGAAGGTTTTTGCTTAAGGAACAGTGAATTATGAGCATGATGGGACACTCCTGTAATAAGGGAGTGTCCTTTTTCCATATAGGAAGGAGCGGTCTGCAGGATGGATAAAACATTTGAGAAAAGAAAAAAGGTTGTCTATGATTTAATCTGTGACGATTTATATACACCTATGAAATTCAAGGAACTTGCCATCTTTTTGCAGGTTCCGAAAGAGAAGAGGGACGAGCTGAGACAGATATTGGAACTTCTTGAACAGGAAAAAAAGATATTTCTTTCAAAGCGCGGAAAATATGTAAGAGGAGAGACGAAGAAATTTTCCGGGGTTTATCGTGCCAATGTGAGAGGCTTTGGATTCGTGGAGCTTGTCGGGGAGACTTCAGACGTATTTATCGGAGAGGAGAATACTAATGGAGCGATGGACGGCGATACAGTGGAGATCACCATTACGAAAGAAGCTTCGAAAAGAAGCCGTGAAGGGAAGATTATAAAGATTCTTGCCAGAGGAATTACGAGAGTTGTCGGGCTTTATGAGGCGAATCCGGGGAAAAGCTTTGGATTTGTTTTGCCCGATAATCAGAAGTTTCAAAAGGACATTTTTATTCCTGCCGAGAAATCAAAAGAAGCGGTCTCAGGACATAAGGTAGTAGTGGAATTAACTTCGTATGGCGGAGACGGAAAAAAGCCGGAAGGCAGGATTCTAGAGATTATCGGTCATGTAAATGATCCGGGGACAGATATTATGTCTATTGTTAAAGGATATGAGCTTCCGGTAGAGTTTCCTGAAAAGGTACTTCGTCAGGCGGAGCGTGTGTCAAAGCCGGTGAGTGAGGCCGATATGGCAGGACGCAAGGATCTTCGGAATGTGCAGATGGTCACGATCGACGGCGAAGATGCCAAAGATCTGGACGATGCGGTATCTGTTGTTCACAAGGGAGATCATTATATTCTCGGAGTGCATATTGCAGATGTAACGAATTATGTACAGGAAAATAGTGCTCTTGACCACGAGGCGCGGGAGAGGGGTACGAGTGTCTATCTGGCGGACCGCGTGATTCCTATGCTTCCTCATACTTTGAGCAACGGAATCTGTTCTCTGAATGCAGGAGAGGACCGGTTGGCGCTTAGCTGTATCATGACAGTGGATTTGAAGGGGAATGTGGTTGACCATGAGATTGCCGAGACGGTGATTCATGTAGACAGAAGGATGACGTATACCAGCGTTAAAAAGATCCTTGAGGATCATGATAAGGAAGAGAGAGACAGGTACAAGGAATTTGTTCCGATGTTCGAGTGTATGCAGGAACTTTCGGGAATATTGAGAGGAAGGCGAACGCAGAGAGGTTCGATTGATTTTGATTTCCCGGAGACGAAGCTTGTACTTGATGAAAATGGCAGACCTTTAGAGATCAGACCTTATGACAGAAATGTGGCGACGAGGATGATTGAGGATTTTATGCTGCTGGCCAATGAGACAGTGGCACAGGATTATTACTGGCAGGAGCTTCCTTTTGTGTACCGTACGCATGAGGCTCCAGATGATGAGAAGATAAAGGCGCTTGCAGCATTTATTAATAATTTCGGGTATTCCATGCATATCGGTGTCAATGAAGTACGTCCAAAAGAGATACAAAAGCTTCTGGCAAAGGCAGAAGGAACACCTGAGGAGGCATTGATTGGCAGACTTGCGCTGCGTTCTATGAGACAGGCGAGGTATGCGCCGGAGAATACAGGCCATTTCGGACTCGCGGCGGCGTATTATACTCATTTTACATCACCGATCAGAAGATATCCGGATCTGCAGATACACCGGATCATCAAGGACAATCTCAGGGGGCGGATGAATGATGCAAAGATAGAACATTATCACTCCATTCTCGAAGAAGTTACAAAGCATGCCAGTGAGACAGAACGCCGTGCGGATGAGGCAGAGAGAGAGACTGTTAAGCTCAAGAAGGTAGAGTATATGCAGGGGCGGATTGGAGAGGTATTTGAAGGAGTTATCTCTGGTATGACGAAATGGGGAATGTATGTGGAACTCCCGAATACGATCGAGGGGCTTGTACACGTAACGAATATGCAGGATGACCATTACGATTATTACGAAGGCAGTTATGAGATGGTGGGCGAGCACACGGGAAAAGTATATAAGCTGGGGCAGAATGTCCGGGTGCGTGTGATTGACACTAACAGAATGATGCGGACAATTGATTTTGAGATTGTATCAGAAGGAGAGAGAGAAGATGGCGAAGACGAATGGCAAGCTGATAGCCAATAACAAAAAGGCTTATCATGATTATTTTATACTGGATACGTATGAGACAGGAATTGCCCTGCACGGTACAGAAGTGAAATCCCTCCGAATGGGAAAGTGTAGTATTAAAGAATCGTTTATCCGTATAGAGAATGGTGAAGTATATATCTACGGGATGCATATCAGCCCGTATGAAAAGGGAAATATATTCAATAAAGATCCGCTCAGGGTGCGAAAGCTCCTTCTTCATAAGGCGGAGATCAATAAGCTTCTTGGGAAGACGAAGGAAAAGGGTATTGCAATTATACCTCTTAAGGTGTATTTTAAAGGCAGCCTTGTAAAAGCGGAAATCGGTCTTGCGAAAGGCAAAAAGCTGTATGACAAACGGCAGGATATCGCGAAAAAGGATCAGAGGCGAGAGGCTCAGAGAGAATTTAAAGTGAGGAATCTGGAATAAGGCCGGGAGATCTGAGGATTTTGACAGAAGAGCCTGCTATAAAACAGGAGGGGCGTATGGTACCAACGACGAAGAACGAACTTAGAAAATTAGTGACGGATACGACTGTGGACATGTACGAGGAGCTGACTCCGGAGCTTGTACGGCTTATCAATGAGACGAAGAAGGATAGTTCTCTGACCGAGGCACAGAAGCAGGACGAGATATCATTACATATGATGGGCTATGTGAAGTCATGTACCAATGAGATTATCATAGAGGTTCTTTCAGAGATACTGGGACTTGAGAGTTAGGTAAAAGAATTGAGATTGAACGACAGTTTTGCAGATGAGGAGGATAAAGAGGATGGCATATTGTGTAAAGTGCGGCGAAAAAGTAGAGGATACGGTTGTGACATGCCCAGTCTGCGGCGCGGTGATTCCGAAGGCCAAGACAGCGGATCAGGGCGGTGAGTCCGGAAGATATACATACGGGAACATGAATCATACGTATTATCATTTGCAGATGCGGGAAGGATTTTTCCCGGAAAGTGAGATCAGGAGCTATAAGGTGATGGCGGTACTTTGCTATCTTGGAGTGCTAGTGTTTATTCCGATCTTTGCGGGAGACAGGCAGTCGGAATATCTAAAGCTCCATAAGAATCAGGGATTGATTCTATTTATTATCGACACTTTAGTTGATCTTATTGAAAACAACTGGGGCTGGAGCGCGGGATTTTTTTCACAGATTACGGGAGGAGCGTTGGATATAGTATATGACATCGTGAAGGTAGCGGTACTGATTCTCTGGCTTATGGGACTTACTTATGCGTGCAGGGGAACAAAAAATGAGTTGCCAGGTATTGGAAAGATAAAGATATTTAAGTAATGCTATTTATATACTGCAGATAAGACAGGAGCTGCTGTTCTACGGATGGTTGTACATCTATGGAGCAGCAGCTTTTTCATGTGAGCATGAAATGCATGACCTGTTGACGCTTGTATCATGTCATGGATTTGGATACAGTATTAATATGCGGTCCGCAAATACAGTAAAAAGTACAGTATGCCGGAAGTGATCTGGCGCACGGCGCTGGGAAAAGGATAGAAAGCCTCGCACCGTTTCACGGATGAAGATATTACAGGATGAAGTCCGTTTCTATAAAAAAGGATACCGGAAAATGATATAAAATGAGCGTTATCGTGTGCTACATAGATGCTTGGAAGCCTCTCTGCGCGATCGAAGGCATTTGTTTCAACAGTTATCAGGGTGGAAGGAAGAAGAACATGCTTTAGAGTTCTGTTACAGTTAAATGCATGAGAGCCGATTCCGGTAACGCCTTCCCCGATTTTTACCGTAGTGACAGCAAATGTTGACCAGGGTGCATGAGAGTTCTTATAGTTCTTCATTTTCCCTTTCCCGCTTATGGTAAGAATTCCATCTGTAAATCTCCATTTTAAATTACTGCCGCAGATTCCGCCCGCGGAGAATGACTGACAGGTATCTTCAGAGTATTGTCCGGCATTCCGGAAATCATTCTGCAGTATGTACCGGGAGGCAGTTCTAAAGACAGACTGGCCTGTAAGATACAGGCATACGAATAATGCCATTGAGATTAGAATAGTGATTATTTTTTCAAAAGTCTTCAATCTGATTCCTCCTTTGTTTGTGAAAATACAACCATATGGTAGCATAAACGGAATAAAAATGCAATTATTTGGTAGCATAAAATTGAGGTGGTTTAATGCATTTTCAACGTCTGGAAGATTTACGGATTGATAGTGATAAAACGCAGGCGGATATTGCAGAGTATCTGGGCTGCCAGCGTGAAGTATACCGCCGGTATGAGAAGGGAACAAGACAGATACCGGTAGATCTCTTACTAAAGCTTTCGCATTTTTACAATGTAAGTATTGATTATATAGTGGGGAATACGAATATAAAAAAGCCATATCCGAAAAGTAAGTAAATGACAAACTTACTTTTGGATATGGCTTTTGTTTTCCGATTCGTTCATCCATGCGTCGGTTACTCGATCGTAATTAACTTTGGAGCATCCTCAATCTTCGGCATATCTTTTGGAACCTGAAGAGAGAGAACACCGTCTTTGAACGCGGCATGGATGTCGTCCTGTGTTACCTGTTCTCCCACATAAAAGCTTCGATTGCATGTGCCGGTGTATCGCTCCTTACGGATACAGTTGCCCTTGGCATCCTTTTCCTCCTTTGTCTCATTCTTAGAAGCGGTGATAGTAAGATATCCGTCCTTTAAGTCGGCCTTGATATCTTCTTTCGCATATCCCGGAAGTTCCATCTCGATTATATAGTTCCCGTCTTTATCATGGATATCAGTCTTCATGATCTGTGTAGAAGAGTTCTCAAAAGAACGTGTAAAAAAAGGATCCTTGAACATCTCGTCAAATAAATTGTAATTCCTGTTTGCTAATAACATAAATCATTCCTCCTTAAACATTGCGTGGTGACAGTTATATTGTTTCCAAAAAGCTGAAAACTTATTGGAAATAAGCTGTTGTTTTATTTGCTATATATATTATATAACACACATTATTAGCAATGTCAATAGGCGAGTGCTAATTTTTCTGATAATTTTTGTATACTAAAGGAGCATCATCTCAAGTACCGGATTTGGCTCAAGTCCCTTACCGCTATAAACTCTAATGACTAATTATCCCATTTAATTTCTGTGTATTGTTTTGACACGATTTTGTTATCCATTGCATAAAATGTTTCCAGAGAGACTTCATCGTCAGAATCTTTACATTCATATATGTCTCGTGTGATTTCTTTCCTTCCGTCCGGAGCCTTTTTTTCAGTTTCTATAATAAAATAAGAAGTATCTTTTTCGGCGGTTAATTGATCGGGCAGGTTTCCGGGTATATATTCTTCCTGCTTTAAAACCTGATTTTTCTCATCCATCTGAATAAGAGTGATTTTTACCGGCTTGAACATGGAAGAGAACTGGACGGTAACGGAGCACTTTTCTGTCTTTGTGATCCCTTTTTCCATAGAATCAGTCTGGTCATTTAAGCAGATAGACATATTATCGCTTTCGTCGGAGATAGAACTGTTGCTGATACCGCTGCCGGGTACGACATATATTTTTCCGTCAGAAGTCTGGTATACGGGATTTACATAGTAAGCAGGACTTTTGTCTGATCCTTGGGGAACCGTATAAATAGTAGCAGAAAGCACCATTTCAGTGCTGTTATCTGATTCTGTCCAGTCTGTTTGCGCATCGCAGATACCGTCGCTTGACTGCAGGGCGCGGCAGATTGTATCGTTTTCGTCTGTCCAGATAAGATTCAGGAGGTTGAGCCCTTTAATGCCATCAAAGGAAATCTTCCAGTCAGAGGGATCTTTGCTGCTTTTGCGGTCTGTTTTTGCATACAGAGGATTCGTATAGCCATCAGTATCATTGATTACCGTATCCGGATTTTGAAGGAGTTTTGAAGCGTTGCCGTCAAGGTAAGCGTCCAGATCAAACAGATCAAGATATTCATCGGTGATAAAGGCGCCGATCAGAGTATCTTTCGTATCGTTTCCTGCATCTTCTTTTGCCAGGGAGCAGCCGGCCAGCAATATCATAAGACAGGATAAAAGGGTTATCATTAAAAATCGTTGTTTATTTTTCATCATCATCGTCCTCCTCTTCAAGATTTCCGTCAAATTTTAATATATCACCGACATCGCATTCCAGATAGTAGCAGATCCGGTTGATAGTGTGGAAGCGCACGCCCTTTGCCTTGCCGCTTCTAAGGACGGACAGGTTCGCTTCAGTAATATTTACCAGTTTGCATAATTCTTTCGAAGTCATGCCCCGCGTTTTTAATACGTCTTCAAGACAAACTTTTATTCCCATATGCGTTACCTTTAAATAAATAAATCATTATCCTGTTTTAATTTTTGATTTTCCCGTACATAGTTTGCAGTCAGCAAAACGGCAAGGACGAAAGCAATTGAAAATACGGGGATAGATATTATCATCTTGATCTGAAGCAGTATTTTATGGAATATGAGCTGCAGGATATTGAATCCTATGCTGGAAAGTACTGCTATCACAAGTGATTTGGTGCAGAGGGAGGTGAGCTTTTCTATGGCAGCTTCGGACGCATCAGAATAAACGTTGTGAAGCAGCGCGTTCAAGGAGCGGATCGAGGAAAAAAGGATAAAAACAGCCAGTATATATGGAAGTGCATTTGTAATGCACTGCAATACTAAAAAGATGTAAGTCATTGTCATATCTGTAGATGAGTAACTGTTTACTTTCCTGAGGTTTAGGATGGATATGGTAAAAGTTTCAAAAAATTCCGCCAATATCGCATAGAAAAACAAGAAAATGACAACCGTGAGCAAAGTCCTGAGCCAGACGTGCAGGCGCCTTGTGTCTGACAGGCTGTATGTCTCCAGCAATCTTAGGACTATATATCCGAAAATAACGGAATAGCAGGTACATCCTAATAACATCTTGCCGGTACCAGGCAGACCGGCATGGAATAATCCGGGATTGATCATGTAGTAGATGACCGCGAAAAGCAGAACAGTTAATACAGGGAGAAAAAAGTCGGTTTTTAAAAGCTTTCCGGACCTTTTCAGGCGGAAAAATAACAGGCATGGTAACAGGCAGATGAGGACATATATGATAATTGCCGCAATGTTGCCTGATGTGCCGGATAAAGAAAGCTTTCTAAGTCCAAGCCCTAGTTGTTCAAACGGGAATGTAATGAGAACAGAGTATAATTTTGAGTACATGTGATACCTCCTTATCTGAATAAAATTATTGTTTTTCGATAATTATTAATATCATTATAACAAAAAATTATTGTTTGTCAATAATTTTAGCGTGGAAATTTGTTTGGAAGGTTGACAAAGAGATAAGTTCTACATATAATAGAATTAAGCTAAAATATGTCTAATGGATGAACAGTCTGCGAACCAGTTATTTTGATATGACCGATCAGGGCTTGTACTGGTTTCGACGGGGGTTTGGAAGTTGGAGAAGCCATCCGTAGCGGGACACTACGTTAAAAGTTCCAATTAAATATAAACGCAGACAATAGAGAATTAGCGTACGCTGCCTAATTAAAGGCGGCAGTCGGCCTTAGGTCATCCGCTGCTTAAGATACCGGCTTCATCAAGGCGGAGCACTTCGTTTCCAAAGCTTTGAGGGAATGGAAGAATTTATGAAGCTACTAAAACCAGTAACCTGTCATTAGGTGACTGGCAGAGGGAATGTTAATATAATGACTGTGATGGGAGATGCTTCGATGGATGGGCTTTCGGACGCGGGTTCGATTCCCGCCAGGTCCACTTAAACGCATGAAGTTGAACTCTGTATATGAAATCATTATATACAGGAATATGTTCTGCTTAGTGTATTGGCGAAAATAAAGACAGTATAGGCTGTCTTTATTTTTATGCTCTGAAATAAATAGTCGGGTGCTTTTTAAAAAGGAGCATAACCGAATGATTAAATATTTCGCAGGTGTAAAAACAGCTGAAGAATTGCGCCAATGCTACAGAAAATTATTGAAATGAAAGTACCGACTATGTTTTAGATTATTTCAGTCATTTTGTTGGATTTTCTTTGCGGAATGTTGCTTGAAAAATATGTATTATTTCTCTCGCTATTTCCTCATGTGTTATCCGTTCCCCGAAATGCGTCAGGCTATAATTAAGGGAGCGAGTGCGGAAGTAAAAAAGAAAGGAACTGATTTTAAAATGGACAAAAATGATAAAAGAGAGTATAATTTTTAATTAAGTTAACATATGTCGAAAATGACGATTTTTTCACAAAAATGAATATTTAGCATATACTAAAGAAAGGGTATTCATTATGAAGGACGTCATCAGAAAATCAATTACCGTTATCACTATTATTGCTATGGCTTTAACACTGGCTATGCCCATGCAAGCTGAGGCAAAGGTAAAAGTAAAATTGAATAAAACTGAAATTGCGCTGAACGTCAAAAAATCATACAATCTTAAAGTGGCTGGAACGACTAAAAAAGTCATATGGTCTACATCCAAAAAATCTGTTGCCACAGTAAATTCTAAGGGAAAAATAACCGCTAAGAAAAAGGGGACAGCTACAATTACCGCTAAGGTATCTGGCAAGAAATACACTTGTAAAGTGACTGTAAGACAGCCTGTTACATCTGTAACACTGAATAAAAAGACCGCCACTCTTACTAAGAAAGGCGCTACGGTTACTCTGAAAGCTACAGCAAAGCCGACCAATGCTAATCAGCGTAAGGTCACATGGAAATCAAACAATACTAAAGTTGCCAAAGTAGACAGTAACGGCAAAGTTTCGGCTGTTTCTAACGGGACAGCTACCATTACTGCTACCGCCGCAGATGGCTCTAAGAAGAAAGCTGCTTGTAAGGTAACGGTTAAGAATGCCGGTACAGGGTGTAAGCATGACTGGTGGATAGTGTCTACTACGGTCGACGGTCCATTGTATTGCCGATGTGAATGCGGACAAATATTCACTCCAGATGATTGGCAGAAACATAGCATGGAAGCAGGTCTCAACCGTGTATACGGCCATGGCAGCTGGTCGGAATGTCATCCCTATGCAAAACCCTACAACTACGAAGAATGCTCCAAATGCGGGAAGAGAAGACCGTTAGAGTAGTTGCAAAAAAGGTAACATTTAATTTGAGTGTTACCTTTTGTTTTTATAGATATGTGAGCATATGAGGGGACTGAAATTGGCTTTTCAATGTAACTCGAAAAAGGCTATTAAAGAAGCAATAGAAACAGAAAAGTTAAAACAAGCCATTGTTGACGATGGATACAGCATACAGCAGTATTTTGACAAGTATGTCAATGCAGACTTTGATGATACAGAAATACGATTTTAGCATATTTCTTAGTCCAACTGTTGCTAAAAAATGTGAAAAACGGTTGGAAAAGATGAATATGGGCGACAAATCCGTGTGTGTCGGCACCGCGGATTTGTTTTTTCTTTATAGGAAATTCTGACTGGCAAATGATTTACAATGTGTATTGATAGTGATATGATATCAAAAAGGAGTGATTGCATGGCTTTACCACGGGAAAGAATTTACACAATCGATGATATCTATGCCCTGCCGGACGGCAAGCGTGCAGAGCTGATTGACGGGCAGATTTATAACATGGCGCCGCCTAGCACCATTCACCAGCGTCTGGTCAGTCAATTTACACAGCGGATTGGAACCTATATACGCTCCAGTAATGGCAACTGTGAAGTTTTTCCAGCTCCATTCGCTGTCTTTCTAAATAAAGATGACCGCAATTATGTCGAACCCGATATCTCAGTCATCTGCGACAAAAACAAGCTGGATGAAAAAGGTTGTAACGGTGCCCCGGACTGGATCATAGAAGTCGTATCCCCGTCAACCCAGCAGATAGACTATGGAGTAAAGCTGTTTAAATACCGTACTGCCGGTGTCCGTGAATACTGGATCGTAAACCCTGTAACCCGCGTTTCAAACGTATTCGACTTCGAGCATGACAAGAACAGCATGCAGTACAGTTTTGATGATAAGATCCCAGTATGCATTTATGAGGATTTATGTATCTGCATATCTGATTTGCTGTAAACTCAATACAGGTAACCATAGCGTGGGACATGTAGCATTTAATATTTTTGCCATCAAAGTTGGAAATGAAAGAAGAATCCAATATGAGCGTGCTTGAAGAACGCGCCGCAAACGCCCTTGATGCTCGACGAGTGACTTGTCAGGTCCACTGATAAAAATGCCGTAATTTGGGATCTTACGAATAAAGTCCCGGATTACGGCATTTTTCATTGAGATTCCACTTACCATGCCCTCAACAAAGACACAACGGTAAAAGCAGTTTTTGTAAAAGATACGGAGAAGACGGCTACTGTAAAAAGAGTAAGGGTACTGAAAAAATATCAGTACCTTCACAAAGAATACATAATTTTATGTTAGAATACCATAAATTGCGGAATAATCTGTAAGTGTCATACAATATTTCAAATGGAGCATACATGCGCATGCGGAGGTCGGATATGGATAAAATAAAAATTCTTGTTGTGGATGATGAGAGCAGAATGAGAAAGCTTGTCCGGGATTTTCTGGAAAGAGAAGGTTTTTTAGTGCTGGAAGCGGATGACGGGATTCAGGCAATGGAGATCTTTTATGAGAATAAAGATATTGCCATGCTGATTCTTGACGTCATGATGCCAAAGATGGATGGATGGCAGGTTTGCCGGGAGGTCAGGCAGACTTCAAAAGTTCCGATCATCATGCTGACGGCACGATCGGAAGAACGGGATGAGCTTCAGGGCTTTGAATTGGGTGTAGATGAATATATATCCAAACCTTTCAGCCCAAAGATCCTTGTTGCAAGAGTAGAGGCGATTCTCAGGAGAAGCAATGTTTTGAACGCAGATGAAGTTGCGGATGCCGGGGGTATTGTCATCGATAAGGCGGCTCATCAGGTGACGATTGACGGAGAGGTAGTTGATTTAAGCTATAAAGAATTTGAACTGTTATCATATTTTGTTGAAAATCAGGGAATTGCACTGTCCAGAGAGAAGATTTTGAACAATGTATGGAATTATGATTACTTTGGCGATGCGAGGACGATCGATACTCATGTAAAAAAACTTCGCAGCAAAATGGGAGAAAAGGGGAATTATATCAGGACGATCTGGGGAATGGGTTATAAATTTGAGGTGGAAAAGTAATGAGACATTCCATAAAAAGTCAGATGATCATCATATTCATCGGTCTGATCAGTTGTGTGCTTCTGGCATTTTTTATCATTAATATGAATTTTCTTGAGCCTTATTATATCAGTAATAAGAAGACAGAGTTTGTAAAAATGTATGATACTTTGAATGAGGCAATGAAAAAAGGGACGATAAGTACGAGGAAGCAGGCCGAGGAGCTATGGCATATAGCCGAGAAAAATAATCTGTCTTATCTGATCGTGGATGAGATGAATTCACAGGTTTTTACAAATGTGCACGACATGGATATGCTGGAAAGACAATTGGCGGGCTATCTTTTGAATCAGGCACAAAAGGATAGCAAAATTCTGGACAGTACAGATGAATATCAATTAACCCGTTCAAGAAATCCGTGGAACAAAGAAGAATATATTGAGATGTGGGGAACTTTTGAAGACGGGAGCAGGTTTCTGATTCGGAGCCCGATTGAAAGTATCCGGGAGAGCGCGGATATTTCCAATCGTTTTTTAGCTATCATCGGCAGTTTTATGGTTATGATCTGTGCTGTGCTGATCTGGTATTTTTCAAAGAAACTGACGGATCCGATTCTCGAGCTTGCGGCTTTGTCCGAGCGTATGGCGAACCTTGATTTCGAAGCCAAATATACCAGCGGCGGAAAGAATGAGATTGGAAACCTAGGAGATAATTTCAACAAGATGTCCGAGAAACTGGAAAGTACCATATCAGAGCTTAAGAGCGCCAATAACAGTCTGATGAAAGATATAGAGCAGAAGGAGAGACTAGAGCAGATGCGTAATGATTTCCTCGGAAATGTATCCCATGAGCTTAAAACACCGATCGCGCTGATTCAGGGGTATGCGGAAGGCTTAAAAGAGGGTGTGAGCGAGGACGCGCAGAGCCGGGAATTCTACTGTGATGTCATTATGGACGAGGCGTCAAAGATGAACCAGATGGTAAGAAATCTTCTCGCCCTGAATCAATTGGAGTTCGGGAATGAAGAGGTTGAATTTGAACGGTTTGACCTTACGGCTGTTATTCGCGGAATCTTGCAGAGTATGGAGATTCTGGCGCAGCAGGATGAGATACAGGTCATATTCAGACAGGATGAGCCGGTGTATGTATGGGCGGACGAATTTAAAGCAGAGCAGGTGGTAAGAAACTATGTCAGCAATGCGTTCCACCATGCAGGACTTGAGAAGGTGATTGAGGTCAGAATTAAAAGGCAGGATGAAAGAGCAAGAGTCACAGTGTTTAACACCGGAACACCCATACCGGAAGAAGATATCGGACACATATGGGACAAGTTTTATAAGGTGGATAAGGCTCACACAAGGGAATACGGCGGAAATGGGATCGGTCTATCTATTGTGAAAGCCATTATGGAATCTTTCCATCAGAAATACGGAGTTAACAATTATGATAATGGAGTGGAATTCTGGTTTGAACTGGATGTGAAATAGATGAAGGAAATTTGATTTAAGCAACAACGCTGTTCATAAATGCAATGAACCCTGTAGAAAAAAACTGGAAGGTATGATAAAATAGCGTTATCTGTAGATTCAGTTTGATTGAAATGCCGCGGATACGGGATGCTTTTCGTATTTGCAGTTGGGAGGAATAAATGATCGCAATTATTGACTACGATGCGGGTAATATAAGAAGTGTGGAGAAAGCGCTGCAGTTCCTTGGACAAAAGGCAGTGGTCACAAGAGACAGGGACTGTATTTTAAGCGCGGATAAAGTGATTCTTCCGGGCGTCGGCTCTTTTGGCGATGCGATGGGAAGACTTAGGCAATACGGGCTTGATAAAGTCATCCATGAAGCAGTGGAACGCCGTATACCGTTTCTTGGAATCTGCCTTGGTCTTCAGCTTTTGTTTGAAAGGAGCGATGAGATGCCGGGGGTGAAAGGACTTGGCATCTTAAAAGGAGAGATCCTTCGTATCCCGGACTGCCCGGGGCTTAAGATTCCTCACATGGGCTGGAATTCTCTCACATTTCCGAATGAGGGAAGGCTGTTTAAAGGGATAGAAGAAGGGGCTTATGTATATTTTGTGCATTCCTATTACCTGAAAGCGGCGGATGAAAGGATTGTCACGGCGGCGACAGAGTACGGCGCTTATATTCATGCTTCCATAGAGCAGGGAAATGTATTTGCCTGCCAGTTCCATCCGGAAAAAAGCAGTGAAGCGGGACTTAAAATTCTGAGAAATTTTGTGGAGCTTTGAAGATGAAGAAAAATAACTGCGTATGGGAGGAAGGCAGATGCATACAAAAAGGATTATCCCCTGTCTGGATGTAAAAGACGGACGGGTCGTAAAGGGCGTTAACTTTGTGGATTTGAAGGATGCCGGTGATCCGGTAGAGATTGGAAGGGCTTATGACAAAGCAGGAGCGGACGAGCTTGTGTTTTTGGATATTACGGCTTCTTCGGATAACAGAGATACGGTAGTAGATATGGTGCGCAAAGTTGCGGAGACGGTCTTTATCCCGTTTACGGTCGGAGGAGGGATTCGCACGGTAGATGATTTTAAAGTTCTTTTGCGGGAAGGTGCAGATAAGATTTCTATCAATTCCTCTGCTATTCATACGCCGCGACTGATCTCCGATGCAGCGGATAAGTTCGGCAGCCAGTGCGTTGTTGTGGCGATTGATGCAAAACGGCGGGCGGACGGGAGCGGATGGAATATCTATAAAAACGGCGGACGTATTGACGTGGGAATCGATGCCGTGGAATGGGCGCAGAAAGCAGAAGAACTTGGAGCCGGGGAGATCCTTCTTACCAGTATGGACTGTGACGGAACGAAGGCTGGCTATGACATAGAGCTTACGAAGGCGATTGCCGGGACGGTATCGGTTCCGGTCATTGCATCAGGCGGCGCCGGGACGCTTGAACATTTTTATACGGCGCTGACAGAAGCAAAGGCAGATGCTGCGCTTGCGGCATCTTTGTTTCATTATAAAGAGCTTGAGATCAGAGAGGTGAAAGAGTATCTGCGGGGCAGGGGAGTGTCCGTAAGGCTTTAAACGCCGGAGACCTTTTACGCGGGGAGTGCTTAGAAGAACAGGAGCTAGGATTCATAAAAGAGTTTATAAATACAGACAAAGGAGAACACGGTTATGGCAGCGATTAACAATGACTGGCTGGAGGCTTTGAAAGATGAGTTTGGGAAGCCTTATTATAAAAAGCTATTTGAAACAGTGAATCAGGAATATAAGACCAGATTGATCTTTCCGCCGGCAGATGATATATTTAACGCTTTTCATCTGACTCCGCTGCATAAGGTGAAGGTTGTGATTCTGGGGCAGGATCCTTACCACAATCACGGACAGGCGCATGGTCTTTGCTTTTCGGTGAAAAAGGGCGTGGAGATACCGCCGTCTCTTATCAATATTTATCAGGAACTTCACGATGACCTTGGCTGCAGGATTCCAAGCCACGGTCATCTGACAAAGTGGGCAGAGCAGGGGGTGCATATGCTGAATACAGTGCTTACCGTGCGGGCGCATCAGGCTAATTCCCACAGAGGGATCGGTTGGGAAGAATTTACGGATGCCGCTATCATGGCGCTGAACGGACAAAACAGGCCGATTGTGTTTATTTTATGGGGAGCGCCGGCACAGAAAAAAGAAAAGATGCTGACGAATCCGAACCATTTGATCTTGAAAGCGCCTCATCCAAGTCCGCTTTCTGCCTACAGAGGATTTTTTGGAAGCCGGCCTTTCAGCCAGACAAATGATTTTCTTGCGGCGCATGGTGTGGAACCGGTGGACTGGCAGATAGAAGAGTAACATTCCAAACTTTGAATAATAACGGCATATACATATGTACTTGATAAAAAGAAGTACAGGAACTATAATGGGATTAGTTTAGCAAACAGAAGATAAAAGGAGAACTTGGTATGGGAAAATATGAAGGAACACAGACTGAAAAGAATCTTGAGGCAGCATTTGCAGGAGAATCGCAGGCAAGAAATAAGTATACTTATTTTGCATCTGCGGCGAAAAAGGAAGGATATGAGCAGATAGCAGCTTTATTCCTAAAGACTGCGGACAATGAAAAAGAACATGCGAAGATGTGGTTTAAGGAATTGCAGGGAATCGGCGGCACCGCAGAGAATCTTGAAGCGGCAGCGGCTGGGGAGAACTATGAATGGACAGATATGTATGCAGGCTTTGCCAAGACAGCGGAAGAGGAAGGATTTCCAGAGTTGGCAGAGAAATTCCGCGCAGTGGCGGAGATTGAAAAGCACCATGAAGAGAGATACCGCGCGCTGCTGAAAAACGTAGAGACAAAAGAGGTTTTTGCAAAGAGCGAAGTGAAGGTATGGGAGTGCAGAAACTGCGGGCATATTGTAGTTGGAATGGGAGCGCCGGAGGTATGTCCGGTATGCGCGCATCCGCAGAGTTATTTTGAGGTACATGCAGAGAATTACTAATTGTATTGTAAAATGAGAATGAAGAAAGTATAAGTATTGCTTTTTAGGGCGGACAGCAGAATACAAAACGGTTGAGAATCATTTTATGCATAAAATGATTCTCAACCGTTTTGTATATAACATTTAATATATGTGTTGACAAAAATTCTTTCATATGGTTTACTATGATTAACATATGAATGATTGCTCATATGTTCATCAAAATAATTCAGGAGAGTTATATCATGAGCAGACAAGATCAAGAATTACAGAGGTATCATGAAAAACATAATCATAATGGAAGCAAAGAAGAATACGGCCATCACCACGATCATCATCATGAACAGGAAGAAAAATGTGGTCATGTTCATCAGCATGAGCATAAACACGGAGAAGAATGTGGCTGCGGACACGGCCATCATCACGACCATGTTCATCAGCATGAGCATAAACACGGAGAAGAATGTGGCTGCGGACACGGCCATCATCACGACCATGTTCATCAGCATGGAGATATCCCGCAGGAGATCCATGAGATGCCTGCAGGCATTGCCCAGAAGGTATACATATTGGAGAACCTTGGATGTGCCAATTGTGCGGCTAAAATGGAGAGAAAGATTAATGAACTGCCTGAGGTTGAGGCGGCTTCAATTACATTTGCAACAAAGAAACTGGTGGTGGCTTCTGACCGGCAGGAGAGTATCCTTCCTGTGCTGCAGAGAATATGTGCTTCCATAGAATCGGAGGTCATTGTACTTCCGCAAGAAGTTAAAGTAATGGAGAAAAAAGAAAACCAGAGCTTTTTTGCGGCGAATAAAGCTGATATTCTCGGTATTAGTTCGGGGGCGGTTCTTTTTGCCGCCGGGATAGCCGCAAAAAATATGGAATTGTCTCCCTTTATAAATCAGATCATGTTTGTTTTTTCCTATCTGATTCTCGGACTTGAAATCATATGGAAAGCGTTGAAGAACCTGAAAAACGGACGGGTATTTGACGAGAACTTTTTGATGAGTGTGGCAACGATCGCAGCGTTTGCAATCGGTGATTTTGCAGAAGCGGTGGGAGTAATGCTTTTTTACCGGGTAGGTGAATTTTTTGAAGATGTGGCAGTGGAAAGAAGCCGCTCACAGATTATGGAGGCAGTAGATCTGCGCCCGGAAGTAGTAAATATTATAGAGGAAGAGAGTGTGAAGGAGATACCGGCGGACAAGGCAAGAGTAGGAGATGTGATCATGATACGGCCAGGAGACAGGATTCCGCTGGATGGAACTGTACTGCATGGAGAGAGTAGAATTGATACATCTCCGGTTACAGGCGAGCCGGTTCCTGTTCACGTCAGAGAAGGAATGGAAGTTATCTCCGGATGCGTGAATGAGCAGGGCGTATTAAAGGTAAGGGTTGGGAAACCGCTGAATGAGTCTATGGTGACAAGAATTCTTGATTCAGTGGAAAATGCGGCTGCAAGCAAGCCAAAGATAGACCGTTTTATTACAAGGTTTGCCAGAATATATACACCAATTGTCGTGGCGGCGGCGATTCTTACAGCCGTCGTCCCGTCACTGGTAAGCGGGGACTGGAATCATTGGATTTATACGGCCATTACATTTCTTGTTATAAGCTGCCCTTGTGCGCTTGTGCTCAGTGTGCCTTTGGCGTTCTTTTCCGGGATCGGAGCTGGATCGAAAACAGGAATTTTGTTCAAGGGCGGTCTGGCAATTGAAGCATTAAAGGATATCAAAACCGTTGTCATGGATAAGACAGGAACGGTTACAAAAGGGAACTTTGCAGTTGAAAGAATTGTGACGGTCCGCAGGCTGACAGAAAAGCAGATTCTTTCCATCGCGGCGGACTGTGAACTGGACTCTTCCCATCCAATCGGGAACAGTATTATTCAGGAAGCAAGGAAAAGAGGGTTGGAGTCTGTAAGACCGAAGGAAGTACAGGAGATATCCGGAAAGGGTATTAAAGCTGTTTTTCCTGAGGGAGAAGTTCTTTGCGGAAATAGAGCATTGATGGAAGCGAATGGAATAAATTTGGAGGAATTCCACTGGGAAGAGGGTGGAACGGAGGTTCTGATCGCCGTAGAAGGAGAACTGCAAGGCTATCTGATCATCAACGATATTATAAAAGAAGAGGCCAAAGAAGCTGTGAAAAACATGAAATATGCCGGACTTTTTACAGTGATGCTAACCGGCGATGCAAGCCAGAGTGCGCATGCTGTCGCGGATAGAATCGGGATTGAGGAGGTTCATGCACAACTTCTGCCGCAGGAGAAGCTTTCGCACCTTAAAGATATCCGGAAACGTCATGGAGCAGTCATGTTTGTAGGCGATGGGATCAATGATGCTCCGGTGCTTGCGGGAGCGGATGTGGGAGCGGCTATGGGCAGCGGCGCGGATGCAGCAATTGAAGCGGCGGATGTGGTGTTTATGACGTCTTCGGTTCAGGCAATTGTGGATTCTGTTAAGATTGCGAAAAGTACCGGGCGGGTTGCCATGCAGAACGTTGTATTTGCACTGGTGGTCAAATTACTTGTGGTAGTTTTAGGGTTTGCCGGATATGCGAATATGTGGATGGCGGTATTTGCGGATACTGGAGTTGCTATGCTGTGTGTTCTGAATTCGATTCGGATTTTGTATACCCATCCGCGCACCCCGAAAAGCATGCCCCTGACAGGGCGGCCGGACTGACGTCCGATAAGGGAAAAAATAATTACGTTTTTATTAACTTTGTGCCAAGTGGTTGAAATAGATTTGACCATTTGGCATAATTAATATGTTATGAGAGTCATAAGAGCGTGCTTGTATGGGTCGGTATGGTTTTGAGGCTTTAAGTATCATGAATGAAAGGAAAAAATATATGGAAAAAGCGGAAGTTGAATGCTGTGATGTTATATGTGTTCACGAAGACATGATACAAAAGGTAAAGAAATTGCTGCCGGAGGAAGAGCTTATAAAGGAATTGGCAGATTTTTATAAAGTATTCGGGGATGCTACAAGGGTGAAGATACTATGTGTGCTGCTTGAGTCGGAGATGTGTGTCTGTGATCTGGCGGAGCTTCTTGAGATGACACAGTCTGCGATTTCGCACCAGCTACGTGTACTGAAGCAGATGAAACTGGTGAAAAACCGCAGAGAAGGCAAGACTGTGTATTATTCTCTGGCAGACGGCCATATTCAGAATATTATCAGTCAGGGAATGGAGCATATTCAGGAATGATTTGAATATAGATACAAAAAAGGGAAGTATTATGACGACGCAGTTGAAGAGAATAAGTATTATTTATAGTGTAGGAGTAGTAATTTATATATGCGGGGTTATTCTGGCATTCCGCACGACTTTGACAGACTGGGTGAAGTTTACTGTCTTTCTTACAGCATATCTGGTAATAGGTTTTGACTCATTTAAAAAACTGAGCGAAAAGCTTATGCAGAAAAAGATTCCGACAGAGAATGTCCTGATCATTCTTGCCACTGTGGGAGCTTTTGGTATTGGCAGATATATTGAGGGTGTATTTGTTATACTATTGTTTGATCTTGGATTGATATTTGAGGAGTTTGCGACAGACAGTGCAAAGCGGTCTATTGCGGAGATGACGGATATCCGTCCGGCTTACGCAACCCGTAAGACACTGGGAGAGGAGATACAGATAGAGCCGTGGGAGCTTAATCTGTACAATATTATTGTGATCAAGCCGGGAGAACGGATTCCGGTGGATGCGGTAGTGTTAAGCGGAGTGACAACGATAGATACGAAGGCGTTGACAGGGGAGGCGATACCGCAGCTTGCGAGGCCTGGGGACAGAATATACAGCGGATGTATAAACTTAAGCGGAGTGATAGAGGCGAAAGTTGTTAAAACTTATGAGGATTCTACAGTGTCTAAGATTATGACTATGGTTGAAGATGCACAGAACCTTAAGGCAGAGAGCGAGACATTTGTGGCAAAGTTTTCCAAAGTGTATACGCCGGTAATGTTGCTTTTATCAGTGCTTGTTATGGTCTATCCTCCCATGACATTTTCCTATGGTAATTGGGATACATGGATCTACCGCGGACTTATCTTTATGGTAGTGGCATGTCCAAGTGGGCTTGTGATGTCTATACCGATAGCATTTCTAGGCGGAATTGCCTGCGCCGCGCGTCAAGGGATTTTGGTCAAAGGAGGGAATTACTTAGAAACGTTGGCAAAGGCGGATATTTTTGTGTTTGATAAGACCGGAACATTGACGAAGGGAACATTTTCCGTGAAGGAAGTGAAGGCTTATGGGATGAGTGAGAGAGACCTTTTGAAGCTTGCCGCTCATGTGGAATGTTACTCTAACCATCCGATCGCGCAGTCCCTTTTTGAAGCGTATACAGGTGTGATTGATAAGAATAAAGTATACAGAGTGAATGAAGAACCGGGTTACGGTGTCAGTGCGAACTATGAGGGAAAGAGAGTACATGTGGGTAACTGGCGTCTTATGGAGAGACAGAAGGTGGAAGTGGAGAATGTAGAGTTTGCCGGATCAGTTGTCTATGTGGCAGTGGAGAAGGAGTGTGTGGGATATTTTGTGATTGCTGATGAAATCAGGGAGGATGCTTATGAAACTTTGAGTTATCTGAGACAGCAGTGCAATGGGGTTCTGGTAATGCTTACCGGGGATTCGGAAAAAGCAGGAAAAGCGGTTGCGGAAGAATTGGACATGGATTACGCATATTCTAACTTGCTGCCGGTGGAAAAGGTAGAACAGTTGGAAGAATTCCTGTTTATACAGGATGATTCGGAAAAGCTTGTCTGTGTTGGAGATGGAATCAATGATGCTCCGGTCCTTGCGAGGGCTGACGTAGGAATCGCTATGGGAGATTTGGCTTCCGCCGCAGCCGTTGAGGCGGCCGATGTGATTCTTGTGAAGGGAGAACTCTTTAAAATCAAAGATGCGATCCGTATAGCCAAGGAGACGATTAAAGTAGTAAACGAGAATATTACTTTTGCAATTATCATTAAGGTGATGGTTCTTTTGATGGCGGTTGTGGGATGCTTTGGAATGTGGGAGGCAATCCTTGCGGAAGTAGGAGTTATGTTTGCGGCGATTCTGAATGCGGTGTGTGTAGCGAAATATGCAGCATAGCTGTAATAAGAATGGGAGATATGAAAATATGAAAAAGCTTCATTTGTATATAGCGGTGTTTTTGATGGCAATCATGCTGACAGGATGTATTGTTAATCCGTACAAAAGCGGGATGGAGGCATTGGAAAGCGAACAGTATGAAGAGGCGGCAGAGCAGTTTAAGGAAGCTGTAAAAAATGAACAGAATAAAGCGGATTCCTACAGAGGACTTGGTATCGCCCTGTGGGAGACAAAAGATTATGAAGGTGCAAAGGAAGCCTTGAGAAACGCGCTGGAGGAAGGCAGCGAAAAGACGGGAACAGTATATAACATTCTTGGAAGCTGTGAACTTCAGATGGGGAATATAAAAGAGGCTGTTACATATTTTGAAGAAGGATTAAAGGTAGAAGACAGTGACGATAAGCTGAAACAGGCGATGCGGTTTAACTGTATTTTTGCTTATGAAAAGCTGGGCGATATGGAGACGGCGAAGAGCCTTCTTTCGGAGTATGTCAAAGATTATCCGGAGGATGAGGAGGCCGCGAAGGAAGCGGAATTTTTAGAAACGAGATAGGATTAAGGAAAAATCATGATAGAATTAGGAAAAGAGAAAGAGCGGGTATTACTGGTCGGGGTCAGTACTTTCGGACAGGAGTTGACAGAAAGCTCATTGGACGAGCTTTCTGAGCTTGCGAAGACGGCGGGAGCAGAGACCGCGGGCAGACTCATTCAGAACCGGGAGCAGGTGCATCCGGGAACCTATGTAGGAAAGGGTAAGATTGAAGAGATTAAGGATATGCTGTGGGAGACGGAGGCAACGGGGATTGTATGCGATGATGAGCTTTCGCCCGCACAGATGAAGAATCTTCAGGACGAGCTGGATGTGAAGGTGATGGACCGGACGCTTCTGATCCTTGATATCTTTGCGGCGAGAGCCTCCACCAGCGAAGGAAAGATACAGGTGGAGCTTGCCCAGTTAAAATACCGCCAGACGAGGCTTACCGGTTTTGGTACAGCGCTTTCAAGACTCGGCGGAGGAATCGGGACGAGAGGACCCGGAGAGAAAAAGCTGGAGATGGACCGGAGGCTTATTAAGAGCCGGATTGCCCAGTTGAACCGGGAACTGAAAGAAGTCAAGCGCCACCGGGAGGTCACCCGCGGACAGCGCAAAAAGAGCCGGATCCCAGTCATTGCGATTGTGGGCTACACGAATGCAGGAAAGTCTACGCTGCTTAATAAGCTGACGGGCGCTGATATTTTTGCAGAGGACAAGTTGTTTGCGACCCTTGACCCTACGACAAGGGGGCTTAGGCTGCTTAGCGGACAGGAGATTCTTTTGACGGATACGGTAGGATTTATTAAAAAGCTTCCCCATCATCTGGTGGAGGCATTTAAAAGTACGCTGGAAGAGGCAAAATACGCGGATTTGATCTTACATGTGGTGGATTCTTCTAATCCGCAGATGGATGAGCAGATGTTTACCGTATATGAGACCCTTAAGAACCTGAAAGTAGGGGATAAGCCTGTCATCACCGTATTTAATAAACAGGACAGATTGGATAAAGAGCAGATTGTCCGAGATTTTCAGGCGGATTATACCGTCAAACTGTCAGCGAAGACCGGCGAGGGGATTCCAGAATTATTAGAGACGATGGAGGCTGTCTTAAGAGAGCAAAAGATAGCGGTGGAATGTCTGTATGATTATAAAGACACAGGAAAGATCCAGCTCATCCGCAAGTATGGAGAGCTGACCGAAGAGGAGTACAGGGAAGACGGCATCTTTGTGAGGGGCTATGTTCCGGCGGATATCTGGGATAAAGTATCCCTTGGAGATTCTCCGAAAAGCCGTCTGTAAGCTCTTGAAAAGGTGGAATAGTCTTTATAGCCGCAGTCAAAGCAGGCCTGTGTTCCCGGTACTCCGGATAATATAAGTTCCTTGGCAAGCAGGAGCCGTTTGCGGGAAATGTAGTTTCCAAGCGTATATCCGGTTTCCTGCTTGAATTGTCTCATCATATAATATTTGCTGACAAAAAAGGTACTTGAGATGTGGTCGATATTCAGATCGTCTGTCAGGTTGTCGTTGATATACTGGAGGATACCGGCCACCTTGGAAATATGTTCTGTGTCGATGAATTCCAGCCGGTTTTTCAGGGCGGCTCTGTTTAGATGGATCATAAATTCCAGAAATAAGACCTGCCGGTAGAGTTCGGCGGCATATCCTTTGTCAGAAAAGGATTTTTCCAGCCGTACAATGGAACCGAACAGAGAGCTTTTTTCGAGAGACGGGATGCGCAGGACGTTGGAATGCTCTGCCTGCGCCTTCTGAAAACAAAAATTCAGATCGTAAGTATCAGTCTGGTAGGCGTTCATAAAGTTTGGAGAGATATAGACGATGATTCTGTCATAAACTTTAGAGTTGTCTACTGTAAGACGGTGCATGTCATTGTGTTTTACAAGAACGATATCGTAGGGCTTCAGATCATAGGTCCTCCCTTCAATCATGTAGGAAACACGCCCTTTGAGGAAGATGGTGATCTTGTCGAAGTCGTGGTAATGGGTTTTGATCTCACCGGATTCCTTGTCAGTAAGATGGAATAAGCGGAACTCGCTGTTTAGATAACCTCTTTTTTCATAGATGTCCATAAAAAACTCCTTCGGTTATTCATTTCTATGCATCATAAGGGTGAAACGCGTTTGCCCTCAATATCATGATAATTCAATAGAGCATTATTTGCAATATAAATAGCATGAATTGCCTTGAAAAGGGAAAAAATGCCTGTTATGATAGAAACATAACGAACAGGCATAAATTAGTAGGAGGGTATGTTATGAAGGTGACTCTGGAAAGATATCATGGGCTGGGAAATGATTATGTAGTATTTGATCCGAATAAAAACGAGCTTGAGCTGAAAGCAGAAAATGTGCAGATGATCTGCGACCGTAATGCGGGGCTTGGCTCGGACGGCATATTAGAAGGACCGATTTTAAAAGAGAACGGTATGTCTGTCAGAGTATGGAATCCGGACGGCAGTATTTCCGAGACCAGCGGAAACGGAGTGCGCATCTTTGCCAAATATTTAAAGGATGCGGGATATGTACAGAAGAAAAATTTCAAGCTGTTTACGGAGAACGGGGCGGCGGAAGTGACGTTTTTAAATGAAGACGGGAGCAGGCTTCGGGTATCGATGGGGAAGCTTTCTTTCTGGAGCGATGATATTCCGGTGACTGGCGAGAGAAGAGAAGTGATCAATGAGGACATGGTATTCGGCCGGACGCTTTACCCGGTGACTTGTGTGACGATCGGGAATCCCCACTGTGTGATCCCTATGCGTGAGATATCGAAGCCTCTTGTATGCAAGATCGGCGACTATGCGGAGATGGCAAGATATTTCCCGAACCGTGTGAATACCCAGATCATGAAGGTGATGGATAAAGAGAACCTTGCGATAGAGATCTATGAGCGCGGCGCCGGATATACGCTGGCATCCGGTACGGGCGCATGTGCGGCGGCAGGCGTTGCCTATAAGCTTGGCATGACCAACAGCAAAGTGATCGTCCATATGCCGGGCGGCGAGCTGCAGGTAGAGATAGAGGATGATTGGACGGTATATATGACCGGGGATGTGTTCTATGTGGCGAAGATATCGCTGAGCAATGAATTTGCAGAAAAGCTTCGGAGTGTGTAGGGTTCGAACATGTCATAAATAAAAATGAGAAAGCTGTCAGAATTGCAATCCATAAATATTGCAGGTCTGGCAGCTTTATTTTATTCAAATCTTTGAAATAAAATTTACTTTTATCTGGTTCTTATTTGTAAGATGGCTTGAAATGGACAAATGCAAACAAATCCTTTCTGATGTACAAAGATAAAGGAATCGTTTATAATATATGGAAAAGGCTGTTATCGGAAAGGGTGCGGGATTATGTCATTAAAATTTATATTCGGGCCTTCAGGTTCGGGAAAGTCTTATTTTCTTTACAAGCATATTATTGATGAATCAATAGAACATCCGGAGCAAAATTATATAGTCCTTGTACCGGAGCAGTTTACGCTGCAGACGCAGAAGGATCTTGTGGCTAAACATCCGGCCCACGGGATTATGAATATTGATGTCTTAAGTTTTGCGCGTCTTGCTTACCGCGTGTTTGAGGAGACGGGGGGCGGAAATCTGCCGGTTCTGGATGACGAGGGTAAGAATCTGATTTTAAGAAAGATTGCCGGGGATTATGAGAAGGATCTTAAAGTTCTTAAGAGCAATATGAAAAAGCCCGGCTATATCAGTGAAGTGAAGTCTGTGATCTCAGAGTTTACTCAGTATGATATCGGAGAGGAGGAGATTTCCCGGGTAATGGAGACGGCGGGGGAAGATACAGGACTTTACTGGAAGCTACAGGATATCAGCCGGCTGTACCGCGGATTTTCAGAATATCTGAACAAGAAGTATATTACAAAAGAGGAACTTTTGGATGTCCTTTGCAGGGAAATCCCAAAATCGGAGCTTTTGAAAAACAGTACGGTGGCATTAGATGGGTTTACCGGATTTACCCCGGTGCAGAACCATCTTTTGCGGGAACTTATGCGTCACTGTAAAAGAGTAATCATTACGGTTCTGATGGATGAAAGGGAGAATCCTTTTTCTTATAAGCATCCGTATCAGCTTTTCGCCTTGAGTAAGCATATGGTGACATCTCTGATAGAGATCGCGAAGGAAGAAAAGATAACTTTAGAAGAGCCGGGATATAAATACGAGAAGCCAGTGCGGCGTTTTCAGGGGAATGATCCGCTTTCTTTTCTGGAGAGGAATCTGTTCCGCGGCAGACCGGACAGTTACAGGAGGCAGCAGGAAGCAGTCAGTATACACGCGGCGAGGACGCCAAAGGAGGAGGCGTTTGCCGCGGCTGGGGAAATCCGCGCCCTTATCAGGAAGGAAGGATACCGTTACCGGAACATCGGTGTGATCGTCAGCAATATGGACGTATATGGGGACTATCTTGAGCAGGCATTTGAAAGCTATGATATTCCGGTGTTTATGGATCATAAAAGAAGTATTCTTTTGAATTCCTTTGTAGAATATATCCGGAGCCTTCTGAATATGGCAGAGCAGAATTTTACATATGAGAGCGTTTTCCGTTTTCTGCGTACGAATCTGTCGGGGATTTCCTATGAGGATACCTGTCTGATGGAGAATTATGTGATCGGGTTTGGCATTAAAGGATATAAAAGATGGCAGGGACAGTGGGCAAAGCCTTTAAAAGGCATGACAGAGGAAGAACTAGACCGTTTGAACCACTTAAGGACAGGATTCGTGGAAAAGATAGACGGTTTTGTTTTTGTGCTGAAGCAAAAGAAAAAAACCGTGAAGGATATTACGCTGGCATTGTATGAATTTATGGTAAAAGAGGGACTTCAGCTAAAATTAAAATGTCAGGAAGAAGCTTTTTTTTTAGAAGGGGAACTTGCGCTTGCAAAGGAATACGCTCAGATTTACAGAATTCTGGTGGAGCTTTTGGACAAATTCGTGGAGCTTTTAGGAGAAGAGCAGGTAGACTTAAGCGAATACTGCAAACTTTTGGATGCCGGGCTTTCGGAGGCAAGGGTAGGAATCATTCCGCCCAGTGTAGACCAGCTTGTTGCAGGCGACGTGCAGCGGACAAGGCTTAAAGACGTCAAAGCTTTGTTCTTCATAGGGGCAAATGATGCATGGCTTCCCGGCGCGCTTCTTCGCACCGGGCTATTGTCTGAGCGTGACAGAGAAAGATTTCAGAAAGAAAAAATCAGCCTGTCGCCGGGAGGAAAAGAGCAGGCGTATATTCAGAAATTTTATCTTTATATGAATCTGACGAAACCTTCTGAAAAGCTTTATATTTATTACAGTAAAGTATCTTCGGACGGAAAAAGTATGCGTCCCGCATATCTGATACAGGAAATCCGAAAGCTTTATCCTTATCTTGGCGTAATAGATGAGGAAACGAAGGAATTATGCAGCAGAGAGGTTACGGAGGATATGGGAATCGATCTGCTGATCAGAGGTTTTCAGAAGAAGGAGTTTCAGGATAGCAGGTGGCAGGAGCTGTATACATGGTATCTGAGAAATCCGAAGCAGAGAGAACGGATAGAAAGGCTTCTTTCTGCGGGATATTACCACCGGCCCAAGGACGGGCTTACAAAAGCAGCTGCAAGGCGCCTGTATGGAGAGGACTTTGAGGACAGTATCACAAGGATTGAGAGATTTTCAGCTTGTGCATTCGCTCATTTCCTTACCTATGGATTGGGTTTGAGGGAACGTAAGGAGTATGAATTTCAGGCGGTGGATCTGGGAAATATATGCCACAGCGCATTGGAAGGATTTTCAAGAAGGATTGATAAAGAACATTTAAGCTGGACGCAGATTTCAGAAGAATTGAGAAAACAATATATTAATGAAAGCGTGGAGGAATCTATTGCATGTTACGACAATAGTGTGATCAACAGTTCTGCCCGCAATGAATATATGGCGGTGAGGATCAAACGGATGCTGGAGCGTACGGTATGGGCGCTGACTAAGCAGCTTTCGGGGGGAGATTTTGAGCCTTCCGCTTACGAAATGCGTTTTGGAAATGGTAAAATTGACCGGATTGATACTTGTGTGGATGGAGATAAGGTGTATGTGAAGGTGCTGGATTATAAGACGGGGAGCAAAGCTTTTGATGCGGCCGCCTTATACCATGGACTCCAACTTCAGCTTATGGTATATATGGATGCGGCTCTTAAGGAGGAAGGCGCAAGGCATTTGGGGAAAGAGGTTATTCCTGCGGGGGTATTCTATTATAGGATAAGCGATCCCTTTGTAGATAAACAGGAAACGGATATAGAAGCTGCGGTTCTAAAAGAGTTGAAACCCGATGGAATCATCAATCTCCAGGATGAAGCGTTAGCGCATTTGGACAGGAAACAGGCTGGGGAATCCGTTGTGCTTCCAGTAAAATATAATAAGGACGGGAGTCTTTCAAAGATTTCAAAGGCAGTATCGCAAGAAGAGTTCCGGCTGATGATGAAACATGCCCTGAAAAAGACAGAGGAAGCCCATAAGGAGATTTTGGAGGGGGAAACGAAAGCGGTCCCTTACCGCAGAAGTACAGAGACGGCCTGCGATTATTGTAAGTACCGCCATGTGTGTGGATTTGACCTTAGGGTGCCGGGTTACCGTTATCGGGATATCGGTAAAATGAGCAGGGAGGAGGCCCTTGCCGCTATGAAAAGCTCGGCAGAGAGTTCCGCGCAGGAGAAGCAAAAAAAAGATGCAGGAGACAGCGTATCAGAAGCGGATGGAAGAGAGGAGGCGTAGGATATGGGAATATCGTGGACAGAGGAACAGAAGAAGGTCATTGAGTTTCGCGGACGTAATATTCTTGTCTCTGCGGCGGCTGGTTCGGGTAAGACAGCGGTTCTGGTGGAAAGAATCATTACCATGCTGACAGCGAAGGAGAATCCGGTAAGCGTAGACCAGCTTTTGATCGTGACATTTACAGAAGCGGCGGCGGCGGAGATGAAGGAGCGTATCCGTCTGGCGATTGAAAAAAAGCTTTTGGAATATCCGGACAATGAACACCTGATGCAGCAGGCTACGCTGATACATAATGCGCAGATCACTACGATTCACAGCTTCTGTCTGTCGGTGATCCGGGATCATTTTCATGCGATAGACTTAGATCCAGGCTTTCGGATCGGAGAGGAGGGCGAGTTAAAGCTTTTGCGCCACGATGTGCTGGATGAGCTTTTAGAAGACTGTTATCAGGAAGGGAAGCAGGAATTTCTTGACTTTGTCTCTGCCTATGGGGGAAGCAGGGATGATAAAAAGATAGAAGAGTTAATTTCAAAAATCTATGAATTTTCCAGAAGCTACCCGAACGCAGAAGAGTGGCTTGATTCCTGCGTGCGGTCTTACAACGCCGGAACAATAGAAGAACTGGAGGAAAGCCCTGCCGTAAAGCTGATAAAAGATAATACCAGACGGTATCTGGAAGATGCTTATGAATTGATCCGGCAGGGGCTTATTCTGTGCGGCGAGCCGGATGGTCCCGCGGTCTATGAAGCAACGCTTCTTTCTGACCAGCAGATGGTAGAAAGATTTCTTGAGGCGGAGACATTTGCGGAACTTTCAGAAAAAATCCGGGGAAAGGCACAGGGGAAAATTGCGTGGGCGCGGCTTGCCGCGAACAGAGACAAGACTGTGTCGGAGGAAAAGATTTCAAAAGTTAAGGCAATCCGGGAAGAAGTAAAGGCTCTGGTGAAAGACATTGTCTGCCAGTATTTTTATCAGGATACGGAAGGACTGCTTTTTGATCTTCGCCTGTGCAGACCTCAGATAGAAGTCCTTGCCGGACTGGTGAGAGAATTTGCACAAAGGTTCGAGGAAAAGAAAAGGGATAAGGACATCATTGATTTTTCAGATATGGAGCAGTACGCTCTCCGGATCCTGACAGAATACCATGACGGCAAAGTTTGCCCGTCGGCTGCCGCAAGGGAATACAGGCAGCAGTTTCTTGAGATTATGATTGATGAATATCAGGACAGTAATTTTATACAAGAGGCGATTCTTACGAGTATTTCGACGGTCTCAGAGGGGAAATATAATATTTTCATGGTAGGAGATGTGAAGCAGAGTATCTACCGCTTCCGTCTTTCGAGACCGCAGCTTTTTATGGAAAAGTTCGATAGCTACAGCCTTGAGGACAGTAATAAGCAGAGGATAGATCTTCATAAGAATTTCCGAAGCCGGAGGGAGGTCTTAGACAGCGCCAACTATATCTTCAGGCAGATTATGACAAAGCCTTTGGGGGGAATTGCTTATGATGATGGAGCGGCTCTGTATGTAGGAGCAGATTACCCTGATTACCAAGACTGCGGCTCTTGTGAAAAAGGGACAGATGAGACAAAAAGAAATAGTCCTGTGACGGAAGTTCTTGTAATTGACAGCGATATAAAGGATGAGGAGGCAAAAGAGCCCGGCGGTCAGGAAGGAGTGGGGGAACGGGAGAATATACCGGAGAGAGAACTTGAAGCACGGGCAATTGCGGGACGTATCCGGGAACTGCTCCGGGAATATCAGGTGACGGATAAGGAAAGCGGAAAGCTTCGTCCTGTCCGGTATTCGGACATTGTGATACTTACACGGAGCGTGAAAGGATTTGCGGATATTTTTACAGAAGTTTTGAACCGGGAGGGAATCCCTGCCTATGCCGGAACGAGAGAGGGGTATTTTAAGACGCAGGAAATCGGTGTGCTGTTAGATTATCTGCGGGTGCTTGACAATGCATATCAGGATATTCCATTGACGGCAGTTCTTACATCGCCTTTCTGCGGCTTGACAGAACAAGAACTGGCGGCAGTTAAAAGCGAGTATCGGGAGACGCCTTTTTACCGTGCAGTGGAATGCTACAGGAATGAGGGAAAAGAAGAGACAGTCAGAAATAAGCTTGAAAGGTGTATGGCGCAGATGGAAAAGCTGCGTGAACGGATTCCCTATACTCCTATGCAGGAATTATTAAGAGATATCTTTGTCTGCACCGGATACGATGAGTTTGTGTCTGCCATGCCGGGAGGCCAGCAGAGGAAGGCGAATCTGGAAATGCTTCTTGAAAAAGCAAAAGCTTTTGAGTCCACCAGTTATAAAGGACTGTTCCATTTTGTGCGTTACATTGATCAGCTTCAGAAATATGATGTAGATTACGGCGAGGCGGCACTGGAGGATGAACAGTCCGATACGGTCCGTGTTATGACGATCCATAAGAGTAAGGGTCTGGAATTTCCTGTAGTATTTGTCGCGGGGCTTGGGAAACGCTTTAATATGCAGGATGCAAGGAGCAGCGCCGCGCTGCATGTCGATCTGGGAGTAGGGCTTGATGCTGTAGATATTGTGAACCGGACAAAAAGTCCGAGTATCGTAAAAAAAGTCATTCAGAAGGAGGAAGCCCTTGATACGTTGGGAGAAGAGCTTCGCGTGCTTTATGTCGCCCTTACACGTGCAAAGGAAAAGCTCATTCTTACCGGGACGATATCGAATCTGGAAAAAAAGTTTGAAAGTTATGGGATGGTGAAGGATCAGGAAAAAGAAGAATTAAGCTTTGGAAGACTTAGCAAGGCGGTTTCTTACTGGGACTGGATTCTTCCGGCGCTTACGCGTCTTAAACCGGAGACACCGGTCATAGTAAAGACTTTATCATTTGAAGATATCGTGAGGGAAGAAGTGGAAGAGGAGACAGCCGGAAGAATCACAAAAGCGGCATTGGAGCAGTGGGATACGGACAAGATCTATGATGAAAATGTGAGGAAGATGTTGTCGGAACAGTTCGGGTATCGGTATACTTACACAGACAGCCGTGCCCAGAAGTTAAAATTTACCGTATCAGAGTTAAAGAAACGGATTCATTTTCTAGAGACAATGGAAGATGGGGAACAGGAAGAGATGTACGGCGAAGTACTTTATGAAGAGCCGGAAGTAGTGCCGCTAATTCCCAGATTTCTTCAGGAAGAGTCGGAGCTTTCTGGGGCATCCAGAGGTACGGCGTATCACAGGATTCTGGAACTTCTTGATTTTCGCAAGGAATATACGGAGGAGATACTAGCGGAAGACATCCGTATTTTTCAAGAAGAGGGAAAAGTATCTGATGAGATGGCGGCATGTATCAGTCTGCAGGATATCATGGGATTTCTTGACTGCCGGTCGGGGAGACGTATGAGAGAGTGCGCCCGCAGGGGAAAGCTTAAAAAAGAGCAGCCCTTTGTGATGGGGGTTGACGCCAGAGAAATCTATCCCAAAGAGCAAGAAGGGGAAGAGATATTAGTGCAGGGAATTATCGATGTGTATTTTGAAGAACCGGACGGACTGGTAGTGCTGGATTATAAGACGGATCATGTCAGAAAGGCAGAGGAACTGACAGAGAAGTACCATGCGCAGCTGGACTATTACAGCAAAGCGCTTGAGCAGATGACGGGGAAGAGAGTGAAGGAAAAGGTCATCTATTCCTTTACGTTAAAGGAAGAGATCGTACTGTAAAAGGTGTTTATGTGTGGGAGGATAGAGTATGAGTATTCAAAAGGCGGGAATTATCTATTTGATTTTGATTAATCTAGCCGCATATGCTGCTTTTGGATGGGATAAGCATAAGGCAAGACGGGGCGGATGGCGGATACCGGAAAGGACGCTTCTTTTGCTCGCGCTGGCCGGCGGGAGTGTGGGGGCATGGATAGGGATGAAGGTATTCCGGCATAAGACGCGGAAAGCAAAGTTTAAAGTCGGAGTATTAGTGATACTGACAGTACAATGTATAGGCGCTGTTATGGCATTAAGAATTGACTGTTTCTAAAAAAATTCCATAGTATTATCTAAAAAGAGACGTCTTTAAAAAGGTGGTCTCTTTTTCTATACTTATCACAACAAGACAATAAAAGGAGAGAATTATTGTCAGAAGCGCTGGGTAAATATATGGGTATGGAGATGTATTGTCATCGGGGCTAATTAAAAAGAGGAGTTTGTGATGGATGATTATAGAATAAAATAGAAAGAATATACCGCTGTAAGCGGCATAAAAATTAGTCTGCCTGACATTTTAAGTACATGGCCATTGGCATATGCTGTATGAAAAGTTCCTTCTGATATGTAAGTGTATATCAGAAGGAACTTTTTGGAATAAAATGTAAGCGTTTACACAAAATGAATGCTTGTAAAAAAATTATAATTTTTGCAAATTATGATTAAACTATAGTCTATTATAAGAAAAAACTTGACAAATAAATAACTATATGTTAATGTAGTAAAAAATATGAAAGCGTTTACACAAAATGAATGAAAAAGAAAAGCAGCATACTATATACGATATTTCAAAAAAGGCGGGAGTTTCGATTGCGACAGTTTCCAGAGTTCTCAATGACAGTCCGAAAGTAAGCCAAAAGACAAGAGAACGGGTATTGGCAGTCATCAAAGAGAGCGGATATGAGCCGAATGCCTATGCCAGAGGTTTGGGAAGCGGTTCGATGAGAACGATTGGGATTCTATGTGCAGATGTGGCGGATATTTATCTGGCTAACGCGGTTTCTTTTTTGGAAAAAAATTTACGCCAGAATGGGTTCAACACGATTTTGAACTGTACAGGAGATGATTACAAGACAAAAGTACGGTGTATGAAAGCTATGGAAGGACGGCGGGTGGACGCGGTGATTTTGGCAGGCTCTCAGTATATTGAGAGCACACTGTCAAAAAATCAGTATATCATTGATGTTTCGCGGCATATTCCGGTTATGCTGCTGAATGGATATATAAAAAGTGATAATATATATTGCAATTTATCGGATGATTACAGTGCTTTCTATGATGCGGCGGTGGAATTATACGAGAAAGGCTGCAGGAAGATTTTATTTTTATATCGAGAGATATCATACAGCCGTAATTTAAAGTACAAAGGATATTGCGATGCATTGAAGAAGTGTCAGGCAGAATTGGATGAATCATTAATTTTGCAGTGTAATGGAAAGATGGGGCAGATTAAGCGGCAGCTTATCTCTTACTACAAAGAAGGACATGCTTTTGACGGTGTTCTTGCCTGCGATGATGAATTAGCGATTGGCGCGATGAAGTTTGCCAAGGAGACAGGGATTAAAATACCTGAAGAATTGGCGGTTATCGGTTGTAATAATTCGGTGCTGTCTATTTGCAGCAGTCCGGAGCTCTCGTCCATTGATAATAAGTGTGAATTGCTGTGCATTAATACTGTGTCGTCACTTATGCGTCTTCTGGAAGGTCAGGAGGCAGTGCAAAAGACGGTTTTGTCAACGGATTATATTCCGAGAGGAACAACAAAAAGATGAGCGGTCAATAAGTGCTCATAAGCGTTTTAACTGCTTCGCCATAGGAGATTGTCAGATGTCTTTTTAATTGCGTGCAGGCTTCGTCAATATTACCGGCAAGAATGGAATTAATGATTTCGATATGTTCATTGTTGCTGACAGATAGGCGGCCGTCGGATTGGATGCTGACAGTTGAACGGATGATCGTAAGTTTGTCTACAAAGGTATTCATTAGCCGTGTGGCATACTGGTTTCCCATGGAGGATACGAGGGCAAGGTGAAACTGATTGTCCAGATCAGCCAGACGGATGCATTCCGGCAGGGATAACTTATCGGAGGCGGCAGCCTTTTGGAATGAAATCCGAAAGCTTATAAGCTGGTCTTTGTCTAATTTGTTAAAGTTAGCGCGGAGGATCTCGGGTTCAATCAGAATGCGCACTTCAAAAATGTCGTGAATAGATTTGGGAGATATTCTGGATATCTCAATACCTTTGCGGGGATGGACGGTAATCAGTTCATTTTCTGCAAGCTGCAGAATAGCTTCGCGTACGGGCGTCCGACCTAAGCCTAATATTTCCTGAAGCTGGGACTCATTTACAAATTGGCCGGGCTGCAGTTTGTTTTCAAGAATCAGAGATTTGATTTGCTGATATGCAATGGTGGAAAGTCCGGTTTTGTGTGTCATAGAAAATCTCCTTAAATTGGTTGACTTTATGTATATATTAGCATAAAGTAGTAGGCTGCTTGTGATATATCACAAATATATTAATAGTATATTAACATGGAGGAAGAAAATGAGCAACATATCTATTTTTAAAAACGAAAACCTGAAAAAGGAGTTCACGGATGGCTTTTGTACCGTTCGGATCTTGGAAGAAACCTGCCCTGAGGTATCGATTGAACTTTGTACTTTGAAGGCAGGCGCTGCAAAGGATTTTGAGACGTACAGTTTTGAAGACAGAATGCAGATTTTTACTTTTACATCTGGAAATGGAATGATAAAAGCAGGTAAGAAAATTTTTGTTATTGATGAGCAGAGCGTGTTCATTCCTGATTTTGACCGCGACAGGCTAAAAATTACTGCGGGGGATGAGGATATGGAATTTATTCATATTACCGGACCGATGAATGATACGGACCGAAGGCAGATGGATCATTGCCAGTATGTTCTTCCGAGGTTTGTTAAATTCAGTGAAGCAATACAATATACGGAGAGATTTACACAAGAATCGGGCGCAAAGGTAAAGCAGCACAGTGTGATTGCGGGCAGGCATTTGGGGAGATATACGATGGGCTGGGTAATCGGAAAGGGGCCGGATTTTGTCGGCCAGCATACGCATCCGTCTTTGGAACAGTGGTATTTTATGCTTGGGGGAGCAGATTTCACTTATGATGCTGGAGATAAATCTATGGCAGTAAAAGAAGGAGATGTATCTTTTACGCCTCACGGGACATCCCATGGCTCGACCTGTAAGGAGGATGGATTTATCAATTATGTCTGGTTTGAACTGAACCGGGCATGGGACGAGGTGTGAGATGGCGGAGATTACAGACAGAATCGTATGCTCAAATGTGCATTATTTTTATTATGACACGGAATTTTTTTTTG
Organism: Lachnospiraceae bacterium MD308; assembly: GCA_010206225.2. Classification (GTDB taxonomy): domain Bacteria; phylum Bacillota; class Clostridia; order Lachnospirales; family Lachnospiraceae; genus MD308. Next base: position 27,202 of record VIQU02000018.1, on the reverse strand, counting down.
AACATGCTGCAAAAGCAGGCGCCAGACAGATAGAATTCTATCTTGGAACTCCGCATATTTTTATTGATCATGCAGTGATTGATGACTTTGACAAGGTGAAAGAACTGTCAGAAAAGTATGCTGTAAAAATTGCCGCAGTACATCCGGAGACATTGTCATTCAGATACGGACTTTGTTATATGGATGATGAATGGAATGAAAAAAGTGTGAAAGCATATCGAAACTGCATTGATTATGCGGCCCGGATTGGGGTAAGCCAGCTTAACACGAATGTGACAGGCGGCTTTCGGGATCGGGATCAGAAGGAGATTTTCGGGAGAGTGGTAAGTAATCTGAAAAAGATCAGCGCATATGGCAGAGAAAAAGGTGTAGTGATTGCTGTGGAGACTGAAAGTCCTTACTATGAAGGTTTTCTTTCCCGATTGTCTGAGGCGAAGCAATTGTCTGATCTTATTGAGGATGAAAATCTTCTTTTTAACATAAACTATGACGGAATAAAAGCCGCGGGCGAGACACTCACGCAGTGGATGGATACGTTTCCGGGTGAGATATGCGGAATACGTTTTGCGGATCTGGAGAGCTATAAGGCTTATCAGGCTGAACAGAAAACAGATACTTTTGAGGGAAAGCTTCTTTTCTTACCGATAGATGATCGTTATCTGGACAAACCGCAGGATTTTGACATGGCATTATTCAGACGGGTAAAGAGGTGAGATGGGATTATGGGGCTTTTAAGAAAAGAACAGATTGCAGGCATGAATTGCCACTATTATAACTATTCACTGGATTATTTTATGGATTCCATGGAAATGTGCGGTTACGAAACGGTTGCTTTGTGGGGAGGCGCACCTCATTTTTATCTGGATTACCTGACTTATAGTAACTGCAGGGAAATCCGAAGAAAAGCTTCCCGGCATGGTCTGAAGATCGGGTGTTTTACTGCTTCCAGCGGTACATATGGATATCAGATGGGGATGCAGCCAGTATCTCAGAGAGAAAGAGTGTATCAGTATTACGTGAACGGAATCAAGGCAGCGGCAGAGCTTGGTGCGGGCATGATGTCTATGAATTCCGGCTGGGGCTATTGGAACGAGGACAGGCAGGAGGCATGGAAGCGCTCAAAGGATATGATCGTCAGATTATGTCAAGCAGCAGAAAAAGAAGGAATTGTTCTGACGATGGAATCTCTTCGGAGGGCCGAATCGCAGTTGGCCTACGATCTGGAAAATACGAAAAAGCTTTTTGAAGAGGTGAATCATCCGGCGCTTAAACTCATGATTGATACAACAGCTATGGGGGTTGCAGGCGAGACGCCAAGGCAGTGGTTTGAAGCTTTTGGAAAAGATATTGTCAATACTCATTTTATAGATGGGAATCCTTATGGACATTTGGTATGGGGAGATGGAACAAGTGACCTCGAAAGCTGGCTTGAGATTTTAAAAGAGTATCACTATGAAGGAATTCTGGGACTGGAGATTACGGCAAGAAGATATTATGAAGATCCCATGGCGGCAGACAGAAGGAATATAGATGCATTATTAAAATTCACATAAGGAGAAAGGAAGTAACGATGCAGGAAATTAAAATTATCAAAAAGGAAGATGTGAAGTTTGATTTCACAGACGGATATGCAGAGACAGAGATACTGTCTGACACCTGTCCGGGTATCAGAATCTGCAAATGTTGTCTTAAGTCGGGAAATACGATTGAAATAGAGACATATGCAGAAGAAGACCGGATGCAGCTTCTCTTTTTTACAAGCAGATCCGGGATCGTCAGGAGTGATAAAAAAATTTATTCGATTGATGATCAGGCGGTGTTTATACCGGATTTTGACAGAGAGAAGGTAGCGGTCACAGCGGCCGACAAAGATCTTAATTTTATCAGGATCACCGGCCCTATGACAGAGATCGATCACAGGCAGATGAAGAATTGCCAGTATATCCTGCCAAGATTCGTAAGGCTTAAGGAATCTATAGAATATACGGAGAGATTCACACAGGAGTCAGGTTCTAAAGTAGTTTCCCACAGTATTGTTGCCGGAAGGCATCTGGGGAGATATACGATGGGCTGGAATATCGGGGCGGGTCCTGATTTTATCGGGCAGCATACACACCCGACGCTGGAGCAGTGGTATTTTATGATTGACGGTTCCAAGTTCACCTATGTGGCAGGAGGAAATAAGATTCCGGTAAATGAAGGCGACATATCATTTACTCCCCATGGGACATCTCATGGTTCGGAATGCGGCGAGAACGGATTTATTAATTATGTATGGTTTGAATTAAACAGAGCATGGGAGGAAATATAAATGGTTGAGATGAAAAGAACAGAAGGACTTACAAGGCGTGAAATGGCGGCGGGAACACACCCGGATCTTAAGTTGTATGAGTGCGTACTGAAGGCTGGTTCAAGATATGAGCCTGAGCTCTATGGGCTGAAAGACCGGATGCAGATGTTTTTCTTTGTGAACGCGACCGGCTATGTTGCTACAAAGAACAGGGCGTGGAATATTGATGAACAGGGGATTTTTATTCCTAATTATGACAAAGAAGCATTTTGGATTGAAGCAGGAAAAGAAGATTTGGTGTTTGTCCATATCGTAGGCGTGATGAACGCATATGATGAAAAGGAATTCATTGATTATCATATCATTCTGCCGAATATGCGGAGAAGATCAGAGTGTTTTCGGTTCACGGAGTATTACACGGGAAAGATTGGTTCTTTAATTGAAAGCCGCAGACTGGTCCTTGATACTGCCTTTGGCAGATGGTTTGTAGGCATGGATGACGGAGAGGGCGAAGAGGCATTTGTAGGAAAGCATGCCAACGAACATCTGCATCAGTGGAATTACGTACTACCGGGGTCACATTTTAAATATATTGTTGATGGAAAAGAAGGTGAGGCAAAGAGTGGAGATGTGATCTTCATTCCGAAGGGCGCAGTCAACAGCGCTAGGCCTGTCGGCGGCAGAGGAATTCACTATCTGTGGATCAAGTTTGCCTCAGAAGGCTTCCCGGTAGGCAGGGATGGTTACCCTGGATCAGAAGAATAATTTTAAGGAGGAATCAGACAATGAAAAAAAGAATCGAAAGATTAACCACATTACTGTTAGTGATCGTTATGGTGTTTTCTCTGGCAGCCTGCAGTCAGGAGGCGAAAGATGACGGCGGGTCAGAAGATGCCGGAACAAAGACGGAAAGTGAGGCCGATGATGGAGAGGATACCGGGACCGAGATGGGTGAAACTATGGCAAAAATTAAAAAAGAAGGAAAAATTGTCATGGGCGTGAATGCAACCTATGCACCTTTCGAGTTCCATAAGACGATTGACGGAAAAGATGAAATTGTAGGCTTTGATATTGAGCTTGGACAGGCAATCGCTGATGAACTGGGGGTTGAGTTTGAAGTTTCTGATATGTCTTTTGACGGACTGCTTCCGGCGTTGGCGACCGGTAAGGTAGATTTCCTTCCGGGACTTGCATACTCAGAAGAGCGTGCTGAGAATGCGTCTTTTACAAAGCCATATCATAAATCTGTACAGGTTGTGCTGGTAGGAAAGGACAAGGCAGGGGATATTACCGCTGACAGCGATCTTTCAGGCAAAACCATTGGTATCTTAAAAGGTGCGGTACAGGAAAAGACCTTCCCGGCACATTATCCAAATGCGAAGACCTATGTATTGGGTAAGATTCCGGATCTGATCGCGGCATTACAGAGCGGAAGAATAGATGGCGTATGTCTGGATTATGTTGTTGCATCCCTGTATGAAAAATATAATGATGATCTGAAGATGTCGGAGATTCGGTATGAGCTGACAGATGAAGAAGATGCAGGTTCCTGTGTTCTGGTCAGAAAAGACAATAATGAAGATCTGATTGAAGTGATCAATACGGTACTTGACAGAGTGATCGAAAACGGTGATCTGGAAAAATGGGAAGAAGATGCAATTAGCTTAATGGATATGGATGATATCGGATAAAAGCGATTGTCATGTAAGCCCGGCGGCCGGCTAGCCTTCCTGCCGCCGGGTATTTATATTCAGGAAAAGAGGATGCTATGAAGTTTGAATTTTTAACAACATACTGGCCATTTTACATAGAAGGCCTGAAAATTACCATAATATATTCTATTTTTGCGGTTATCTTTGGTATCATTCTAGGCGTTATGCTGGCATTGATGAAATTGTCGAAGCTTAAGGTTTTTAAGGCATTTGCAGTTTCCTATATTAATTTTGTCAGAGGAACGCCGATTCTGGTGCAGATTTATATCGTATATTTCGGGCTGTTCAGCTTTGGTATCAATCTGGCGGATTCCACGGCAGGTATCGCGGCCCTTGCCATTAACAGCGGAGCCTATGTAGCAGAGATTGTCCGGGCAGGAATTGAGGCCGTGGACAGAGGGCAGATCGAAGCGGCAAGATCGTTAGGAATGAGTCATTTTGCAACAACGCGTCTGCTTGTGATCCCTCAGGCAATAAAAAACATCCTGCCGGCTTTATGTAATGAGTTTATTGTTACTACAAAGAATACATCTATGCTGTCTATTATCGGTATTCATGATTTGATGTACAACACCGATACGATCCGGGGTAATACATTGCTGGCTTTTGAACCATTGATCATAGCGGCGATTATTTATTTTACCATATCATATGTTTTGACCAAATTGATCGGCATGCTGGAGAGGAGGCTGAAAGCAAGTGATGATAGAAGTTAAGAATTTAAAGAAAAGCTTCGGTAATAATCAGGTGCTAAGAGGTATTGATGTAGAGATTCACAAAGGGGAAGTCGTAGTGGTTATTGGTCCCAGCGGTTCTGGCAAAAGCACTTTCTTGCGCTGCTTAAATCTTCTGGAAATCCCGAACGAAGGAAGTATTGTTGTTGAGGGCGAGAACATTACGGATAAAAAGGCTGACGTAAATAAGATCAGGCAGAAGATGGGCATGGTATTTCAGCAGTTTAACCTGTTCTCTAATATGAATATCATGAGAAATATGTGTGTTGCCCCAATAACAGTAAAAAGGGCAGAGAAAAGCAAAGCACAGGAAAGAGCTCTTGAGCTTTTGAGGAGGGTAGGGCTTGAAGAGAAGGCGGACAGTTATCCTCAGCAGCTATCAGGCGGACAGAAGCAGAGAGTTGCGATCGCAAGGGCGCTTGCTATGGATCCGGATATCATGCTGTTTGACGAGCCGACTTCAGCGCTGGATCCGGAGATGGTTGGAGAAGTATTGGCAGTGATGAAAGAGCTGGCGGCTTCGGGAATGACCATGGTAGTAGTAACGCATGAAATGGGCTTTGCAAGAGAAGTGGGAGACCGCGTACTTTTTATTGACGAAGGCAGAATCATTGAGGAAAATGAACCGAGGCTGCTGTTTGAAAATCCACAGAATCAGAGAACAAAAGATTTCCTCGCAAAAGTGTTGTAGGTATGAAGGAGAAGATTATGAAATTTATAAATGATGATTTTTTATTGACTACACAGACTGCAAGAAATCTATATCATAATTACGTGAAAGATATGCCGATTATTGATTATCACTGTCATCTTTCCCCGAAAGAGATAGCGGAGGACAGAAAGTTTGAGAACATTACTCAGATCTGGCTGGGAGGAGATCATTATAAATGGAGACTGATGAGGAATTGCGGCGTAGCGGAAGAGTATATTACCGGAAAAGCTTCCGATAAAGATAAATTTCTCTGCTGGACCAGAGTTCTTAGGCAGTGTGTGGGAAATCCATTGTATCACTGGAGCATGCTGGAACTGGCCAGATATTTTGGCTGGGAGGAACCTTTGACGGAGATAAATGCCGAGATAGCATGGAATCATTGCAATGCTGTAATAGCAAAAGAAAAGCTGTCCGCGCAGGAGCTTATCAGAAGATCGAATGTGCAGATTATCTGTACGACGGATAATCCAGAGGATGATCTTTGGTACCATAAGAGGATAAGAAAAGAAGGGAAGCTTCGGACGTCGGTTCTTCCGGCATTCCGTCCGGATCAGGCATGCAAGATCAATGAAGATGGGTTCAGGGAATATATGGAGGTGCTTGGGAAGCGCTTTGGATATAGGATTGCTTCTTACAAAGATCTGCACGAAGTTCTGCAGATGTCTGTCGAATATTTTGATAAAATGGGATGCAGAGTCAGTGATCACGGGCTTGATTTTGTTCCGTGCAGACAGGAAAGCGTAGATGGAATTGAGAGGATTTTTGCTAAGAGAATGGCGGGAGAGATGCTTTCAGAGGAAGAGACGGAAAGTTATATGACAAGATTCCTTACAGATATGGCGCAGGAATATAAAAAGCGCGACTGGGTTATGCAGCTTCACTATGGCGCGGAAAGGAACAATAACGGACCTATGTATGAAAAAATAGGACCGGATACAGGATACGACTGTATTTCAGGACGAAAAGCAGGAGAGTATCTGGCAGGATTTTTAAGTCTGCTGGAAGATCGTCATATGCTGCCTAAAATGATCATATATTCACTGGAACCAGCGGATAATGCCATGATTGATACGGTATGCGGCTGTTTTCATGAGGATGGCATAAAAGGAAAGATACAGCATGGAAGTGCGTGGTGGTTTAACGATCATTTTAAAGGGATGAGAGAGCAGCTTGTCAGTCTGGCAAGCCGCAGCGTACTTGGCAATTTTGTAGGAATGCTGACGGATTCCAGAAGTTTTTTGTCTTATACGCGGCACGAATATTTTAGAAGGATTCTCTGCGATCTGCTGGGCCAGTGGGTAGAAAAGGAATACTATCCGGCGGATATGGATGTTTTGGGAAAGATGGTTTGTGATATCTCGTATTACAATGCATTAGTTTTTTTTCAGTTTGCCAGAAAGGATGGAAGCGATAGATGAAGATGACTTTTAGATGGTATGGTTCCTCGATGGATCCCATTCCATTAAAATATATCAGACAGATTCCGGGAATCACGGGTGTCGTAACATCTCTGATGGATCTGCCTGCGGGTGAAGTTTGGCCTTTGGAGCGGTTAATGAAATTAAAACAAGAAGTGAACAAAGCTGGATTAGAGCTGGAAGTGATTGAGAGTGTCAATGTCCATGAGGATATTAAGCTGGGACTGGCTTCCAGAGAGCAGTACATAGAAAATTATAAAGAAACAATCAGGAATCTCAAAGAAATCGGTGTGAAGGTGATCTGCTATAATTTTATGCCTGTCTTTGATTGGACAAGAACCAGCCTTGACAGGGTGCTTTCCGACGGCTCTAATACGATGAGCTACGATCAGGATATTATCAATAAAATTACAGATCCGCAGAAATTTGCAGATGAGATACAGAACCAGACCGGGGAATTTGAGATGGCAGGGTGGGAGCCTGAACGTATGGCGGAGCTTAAGCGGTTGTTTCAGGCTTATGAGACAGTATCCCACGAACAATTAAAAGAGAATCTTAAATATTTTCTGGAAGCGATCCTTCCTGTATGCGAGGAATGTGATATTAAAATGGCGATGCACCCAGATGATCCCCCGTGGGATATTTTTGGACTTCCAAGGATTGCCAATTCGCTGGAGTCTTTTGAAGAAATTATTTCTATGGCGGACAGCCCGTATAACTGTATTACCTTATGCACAGGATCTCTGGGCTCCAATCCAGATAACCATCTGCCGGAGATCATTAGGCACTTTGGAAGGAAGAAGCGAATAGCTTTTGTTCATGCCAGAAATTTAAAGATAGAAAAGCCGGGGAAATTCTATGAGTCTTCGCATTTGTCAAGAGATGGGAGTTTTGATATGTATGAGATTATGAAGGCTCTTAATGAAACAGGATTTGACGGATATATCAGACCGGATCACGGCCGGATGATATGGGATGAGCATGGAAGAGCTGGATACGGACTTTTTGACCGGGCCCTTGGGATTGCGTATCTGAATGGTATTCAGGAAAGTATAGAGAAGCAAAAGAAATGAATATGAAGCAGAAGCTGATGGAGCTGGCGCTGCCCATGTCTCTGGAAGGGCTGTTATCCGCCAGCGCCGATTTTCTGGATACTTTGATGGTAAGCAGTCTGGGAGAAGTATCTGTATCTGCGGTAGGACTGGGTACACAGCTTTTTTTTATACAGGCTATGACGCTTTATGGATTCTCCGGAGGCGCGTCTACTTATATGTCCCAGTTCTGGGGAAACAGGAATCTTTCAGGTATCCGAAAGACGCTGGGGACGACCGTTGGATGTTCTCTTGCGGTGAGCCTGCCACTTTTTTTACTTGTCATCTTGATACCTGAACGGATTCTTTGTATTTTTACGAATGTGGATGCGGTGATAGCGGCAGGAGCTGCATATATGTTGTACCGCAGCCCCTGCCTGATTATTTACAGTATCCGTCTGCCGGTGATCATGGCTCTTAAATCCATACAGCAGGTGAGACTTCCGGTGGGAGCGAATATTGCGGCTATTGTACTGAATGTTTCTTTAAATTACATGTTGATATTCGGAAAATTTGGAGCGCCGCAGATGGGTATTGCAGGAGCTGCGCTGGCAACCACGATTTCGCTGACGGCGGAACTGCTCCTGCTTTTTGCAGGGATGATGGTGCTGAAGAGTCCGTTATTGCAGGAGGCAAGAAGCTATTTTCGGCCGAACAGAGAACTGGTGGGAAGACTGATAAAAAATTCTGTTCCGACTACGATCAATGAGACTATGTGGAGCGGAGGTATGTCTGCCTATCATGCGGCATATGGACGTATCGGAGTAACGGCTTCCGCGGCAGCGCAGGCTGCCGATATCGTTACCCATATTTTCACTAAAACGATTTACAGTGTGGGAGATGCTTCTTTGATCATTGTTGGAGAGCAGCTTGGAAAAAACGAAAAAAATATGGCGTGGAAAGCAGCAGTAAACTTGCTTAAGATAAATACGCTCCTAGGGGCGGCCGGGGGAGGGATACTGATTGTCATTGCGTATCCGTTGTCGGAGATTTTTGGTTTTGCGGGGGAGAGCTCTTCTTATCTGATAGCGCTTTTGTGCATATATGGATTGTTTATGCCTCTGAAGGTGTACAACATATCTATTATTACCGGGATTTTGCGGGCGGGCGGAGACGTAAGGTATGCCATGGTGACGGAAGTATCAGCAATTTGGTGCATCAGTGTTCCGTTAGTTTTTACCGGCGCATTGGTTTTGGGATTTCCTGTTTATGTTGTGGCACTTTTTGCGGAAACGGAGGATCTGGTTAAGGCGGCCGTGTTAACCCGGCGGTTTTTATCCAAAAAATGGATCAATAATAAAGTAGAAGATATTCTTTGTTAAAATTATGAACAGAAAGGGAAAAAATGTTGAAGTTAAAATTAGCGCAGCTTGACAGTGCTGAATGGAAAAAACAGTATATTGCGACACCAGGATATGATATAGAAAGTATGAGGGAGAGAACGAAAAAGCGGCCTATGTGGATACATTTTGGCGCAGGGAATATATTCCGTGCTTTTCCGGCTGCTGTTCTTGACAGGCTTTTAGAAGAGGGAACAGAAGAAAGGGGACTTGTCGTAGCGGAGGGTTTTGATACGGAGATCATAGATAAGATTTACACACCGTATGACAATTTGAACCTCTTAGTCACGCTGAGAGGCGACGGTTCTGTCGAGAAAAAAGTAACAGGCAGTGTGGCAGAAGCGCTTACGATGGAAAGAAAGCGTATGGAAGATACCGTGCGACTGAAAGAGATTTTCCGAAGTTCGTCGCTTCAAATGGCAAGCTTTACCATTACAGAGAAAGGGTATAGGCTTCGGGATGTGGCGGGCATGTATTTTAAGATGATTGAAGAGGATTTTCAGGCGGGACCGTCTTATGCAGAAAGTTATATGGGAAAGGTGGCAGCATTGTGCTATGAGCGTTATCTGGCGGGAGCGCTTCCCATTGCTTTGGTCAGTATGGATAATTTCTCGCATAACGGCGATAAACTGAAAGCAGCCATACAGACTTTTGCGGAGGAATGGGAGCGGCGCGGGTTGGCAAAAGCGGGATTTCTTGCGTATCTTCAGAATAGAGAAAAGGTATCTTTTCCATGGACGATGATTGATAAGATCACGCCAAGACCAGATGAAAAAGTAGAAGAAATGCTTATATCAGACGGACTTTCAGGTATTTCCCCGGTGATTACATCGAAGCATACGTATATCGCGCCATTTGTAAACGCGGAGGAATGTCAGTACCTTGTCATTGAAGATCATTTTCCGGCGGGACGGCCAAGACTTGAAGAGGGAGGGATGATCTTTGCTTCCCGGGCTACTGTGGATAAAGTGGAACGGATGAAAGTGTGCACCTGTCTGAATCCACTTCACACAGCGTTGGCTATATTTGGCTGCCTGCTTTCTTACGACAGGATTTATAAAGAAATGGAAGATCCCATTCTTCGGAAATTGGTTACCGATATCGGGTATCGGGAGGGAGTGCCGGTTGTAACAGATCCGGGTATCATCAGTCCTGAAAGATTCATAGATGAAGTGTTAAAAGAACGTATTCCGAACCCGTTTATGCCGGATACGCCGCAACGGATTGCGACAGATACTTCTCAAAAGCTTTCTATCCGCTTCGGAGAAACCGTAAAAGCGTATATGGACAGAGGAATGGATATTACGAAGCTTCGTCTGATTCCGCTTGTATTTGCGGGGTGGTGCCGGTATCTAATGGGAATCGATGATGACGGGAAGGCTTTTGAAGTCAGCCCGGATCCTTTATATGATGAATTGAAAAAACATCTGGAAGGAATCAGGCTGGGAGATGCCGCCCCTTTTACGGAGCAGTTAAAACCGGTTTTTTCTAATGAAGCAATATTTGGGTTCAATCTGTATCGGGCTGATATGGGCGAAACCGCAGAAAAATATTTTGCAGAGATGGTATCGGAAAAAGGCGCTGTCAGAAAAACATTGGAGAAATATGTTCTGGGGAAAAGAGCCGTACTATTAGAACAGATGTCGAAGACAGGTATTATCCCGGTCGTAGTGCTTGAGGATGCAAATAAGGCTTCATCGGCAGCGAAGGCGCTGAGAGACGGCGGAATTAATTGCGCGGAGGTGACGTTTCGGACTGAGGCGGCCGAGGAATCCATAAAGAATATTGTTAAGGATTATCCTGATATGTTAGTCGGTGCAGGGACGATCCTTAGTATCGAGCAGGTGAACAGAGCGATAGATGCAGGAGCAAGGTTTATCGTTACGCCGGGATATAATCCGAAGGTAGTAGATTACTGTATCTCGAAAGGGATACCCGTTATACCGGGATGTATGGACACCAACGCTATTGAAATGGCATTAGAGGCCGGACTTGATACGGTGAAGTTCTTTCCGGCTCAGGCAGCAGGCGGACTTGCGATGCTGAAGGCTCTGGCAGGACCATACAGGAATCTTAAGTTCATGCCGACAGGGGGTATTAACGCAGAGAATCTTGCCGAATACCTTGCGTATGATAAAATAGCTGCCTGCGGCGGGAGCTGGATGGTTAAACCTTCGTTAATCAGAGAGGGAAGGTTTGAAGAGATCACCGCAGCCACCCGAGAGGCAGTGCAAAAAATGCTGGGTTTTGAAATTATCCATGTTGATCTGAGTCAAAAAGTGGAAGGAACAAAAGAAGTGCCGGGTTATCTGGCTCATCTGATCAGAGTATCAGACAGACAGAATTCGGAAAGCAGCGGGGAAATCGCCGTAGGGACAAACAGTGTTGAAAGAGCCGTGTATTATCTGGAGCAGCAGGGTGTTAGTTTTGACAGAAATACGGCGGATTATCAGAGAGGCGCCTTGCAGTCAATCTGTCTTAAGAGTCGTCCTGCTAAGGTTGTTATTCGTATCGTGCAGAAGTAGAAAGGTTTGGTGAAGAAAGAAAATGGCAAAAAGAGTTGTGACATTCGGGGAGATCATGCTCAGACTTGCACCGGAAGGATACTATCGTTTTGTGCAGGCTGAGAAATATGGAGCTGTATTTGGAGGCGGAGAAGCGAATGTGGCTGTGTCTTTGAGCAATTATGGAATGGACGCTGCATTTGTGACAAAGCTTCCAGAACATGAGATTGGACAGGCAGGCGTTAATGCCCTGCGCCGCTTTGGGGTAGATACATCCTGTATTACAAGAGGCGGTAATCGTGTGGGGATATACTACATGGAAAAAGGGGCGTCTCAAAGACCGTCGAAGGTTATTTATGATCGGGCGGGAAGCGCTATCGCACAGGCACAGACAGAGGATTTTGACTGGAAGAAGATATTAAAAGGAGCGGATTGGTTCCATTTTACAGGTATTACGCCGGCGCTTAAGGGGAACCTGCCTGCTATTTGTCTGGAAGCAGTCAAGACGGCGAAAGAGCTGGGAATTACTGTGTCGTGTGATCTGAATTACAGAAAAAAACTGTGGACAAAAGAAGAAGCGGGCAGCACGATGGAAGAATTGTGCCGATATGTGGATGTGTGTATTGCCAATGAAGAGGATGCCAGCGATGTATTCGGTATCAGGGCAAAGGATACGGATGTAACCAGCGGGAAAGTAAATCATGAAGGGTATAAAAGTGTTGCAAAGCAATTGGCGGACCGCTTCGGATTTTCTAAAGTAGCAATCACGCTCAGAGAATCTCTATCTGCAAATGATAATGGCTGGTCAGCAATGCTTTATGACGATGGACAGTATTGTTTCAGCAAGAGGTATCTTATGCATATTGTGGACCGCGTAGGCGGCGGCGACAGCTTTGGCGGCGGTCTGATCTATGCGCTTCTTGAGGGGTACGGCTCTCAGGATGCCATCGAATTTGCCGTGGCGGCATCCTGCCTGAAACATACGGTTGAGGGAGATTTTAATATGGTAAGCGCAGAAGAGGTAAGGAAACTTTCAGAAGGCGACGGTTCCGGAAGGGTTCAAAGATAAATATAGATCATGAAAAATATAAGGGAATAACATGCAGAAATATATCAAAATACACCCAGATGACAAAGTTGCCGTGGCGCTTTGCCATCTGGATGCAGGATTAAAAGTTTTTGACTGCGGGACAGAGATTACCCTTTCAGAGGATATCCCGCAGGGACATAAATTCGCGCTTCAGGACATAGACAAAGAAGAATCTGTTGTGAAATACGGCAATGCAGTTGGAATTGCCATATCTTTGATCCGGGCGGGAGAGTGGGTTCATACACACAATATGAGGACGTCGCTGGGAGATACGCTTCGGTATACCTATGATAAGAAAGATGCGGCTGTGAATTCGGACAAGACGAAATTCTTTCAAGGCTATCGAAGAAAAGACGGCAGAGTAGGGGTGCGCAATGAGATATGGATCGTCCCGACAGTGGGTTGTGTAAACAGTGTGGCAGCGGAAGTCGAGCGCAGGTCATGCAGTATGCGCAAAGGAGGTGTTGAGGCAATCTGTGCTTTTGCTCATCCTTACGGCTGTTCTCAGATGGGCGAGGATCAGGAATACACAAGGCAGATTCTTGCTGATCTGATCAATCATCCAAATGCCGGTGGTGTATTGGTACTGGGACTTGGATGTGAAAACAGTAATATAGATGAATTAAAAAAATATATTGGTTCTTATGATGAAAAAAGAGTGAAGTTTCTGAACGCGCAGACTGTAGAAGACGAGATAGAAACTGCACTTTCGCTGATCAGAGAATTAATTGATCATATTGCAGGTATGAAGCGGGAGCCGATTCCATTAAGTGAATTGATCATCGGTTTAAAATGCGGCGGATCGGACGGATTGTCAGGCATTACGGCCAATCCGTCCGTCGGCGTGTGCTCGGATTTGCTAATCGGGCAGGGCGGTACTGCGATCCTTACGGAGGTGCCGGAGATGTTTGGGGCGGAGACGATCTTGATGAACCGTTGTGAAAATGAGGAGTTATTTGAAAAAACTGTCTCTATGATCAATGATTTTAAACACTATTTTGAAAGCCATGATCAGGTGATCTATGAAAATCCGTCTCCGGGAAACAAGGATGGCGGAATCTCTTCGCTGGAAGATAAATCTATGGGTTGTATACAAAAGTCTGGAAGCGCGCCGGTCAGGGGCGTGTTAACTTATGGTGAGCCAGTGAAAACGACAGGACTGAATTTGTTGAGCGCTCCCGGGAATGATCTGGTTGCCTCGACCGCTTTGGCAGCATCCGGAGCGCATATTGTGCTGTTTACGACAGGAAGGGGCACTCCGTTTGCTTCGCCGGTTCCCACAATAAAAATTTCGAGTAATTCCGGACTTTTTCATAAAAAGAAAGGATGGATTGATTTTGACTGCGGGGTTATGACAGAAGGAGAGAAACTTTCGGACGTTGGAAGTAAGCTTTTCGACTATGTTGTATCGGTAGCCTCCGGTGAAAAGGTGAAGTCGGAAATTTCAGGATTCCGTGATATGGCTATATTTAAACAGGGGGTAACACTTTAGATAAAAGGCAGGAAAAGATGATGGAAAGATTAAATTATGGGACGCTTGAAAAGCTGGGATATGACGGGTATCTTTTGCAATCTGCCCCAGAGCGGATACTGCAGTTTGGGGAAGGTAATTTTCTGCGTGCATTTACAGATTATTTTGTTGATGTTATGAATGAAAAGATAGGCTTTAACAGTAAGATTGTTTTGGTGCAGCCGTCTTCTGACAATCCGGACCGTGCAGATGGAATGACCGAGCAGGAAGGTCTTTATACTTTATATCTGCGTGGATTTGAGCATGGCAGAAGAGTGAATGAAAAGAGAGTGATATCCTGCGTAAGCCGATGCCTGAATATGAATAGAGATTATGAAACAGTAATGGAATGTGCTGATAATCCGGCGCTTAGATACATTGTATGCAATACAACTGAAGCGGGAATCGTCTATCATCCGGCATGCGCTTTTGAAGATATGCCGCCGCAGACTTATCCGGCAAAATTGACGCAATTCCTGTATCGGCGTTTTCAGAAATTTGGGACGGAAGAAGGGAAAGGTTTTCTTATACTGCCCTGCGAATTGATTGATGATAATGGGAAACAGTTGAGAGAGTTTGTATTAAAATATGCGTTGCAGTGGAGGCTTTGCGACGCATTTTTAACATGGATCGAGAGGGAGAATGTGTTTTGTTCTACGCTTGTTGACCGGATTGTAACCGGTTATCCGCAAAAAGGGGCAGCAGTTCTTCATGAGGAAAACGGATACGAGGATCGTTTTATTGATACGGGAGAAATATATAGTTCATGGGTTATACAGGCTCCGGAATGGATTAAGAAGGAGCTGCCTTTTGAAAAAGCAGGGCTTCCGGTGCAGATCGTGGAAGATTACAGGCCTTACAGAGAAAGAAAGGTGCGGATTCTTAATGGAGCGCACACTGCCATGTCATTGGGGAGCTATCTTTCAGGAAAGAAGGTTGTAAGAGAATGCATGGAAGACAAGGTGATTTTAGAGTTTGTGAAGAAAATGCTTTATGATGAAGTCATCCCAACGCTTTCTCTGTTGGAAGAAGATTGCAGGAAGTTTGCGGATGCCGTGATAGAGCGTTTTAAAAATCCTTTTATTGATCATGAGCTTTTGGCTATATCTCTCAATTCTACTTCCAAATGGAGAACAAGAGTGCTGCCGTCTCTGAAAGATTATCTGGAAAGATATGGAACGCTGCCTGAGTGTATGACAGCTTCTTTTGCATTCTATATTGCATTTTACAGAGGAATCAGCCTTACAGAGGCGGGATTTATCGGAGAGCGGGCAGGAGGCGAACTGTATGCCGTCTTTGACGAGCGAACGGTATTGGAGTTTTATTACCTGCATAAAGCTGATTCCGAGGAAGAGCTGGTGCATGCAGTGTGCGCAAACACAGATTTTTGGGAAGAGAATCTAGCGGAGATTTCTGGTTTTGAAGAGGAAACTGTGAAAATTCTGAAACGGATTAAGAAATTCGGAAGCTATGAAAAATGGTTTTCCGAATTGTAAACTATAAATGAAAATAAGTTGACAATTATTTCCTCCTGTTATATAGTTGTAAAGGATTAGTTTATCGTATATTACAACCATATGACAGGAGGAATTTATTATGGAAACTTCAGCAGCAAAAAAAATCTCTACTAAAAATCTGGTGCTCTGCGCGATGTTTACTGCATTGACGGCTATCGGTGCGTTTATTCAGGTGCCGGTTCCGTATATGGATTATTTTACGCTGCAATTCTTTTTTGTACTGCTTGCCGGTCTTGTTTTAGGAGGGCGTAAGGGGGCGTTATCAGTGGGATGCTATGTACTTCTTGGGCTTTTGGGGCTTCCGGTATTCGCTGCGGGGGGCGGAATCGGATATGTGCTCAGACCGAGTTTCGGATATCTTCTTGGATTTGTTGTTACTGCTTATGTGACAGGAGTTTTGAGTGAAAAATGGAAGGCCGGGACAAAAAATTATTTTTTTGCGTGTCTTGGGGGATTTGCAGTTACATATGCAATCGGAATCGTTTACAAATATATGATTCTTAATTTTTATGCCGATACTCCGGCAACGTGGGCGGTGGTTCTTTTATCCTGCTTCCCGTTGGATATGCCGGGCGATTTTATTTTGTGCATTTTGGCATCAGGTGTGGGTTACCGTCTTCGTATGGCAGGGTTTTATGCAGAATAGTGTGCGGTATGTAAGTATTGTGCCATCTGATGAACAGTGAATCATGTGCTTGAAATGTTTGGAGGAAAAGAATTATGTCAATGATACAGGAACTGAAAGAAAAAGTGCAGAATGGCCGGGACATATCGAAGGAGGAAGCGCTGGCGCTGTATGACGAACCCTTAGAAGAACTACGTCAGGCAGCGGATGAAATAAGAAGGCAGTTTTGCCATGATGGATTTGATATCTGTACGATTGTTAACGGAAAAAGCGGGAGATGTTCCGAAAACTGCAAGTACTGCGCCCAGTCCGCATATTACAGCACTACTGCAGAAGAATATCCGCTTCTTGGCTCAGAGGAGATTGTAAAGCAGGCAAAATATAATGCAGACAGAGGGGTTCTCAGATATTCGATCGTAACATCAGGGCGTGCGCTGAATGATTCTGAGGTTGAGCAGATGTGTACGGCGATCCGGGCAGTCAAAAGAGATATTAATATTGAGGTATGCGTATCTTTTGGACTTTTGAATGAGGAGCAGTTTAAGAAGGTCAGGGAGGCGGGTGCAACCAGAGTACATAATAACCTTGAGACGTCCCGGAAGAATTTTCCGAATATCTGCACGACTCATACCTTTGATGACAAGGTGGCAGCGATAAAAGCGGCGAGGGCAGCAGGTCTTTCGGTATGCAGCGGCGGTATTATGGGACTGGGAGAGACGAAGGAAGACCGGATAGATATGGCATTTTCCTTAAGGGAGTTGGAAGTGAAGAGTGTTCCGGTGAATATGCTGAATCCGATCCCGGGAACACCTTATGAGAATAACGGGAAGCTTACAGAGGATGATATGCGGCGGATTGTTGCAGTTTACCGCTTCATCCTGCCGGATGCGTCGATCCGTCTTGCAGGCGGAAGAGGGCTTATGGAGGATAAGGGTGAAGGTTGTTTTAAAGCTGGAGCAAATGCAGTGATTTCAGGGGATATGCTGACTACATCAGGATATACGATCGAATCCGACATGGATATGATCAGGAGACTGGGCTACAGGGTGGTGTTGTGTAATGGGTAAAGGGCTATTTGTCACCGGGACAGGAACAGATGTCGGGAAAACTTATGTTACGGCATTGATGGTGAAAAAGCTAAAGGATGCCGGATTGTCGGCGGGATATTATAAGGCGGCGATATCGGGGGCAGGAAGTATCGGAGAAAGCGATGCCGGATATGTAAAAAAAGTATCGGGAATCAATCAGCCGGATGAGATGCTTGTCTCTTATCTGTATGAAACGGCAGTGTCTCCTCATCTGGCGGCGAAGTTAGAAGGAAACCCTGTGGATCTCAACAAAGTCAGGGAAGACTATATGCAAGTTTTAAATGCATATGACTATGTTACAGTGGAGGGGAGCGGAGGGATTGTGTGTCCCATCCGCTGTGACGATGAGCAGGAGATATTCCTTGAGGATATTATAAAAATGCTAAAGCTTCCGGTTGTGATCGCAGCGGATGCAGGACTTGGAACGATCAATTCGGTTGTGCTGACAGCAGAGTATCTTAAAAATCATGGCATAGAAGCGGTGGGTGTTATTTTGAATCATTACGGCGGAGGTGTTATGCAGGAAGATAATGCCAGAATGATAGAAAGCATAACGGGGCTTTCCGTCTTTGCGAGTGTAGGCGAGGGAGACATGGAATTTGATATAGAAGCGAAGGCCTTGATTTCATTTTATTCATGAAATAACGGTCAAAATGAAAGTATACGTAGAATTAATAACAGGACTATCCATAGTTACAGTCTCTCATGTGATTAATGGAACCAGAAAAAATGGAGAAAGAGGGTCAGGACTATCGTGCATGTGCTGTATATGGACCGCTATATAAGTAACAGTATTTTGAATACGTATTAAGTAGAAATAAGATTATTATATATTGTTCAGTTGTACCATTCCAAATGTAACAAATTACCTGAAAAATGTAATATTACATTGAAATGAAAATTTGCCCGAAGTATAATAAAAGAAACGAAAATTATATAGGCAAGGAGTGGCATATGGGCAGCAGATCGACAAGAAAAAAGAAGAAAGCCGTTGCAAGAAGAGCAGCAGCAGAGAATTTAAAAGTACAGACCAAGCAGGAAGCAGAGGAGCAGACGGTACAAGTGGATCCGGAAGTGATGGATTCAGAAGCGCAGGCAGAAGAAGAGACAAGAGCAGAGGCGGCAGAAGTACAGGCAGAAGAAGAGACAGACTCTCAGAATCAAGATAAAAGAGACAGAGTTTTTGTAAGACGGTTTGAAAAACATCTGGATGAATTAAAATGGCTCTACATTGAATTGTATGAGAATGATTCCATGTTCGCAGAGCTGTGCGACAATCTTTACCGTTTTTACGAAGAGAGAAATAAAGAACTGAAAGGAATTGACAGTGCGCGTGAGGCAGATCCGAATTGGTACAAAAGCAATGATATGCTTGGAATGATGCTCTATATCGATAATTTTGCGGGCAACATGAAGGGTGTACAAGAGAAGCTTGATTATCTTGAAAAATGTAACGTGAATTACATTCATCTGATGCCGTTCCTTGATACGGTAGAGGGACGTTCGGACGGAGGATATGCGGTTGCAGATTTCCGTAAGGTTCAGGAAAAACTAGGGACGATGGAGGATCTGGAAGATCTGACCGCAGCCTGCCACAAAAAGAATATGAATGTATGTATGGATTTTGTTATGAACCATACTTCGCAGGATCATGAGTGGGCGAAGCGGGCGCGTCAGGGAGACGGCGAGTATATGAGCCGGTACTTTTTCTTTAACAATGATACGATCCCTAAGATGTATGAGCAGACTGTGCCGCAGGTATTTCCGACAACGGCGCCGGGCAATTTTACATGGCTTCCGGATGTGGGGCATTTTGTTATGACATCGTTCTATCCATATCAGTGGGACCTGAATTATAAAAATCCGAGAGTATTTAATGAGATGATGTATAATTTCCTTTATCTTGCCAATAAAGGAATTGATATTATCCGTATTGATGCAGTTCCTTATATCTGGAAAGAGCTTGGAACCCAGTGTAGGAATTTAAAGCAGGTACATACGATCGTCCGCATGATGAGAATTATCAGCGAGATTGTGTGTCCAAGCGTTCTGCTTTTGGGTGAAGTGGTAATGGAGCCGGAAAAGGTTGTTCCGTACTTTGGAACAGTTGAGAAGCCGGAATGCCATATGTTATATAATGTCACGACGATGGCTACTACATGGCACACAGTGGCGACGCGGGATGTGAGCCTGTTGAAGAAGCAGCTTGACATTGTAAACGGTCTGCCAAAAGAGTATGTGTTCTTGAATTATCTCCGCTGTCATGATGATATCGGGTGGGGACTGGATTATGGAACATTGATGACGGAGGGCAAAGGAGAGCGTTCTCATAAGCAGTATCTGAATGATTATTTTCAGGGTATTGCTGGGGAAAGCAACAGCCGGGGCGAACTTTACAATGCGGATCCGGTCAGCGGAGATGCACGGTTCTGTGCGACGACTGCTTCCATGTGCGGAATTGAAAAAGCAGGATTTGAACAGGATGCGGCCGCGATGGAGAGGGCGATCCGGTTTGACGTTACTCTTCATGCGTATATGTTCATGCAGTCGGGGATTCCGGTGCTCTACAGCGGAGATGAGATTGCGCAGGTCAATGACTACACATATAAGGAGGATTCTAATAAAGCAGATGATTCACGTTATATCCACAGAGGAAGGATGAACTGGGAGAATGCTGCGAAGACGAATGATCCAAGTACAGTGGAAGGAAAGATATTTGGCAGTCTTGGAAAGCTTGAGAAGATTCGTAAAAGTGAGAAGGCATTTGTGTCTTATGCGGATTCATGGACGATTGATACATGGGATGCGGGCATTCTGGGAATGGGAAGGTATTATGATGGAGATAAGATCATAGGATTCTTTAATTTCAGTGAAAATGACCGTATTGCGTGGGTAAATGAGACGGATGGTATTTATGAGGATATCCTTACCGGGCAGATCGTACAGCCGGTTGCACTGAATGTTCCGGCGTATGGATTCTATTATCTGAAAAAGATTAATTAAGCTTTTTATCTTAAGAATATATTAACCTTCTTGTATATCGGTGTGCATTTTTGTATGATATAAGGGTCAGAAGCCATGCGGCTTAGGCGAATATAAAGTGCGGAATGATTCATAGCGAACATACAAAAAGGAGAGATATACAATGAGAGAGAGATGTAAACGTATATTTGAGCCAGAAAAACTGATAAAGATTTTTCTGGCTTTTATCGTTGTGATTGCTGCGGCGGTATTAGGAATCAATGGG
Source organism: Lachnospiraceae bacterium MD308 (assembly GCA_010206225.2). Taxonomy (GTDB): domain Bacteria; phylum Bacillota; class Clostridia; order Lachnospirales; family Lachnospiraceae; genus MD308. Next base: position 6,324 of record VIQU02000018.1, on the reverse strand, counting down.
TTTGTGAAAATGACAGCCGGGAAACGGATCACAGCGATAGAACAGCTTCAGGAAGGGCAGGGAGGAGAAAATCAGATTGACGCGGTGCTGGTGCTTGGCGCGCAGGTAAGGCCGGACGGAAGCCTGAGTAAGATGTTAAAAGAACGGCTTGATACGGGAATATCTATTTACAAGTCTGGGATTACGGACCGCATGATCATGAGCGGTGATCATGGGAGAGATGATTATGATGAAGTGAACGCTATGAAAAGCTATGCGATAGAGCAGGGCGTGCCTTCCGAGTGTATCTTCATGGATCATGCGGGATTTTCCACATATGAAAGTATGTATCGGGCGAAGGAAATATTTGAGGCAGAAAATCTTATCGTAGTGACACAGAAGTATCATATGTACCGGGCGCTTTATGATGCAAAAGCATTGGGGATTGAAGCAAAGGGAGTAACCTGTGACACAAGAGTATACAGCGGTGATAAATACCGGAAGCTTAGAGAAGCGGCGGCAAGGATTAAGGATGTAGGATATACGATCGCGAAACCCAAGCCGACCTATCTTGGAGATGTCATACCTGTGACGGGGAATGGAAATGTGACGAATGATAAGCCTTTTGCATCACTCGACTAACTTTTTAAAGCTTTCCAGCGACTGTCCCATGGACATGCGGACGCGCGGAAGCAGGAGCGGATTATCGCCCGGTTTTGCACGTCCGTATTCTGTTGTAACGGCACATTTGAAACCTGCATCCTTTACTGCCTGTACGCAGCTATCGTTATAATCGCCGTAAGGGTAGGCAAATGCATCGCCGTTGCCGCCGACTTCGATAGATTTCTGTAAGTCGGCAACAGCTTCATCATGATCCATGACCGGAAAGATTCCTCCATGGCCGATATTGCCGCCACCCCGGTGCATATTGTAGGAATGGGACTGGAAGGTCATATACTCACTGGCATATTTTTTGACTTTCTCTTCGCCGTCGATGTTCCCGATCAGAAACGAAGTGACGGGCACTTTATATTTCTCAAAGAGAGGTACGCCCAGGTTGAGAAAGCTGTAGGCGCCGTCGTCGAAAGTGAGCACCACACTCTTTTCGGGAAGGAGAAGATCGCCTTCCACATATTGTTTGACTTCTTCCCATGTGGGGTAGTAGTAATTATTCTCGGTCAGATACTTAAGCTCGTCTTCCAGTGCGTGAACCTCGATAAAATTGCTGTTCAGTTCATCTTTCGGTGGATTGTCCTTGTCGTATACATAGTGATACATGCAGATGGCAAGACCGTTGGTCTTGTGATTGTCCTGCGTCGCTGTGTTCTCGGCTGTCTGAACTTCCTTATTTATGGCTGCTTCTTTGGCGGCTTCTGTCTCTTTGGCTGCCTTTTCTTCTTCAGCCGCTTTTGTCTGCTTTTCCTGCTCCTTTTGTGCTTCCTGCTCTGCCTGTCTGGCTTCTTCTTCCGCCTTGGCTTCTGCTTCAAGCTTCGCTTTTTCAGCCTTTTTTGCATCTGCCGCCTCTTTCTTCTGCCATACAAGGATACCGCACAATACGGCGATAAGAAGGATGAGTATGAAAAGCATCACGCGCCGGATGCATCTGTATCTGCGTTTTTTCGAACTGATATAGTTCCCTTTGCGGCTCATAATGATGTCCTCTTTCAAAAAATTAGCGCCGGAAACCATTCCGGCACCAATATCATTATATCATATACTATACGTTACTCAAGGCTGAAAGCGTTACGGTTTTCTAACATTTACTTTAAGAAAATGTGAATCAGTTTATTGTATATTTTCCGATAAGGCTGGTAGCGCATAGGAAGATCCATCCATGTTTTCTTATCTACAATACTTTTATAATGGGAAAAGGTATCAAAGCCGGTTTTCCCGTGGTAGGCACCCATGCCGCTTTCGCCGAATCCGCCAAATCCCATCTCGCTTGTGGCCAGATGGATGATAGTGTCATTGATACATCCGCCTCCAAATCCGCACCGCGAGGTAATCCGCTTCGCGGTTTCTTTGCTGGAAGTAAAAAGGTAAAGAGCCAGCGGATGGGGCAGAGCATTAATATTGGTGATCACCTCGTCCAGAGAGTCGTATATCAATACAGGCATCACCGGACCGAAGATCTCTTCTTGCATCACGGGATCGCTGAAGGTAACACGGTCCATAACTGTAGGTTCTATCCGAAGCGCACTGCGGTCGTGTTTTCCGCCGCAGACGACCTTAGAATCATCAATCACGCTTACAATGCGGTCAAAATGTTTTTCGTTGATGATCTTTCCGTAGTTTTTATTGCTCAGAGGATTCTGACCGAACTGCTTTTTTATCTGATGCCGGATAGCATTTATCAGCTTATCCTTTACGGCGCGGTCGCAGTAGATATAATCCGGAGCGACACAGGTCTGGCCGCAGTTTAAGTATTTGCCGAATACGATTCTCTTTGCGGCGAGCTTTATATTGGCAGTTTTATCAACAATACAGGGACTTTTACCGCCAAGTTCCAAAGTGACAGGGGTGAGATGGGCGGACGCCTTTTTCATGACCTCTTTTCCGACTGTCTGACTTCCGGTGAAAAAGATATAATCAAAATGTTCGTTCAGCAGGCAGGTATTTTCCGCCCTTCCGCCAGTGACAACAGATACGTACTCCCTTTCAAAGCATTCTCCGATAATTTTTCTGATGATTTCGCTTGTATAAGGTGAATAGGCGCTTGGCTTTACGATCGCTGTATTTCCGGCGGCGATTGCGTCGATCAAAGGCTCCATCGTCAGCATAAATGGATAATTCCACGGACTCATGATCAGTACGACACCGTAAGGAGAAGGCTTCTTATAGCTCCGTGAGCAAAACTGCGCCAAAGGAGTCCACACGTTCTTTTCTTTTGTGAAAGAAAAGATATGCTTTATCATATAGGAAAGCTCGCTTAAGGTCATGCCGGTCTCGCACATATAGCTTTCAAAGTCACTTTTTCCAAGGTCTTTTTTTAGCGCTGCATGTATTTCGTCTTCATATCTTAAGATACATGCCTTGAGCTTTAAGAGCGCCTTAAGCCTTGTACCCACAGGCAGAGTGACGCCTGTGCGGAAAAACTTGCGCTGCTTAAGGACGAGTTCTTTGATTTCATTTGCATTCATAAGAGGACCTCCTTTTATAACTGTTCCTGCGGTTTGCCGGAATCGTCTGTCTGTGCGTCATCTATTTGTGTGTCATCCATCAACTGATAGTAAAATTGTTCGAGTTTCCTTTTATCCATCAGGACGGGCACCGGATAGAGCGGGTTTGCTTCTTTGTCCGCATAATGGGCGAGCTTCGGAATATCAACGTCTTGAATCTCTGGTATATGATCCCCGATGTGAAAGCGCTGCTTCATATCCTTAATAGCCTGTATGAAAGCGGCTGCGGATTCGCTGACGGGAGTGTCCGCTTTTGAGATGCCGGCGGCAACTGCTAATTTGTGCAGCTTTTTGTGTATGGACTCTCCGTAAGCTTCCAGAACAAAGGGAAGGATCACTGCATTAGCAAGGCCGTGAGGAACATTGTACTCTCCGCCAAGAGAGTGGGCAACTGCATGAACGTATCCTACGTAGGACTTTGTGAATGCGCAGCCTGCATAGAAAGAGGCATGGAGCATATTTCTTCTGGCGCTTACATTTTTGCCGTCATTGTATACGGTGTCAATATTTTCAAAGATGAGCTGTACTGCCATCAGGGCATTTTTTCTTGTGCCGTAAGTGGTAGAGTTTCCGATAAATGCTTCTACGGCATGAGTCAGGGCGTCCATCCCGGTAGTGGCTGTGATAGATGGCGGAAGACTTATCGTCACTTTCGGATCCAGCACGGCGTATCTTGGAATCAGCGGGAAATCGTTGATGGCATATTTGTGTCTTGTATCGGCATCGGTGATGACGGCAGCGAGGGTGGTCTCGCTTCCAGTCCCGGCAGTGGTAGGAATAGCAATAAGAAGAGGAAGCTTCTTATGTACTTTTAGGATTCCTTTCATTCTGGCGAGAGACTGCTTCGGCTTCGCAACCCTTGCGCCTACAGCCTTGGCGCAGTCCATACTGGAGCCGCCGCCGAATCCGATGATCGCATTGCAGCTATGCTCGTGATAGAGGTCAAGAGCAGCCGCTACATTTACAGTGGTCGGATTGGCAACTGTCTTATCATAGATAAAAAACGGGATGTCATGGTCAGATAACGCTTTTTCAAGCCTTTTTGTCAGTCCCAGTTCCCGGATCACGGAGTCTGTGATGATCAGTACGCTGCTGCACTTTTTCTCTTTTAAGATATCCGGGATTCCTTTGACGCTTCCGATGATCTCCGGGGTCCGGTAGGGGAGAAAGGGAAGCGCGATTTTAAATGCAGTCTGGAAGGTCCTGCAATATATTTTTCTGATTCTGTGCATGATTAGTGTCCTCTCTTTAATTGATATGTTTGGTCTTTCCTTCAAGATTTTGGCAGACCTGATTCAGATTGTCAGCAATCTGAAAAAGTATGCGGTAGAAAATGTCTCGCTCAGCAGGGGTAATACCCTGTCCGCCGGCAATGGTAGCATGTACGATGAGATTCGTCATCTTTTTTGCGTACTGTCTGCCTTTTTCCGTCAGAAATGCCTTTGCACGGTATCTTTTGGTATCCTTTTCTGTGTTTTTCTGCGCGTAGGCGATCAGTCCGGTCTTTTCAAGGTCAGATAAAATCCTTGAAATGCCTGCTTTGTCCTCCTTGCATTTGCCGCATAGGTCGGCGGCGGTTAAGCCTTCCGGATACTCGGACAGATAGTGAAGGCACATGACATGGGTTCCCTTAAGACCGAGGGAGTCCATCCGGCAGCGCTTGATCTTCTGGATGCTTTTATATATCTGGGTAATGCCGCTTGTTAGATTCTCAAATCTGTCTACCATCATATAGTACTCCTTAAAACAATATGAAATGTTGATTAATCAACATTCGAACATATAGAATATACCAACAAGGGAAGGATTTGTCAATGAAATAATTGCCAACCGTATAGTTGGAATAATCGTTCTCCATAGAGGTGGGAAAGGAGAGTCAGAAGAAGTGCCGGGGATAGCAAGAGTGGCGAATGGGACGTATAAAATATCAAGGAATAAAAAGGGCAATAGGACAGCAGGATTTTATATAGATATAAAAGGAAATAAAGGAACAATGTTGTCAAAAGATAGTAACACTCAGGCCACACTAACATTAAAATTTGATGGTGACATTATAGAAATCTCGAAAGTAAGAGCTAAGATTTCGAATGAGAAATTAGTAGTTCAAATTTCATAGCAATGTATTTATACATTGCTATGAAATTTTTTCTATAGTTACGGAATCACTAGATAAAAAAACATAATCTATAAAAGTATAAAAATTATTTAATCCGATTAAAATACAAATTACTGCTAATATGAGAATTAATTTATAATGTCTTCTGTTTCGCCATGTCCAGATAAAAATATATAAAGATACTATAAGCCCTACAAAGATGATAAAGCTAGACAGAAACAACAACAACATTAAAATAGCATATTCCCAGTTGAAAGCATTGCTGAAGTGTGGGGGAATAAGCCTGGGATTTGCAAGCTTATTATTAGTTTCGGTAGTTTCAGGGGATGTTTCATCTAAATTGGACATCCCTTCTTTTGAATCTTGAGAATGCTTTTCGGAGATGGAGACCTCATGTCCAAGCAGTTCATCTATAGATACATCATATAATTCACTGAGAAAAGGTAAAGTATTGATATCAGGAGAGCCTTTTCCAGTTTCCCAGCGAGAAACAGCCTGCCGGGAAACATTCAGCTTTTCGGCGACAGCATTCTGAGAAAGATTCTTTTTCTGACGGGCCTCTTTTAATTTTGAAGATAAGTCTGTAGTATTGTTCATGATTTTGTCCTTCCAATGGTTTCCTGTATTATTAATGTAACATATGGCTTTATGGAGGGTCAAGAGAATTGGACTGTTCGGTGATGTATATGTGGTTGTCGAATGGTAGTTTGTATGATGAGGAAACAATTCGTTGCGTTCTGATAGTATGATGTCCTAAAATCCCGTATCAATTATACATATGTCAGCCGATGTTAATCCCAAAGAGTTCAATAATTTCTTTTTGAAAGGCTGTTGCCGTTGTGTAAATCTGCTTACGTTTCCCTTCAACAGAAACCATCCGTAGGGATTTCATCTCATCTATCACTTCCTGCATATTATGGCTCTTGAACCATCCGGCCTTATCCATGATGTTTTTAATCTGAGAAGAAAATATCAGGGCGATATACTGGATAAACATCCGTCCATCCATTGCTGCTGAGGAATGGATTCGCAGCCTTTTCATATCAAGGT
>VIQU02000017.1 GCA_010206225.2 Lachnospiraceae bacterium MD308 | reverse complement strand
CATCAAACTGAAATTCCATCTCGACCCGTATTCCCGCTGTATGTTCGCCTTCTGCAATCGCAGACGCACATTGATCAAGATCCTCCAGTGGGACGGCTCCGGATTCTGGATCCTGATGAAACGGCTGGACCGGGATTCTTTCCATTGGCCGGACACACCGGGTGAACTGAGGAAAGTTACACGGAAAGAAATCCACTGGCTGTGCGACGGACTATCCCTGAACCCCAGCGGCGCTTTTGAAGAACGCCATCCGAAGATCGTGGTCTAAGCCCCCCAATCCTGTCAATTCGCAAAAAGCCGAAGTTTTCCTGATTTTACACGGATTTTCCTCTATCTATGAAGACTGTTTTTTATAGAAATTTAACGTGCATAATGGTATACTTTCCTATAGAGATTTCAGAAAGTTGAGGAGTGTCATGGATCCGATTTTTACAGGAGAACAGCTGAACAGGATGAGCAGGGAGGATATGCTCTCTTTGCTGAAGATCATGCAGGAGCATCGTCAAAAGCAGGAAGAAACGCTGCAGAAACAGGAAACAAGGATCCAGCTTCTGGAAGAGAAAACGAAGGAGCTGGAATTCCTGAATGCGATGCTTTCTGACCGTCTGGCTCTTGCCCAGAGGAAGCGGTTTGGTGCTTCCAGCGAAAAGTATGCGGACGGTTACACCCAGCTGAGTCTTTTTAACGAAGCAGAGCAGGAAGCAGAACCGGATGCCCCGGAACCGGATCTGGAAGAGGTCCATCCATCTTCTTATAAGAGGAAAAAACGTTCTGGCAAAAAAGAAGAAGACCTTTCCTCCTTTGAGACAACCGAAGTGATCGAATACAAGTTGACGGGAGCCGACCGTTACTGCCCGGACTGCAATACGAAATATAAGGTTGTCACAAAGGAAAGCGTAAAGCGTCTGAAATTCATCCCCGCGCGGTTTGAAGTCGTGGAGGAAGTTACCTGCGTATACAGCTGCCCGAAATGCGGGGCCATGAAACGTCCGGAAAAAGCGCCGTCCCTTCTGAAAGGCAGTGTGGCAACCCCATCTCTGGTGGCGGGCATCATGAACGCCAAGTATGTAAACGGGATGCCGCTTGCACGTCAGGAGAGGGAATTTGCCCGGTATGACCTGAACCTTTCCACAAAGACCATGGCAAACTGGATCATCCAGTGTGCYGGCCGGTATCTGCAGCCGCTTTACGATCTGATGAAGGAAGAACTGCTCCGGAGTAACTATTTACATGGGGACGAAACCAGAATTCAGGTGATCGATGAGCCGGATCAGAAGGGTTCCACCCAGAACTGGATGTGGGTCTATCTCACCGACGAATACAGCGGCTCACCACGGATGGTCCTTTTTCAGTATGAAAGGACGCGGGCCGGATACCATCCGGTGGAATTCCTTGGAGATCAGTTCGAGGGGTATTTCACCTGTGATGGTTATCAGGCATACCATAGTCTTCCGGAAAGGATCGCTGCGACAGGCTGCATGGCTCATGCGAGGCGCAGATTTGATGAAGCCCTGACGGTTCTGAAAAAGGACTTCACCAAAGAAGAGCTGAAGGAGACAACCGCATATCAGGCACTGGCACGGATCGGGATGCTCTATAAGATTGAAGAAATGATCCGTGACAAGTCACCGGAAGAACGGTACAAAGAGCGTCAAAAGCAGGCGAGACCGCTTTTAGAGGCTTTCTTTGAGTGGCTCCATAAACTGGAGGATTCCGTAGACCGGTCTTCGATGATCGGAGAGGCTGTCCTGTACGCTTTGAACCAGGAAGTTTATCTGAAGAGATATCTGGAGGACGGCCATTCTTTGAGTGGCTCCATAAACTGGAGGATTCCGTAGACCGGTCTTCGATGATCGGAGAGGCTGTCCTGTACGCTTTGAACCAGGAAGTTTATCTGAAGAGATATCTGGAGGACGGCCACTTAAGTATCGATAATCTGGCGGCAGAACGGGCGCTGAAAAACTTTGCGACCGGGAGAAGGAACTGGCTTTTTGCAAAGAGCATCCGCGGAGCGCAGGCCAGCGCAACAGTGTACAGCATTACAGAAACAGCTATGCTGAACGGGAAGAAACCGTACAATTATCTCACCTATGTGATGGAAAGGATGAAAGATCTTGGTCCTTTTCCAGAAAAGGGAGCCATGCTGGAACTTCTACCCTGGTCCGCCAGTCTGCCGGCTGATTGTCACAGCAAACTAAAAAAGTAAGAGACAGTTCTTCCTCTGGTAAGTGCCAGAGGATTTCTTATTTTGTCAAGGTACGGATTATTACCTACTTACGAAACTGGAACCAGACAGGAAACATCCTTTTTATATCCAGAATGTATATGGTGTAGGCTACCGGTTTGGATGCTGCTGTACTCAAAAATAATTTTTGAAGTGTCATAGGTTCAGTTTCAGCTTGCTATGAATTACTTTGAAAGGCAGTGCCTGTCGGCGCTGTCTTTCAAAATAGTTCATAATAGGCGTTTGCAACAATATTAATACAAGATATGTGAAAAGAATAATTGACGAATACTATATATTGTGTTAATATGAAAATGAAATTTGTATTTGTATTCATCTGGAGGATGGATAGCGCATTTTAGTTTCGGAATGTACCGAAAGAAAACTATAAGGAATCAGGGGATTTCTGCCTTTCACAGGGAATAAAGATGGAAAGCATTTAGAATGGAATAAAAAAATATGATTATTCCGATGTTGAAGAGATGGATGATATTGACGAATGGTATTTGGGAGAGGGGCAGTGAATCTGCCTCTTTCTTTTTGAGTATTTTGGGCATTACATGCAGAAAGAAGCTGACAAAAGCATGGAAGAAAAGTTTTTCAATTTCCCTCTTGTATTTATATTTCTCTTTTGGTACAATTGAAAAAAGAACAAATGTTCTAAAGGGAAATAGCTATACGGACTTTCCATACAGGCTTCTCTGTGCTATTCTTTGCTATGGAATATTGAACAGTATTGCCTGATTAGGAAAATTTGTTTTAGTGACTTTATTCGTGTAATTGCTGTATTAGCCAGAAAAAGAATACCCTGAGACATGAATTTTGATGAAAATCAGGAGGATTTTCGGGCCAATGGTGAACATAGTAAGGAGGTTCGGCCATGAAAAATGAGCAGAATATATTCAAACTGCATGCCCCATACCAGCCTACGGGAGACCAGCCGCAGGCGATAGAAGCACTGGTCAAAGGCTTCAGGGAGGGCAACCAATTCCAGACTTTACTAGGGGTTACGGGTTCCGGCAAGACATTTACGATGGCGAATGTCATTCAGGAATTGCAGAAACCCACTCTCGTTATAGCACATAATAAAACGCTTGCGGCGCAGCTCTACGGAGAATTCAAGGAGATGTTCCCTGATAACGCAGTAGAGTATTTTGTGTCCTATTATGATTATTATCAGCCCGAAGCCTATGTCCCATCTTCTGACACCTACATTGCCAAGGACTCTTCCATCAACGACGAGATAGACAAGCTCCGGCATTCAGCGACAGCAGCGCTTTCTGAACGTCGTGACGTCATCATTGTTGCCAGTGTGTCCTGCATCTATGGTCTTGGTTCTCCCATTGATTATCAGAAGATGGTGATATCCCTGCGTCCGGGTATGATAAAGGACCGGGATGAAATCTTGCATAAGCTGATCGAGATTCAATACGACCGCAACGAGATGGATTTTAAACGCGGAACCTTCCGGGTGAACGGAGATGTGCTGGAGGTGATCCCGGCGATGAGCGAAGGAGTTGCTTACCGAATTGAATTTTTCGGAGACGAAGTGGATAGAATTACAGAAGTGGATGTACTGACTGGGGAGATTAAGAGTGAGCTGAACCATATAGCCATCTTTCCGGCATCACATTATGTCGTATCCAAAGAAAGCATGGAGAGAGCAATACGGGAGATTGAGTCAGAGCTTGAGGAGCAGATTAAGTATTTTAAGGGAGAAGGAAAGCTTTTGGAGGCTCAGAGAATATCTGAGCGGACAAATTTTGATATAGAGATGATGAGGGAGACGGGATTCTGTTCAGGGATTGAGAATTATTCCAGACATTTGACGGGCCTTGAAGCTGGACAGCCGCCTCATACATTGATTGATTATTTCCCGGACGATTTTATTATGATGATTGATGAGTCTCATATGACAGTTCCGCAGGTAGGAGGGATGTATCACGGAGACCAGTCCAGAAAGACGACTTTGGTGAATTATGGTTTCAGACTGCCGTCTGCCAAGGATAACCGGCCGTTAAGTTTCGAAGAGTTTGAGAGTAAGATCAATCAGGCGCTTTTTGTATCTGCAACTCCGGGACCGTACGAGAGCGATCATGAGCTTCTGCGCGCGGAGCAGGTTATCCGTCCTACAGGACTTCTTGATCCCAAAGTGGAGGTGCGTCCGGTTGAGGGACAGATTGACGATCTGGTTGGGGAAGTGAATAAAGAGATTAACGAAAAGAATAAGATTCTTATTACAACACTTACAAAGCATATGGCAGAGGATCTGACAGATTATATGAGAGAGCTGGGGATACGCGTTAAATATCTCCATTCAGATGTAGATACTCTTGAGAGAGCAGAGATCATACGGGATATGCGGTTGGATGTGTTTGATGTGCTGGTTGGAATCAATCTTCTTCGGGAAGGGCTTGATATTCCAGAGATTACATTGATCGCCATTCTGGATGCAGATAAGGAAGGATTTCTGCGGTCGGAGACTTCGCTGATCCAGACTATCGGGCGGGCGGCGAGGAATGTGGACGGTCATGTAATTATGTATGCGGATACGATCACGGACTCTATGAGAAAGGCGATTGACGAGACAGACAGGAGACGCGCGATACAGGAAAAATATAATGAGGAGAACGGAATTACTCCGCAATCCATTCAGAAAAGTGTGCGGGATCTGATCAGTATTTCCAAGAAAGTGGCGGCAGAAGAGCTGCGTCTGGAAAAGGATCCGGAATCTATGAGTGCGAAAGAACTGGAAAAATTGATAAGCGACATTACAAAACAGATGAAAAAGGCTGCGGCGGAGCTTAACTTTGAAGCTGCGGCAGAGCTTCGAGATAAGCTTATAGAGTTGAAAAAGCTCTTGCATGAATAAAAGCGGGTAAAAGATACGGCAGCATGAAAGAAAAGGCGGATTTTAATTTGCCGCATAAGTGGGAGAGGGATAAAAGATGTCAAAGAAAAGAGATAACAGGCAATTTATTACGATTCGCGGGGCGAATGAGCATAATCTGAAGAATGTAGATCTAAAAATTCCGAGAAATGAGCTGGTGGTGTTAACCGGCTTAAGCGGTTCTGGAAAATCGTCCCTTGCGTTTGATACGATTTATGCAGAGGGGCAGAGGCGTTATATGGAGTCTCTGTCTTCTTACGCGAGGATGTTTCTTGGTCAGATGGAAAAACCGGATGTGGAAAGTATTGAAGGGCTGTCTCCGGCTATTTCCATTGATCAGAAATCGACAAACCGCAACCCGCGTTCTACGGTCGGGACCGTGACGGAGATTTATGATTATTTACGTCTGCTTTATGCGAGAATCGGTGTTCCTCATTGTCCGAAATGCGGGAAAGAGATAAAAAAACAGACAGTAGACCAGATGGCGGATCAGATTATGGAGCTTCCCGAGCGTACGAAGGTTCAGCTTCTTGCTCCGGTTGTCCGCGGAAGGAAGGGTACGCATGCCAAGCTTTTAGACAGGGCAAAAAAGAGCGGTTATGTCCGTGTGCGTATCGATGGGAATCTGTATGAGCTTTCGGAAGAGATTGATCTGGATAAGAATATCAAGCATAATATAGAGATCATCGTGGATCGTCTTGTAATTAAGGAAGGGATTGAAAAGCGTCTTGTTGATTCCATTGAAAATGTACTCCGGCTTGCAGAAGGGCTTCTGATTGTAGATGTTATTGGCGCAGAGTCGATTAATTTCAGCCAGAGCTTTTCCTGTCCGGACTGCGGGATCAGTGTGGATGAGATAGAGCCGAGAAGTTTTTCATTCAATAATCCTTTCGGTGCGTGTCCAGTATGTGCTGGATTGGGGTATAAGATGGAATTTGACGAGGACCTGATGATTCCGGATAAACGGCTGAGTATTGCAGAAGGAGCGATCATTGCGATAGGCTGGCAGTCCTGTACCGACAAAAAAAGTTTTACTTATGCGATTTTGGACGCACTTTGTAAGGAATATCATTTTTCACTGGATACGCCGTTTCAGGATTATCCGAAAAAAATCCATGATATTTTAATGCACGGGACGGATGGAAAAGAAGTAAAGGTACATTATAGAGGACAAAGAGGAGAAGGCATTTATGATGTGGCTTTTGAAGGGTTGATCAAGAATGTAGAACGCCGCTACAGAGAGACGTCGTCTGAGACTATGAAGGCGGAGTATGAGGAATTTATGCGGATCACACCCTGCCGTGAATGTAAAGGGCAGAGACTGAAGCCGGCGGCGCTTGCGGTGACTCTGGGAGAGAAGAATATCCATGAAGTGACCACTTTGTCTATTGGGAAATTGCAGCAGTTTTTAGAGGAGATGTCCTTGAGTCGGCAGCAGGAGCTGATCGGAGGACAGATATTAAAGGAAATACGGGCGAGAACACAATTTCTTTTGGATGTGGGGCTTGATTATCTGACGCTGGCGCGGGCAACAGGCTCTCTTTCCGGTGGAGAGGCGCAGAGAATCCGTCTTGCTACCCAGATTGGTTCCGGTCTGGTGGGAGTGGCCTATATTTTGGACGAGCCAAGTATCGGGCTTCATCAGCGTGATAATGATAAGCTTCTGAATACATTGAAGCATCTCAGGGATTTGGGGAATTCTGTGATTGTAGTTGAACACGATGAAGACACTATGCGGGAGGCGGATTATATTGTAGATGTGGGTCCGGGAGCCGGAGAGCACGGGGGAGAAATTGTTGCTACCGGAACGGCGCAGGATATCATTAAGAATAAGAATTCGATTACCGGTGCATACTTAAGTGGAAGGGAGAGTATTCCGGTGCCGGAAAAAAGGTCGGAGCCGACAGGCTGGATCAAGATTCTTGGAGCACAGGAGAATAATCTGAAGAATTTGGATGTAGAGATTCCGCTGGGAATTATGACTTGTATCACGGGAGTTTCGGGCTCGGGGAAAAGTTCTTTGATCAACGAGATACTCTACAAGCGACTTGCAAGGGATCTGAACCGTGCGCGGACAATACCTGGAAAGCATAAAGATATCGAGGGGATTGATCAGCTTGATAAGGTAATTGCAATTGATCAGTCGCCAATCGGCAGGACGCCTCGGTCTAATCCGGCTACTTATACCGGTGTGTTTGATCTGATCAGGGATTTATTTGCTGCGACAGCCGACGCTAAAGCGAGAGGCTATAAAAAAGGAAGATTCAGTTTTAACGTAAAGGGCGGGCGTTGCGAAGCTTGTGCCGGAGACGGGATTCTTAAGATAGAGATGCATTTTCTGCCGGATGTATACGTTCCCTGTGAAGTGTGTCATGGAAAGCGGTATAACCGGGAGACGCTGGAAGTGAAGTATAAAGGGAAGAGTATTTACGATGTTTTGGATATGACCGTGGAGGAGGCGTTGCATTTCTTTGAAAATGTTCCGAGTATCCGCCGGAAGATGGAAACGCTCTATGACGTAGGCCTTTCATACATCCGACTCGGGCAGCCGTCTACGCAGCTTTCCGGCGGAGAGGCACAGAGGATTAAGTTGGCGACAGAGCTCAGTAAGCGTAGCACCGGGAAGACAATCTATATTTTGGACGAGCCGACGACAGGACTTCATTTTGCAGATGTTCATAAGTTGACAGAGATTCTGAGGAGGCTGTCAGCGGATGGAAATACGGTTATTGTAATTGAGCATAATCTTGATGTGATCAAGACGGCAGATTATATTATTGATATGGGGCCGGAAGGCGGAGAAGGAGGCGGAACGGTAATCGCCCGGGGAATGCCGGAAGAAATTGCAGAAAATCCTTTGTCTTATACCGGAAAATATATTGGCAGAATGCTTCACAAAGAATTAAGAAAATAGGGGTTTTCATTTTCTGGGGTACGGGATATAATAGCCGTTAGGCACAGAATATATGAAAGAAAGCGATTTGAAAGGGGATTTGGAATGTCAGTTGATATAGGAATTGATTTGGGGACAGCCAGTGTTCTTGTATATATTAAGGGCAAAGGCGTCATACTGAAGGAACCCTCTGTAGTGGCGTTCGACCGGGATACGAATACGATAAAAGCAATCGGAGAAGAGGCGAGACTCATGCTTGGGCGCACGCCGGGTAATGTAATTGCAATACGTCCCCTGAGGAAAGGCGTCATATCTGATTATACTGTGACGGAAAAGATGATAAAATATTTTGTGCAGAAGGCGATGGGACGGCGGACATTTCGGAAACCCTGTATCAGTATCTGTGTGCCCAGCGGTGTAACGGAGGTAGAGAAGAAAGCGGTTGAGGAGGCAACATTTGCGGCGGGGGCAAGGGATGTTAACCTTATCGAAGAGCCGGTAGCGGCGGCAATCGGCGCTGGTATTGATATTTCAAAACCATGCGGCAATATGATAGTAGACATCGGCGGAGGGACCACGGATGTTGCCGTGATTTCTCTCGGAGGTACGGTGGTTAATACGTCTCTTAAGATCGCAGGAGATGATTTTGACGAGGCGATCGTCCGTTTTATGCGGAAGAAGCATAATCTACTGATCGGGGACAGGACTGCGGAGGATATTAAGATTCAGATCGGAACCACCTATCAATTGATGGAGGATGATGCGATGGAAGTCAGAGGAAGGAATCTTTTGACCGGACTTCCGAAGACGGTGATGGTAACGTCGGCGGAGACTGAAGAAGCGCTCAGAGAGACGTCGGGGCAGATCGTGGAGGCGGTTATCAGTGTTCTTGAGCGGACGCCGCCGGAACTTTCAGCAGATATTTTAGACCGGGGGATCATGCTGACCGGAGGCGGCGCGCTCCTTAGAGGTTTAGAAGAAATGATTGAGGAGCGTACGGGTATTAATACGATGACGGCGGATGATCCAACTCAGGTGGTTGCGATTGGTACGGGACAGTTTGTAGAACTTACAAGTATGTACAAGGAGTAAGGCGATAGGTACATGGAGACGATTAAGGGATATGTGGAGCATATTGTATACCGTAATGAAGAAAACGGATATACGGTATTTAATCTGAATAATGACGACGGAGACCTTACTTGCGTAGGAAAGCTTCATTATATAGAAGAAGGCGGACTTTTGGAGCTGACAGGCGAATATGCGACTCATAAGTTGTATGGGACGCAGCTTCAGATAGAGACGGCGAAGATATGTGAGCCGGAGGATTTGATGTCTATGGAAAGGTATCTTGGTTCCGGTGCAGTCAAGGGAGTGGGAGCTTCCCTTGCGGGTAAGATTGTGAAGAAGTTTAAAGAAGATACTTTTCGGATTATTGAGGAGGAGCCGGAGCGGCTTGCTGAGATCAAAGGCATCAGTGAGCGGAAGGCAAGAGAGATTTCTCTTCAGGTGGAAGAGAAGAAGGATATGAGGCAGGCCATGCTTTATCTGCAGAAATACGGGATTTCCATTGCGCTTGCGGTACGGATATTTCAGCATTACGGGCAGAGTATCTACCGTGTCATTGAAGAGAATCCATACCAGCTTGCAGATCATGTGTCAGGAATCGGGTTTAAGACCGCTGATGAGATTGCGGCGAAGGTTGGGATTCATATGGATTCGGACTATCGCATACGCAGCGGTATTTTCTATACGTTGCTGCAGAGTGTGGGAGAAGGACATGTGTATCTCAGAAAAGATATTTTATTGTATCGGGCTGGATTGCTTCTTGGAATTGAGATTGGAGATATAGAGAATTATCTGCAGGATCTTGCTATAGAAAAGAAAATTGTGGTGAAGCGAGAGGGGGAGGGCAGAGAAGGAGGAAAATCCTTGAGAGAAGAGGAAAGGCCGGCAGTAAGGATTTATGCTTCTCACTACTATTATATGGAGCTGAATACAGCGAAGATACTTCATGATCTGGATGTAAGATATGATATTTCTGAGGCAGTGCTGCTTCATCGTCTTCATGCGATTGAGGAAGAGACAGGCCTTAAGCTGGATGAGAAACAGCAAAAGGCAGTCGTGGAGGCGGCGGGGAACGGCGTTACGATAGTGACTGGCGGTCCGGGGACCGGAAAGACGACAACGATCAATGCTATGATTCATTTTTTTGAAGGAGAGGGAATGGATCTGTTTCTGGCAGCACCTACCGGAAGAGCCGCCAAACGTATGACGGAAACGACCGGATATGAAGCGCAGACGATACATAGGCTTTTGGAGGTAAACGGCAATCCGGATGAGGAAGGCGGCGCAGGTTTTCAGCGAAATGCTGAGAATCCGTTGGAGGCAGATGTTATTATTATTGATGAGATGTCAATGGTTGACCTGCCGCTGATGCATGCGCTGCTTAGCGCAGTGGTTCCGGGAACACGGATTGTTTTGGTAGGAGATGTGAACCAGCTCGCAAGTGTGGGACCAGGAAGTGTATTGAAAGATATGATTGCTTCCGAGTGTTTTTCGGTTGTAAAGCTGACGAAGATCTTCAGGCAGGCGGGAGAAAGCGACATTGTTGTGAATGCCCATAAGATCAATCGGGGTGAGAATGTATTGCTGGATAATAAGAGCAGAGATTTTTTCTTTTTAAAAAGACAGGATCCGGATGTAATTATTCGTGTGCTGCTCGCATTGATTCAGGAGAAGCTCCCGAAATATGTAGAGGCTAAACCTTATGATATTCAGGTGCTGACGCCTATGAAAAAAGGACTTTTAGGAGTAGAGCGTCTCAATAGAATCCTTCAGGAATATCTGAATCCTCCAGATAAGAGTAAAAAGGAAAAAGAGAGCGGCGAACGCATCTTCCGGGAGGGTGATAAGGTTATGCAGATAAAAAATAACTATCAGCTTGAATGGGAGATTCAGACACGTTACGGGATGACAGTGGATAAGGGGGTGGGAATCTTCAACGGAGATGTGGGGATCATCAGGAATATCAACACATATGAAGAGACAGTGACAGTGGAGTATGATGAGAAAAGAAAGGTAAAATATCCTTATAATCTTTTGGAAGAGCTGGAGCTTGCCTATGCCATAACAATACATAAGGCTCAGGGAAGCGAGTATCCGGCGGTTGTGATTCCGTTGCTTCAGGGACCGAGACAGCTTTACAACCGGAATCTTCTGTATACAGCCGTAACAAGAGCGAAAAGATGTGTTACGTTAGTGGGGAGTGATGCTGTATTTCAGGATATGATCAGGAATGCAGATGAGCAGACAAGGAATACAAGTCTTGCAGAACGAATCAGTGAAATTTATTGATAGGATTGTCTATTTTAAAATTATTTTGGCCGGAGATTTGCCCGTTTTGCGGACGTGTGTTCCGGCAAGGAGTATGCTTCCGTTGCCGGAAAAGACTTAAGGCTTTGGAGATCAGGGAGCCCAAATGTATGAAATGTGGGAAACCGCTCCGGCATGAAGAACAGGAATATTGCTATGATTGTGTACGAACGCAGCGCTATTTTGATAAGGGAACGGCGCTTTGGCTTCACAAAGAACCGGTAAACTGGTCAATTTATCAGTATAAATTCCATAATCAGCGTAGATTCGGGCAGTATTATGCAGAAGAATTGGCCCAAAGATACGGAGCAGTACTAAAGAGATGGAATCCGGATCTTATCGTGCCAATTCCTCTTTATCCGGCAAAGCTGAGGAAAAGAGGTTATAATCAGGCGACAATTGCTGCAAAAATATTGGGAGAGATACTGGGACTTCCTGTTAGTGTAAAGCTTCTCAAGAGAATACGCAGGACGAGTCCCCTTAAGAATCTGGACCCTGCGCAGCGGGAAAAGAATCTCAGGAATGCATTTGTTGTGGCAGACGGGGCGCCGTTAGACGGAAAGGTAATTTTACTGATTGATGATATATATACTACAGGAAACACAATGAATGAGGCGGCAAAGACATTAAAAAGGGCAGGAGCAGAAAAAGTCTTTTATTTGACGATAAGTATTGGACAAGGATACTGATATTTGTTATACTGAAAAATAATAGTTAAATATCGAGAAGTATAAATTAGAGGTGGACAATGTTAGACGAACGCAAGGTTAAATTAATGACGAAGCTTGCGCTGTATGAGCATACGCAAGGTAAGGAAGATTTTAAAATAAGTGAATATTACAGGAAGGATTATGCGGGCATGCATATTTTCAGCTCTGTTATATGGGTAACGATCGGCTATGTATGTGTAGCGGCATTGATTGTGCTTGCGGGTTTTGACGCGCTGATGGAGGGGATGTCTAACAGTTTGATGCTGATGCTTCTTATGATTTTTGTGGTAGGATATTTTGGCGTAGTCGTAATTTACGCTGTTATTTCCAGTCATATATATAATCAGAAGCATAAGGAAGCGAGAATGAGAGTGAAAAAATACAATCATGATTTGACGAGACTTCTTAAGTGGTATGAAAGGGAGAAAAAGTAAATGGATGGAGTATTTGTAATAAAAGGGAAAATTCAGGAAATATATGCGCAGCATTCGATAGTGTTTGACAAGGGAGCGCAGTTTATTGTGGCTTTGCTGGCATTTTATCAGATTAATAATAATGTTGGTTTTATGAAGGTGGCAGCTTCGCCGGTAGTGACGCTTGCCTTGTCTGTAATCTGTACTTTTTTCCCAGTTATTATAACGGTGATAGCGGCGACCGCCCTTATACTGGTTCATATGTATGCGGTATCGATAGGGATTTTTGTGGTTACAGCAGTCGTGTTCCTGATCATGTATATTTTTTATTTTCGACTGACACCCAAGATGGCGCTTATTGTATTGCTTATGCCGGTTGCATTTGTTTTTCAGATTCCGTTTGCCGTGCCTTTGTCCTATGCGCTGGTTTCAACACCGGTCAGCATGGCGGCGGTTGTGTGCGGAACGATTGTTCATTTTATGATGGAATATGTGAAAAAAGCGGCGCCGGGTATTACCGGCAAAGGTTTTTCAGGGATTATGGCTCAGAGTTCGGAATATCTGAAAAAAGTATTCCAGAATAAGGAAATGTGGATTATTATTGCTGCGTTTCTGATAGCGTTTCTGGTTGCTTATACGATTCGGAGACAGTCTGTCAATCATGCGTGGAAACTTGCGGTTGCAGCAGGAGCGATCATGAATGTAGTTGTAAATATAATTGGAGATATTGTATTGGGGGTTCACACTTCCTATACATCTTTAGCGGCAGGAAGTATTGTTGCAGTTATTGCAGGACTTGTGCTGGAATTAATGTTCTTTGCAGTCGATTATACAAAGAGTGAGAATCTGCAGTATGAAGATGATGAATACTATTATTATGTAAAAGCGGTTCCAAAACTTTCCGTTGCTAAGCCGGAAAAGATGGTGAAGAGAATTAACGGACGGCACGAGACCGAGATTATGGATACAGAAGCCGTAAGAAACAGAAGATATGACAGAGACGGGCGCGGGGAACGGGACGGCGCAAGATCTTCAGGAAGAAAAGTTTCAGAAAATTCCAAAGGTTCTTCAAGAATGCGTTAAGCCGAGTTACATAAACGTTAAAAAGGGGGTGAGAGAATGGAACAAAGGATTTCGCAGATATTGGAAAAGTATGTGTCAGGTGTCTATTTTCCGGAGATTCATCCGACAGATGTTGTGGAAGTTTTGATTCTTACATTCCTGATCTATCAGGTGATTATATGGATTAAGAATACGAAAGCATGGATGCTTCTTAAGGGGATACTGGTACTTGCCGGTTTCATTCTTCTTGCTATGATCTTTCAGATGAATACGATACTTTATGTTGCGAAGAATGCAGTTGCGGTTATGGCGACTGCGGCGGTGGTCGTATTTCAGCCGGAACTTAGAAGGGCGCTTGAAAAATTGGGAGAAAAACAGTTTTTTTCTTCCGTTGTTCCTTTTGAAGCTTACAAAGAACGTGAGAAATTCAGTGAAGAGACGATGGAAGGGATTATTAAGGCCTGCTTCAGCATGGGACGTGTGAAAACAGGAGCCCTGATTGTAGTAGAGCGTGCAATCCATTTGTCGGAATATGAAAGTACCGGAATTTATATGGATTGTCTCGTGTCCATGCAAGTCCTGATTAATATATTTGAACACAATACTCCGCTGCATGACGGCGCTATCATTATCCGGGGGGACAGGATCGTCTCGGCGACTTGCTATCTTCCGCTGTCTGATAATATGGGATTAAGCAAGGAACTGGGAACTAGACATAGAGCAGCTGTGGGTATGAGCGAGGTGAGTGATGCGCTCATTATTGTCGTGTCGGAAGAGACAGGGGCAGTTTCAACGGCCAGCGGCGGCTATTTGGACCGCGATATTACACGGGATGAACTTAGGAGTCATCTTCAGGGGATTCGGAGCCGGAAGCCGGAAACAAAGAAACTGGCAGCATTTTGGAAAGGAAGGCTTAAAAATGGAAAAAAGGCTGATGAATAATGTTGGTCTTAAGATATTAGCCTTTTTTGTGGCATTTATGCTGTGGATTATGGTGGTTAATATCGACGACCCAGTAACCCATAAAACATTCTCTGAGATTCCGGTTTCAGTGATCAATGAAGAGGTTCTGGCGAACGCCCAGCAGCCGCAGACTTATCAGATTGTGGACAATACGCAGGTGGTGGATGTTACGGTTACTGCGAAGAGAAAGACGCTTAATAAGATCAAGGCGAAGGATATCATAGCAATTGCGGATATTAAGGAGCTGACTTTGGATACTCAGATACCGATTGACATTACAATTAATGGGTTTGAGGAGCGTTATGACAGCGCGCAGGCTAATCCGCGCAATCTCCAGATCAAACTGGAGGATGAGGAGACAAAGCGTTTTCCAATCGTTCCGACGACGACAGGGACGGTCAGGGATGGATTTGTACTCGGCGATATACAGGCAATGCCTGAAAAAGTGTCTATCCGTGGGCCGAAGTCTGTAATTGCAGAGATTAGCAGGGTGGAGGCTTCTGTAAGTGTCTCGGGCCTTTCTAAAAATGCAATTTTAGATTCAGAGCTTGTGCTGTACGATTCTAACAATAATATTATTGATCAGAATCTTCTTTCAAACAATCTCGGAACAGAGGGTGTAGGAGTCAGCGTGCAGATTTTGAATACCAAAAACATTCCTTT
The DNA here is from genome assembly GCA_010206225.2 of Lachnospiraceae bacterium MD308. Lineage (GTDB taxonomy): Bacteria > Bacillota > Clostridia > Lachnospirales > Lachnospiraceae > MD308. The sequence continues at coordinate 138,250 of VIQU02000017.1, read as the reverse complement.
AGAGTTTGATACTTCTCTGATCAAAACAGCGAGAGGATATGAATTTAACGGAATTACTTATGAGCCACAGACAATACAGATTTCGGGAGAGCGTGACGAGATCAGCAACATTTCTTCTCTGCGTGTGCCTGACGAAGCGCTGGACATATCAAATATAAAGGAGAAGACGGAAAAGGTTATTGATGTGTCAGAGTATCTGCCGGATAATATACGGCTGGCAGATGAGAATGCAGGCTCAGTAGTTGTGACCATTTCGGTGGAAAAGGATGGAACAAAATCATATGATATTACGGTGGGTTCCATTATCATCAATAATCTGTCAGAAGAGCTTACGATGAGTTATGCTACAGCAGATATGCTTGAACTGCAGGTACGGGGACCGAAAGAGGTGCTTGAAAATCTGTCGCTTGAACAGGCGATCAGTATTGACCTTAAAAATTATACGACAGACGGCACGTTTGATGTGCCCGTATCGGTAAAGCTTCCGGATGGATGTTTTCTGGAAAAAAATGTAAAAGTAAGAGTTGTTTTAAGTATGAAAGAATAAGACGGAGAGAAGAAAATATGGTCAGAAAAAAAGTTACAATTTACAATCCGACGGGACTGCATCTGCGGCCAGCGGGAATATTCTGCAATACGGCGAATCAGTTTGTGTGTAAAGTATCATTTGAATATGACGATATGATAGCAAATGCGAAAAGTGTTCTAAGCGTTTTGGGTGCATGTATTAAAAAAGGGGATCGGATCACACTCATATGTGAAGGCGAAGATGAGGAAGAAGCTTTGAAAACCATGGTTGAGGCGGTTGAAAGTGGACTTGGTGAATAAAGAAGAAAGCAATAAGATGGCTTGTGTGTAAACATGGGCCATTCTTTGCTATAAAGTAGTATGCAGAAAAAAGGCCAGCGGCAGGTTTTTTGTATTCTGACAATTGGAAGACGGGAGAAGACAATGGAGTATCGTGACCAGTTAAAGTATATTAAATCACATCAAGAGGAAAGAAGGCCGAAAAAAGACCGCAGAAGAAGAAAGAAAAAAAGACAGAACCCTGACTATATGCGCAGACAAAGCCGGGGAAGATCGAGGGTTTCGGACCGCCTTTTATGGATGATACAGGCGGCGGCAAGTTTGTTTTTCCTTGTATCCATGGCAGTTTTGGGTATTTTGCCGAAAGTATATATGATCGGTGCGGGTATCTTGCTTCTGCTTTTGCTTTTGTTTGTAAAAAGTCTTCAAAAGCGAGCGGCGAGGAGCAGAAAGAAACGTAGTTCGGGAAAGGGATTCTCTCTTGCCGTTAGTTTCTTGCTGATCGTAATCGGATTTTATGGATTGAGGGTAAATCATGCATTAGATCAGATCGCGATCGGCGACGAGAGCGGCGGCTATGAAAAACAGCATATGTTTCCGGTTACAAGCAGACCATTTAACGTCTATATCAGCGGTATTGACGTTTATGGAGATATCAATCAGGAAAGCCGCAGCGATGTTAACTTAATTGCAACGATCAATCCAAATACTCATAAGATTTTGCTGACTACAACGCCTAGGGATTATTATGTAAAGATTCCGGGAGTCTCCGGAGAGGAGAGGGACAAGCTTACGCACGCGGGAAATTATGGGGTGGATACATCTATGGCTACGCTTGAGCAGCTCTATGACACGGAGATACCATTTTATCTGCGTGTGAATTTTACGTCGGTGGAAGAGATTGTAGATGTCATGGGAGGAATTGATGTAGAATCCGAATTTGCATTTAAGACTAGCAAGGCGGCCGGAGAGGTGGTAGAAGTCAAAAAAGGGACAAACCATTTTAACGGGAAACAGGCATTGGCTTTTGTCAGAGAGAGAAAGGCGCTGGCGGCAGGTGACAATCAAAGAGGTAAAAACCAGCAGGCGCTCCTTTCGGCTCTGATTAAGAAGGCAAGTTCTCCGATGATTTTATTCCATGCGAATAAGATGATCGGAAGTGTGGCAGGCAACGCGGATACAAATTTGTCGGAAGCTCAGATTAAGTCTCTGGTACAGATGCAGATTGAAAAGATGAAAGGATGGGAGATTGAATCTGTTGCAGCCGAGGGAGATGACAGCGGAAAAAGATATTGTTATTCTTATAAAGGGGGGCCTCTGTACGTGTCGGTTCCCGACGAGAGTTCTGTAGAGGAGATACAGAAAAAGATGAAAGAAACACTTAGAAAATAGCTTTGAAAGAAGCGGGAAAATGAGTGCTGGAAAAATAATCTGGTAGACAAAAAAACACAATTAAAGTACAATAATGTCGGACGTTTGGTGTGACATAGCGGAGGATTGAGAATATGAAAAACACAACATTAGTGATTATGGCGGCGGGAATCGGAAGCAGATTTGGCGGCGGGATCAAGCAGTTAGAACCGGTAGGGCCGAATGGGGAAATTATCATGGATTATTCGATTCACGATGCGCTTGAAGCCGGATTTAATAGAGTAGTATTCGTCATACGCAAAAATCTGGAAAGGGATTTTAAAGAGATTATTGGAAACCGAATTGAAAAAATCGTTGATGTCGCTTATGCGTATCAGGAGATTGACGATATCCCGGAGGAGTTTAAAGAAAGATGGCAGAACAGAACAAAACCGTGGGGAACAGGACAAGCGATCCTTTGCTGTAAAGATGTTGTAAAAGAACCCTTTCTTGTGATCAACGCAGATGATTATTATGGAAAAGAGGCATATAAGGCTATTTATGAATATCTTGCGAAAGAGCAGGAGACAAAGACAAAAGAAGGCGGTTTGGCGGAACTTTCTATCTGTATGGCAGGATTTGTGCTGAAGAATACACTGAGCAGCAACGGAACGGTAACGAGAGGAATCTGCAGTGTGGACGATAACAGTATGCTTACGGATATAGAGGAAACGTATGATATTGTGGAAAGCGCCGGATGCGCGGCGGCGCAGCGCGGCGGCAAAAAAATAGAGATTCCCCTTGAAGCATCGGTGTCTATGAATATGTGGGGACTCCCGGTAGAATTCCTATCCAAGCTGGAATGCGGGTTCGCAAAATTCCTTTTGGAACTGGACGAGCAGGACTTGAAGAAAGAATATCTTTTGCCGCAGATTATCGGCGAGATGGTTCGGAATAAAAAAGCAAAGGTAAAAGTTCTGCCCTCCCATGACAAATGGTTTGGCGTCACATACAAGGAGGATAAAGCGGCGGTTGCGGCAGCGATCAGGAGTCTGATTGATAAGGGGGAGTATCCTGAAAAACTGTTTGGAAAATAAGATTAATATTTTACTGTAGATTGGGGGGAGGTAAATTATGATATTGCAGAAAATAAAAAGATTTCTGGCAGTCGTTTCAGCGGGATGCATGATATTTACTGTGACTGTCAGCGCCGGCGATGTACAGGGAACGGCAGCATCACAGACTGCGGCGAATGAGGATTTGACGGAAGATAACAGCCGGCCGGCAGAGAATCCATTGGAAAACAGAGAGTCGCCGGACGGCCAAACGGAGGAATCGAAAGAGCAAAAGACAGATGAAAGTCTTCCGGCAGAATCTATGGATTCTCAGAAAGATGCAGCCGATCAGAGGGAAGAAACTCCGGAAGAGAAAGAAGAGTTTCCGGATATATCATCTGACGCAGACCGTAAAGATAGAGGGGGAACATCAGAAAATGAGGGGGCTTCAGAGGAAGAAAGCGCTCCGGCAGAGGAGGAAGCAGCAGAGGAAGAGCAGCCGGATGACAGAACCCGGTCGCTCGTAGAAGAGTACGGTATGTGGCTTCGCCAGATAAGAGCGCAGTCGGTGGGGAGTTATAGTTCGGAGCTCGCTAAGTTCCCTGCGTCCTATCAGACCTATCTAAAGAAACTTCATGAAAAGCATCCGAATTGGATTTTTGTAGCAGTGGACAGGAGTCTTAATTGGGACGATATTGTGACCGCGGAAAATGTTTCAGGAACTTCAAGCGGGATGAACCGAAGTCTTCTTCCAAAGACTTCGAATGGGCTGCTACTCAGTAAAGCAAGTACAGATTATAATGTGTCTAAAAATACATATATTCCGAAGGATGGTTCCACGTGGGTATCTGCCAGTAAACCGGCTGTGGCATATTATACGGATCCGAGAAATTTCTTGACGGACAATTATATTTATATGTTTGAGGCGCTGAATTATGATTCCAATTATCACAGGGTAGAGGGAGTTAGAAACGTATTAAGCGGGACGGATCTATACGGAAATAAGCAGATATCATATACTACGACAGACGGAAAGACAGCCGCGCTGAAAAATATGACTTACGAACAGGCGATTTTTGCGGCGGGTGCAAAAAACAAGGTGAGTCCGCTGTTCCTTGCAGCCAAGATACGTCAGGAAACCGGAGCAAAACTTTCAAGTGGAAGTATATCCGGGAATTTTTCCTATGGCGGCAAATCATATAGGGGATATTATAATTATTACAATATCGGCGCTTATTCTACCAGTACCGGTTCGGCTGTTGCGAACGGACTGGTATATGCGCAGGGCGGGAAGGATAAGCAGAAGACTTATGGAAGGCCATGGACCTCTCCGATACTGGCCATAGACGGAGGAGCGCAGTATATAGCGAAAGCTTATATTTCCAGAGGACAGAATACCGTGTATTTTCAGAAATTTAATACGGTAACTGCACCTTACTATCAGCATCAGTATATGCAGAATCTGACAGCGGCAGCATCTGAGGCAAAGACTACTTATAATTCTTACAGCAGGATGGGAATCGTAAATGATACTTTTGTATTTTATATTCCTGTGTACAAAAATATGCCGTCTCAGTCAAGTAAGGTTGCGATTAAGAAATCTGTGAAGACAGGGACGACGACTTCCGCTGTGACCATGAGAGCGGCTCCTTCTACAGGAAGCGCTGCCATGATGACAGTCCCGAAAGGAGAAAAAGTTACGGTTTCCGGGGCGGAGTATACGGACATGACAGTTTCTGTATCCGGACAGGAGAAAAATCCATACTGGTTTCGAGTGACTTATGGCTCTAAAACGGGTTATATCGCTTGCGGATATATTAAAATGAACACAGACAGTACAATAAAAGCGGGTGGTACAAAGCAGCTTAGCGTAACGGGCGCCGGAAGCGGAGAAATGATTTATTACGAGACCAGTAATCCGGCGGTTGCGACTGTGAGCAGCACAGGGGAAATTAAAGGCGTGAAAAACGGAACCTGCGATATCTATGCAGTTACAAGCTCGGGAAAGCGGATGGATGCAGTGGGGATATCTGTAAGCGGGACATCCGTCTCCTCGCTGTCAAAGCCAAAACTGGTATCAGCTTCAAATAGTAAATCCGGAGTTGTGCTCAAATGGAAAAAAGTATCTGGTGCGAAGGGTTATTATGTATACCGGAAAAAAGATGGAGGAAGTTTTAAGAAGATTCAGACAATTAAGTCTGGCAATACGGTAAAATATACGGATAAGACGATGCCGGCAGGTAAGAAATATGTGTACACTGTGAGAGCATATAACGGCAGTAAGATAAGCGGTTATGAAAAAGGTCTTACGATCCGCAGGTTAAGCAATCCGTCTTTAGTGTCAGCGTCCAGTACAAGAACCGGAATCAAAGTAAAGTGGAAAAAGGTGAAGAGTGCGGCCACTTATGAAATATTCCGCAAGACAAAGGGAGGCAAATATAAGAAAATCGCGGCAGTGAAGTGGAGTAAATTAACGTATACAGATAAAACCGCAAAGAGGGGCAAAACCTATTATTATACCGTACGAGCACGCAGCGGTATTTATAAGGGCGCTTATACGGAGTCAGGAGTGCGGGGAAAACGGAAATAATTGTATTTACATATAATATATGAAATGTTATAATTTTTAAAAGAATATTATGAGAGATTACAGGAGGTAGTTATGAACAATTACAGGTATGGATTATTACGTCGGATTGTATCTTGTATGTGTATCAGTGTGATTCTTGTAAGTATGTGTGTTACAGATGTGTTTGCTGCCAGTACGAAGAAGATCAGCGCCGGCACGCTGCAGAAAGGGTTACAGTATACACTGACGAACATGCCGTATAATGGCAAGTATTGTTCATTGAATCAGAAGCAGGGGTATCAAATAAGTTCGGTGCAGAATTTTGCCATTACTCCCGACAACAAATATATTTTTACGGTATCGGAATGCCGGAAGGGAGGTAAAAAGCACACCCTTCTGACCCGCTGTGCGATTCCAAAATCCAAGGGAGCCAATGCGAAAGCAGTGTGTCAGGATTCCATAGTATTGAAGGGCTATGGGCATGGCGAAGCAATCGCTGTAACAGCAAGAGGAAAAAAGGCATATGACATATGGGTGGCATGTACTCCCAAAGGTAATTGTGGGACAGAGATCGCGAGGCTCACATACAGTATGTCCGGTAAAAAGGGAAAAATCACAAAAACAGTAGTGATCAAAGATTTCAGAAAAGCGAATGCGGTTTATGATAAAAAAACAAAAAAGATGAAGGCGGCTTACTTTGATAAGAAACCTGTTCCGGATAGATTAAATGTTGCGATTGACACAAAATCGAATCAGATTGCGTTTCGTGTTCATTTTAAAAACGGCGGATGTAATTATGTATTTTATGATTATAAAAAATTGAATGCCGCCCTTAATAAAGTGAAAAATAAAGGCTCTTACAATATTTCAAAGGCTGTATCGCTGCAGAGAGCTAACGTCAGGAGCAGTCTCGTTCCATATAATACCTTCCAGAGTTTTACGATTGATGGTAAAAACTTATATACCTGCGGCGGGCATATGAACAAAGGAGCGGAGATATGGAGGATTCCGTATAAGATTTATCCAAACGGCAAGGTCAAAATACAGAATCTTAAAAGTAGTTCTGCGGTTAAACAAAAATATGCAATTACACCGCAAATTACAGTAGACGGGCAGACCTTGAAAAAAGATGCTCTTGAGATTGAAGGATTGAAATTGATAAACGGACGTTTTTATGTTAATTTTGTTATGAAAGACATACCGATCCGTGAAAGCATTGGTATCTATAGTTTTACAAAATAAGGATTATCTGTGCGGAATTTATACGAATTATAGACGAATATCCCTCTTATTGCTTGAAATAAGAGGGATATTCGTTTATAATGTTGTAAGCTATAACTACAAGTGCATCTTGGAGGAATCATGAAAAAACATCTGCATAAGTTTGAGACAACCATGTGGCTGTCGATTAAATTTGTTTTTTATATATTATTAATGTACGCTTTCCTTCATGTGATGGGAAAAGACAGCATTGGTCTTACCAGATTATCAAGAACGCTGGGTATTACCGTGTCCACATTTGTTGTCGTGGGACTTTTGTTCCTGTCGGTTTATGGAAGGTACGACGTGGGACGAAGGAAAAGCAAGCCGATCATCTATTCGCTTGCATTGGCAGTAGCGTGTACAGATATCATCACATATGTTCAATTGATGATCATGAGAACGAATCGTCCCAATATTTATGGTTTTCGATTTTTAAGCGTAGGACTTCTTGGTATCGCATTTCTTGTTCAGATAGGGATTATCATATTTTTTGTGTATTTTGGAAACTGGCTGTTTTTTCTGATCCATGAGCCGGAGAAATGTTGTGTGATCACGTCTTCGCAAAAAAGTCTGGATGAAATTGTATTTGCCATGCAGCGGTTTAAAAAGCAGTATCGGGTTTCGACAGTTTTGGATTATCGCAGTGATCAGATAAAAAAACACATCAAGACAACGCAGACAGTATTTGTCTATGATGTGCCCGTGGAGGCGCGGACGGATATTATGCGCTGGTGCTACCGCTATAAAGTAAATGTTTATTTCAACCCAGAGGTTGAAGATATCATGGAATTAGGCGCGAAGCAATATGTTCTGGATGATGTTTATCTGTTTAACCGCAATGTAAAGTCATTGACGATGGAACAGCGTATCATAAAAAGAATGATGGATATCAGTTTTTCTTTAGTGCTTGGTATTTTATCCGCGCCGTTCTGGCTGTGTGCAATGGCGGCAGTCAAGCTTGAGGACGGCGGCCCGGTTCTTTTTAAGCAGAAGAGGGCAACCATTCATGGCAAACAGTTTGAGGTATATAAGCTTCGTACAATGAAGCCGAACAATGACAACCGTTCTGCGACAAAAGATGACGACCGGATTACGAAGACGGGAAAATTCCTGAGGCGTACAAGAATTGATGAGCTGCCGCAGCTTATGAATGTATTGAAAGGGGATATGACCTTTGTAGGACCGCGCCCGGAGATGCTTAAGAATGTGGAGGAATACACAGAAGAGCTTCCGGAGTTTAAGTACAGGCTCCGCGTAAAGGCGGGGCTTACGGGTTATGCGCAGATTACAGGGAAGTATAATACAACTCCGAAGGACAAGCTGGTTATGGACATGATGTATATAGAGCAGTTCAGTATCCTTAAGGATATCCAGATTATATTCCAGACGGTGATCGTTCTGTTAAAAAAAGACAGCACAGAGGCTTTTGACAGAAAGAATCGGCATTGTCCGTACAAATTTGAAAAGTGGGAAGAAAAGAAGAATGATAACAAAAATTAAGCTTGGTATAATAAAAACAGGAACAAAGTGCCTGAATGTTATATATGCGATTTTTAAATTGCTGCCTGTGAGAAATAAGGTTACAATGTTAAGCAGGCAGAGCAATGTGCCTTCCGATGAGTTTCGGATGATAAAAAAGGGAATAAACTTGCGGGATAAAAGAGTGAAGGTTGTCTTTTTATGCCATACTTTAGATGGAGGGGTTCACGCATCGCTCTCAGATAAAGTGAAGTACGGTTTTCATATGCTTACTCAGATGTTTCATATTGCTACCTCAAAAGTGGCGATACTGGACAGCTACTGCATCGTAATCAGTCTTCTGAAGCATAAAAAGGAGTTAAAAGTCATACAGATGTGGCATTCTATGGGGACGATGAAGAAGTTCGGATACACGGCGCTTGACACGAAAGAAGGAAGCAAAAGTGAACTTGCTTATGCCATGAAGATGCACAGGAATTATGATTATATATTTGCCAGCGCAGAGAGCTATAAGGATCATTTAGCCAAAGGATTCAATTGCGATGCAGAAAAGATCCTGACGATGCCTTTGCCGAGATTGGATTTGCTAAACAGTGATAAATATGGGAAGAAGGTCAGAGAGAGGATTTACAGGGAGTATCCAAAGTTTAAAGAAAAGCCTCTCATTTTATATTGCCCCACCTTCAGAAAGGAGGAAGAAGAGTTTCAGAAGGCTTTGAAGGAGCTTACGGATGCAGTTGATCATGGAAATTATAATTTTGTTGTAAAGCTTCATCCATTGTCGCAGGCATCGGTGGAGGAGCCTGCTGTTGGAGCCGATGAATTTTCGAGCTTCGAGATGTTATTCGCAGCGGATTATGTGATCAGTGATTATTCTTGTATCGTATATGAAGCAGCAGTCCGCCGCATACCTTTATATTTTTATAATTTTGACATGGAACTGTACGCGGACGGACGCGGGCTGGCGTTAGATTATGAACAGGAAGTTCCAGGACCTGTTTCAGACGATGCAAAAGAAATTATCGCAGCGATTGAGACAAAAGAGTATGATATGGATGCGCTAAAGAGGTTTGCAGATAAATATGTAAATCCGGTCGGACACGCGACAAAGGATATTGTAGATTTTGTATTTACATTGATCAATGAATAAATATGTGGAGGAGAATCATGAATAAAGTATTGAAAGAAGATTTGGAAGCGATTATAGGAGAAAACATTCCGTGGGAGAAATTAAAAGGACGGACAGTGCTGATTACAGGCGCAAGCGGTATGATCGGTATCTATATGCTGCAGGTTTTGACGCTGCTGAATGAAAGGTATGATTATAATATTCGGGTAATCGCTATGTTAAGAAATGCAAAAAAGCTGCCGAAAGAGGTAAGAGAGCGGGAGGATGTAGAGATCATCGTTCATGATGTGACAGAGAGACTGGAGGTTTCGGGGGATGTACACTATGTGATCCATGCCGCGAGTCCTGCGAGCCCGCTGATCATGCAGAATCAACCGGTGGAGACGATAGCGGCGAATACGCTGGGAACCTTTAACACTTTGAGACTGGCAAAGGAAAAGAAGGCGGAAGGGTATCTTTTTATTTCTTCCAGAGAAGTATATGGACAGCCGAATGAAGGGCAGGAATTTTTCTACGAAGATACTTACGGATTTGTAGATCAGCTTAATCCGCGTTCCTGCTATTCTGAGGGAAAAAAGGCGGCGGAGACTATGTGTGTCTGCTATCATGACGAATATGGACTGAATGTAAAGCTTGCCCGGCTTGCCCACACCTATGGCCCGGGAATGTCTATCTATGACGGGCGCGTGCAGGCGGATTTTCTTAAAAACGTATTTCATAACGAAGATATTGTGTTAAAGAGTGAGGGAACAGCAGTAAGGAGTTATACTTATATTGGAGATGCGGTGGCAGGTTTGTATCGGATACTGCTGGACTCTGAGGATATGGTATACAATATTGGCAATGAGGAAGGTAAGGTATCAATCCGTGAACTGGCAGAGATTATGGTGGATATCTATCCGGAGAGAGGGCTGAAGCTTGTATTTGATATCCCTGAGGGCGGCACGAAAGGAACTGCTCCTTATACATTGGGGATCTTAAGCAGCAGAAAGCTTCGCAAGATTGGATGGAGTCCGAAATATTCCGTAAAAGAAGGCTTTAAGAGGACACTGGAATATCTGGAGATCGAAGGAGAGACGGATCATGAATAAAAACATTGCGATTATTTTTGCGGGAGGAGTAGGGGCGAGAATGGGTTCCGGTCTTCCGAAACAGTTTATAGAAGTAAATGGAAAGCCGATCATCATTCATACGCTGGATATTTTTGAGGAACACCCGGATATTGATGAAATCTATGTATCATGTAAAGAAGATTATATCCGAAAGCTTCAGAAGCTGGTGCAGCGCCATATGATTTCTAAAGTAGTGAAGATTGTGCCGGGAGGCATGACTGGAATGGACTCCATCTACAATGCCCTTCAGGCGGCAAGGGAGCATAACACGCCGGATGCGGTTGTGCTGATCCATGACGGTGTACGTCCATGCATTACAAAAGAATTGATTGATGAAGATCTGGCATGTGTGAGAGAAAATGGGACGGCTATCACGTGTACGCCGCTTTACGAGACTCCGGTGATCTGCCATGACGGGCAGAGTATTGATGAGATACCGCCGAGGGCGGACTTTTATACGGCGCAGGCGCCGCAATGTTTTAAACTCGGCGACGTGCTGGAGGCCCATGCTCTCATGCGGAAGGATAATCCGGGATATGAGGGGGTCGTGGACACTTGCTCTATGATGAAAAAGCTTGGAAAGAATGTAACGCTTGTGGAAGGACCGAGAGGAAACATCAAAGTTACAACGCCGGAGGATCTATATACCTTTCGCGCTATGATACAGTATAGAGAGACAGAGCAGATATTCGGGTTCGGCACAAGAGAAGTACCGACAGGATTGAGAAAATAGTTGTTGAATGTAGGAGGTTAGACTGTGTTTGTAAGTGCCGGATATGTTTTGAAAGAGAATATTCAAAATATGTATAGAATTTATTCGATAGCGAAATATGAGCTGCTGGCGGATATGAGAGACAGTAAGCTGGGTGTGTTCTGGAACTTTGCCAATCCTATCATTCAGGTTATGACATATTGGTTTGTTTTTGGATATGTGTTTAACCGAAAGGATGTGGACGGCATACCGTATTTGATCTGGATGCTGGGAGGGATGGTAGTATGGTTTTTTATCAGCCCGTGTATTACAGACGGATGTAATGCGGTCTTTAAAAAAATAAGTGTAATAACGAAAATGAAATTCCCGGTCAGTATATTGCCGATGACGATTGTGTTAGAGAAACTGTTTGATCATCTTTGTTTGTTTGCTATTGTAGTTGTGATATTTGCTACGCAGGGGTATTTTCCGGATATCTATTGGCTGGGGCTTTTGTATTATCTGCTTTGCACAATCGTGTTCGCGGTTTCTCTGTCATTGACGACCTCCGTACTTAATATGCTTGCAAGAGATACGCGTAAGCTGATATTGGCCTGTATGCGGCTTCTTCTTTATCTGACTCCTATCTTGTGGGATATAGAACGGATAGGCCATGGGAGAGTTGCGAGGATCATTATGTGCAATCCTATTTATTACATTGTTCAGGGGTATCGGGACTGCTTTTTCTATCACAGAGGATTTATGGAATATAGTTGGTCAATGGCATGTTTTTGGGCTATTACTCTTGTGCTTTTTTTCGTAGGGAGTTATATGATGTATAAGTTTAAAACACGTTTTATTGATATGATCTAACAGAGGAGTGTCAGCATGGAATCAGATATAGCGATCGAATTCAGAAATGTATCAAAAATATATAAATTAAAGAGAAAAGATAAACAAGTACAGAAAGAAGAAAAGACGCAATACTTTTATGCATTAAAAGATATTTCATTTACGGTAAAAAAGGGACAGGTAGTCGGCATATTAGGTACAAATGGTTCCGGAAAGTCAACGATGGCTCTTGTATTGTCAGGGATCGCGTCGCCCAATGAGGGAGAGATCGAGGTGAACGGCGAACAGGCGCTGGTTGCGATCAATACAGGGCTTAATAGTCAGTTGACTGGTCTGGAAAATATAGAATTAAAAGGAGCGCTTCTTGGATTAAATCAAAAACATGTGCAGGAAATCGTAGACGGGGTGATTGAGTTTGCTGAGATTGGAGATTTCTTGTATCAGCCTGTAAAAAAATATTCCAGCGGTATGAAATCAAGGCTGGGATTTTCCATTAATTTGTGTCTGAATCCGGAGATATTAATTATCGATGAGGCATTATCTGTCGGTGATAAAGGGTTTGCGCAGAAATGTCTGGATAAGATGGAGGAATTAAAAAACGAAGGAAAAACAATTATCTTTATTTCACATTCTCTGCCGCAGGTACGTTCGTTCTGTGATTCCGCAATGTGGCTAGAAGGCGGAATGCTGAAAGAGTACGGTGATATTGAGGCGGTATGCGATCATTATGCGGACTATGTTGAAAGTTATAATTCTTTGTCGAAGGCCGAAAAGAAAAAGGAGCGGGATGAAAAATTCAAAGAAAGAATTATTAAGAATAAAAAAGTAAGTCTGATAGACAGGATTTTTGGTTAAACATAAGGAGGATAACATGGATATCAAAGCTATTGCCCATAATCTGACGACTCATGGAGTTTACGGAACCTACCAGATATATGAGAAACGTAAGGCGGTCAGGTTAAAAGAGGAAATGTCAAGATTGGAAAATGAGCGGATTATGAATCTGCTTCAGCAGCGCATGCAGAAAAAATATTCGGAAGAAGACAGGGAAGCAGCATATGCCGGAGAACTGAAAAGTTTGTTTATCAAAGAAGTATTTCCTAAAATCTATGCGGAAGAGTCTAAAAAGCCTGTTGAACATAAAGTAGTATTTATGGAGCGCGGCGCCAAATTATCCCTGAGCCTTAAGTATATGCGCAATTATATAAAAGAAAATACGGATTATGAGGTAAAGACGTTCATATTGCAAGTGCGGGTAGTATCGGATGAACAGTATTACAAAAATGCAAAAGAGTATATCCGGGAGGCGGCTACGGCAAAAGCGGTGTTCATCTGTACTGCCAATGACTTGATGGGATATCTGAAACTTCGGCCTGAGACGACCTATATCCAATTGTGGCACGGCTGCGGTGTGTTTAAAAAGGTTGGCCTGAGTACGGCGGACAAAAAGTTTGGGAAAACAGCGGAAGGCCATAAGGAATATCCGCTGAATACGAATTACTCTTATGTAACGGTTGCAAGTCCGGAGCTTTCATGGATATTTGAGGAATCTATGGGTATAGATAAAGATTCAGGAATTATCGTGCCGACAGGGATCAGCCGGACAGATGAATTTTTTATGCCAGAGTTTGTGAAGAATTGTTATACAAAATTATATGAGGCAATTCCGCAGGCAAAAGATAAAAAGGTGATCCTGTATGCTCCTACATTCCGCGGGGAAGTGGCAAACTGCGTTTCGCCGGATGTGTTAGATGTAAAGCTGTTTGCTGAGAATCTGGACGACGACTATATACTTATCTTTAAGCATCACCAGTCAGTGAGAGAACTGCCGCCGATACCGGAAGAATATAGAAATGTTTTTGCGTTTGATATGACCAGAGAAGGAAATATGAATATTAACGAACTTATGACTGTTGCCGATATTTGTATTTCTGATTACTCGTCAGTTGTGTTTGAGTATTCTTTGTTTGAACGGCCGATCATATTCTTCACGTATGATATAGAAGAATATATTGATGAAAGAGGTTTGTATTATGATTTTGACGAGATAACGCCCGGACCGATGTTCAAAACAAATGAGGAGATGGTTGATTATATCAAACATATTGACGAACGTTTTGATAAGCAGGAAATAGTGAATTTTAAAAACAGATTTATGTGCTGCTGCGACGGCTATTCTTCAGAAAGAATTCTGGCATTGATTGAAGATTAGGAGCAAAAGATGAAACGTATATTGACATATGGAACTTACGATTTACTTCACTACGGGCATATTCGATTATTAAAGAGGGCAAAGGCACTCGGAGATTATCTGATTGTTGCCATATCTACAGAGGAATTTAATGCGGTCAAAGGGAAAAAAGCATATCATGACTACCTGACCAGAAAAGAGATGCTGGAGGCAATCCGTTATGTGGATCTGGTGATTCCGGAAAATACGTGGGATCAGAAACGGGACGATGTGCTCAATTATCATGTGGATACTGTAGTCATGGGAAGTGACTGGAAAGGACATGAGAAGTTCGAAAATCTCAGGGATATCTGCGAAGTGGTATATCTTGACAGAACAGAAGGGATATCGACAACAAAAATAAAAGAGGAACTGAATTTGTCCAGCGATAATATTTACTCGAAATAGCAGTGGGGGAATAATATGGAGAAAAAAGAAATTGTGTTTAAGGTATCGGAACTGAAGTGGGAAAGAATATTTCTGCATATGAAGATTCGTACAGAGTGTATGGAGCGCGCAAACTTCCGGCTGGAATTAGTAGACCGTATTGATTTGGATGAACACAAACATATCGAAGATGCGAAGGTTGTAAAAGCGATTCCGCTTCGGTATGATGAATATGTAAATAAAGAATATTGTTTTTGCTGTAACATAACCGCGATGAAAGGAAGACAATTTCTGGATAATGGTATGTGGAGAATTACAGCGACAGTGAATGGGGAAAAATATCTTTGCTATACGGACCATGACGTGGCCTATCAGTTTGAAGAGAATTCCCGTATTTTCCGCTATGGAAGAGATAAATATGCCTATACAGTTTCTTTTTCGTGCGCTACCGTTGACGAAAGGTATTTGGTGCTTTTGCTCAAAAGCTGTTTTATGATTCAGAACGAGGGCTGGAAGAAAAGGCATTATGTTCAGGAAGCTCGGACCATAAAGGGCAAGTTTGACCGAATATATATGTCTGCAGCGATATTTTCCATCAAAATGTTTTACCAGTTTTGGGAGCGTATCCTGCCGAAGGATGGGAAGCATATTCTGTTTATGAGTGAGACCCGCGATGCTCTGTGGGGGAATTTAAAATATATAGACGATGGTCTCAAAAAGTATGGACTTGATAAGAAGTATAAGATAGAGTATTCTTTCCGCAAGGCAGTCGGAAACCATAAAAGTATTATGAGCTGGATCAAAGTAATTTATAAGATTGCGAGACAGGATTATATATTTGTAGATGATTATGTCCCTGTTTTTGGGTTTTTAAAATTAAATAAGCGTACAAAATTAATACAGGTATGGCATGCGGGGGAAGGGTTTAAGGCGGTAGGATACTGCAGGTTTGGAAAAGACGGTTCGCCGTTTCCAACAGGTTCCTGCCACAAACAATATGATTATGTGTTGACCGGATCAGATGGACTGGTAAAAGTATTCTCGGAAGTTTTTGGAATAGAGAAAGAGGCATTTCTTCCGGTTGGCATGCCAAGGCTGGACGGCTTTTTGGATGAAGGTGTAATTAAGGAGTTTAAAGAGGGATTCTATAAAAAGTATCCAAATCTGAAAGGTAAAAAAATTATCATGTTTGCTCCGACATACAGAGGACCGGGACAAAAGTACGCGTATTATGATTATTCTTGGTTAGACATGGATGACATCAGTGATTATTGTGGAGAAGATAAGATATTTCTTATAAAAATGCATCCGTTTGTGCAGGAGGCAATAAAAATACCGGAAAAATATAAGGACAGAATCGTAGATTTTTCATCTTATCCTAATATTAATGATCTATATTATATTACGGATGTATTGATTACGGATTATTCATCGAACTATTATGAATATTCTCTTCTTAAAAGACCGGTAGTATTTTTTACTCCGGACAGAGAATTGTATGAATTGTCGCGAGGAGTTCACAGAAGCGTAAAAGAGAGCGCTCCTGGAAAAGTATGCGATACGTTTGAAGAGATGATGCAGGCGCTTCGTGAAGAAGATTATGAAGTAGAAAAGATTTACAAGTTTGTAGAAAAGAATTTTGCGAATTATGACGGTCATGCCACAGATAAAGTGATCAAAAAGTTATTTTAGAAAGAAGTTTTCTACCGAAAAACACATGATGAGGGAAAGGAAAATGCATGGATCAATCGATCGGAGTATTCATGCAGAGGGTATTTTTTATGAGCCTGTTAACAATCAATATATTTTTAGAAAGCAGGGAAGAATTTTTTGAGAAAAATCAAGAGGCGTTAGATAGGGCAAAAGGAATAGAAGAATTAGAGATTCATTTAGGAGAAAAAGGCGAATGTTATGAACAGTATTGTTCGTTTTTGAACAATACAATGTCAAAGTACGTGATTTTTTACAATGAAAAAAATATACTTGGCATGGATCGGATAAAGGAAGCGTTAAGGGTACTTAACAATACGGATGAGGATATTCTGTCGCAGAAGATAATGAAGGAAAATTCTGAAGCGGACATGTATAAAACAGGCGGGATGAATCCGAATCCTTTTTATTTCGGAAGGTATTTTTTTAAAACAGAGACATTAAAGAAAATAGCTGTTGAGGAAAAAGAAGCCCCTTTCTTTACCGATAAAATCGTGCTGGCTCTAACGCGTGAAAAAGAACAGATACCTGTAGTCAAGGCGATGGAGAACTATACAGAGGAAGGTCTGGAAAAACAAGCGCGTTACTATTTAAAACCATATGATGAAAATTGGTATATTCCATATTTCAGGGATTTTGCCCTGCCATGCGCCAGAAAAGGGGAGCTGACTCCGACAGAACAAAGACTGTTTGTCCATATGATATTAAGACGTTTCTTTATGAATCAAAACGAAAGAAATAAGTTTGTTCTGAGCGACGAACAGGTTGATATATTTTTTGATCAGGTCCGGGAGCTGACTCGGTATATTGATGACGTCTATCTGATTGAAACGCGCAAAAGACAGGGCTTTGTTAAATTTTTCGCGTATTTGCTGCTAAAAGAAAAGTATGGAAAAGAGCCGGAATTTGAAGTAAGAGCCTGTTCCGCTGATTCTAAGAAGTTAGAATATTTATTCGGGGAAAATGTATATGATGTCGATTGTCTGAAAGCGCGTATAAAAGCAATTAATTATAAAGAGGAACATCTTGTTATTGACGGAGAGATTATAGCGGATTACTGTCTGGATCATATCGAAGAAGATTTTGAAGTATTGGTGAATGGAGAAAAATGCGAATGGGAAAATACAGAATTGTACAATCTGGATGCCTTTTTCGGGAGGACTGTTCATCGTTACACGGCATTTCAATTTGAAATAGCGAAAAAAGATCTGGATAAAAGGACCGGAATACAATTTAAAGGGCGCTTGAAAGGAAAGGAAATAACCATTCCTATCCAGTTCCACAGAAAAGTTTCGGCCAGACTGGAAAGAAGTCATTGGTCATATTGGACTTTTGAGGATAAGATTATAACATTTTCATCGGAGACAATTTGGATTGATGATCTCGTTCCCAAAAAAAAGTTTATACTGGAAACCGGATTGATTGCCAAAATGTTGTTTAAAGAAAAATCCGCAAAAAGAATCGAAGCAGTGAAATTGAGGCTGTTATACTGGATCAGCAGAAAACATTACAGGAAAAAGGAAAACTGGGTATTTTTTGACAAGCTGTATAAAGCGGGAGACAATGGAGAATATCTGTTTTCCTATTGTGTCAGGAACTGTCCGGACGTTAACAGTTATTATATCGTTACCAAAGAATCGTTAGATTACAAAAGACTGAAAAAGAAATATCGAAGACAGATATTGGTCTTCGGATCATTGCGTCAGAAATTAGTGCTGCTGAATACACAGATTGTGTTTGCCACACATGCGGGAGTGTGGCCGTACTGCGGATTTAAAGGATTGCAGAGATTTTTAAAGAATCTTTTGAACGCTGAGATCGTATGTATTCAGCATGGATTAACAATTCAAAATATAGCGCAGTATCAGAATCGGTTAAAAGATAACACGCATATGTATTTTTGCGCCTCAAAATATGAGATTGCCGGACTTAACAGAAAAGTATACGGTTATCAAAAGGGAGAACTTCGTCTGACAGGCTGCCCAAGATATGACGGATTAAAAAATAATGACCAGAAACAAATATTAATCGCGCCCACTTGGAGAAGAAATATCGTAATTACAGGAAATGCTTTTGGAACATCAAAAGAATATAATCCTGAATTTAAGCATACGAAATATTTTGAGATATACAATCGTCTGATCAATGATCAAAGGCTGCTGGCTGCGGCAGAAAAGAATGGCTATAAGATCGTATTTCTGATACATCCGACGTTAAGCTCACAGGTTGACGATTATGACAAAAATGATTATACATCTATTATTCCGGCAGTATCGGAAGTGTCTTACGAGAAAATGTTAACGGAATCCAGTCTTATGGTGACAGACTATTCCGGTATTCAATTTGATTTTGCGTATATGAAAAAACCGGTATTATATTATCATCCCAATGAACTGCCGCCGCAGTATGAGGAAGGGATCTATAAGTACGATACAATGGGATTTGGACCGATTGTTGAGGAATATGACAGCTTGATAGAGAGTTTGTGCGAAATGATCAATAACGGATGTAAAATGGAACGCGTATATCTTGACAGGGTAGAAGACTTTTTCCAATATACAGATGATTCAAATTGCGAAAGAATTATGAAAGAAATACGTGACTGGAAAGGATACCAGAGATGAGAAAAAGATTAAGCATGATTTTGATCGGCGCTGTTCTATTGTGTACTTCGCTGCCTGTATCTGCAGAAGAGTTTGAAAAAACGGATGAAACGGCAAAAGAGGCGGAGGATCAAAGAAAGGAAGATTCAAACAATACATCTCAAATTGAACCGGACAACACACCGGAAGAAGTTCCGGGGGATCCTTCAAAGAAAGATAGTATTGTTTTACCGGAAGAACCTTCAAAGAGTGATGACACAATACAAACAGAAGAGCCGGAAAACAAGGAAGAATCAGGAGGGACAGAAGAACCAGAAGAGACAGGAGAGTCAAAAGACACACCAGATGTATCTTGCTCGGAGTCAGACGATGAGGTTAAAAAAGAGACCAAAGAGATGGAATATAAAGCTGCTTTAGAAGCAAAGCATTATGATTTGGGTTCGGATACTATAGAAGTAAGGATGAAATCGGGAAATACAGAGTTTGTCTATACAGGTTTTCAAATAAAGCCGGAAGTGGAAGTCGTATACCATGCCGCGGCAGAAGATTTGGAGAAGACGGAAGGCAGAACTGAGGAAAATGAAAAGCTGATTGCCCCGGAATGTTATAAAATAGAGTATCTGAACAATGTCAAAACCGGCGAGGCTTCCATTGTACTGACCGGGAAAGACGGGGCAGATCAGGAAAGCGCGCAGACGGAGGAAAAGGAAGCTGATAGAAAAGAAGATACTTATACAGGTACAAAGACACTCAAGTTTAAGATTACTCCGGCGGATATCAAAAAGTGCAAACTGCAGGCAGCTAAAACAGTTGATTATACCGGGAAACAGGTAAAGCCCAAAGTGACGCTTTCGTATCAGGGAAAGAATCTGGTATTAGGAAAAGATTATAAGGCTGCCTATTCAAATAATAAGAAGATGGGAACAGCAGCCATTCGTATCAATGGTATCGGTAATTTTAAAGGATCGAGAACAGTCAAGTTTCAGATTAAGTTCGGAACACCGGTAGTAAAGACAACTTCCAGTTATTCTAAGATTAATCTGAAATGGAAGAAAGTAGCGGCAGCTTCGGGATATGTCGTATACCGGAGTACATCGCCGAAGGGAAAATTCAAGAAAATATACACTTGTAAATCAGGTTCAAAGGTAAGTTATTCCGACAAAAAGGCGAACTTTGGAAAAACGTATTACTATAAAGTTCGTGCTTACAGAAATGTCAAGGTAAAAGTAAAGAAAAAAACAAAGACGAAGCAGGAATACAGCGCATGGTCTGCGGCCGTGAGTGAAAACAGGAAATTAGGCGTTGTTACGATCAAATCGGCAAAATGTTCGGCCGAGACTAAGGCAAAGGTTATCTGGAAAAAGGAGGCCGGGGCGCAGGGTTATGAGATCTATAAAAGCGAGGCGAAAGAAGGAAAGTATGTCTATGCAGGAAAAGTAAAGGGTGCGGGAAAAGTATCGTATACGGCAAAGAAGCTGAAGCCGGGAGTTGCATACTATTTTAAAGTAAGGGCATTCCGCAAGTCTGGTTCAAAGACATATTACGGAGGACTTTCGGCGGTAAAGAAAGAGACGTTTTCAGACGGGCAGAAGCTGTACACACTGTTCCCGGGCGGTGTTCCGACTACGAAAGCAGAGATGGAGCAATATCTTGTGACGATTACGGTGCCGATTAAGGATGCAGAAGGCATGCCGGGCACGATGCAGCTTCGGGTGCACAGAGCTTTAGAGAAGAAATTTATGAAAGCTTTTCAGGAAATGTATGCAGTCGGTTTTCCGGTAAGAGCGGAAGATACGGATACTTATAACTGGAGAAGTATGGCGTCAGGAAGGAATCGTTCGCACCACAGTTATGGTTGCGTTGTGGATTTGAACTGGAATTCCAATCCGATGATCGGTGTGACAGAAGGGAAATACAAGCCGGGTATCGATCCCTATTCTATCACTCCGCAGGTCGTAGCTATCTGGAAAAAACAGGGCTTTTATTGGGGAGGAAACTGGAAGTCAACGAAAGATTATATGCATTTTACATATACAAATCATTAATGGAAGGGAATTTCATTATGAAGCTAGTAGGAAAAAGAGGATTAGGATTATTGTTGGCGGTTTTATTAGCAGTGCTTTCGCCGGTGAACGTCTCCGCGGCGGATAAAGGTTTGGCGAAAGCGCCCAAAGCCGGCTGGAGATATGTCAAAGGATATAAGCTGTATTACAATAAAAAGGGAAAGCTTGTGAAGGATGTAAGCGGTATTATCGGAAAGCAGTCCTCCTATGTGATTAAGGTTAATAAGAAGAAAAATTGTGTGACAGTCTATGCAAAGGATGGAAAAAGAGGTTATATCATCCCGGTAAAAGCGTTCGTGTGTTCCACAGGCAAGGCGACGCCAATCACAACGGCAAAAACTCCTTCCAAATATCGCTGGCATGCGCTGATGGGACATTGCTATGGGCAGTGGTGCACTCGCATCAAGAACGGGTATCTGTTTCATTCGGTTATGTACGGAAAGAAAAAAAATAATACCTTAAGTGTCAGTGCATATAATAAGCTGGGAACGACGGCATCGCATGGCTGCATCCGCATGAGAGCGGGAGATGCAAAATGGATTTATGATAATTGCAAACGGAAAACGAAGGTCATTATCTATAACAGTTCCAATCCCGGACCGCTCGGCAAGCCCAAAATAGAAAAGCTTCCGAAATGGCATAGATGGGATCCGACAGATCCGACAGCGAAAAAGCTTTGCAGAAAAAGAGGCTGTCATTAGAGGTTATGGAATGGATCTTAGGCAGCTTTTGGGCAAAGCGCAGAGTTTACATCGAGTGGAACCAGATGATATGTGCTGTATTGCTAGCATTTCTGGTTGCCGGATTGTACAATTATATCGGCGCACTGCCAGATGATACGGAAGAATTTATGAGGGAGCAGGCTGCGCCGGCAAAGGCTCTTCCGGCGATCAGAACTTTTGCAGAACTATCGCTTCTGCCCAAGGAAAGTGTAGCGGAAGAAAATGCCGGGCACGAAAGCAAGAGTGATCCGAAGGCTTCGGCAAAAGAACAGAATTTTGCCGTAAGTTACGGGTATACAGAACCGGATGAAAAGAAACGGACAAAGAATGTGAAGAAAGCGGCGAAGGCAGGAGCGAAAGCAATCCATTCAAGTGTGGAAAAGGAAACGGATGATCATGGAAAACATGCGGCAGGAGCGCTGCCGGATACTCCGGTTATGGATATCGTGACGAGAAATCCGGATATTATGACAGAAAATGCGGATATTGCAACAGGCAGGAAAGATCAAGATGGCAGCATAGCAAATGAAGAGACCGGGGCAAGTGATGCAGAGACAGGCAGAACAGATGCGGATAAAATGAATGCAGATAAAACGGATGCGGATCGAACAGAAGCAAATACAGATCAGAATGACAGAAAGCCTGTCGTTTTGCTGGAGCGTTTTCCGGGATTTCTAACAAATGAGAAAGGTCATATTGCAGGATACACAGATGCATCAAAGTTTCTGAAGGATCATCTTGTTGTATTACCCCGCGATGCGGCATGTACTGGCATCGAGAAAGGTGCGCTGAAAGGACTGGAGACGGATATTCATGAAATCTATATTCCGGCCAATATCACCTACATTGCTGAGGGTGCGCTGGATGAACTGGTGAAACTGTATTATATTGAGGCGGCACCTGATAATCCCAGATTTTACAGTGAAAACGGTGTTTTGTATTACAGGAACGGCAAGGTGGCTGTGTATCCGAACAGATTGTAGAGAGCTTATTTTTTCTGAAAGAAAAATTTGTCAAAACGCCCAGACAGGAGCAGAGACTTGTCTGGGTGTTTTGATTTCATAAAGCGGCTGGTTACAGATGTTTTTTCAGTTCAGATACTTTCTTTTTCGCCTCAATGGAAAGATAGATGAGCCGGTTGGCCGGTGTCGGTATTCCATGCTTCTCGCCAAGACGGATCACGGTTCCGGCATATTCCTCAATCTCGATAGGACGTCCGGCCTCAACATCCTGGAGCATGGACATCTTCTTATGGGCAGGATAGCCCAAAAGAAACTGTATGATATCATCCCGGTCTTCTGTTGTAATATTGACTTTTTCTGCTTTTGCGAGTTCTACAATCTCATCGATGCAAAGCCTTATGATCTCTACGATCTCGTCTACTTGTTCAAAGTATCCGCATTCCACCCCAATCTCTACAGCGGCCTGAGAGCCTCCCGTGTTCAGCATCCATTTTCTCCACTGGATGCGTTTCATATCCTCATAGATATTCGCATTCAATCCTGCCGCTCTCAGACAATCGCATACCTGCGTTACTTCAGGTTCTGCGGGTTTATTATAAGCGTAACCAAGTTGTACTTCGCCGGGAGTAATGTAGTATACTTTATGGCCGGTTCGATGGGCATCTGTTCGGATCATGACACCGTAGAGTACGCGGTTATCCGGAAAATAGGATTGAAGACGCTCTGTTGCCATGATACCATTTAAGAGTGGTAAGATAATCGTCTCTTTCTGAATTAGCGGCCGGATATCTGTGATTACAGATTCCAGACTGTAGCTTTTCACTGCAACGATCAGAAGATCAAGATTAATATTTTGTGACTGGTCAGAATATACGGCAGGCTTTAGTGTACGGTCATTAATAGAAAGCCCGTTCTTTCGCATCCGCTCCGCCCGGCTTCCGGTTGCCAGCAAATAAAAATTGTCTGGATATGCAGGAAACAAATGAGAGATCAAAACACTGCCTACAGAGCCGGCTCCAATGACACCAATATTTTTTATCATAATCATCCCCCTTTGTTAAGATTCATCGTTGATTTCACATGCGAAACAGCGCATTTTTCCGTTTTTGTCAGGCGGTATGACATCCATCCATTCGAAATGAAGCGTAAATTCATCCTGAAACAGCTCTGCCATCTTTTCTCGGAAAAAGCTTTCAATGGTTTCTTTTGTGTTAGCATTATTATTTGGATCTTTTACAAGCTGTATACGCATATCATGGTAGGATTCCTGAATAAAACGAAACTGTGCGATTCCTACGATACCATTCGGAATCTTCATCAAATAGAGGGCGGAAGTCTCAGCGCTGTTTTCATGTCTTACAAGATCGTTGACTCTTCCCTGAATGGATGTGATATAGCGCACGCCATCCAGCGTTACAGAAGTTGCCCGGTCGCCGATCTCATAATTAATGAAGGGGAAATCCTTCTTAAACAGTGTTGTAACGATGACTCGTCCGTCGTCGGTCAGCCGGTTCTCATCATCATAAATATTGACTACGTGAGTGTCACTGTTGATATAGTAGAGCTCTTCGCCGGGAAGCTGGACAACACAGCTTCCGGTCTCGGAACTTCCGTAAGCATCGAACAGACCTTCTCCGAACGTTTCCGTGAGAATCTTCCTTGTCATATCATCGACCATCTCGCTCACAGGAGTGTAAAGATTTGGCTTGTAAATCTTAAGATTATGTCGTTTTGCATAAAGTGCCATACGGACAAGACAGTTTCGGCGAAAGCATAAGACGTCAGGCCTGTACTCATTTAAGTCGTTGATAATATCACGGATGCCGTCGCCGACACAGTTATCCTCTGAGACTACTTTGCGGCGCATAAGACCGAATTTCTGTATGATCGAGTCTCCCTTCTTCGGATCGATCTTTTTATGGCTTGTGACAAAAGAAAAGAGCTTTCCGCGCAGAGGATGATATCCGCCATACATGAGTACCCGGATCCAGTTCGCGTCTACACAGGCGGATTCCCGCTGCGTTTGGATAAATTTTAAGGGAATGCCGGAAGAACCGCTGGTGGAAAGAATTGTCCACCGCTCATGCATCTCCGGGTGTTTTTCGTATTCCTCCTGCATCCAAAGTCTGAGATCGGCCCGTGTTGTAATCGGGAATTTGACAAGATCCTCCGGAGTATGGAAGTCGTCAGGAGTGAGGTGATTCTCTTTAAAACGTTTGCGGTAAAATGGAATCTGATAGGCGCACTTCATCAATTCATGAACCTTTTTTCCCTGCCGCTTACGGATAAAATTGCGGTCAGTGGGAATTTTTTTGTCCAGCTTCATAAGATAATAAAATGTCATGACATTTTTAAGCTTTTTTTCGATTACAAATGCCATATATAAATTCTCCTTTCAAGGTTAATATGCTCAAATAACTGCGTATACAATTCTAACATAATTGTATGAGAAACTCAAGATATGCATAGCTTGCGAAAGAAGTGTTTTTATGTTAGTCTAATTTAAAGGCGATATTTGAAAAAGCAGATGTCCGCTCAGATATCTGGTAGAGGAAAGATCATATGAAGGATAACAAATTAAACAAACTTGCGCTGAAAGCAGGGATTTTTTATATTGTAGGGCAGCTTTTTATAAGAGGGCTTACATTTCTTACGACGCCTGTCTATACGCGTCTTTTAACCAGAGCTCAGTATGGAGAGATCAGAGTTTATGAGTCATGGCTTCTGATTATGGTGCCGGTGATGTCGCTCTGTCTCTTTCGGAGCGTAGATCGGGCCAAGTATGATATGGGAGAGAAATATAACGGATACGTCTCTTGTGTGCAGACACTTTCGTATTTTTCTATTTTTGGATTTTTTGGGATATGCATGCTTTTCAGGCCGCAGGTGCAGAAGCTCTGGGGAATGACGGATGTGATGTTTTTTATGGCATTTTTATATGTGTTCGGTTATACCAGCATCCTTTTCATGCAGCGGCGGGAGAAGCAAATGATGCGTTATAAAGCGAGCATTTTTATTACGACGGTCACGATTGTACCGGCTACGGTATTGTCTATTTTTCTTATCTACTGGGGACGTGTACACGGGTATCTTGACAAGCTGGTGGAGCTTCGTATATGGGGATTTTATGTGCCGCAGGTAATCGGCGGTCTGATCGTGGCAGTTCTTTTATGGAAGCAGGGGGGAAAGTTCATTCAGAGGGAATATTGGAAATACGCTCTGAAATACAGTCTGCCTCTGATTCCGGAAATGCTTTCGATCCAGATTATGAATCAGGCGGACAAGATCATGATCCAGTTTCTGGCAGGCTACGATTATACGGGTATCTTTGCGTTAGGGACAACGATTTCTTTCATCATATGGATTGTGGAGGATTCAGTATGGAATGCCTTTCTGCCGTGGATGTATGAGAAGATCTCACAGGGAGAGACGGCCGATATCGAAAACCCTTGGATGATCCTTATGCATGGCTTTGGAATCCTGTCGTGGTATCTGGTGGTTCTGGCGCCGGAGATTGTAGCGGTGCTCGGTTCTAAAGAATATCGTATGGCGGTGCTCCTCATTGCGCCTATGGTGACCGGGACACTGCTTCGGTTTTATAGCTATATCTATACGGCAATCCAAAACTATTATAAAAAGACTGCTTATGTGGCGGTGGGAACGATTTTTACGATGGTCATCAACGTGATTCTGAATTATGTGTGTATTATCCGGTTTGGATACATGGCGGCCGCTTATACGACGGCTGCAAGCTACTTTATCCTGCTGGTGCTTCAGGGATATCTGGAAAAGAAGATTACCGGAAGAAGGGTGGTCTCACTAAAAAAGAGCGTGATAATATCTGCTGTTTATCTCGCTCTTAATCTTGCTACAATGGAATTGTTCGTATTGCAGTGGTATATAAGGTACGGTATCATCCTTGCAGTAACAGTTCTTGCGGTAAAATGGATCCTGCCGCAATTTTTAAAGGTAGTGAAGGATTTCAAAAAATAGGTCTTTGTCTTTTCGTTATTCAACTTTTATTTCAATGTTTTTTAATGCCTCATGCAATGTGTCGACCGCCTGTTTTAAGGTGTCTCCTTTGGTGATGACATGGCCGATACGATGAGGGCCTACATGAAATTTGTAAACGCTGTCGCCGGGCTTATGATCAAATTGTACATCATAGATATTCGGGTTATCCGGGTTTTTGTCGGTCTGCTCCCTGATTGTGCCGTCCCTACTGCTGATAAGCAGCATACTGGCATTGGGTACTGCATGAGAATCACATTCAAATACAGTGTTCTCGCCCAAAGCACATTGCAGTATTTTCTCATAATAATCGAAACCGTAATAGATTGATACTAATTCTGCCAGACAAGTTGCCCCGGAACGTCCACCGATCTCAAGGACATAGGTTTTTCCGTCCTTCAGGATAAAATCTGCGTTGATGGCGCAGTTGTCAAGTCCCATCGCATGGATGGCGGCAGTGAGCTGTTCTCTTGCATCTGCAATTACGGAGGCGTCAAGTTCATAAGGGGCGAAATGTCCGATCGGAACTCCGGTATCGCCCTTGAATACGTAGTCGCCGTGGGGAAGGATAAAAGTGACCTCTCCGCGGTACACGAATGCCTGAGCGCCGAATTCTTCTCCCTCTATAAATTCTTCTACGATATAATAATCAGATCTCGTATTTTCCTTTACATTTTGTATGGCGGCATCAAAATCTGCCTCAGAATCAACTCTTACAATGCCGCGGCTTCCGGAGGAATCAACCGATTTGAAGATCAACGGGAAGCTTAAATCCGATACGCGGTAAGATACGTCATCTGCGCTGAGAGGGATTTCGCGGAACTTGGCTGTTCTGACACCATGCTCTTCATATTTTGATTTCATTAGGAGTTTGTTGGCGGCAATCTGTGCAGACTCAAAGGAAAGACCGCAAAGATTTAATTCGTCGCATACTTTTCCGATGGTAATCACAGCTACATCTGTGCCGGCGGTCACAACGCCGTCTATCTGTTCCTCTTTGGCGATTTCAAGTATTTTATCATAATCCGTCGTATTTTCATAATATACTTTGTCTGCCAATTCAAATCCGGGGTAATTGCCCGGAATGCTGACGACAATGGAGTAAATGCCAAGTTTGCGCGCAGTTTTGATGAGCGGAACCTGATAGATGCCGGCGCCAAGAATCATAATTTTTTTCATGTTAAGAATCCTCCTTTTGTGTATATATTTTTCGGACAACAAATTGCGGATAACGGCTCATACCGAGGAACATCCTGCCTAGATATTCACCGATCAGTCCCAGAAACAGCAGGTTGATTCCGGAAAAGAAGCAGATGGCCACCATCATGGAGGGCCAGCCAATCGCCATGGAGGGAACGAGAAGTTTCCGAATTACGATAAAAGCGGCTCCCAGTATTCCCAGCAGGGAAAAGGTATAACCGCAGTAAGTG
Source organism: Lachnospiraceae bacterium MD308 (assembly GCA_010206225.2). GTDB lineage: Bacteria > Bacillota > Clostridia > Lachnospirales > Lachnospiraceae > MD308. Next base: position 109,825 of record VIQU02000017.1, on the reverse strand, counting down.
GCAAGCCTGAGCGGTACAATGGAGTATCCCATGATATTAGACCAAAGCCCGATGAGCTTTTTAAAGGTATAGTTGGAAGTTCCTACCTCCCGTTCAAAGTGCTTGACAGGAACGCTGCTGATATTGCGCGTTGTTCGAAGGAACAGTCCCTGCAAATGCGTGTATTGGCTTTTATACTGAATGACATAATCCCGGATGAACCTGCGTATGATCCAGAAACTGGATGTCTTCATATCCTTAGGCTTTCCAATGAGAATCCGCACGGACAAGTAATTGATATAACTTCCGAAATTGCGAAACAGACTGTGTTTTTTTTGAGGATAGTAGCCGTACACGATGTCATAGCCCTTGTCAAATTCCTCAAAGAGAACAGGGAGCTGGGAAGGATGCGTCTGCATATCGTCATCCATAGCGATCAGCGTATCGCCGTCAGCATAATTCAGCCCGGCCATCACCGCATTGTGCTGGCCGGAATTTTTAGCAAGCTCTACGATTTTTACGCAAGAGTAATCATCGGCGAGGGATTCCAACTCCTGAACGGTAGCTCCGCCGTCAGGGGAAAAATCGTCCACCAGCACGAATTCATAGGGGGTTCTTTTCTGACGCTCCAGTTCCTGAATCGTAAGTTCTACAACTTTGCGGATAGTCTTTGCGGAATTGTAGCAGGGTATAATGATTGAATATAACATCTTTTCTTTCGAGTCTCCTGTAATTATTGATAAAATTGGATTATCTTTTCGCATACAAAATACACATCTTCCGATTTTAGCCCGTAGTACATAGGAAGCCGGAGAAGCCGTTCGCTTTCTTTGGTAGTATAGATATCCTGCCCGCAAAATCTCGCGTACTGTTTGCCGGCCGGGGCGCTATGAAGCGGAATATAGTGGAAGACAGAATAAATATCCTGCCTTCTCAGATATTCGATCAGAGCGGTGCGTTCTTTTAAATCGGTTGCCTTTATGTAAAACATATGTGCATTATGTTTACAGTTATCAGGAACAACCGGGAGAGAAATCTTTCCGGCCTCTTTCAGAGGACTGAGAAGCTCATAATACAGAGTCCATGATTTCATGCGGTCATCAAATATGGTCTGTGCCTGTTCAAGCTGTGCAAACAGATATGCAGCATTCAGCTCGCTTGGAAGATAAGAGGAGCCCGCCGATACCCATGTATATTTATCGACCTGTCCGCGGAAGAATTTGCTTCGGTTCGTCCCTTTTTCACGGATGATCTCAGCCTTTTCAATCATTTCTTTGTCCCGGATTAAAAGGCAGCCGCCTTCACCCATGCTATAGTTTTTTGTCTCATGGAAGCTAAAGCATCCAAAATTGCCAATGGTGCCTAAAGGTCTTCCTTTATATTCGGACATAACTCCCTGAGCGGCATCCTCGATGACTTTCAGATTATGCTGCCTGGCAATCTCCATGATCTTGTCCATCTCGCAGGAAACACCGGCATAATGAACAGGAACGATGGCCTTAGTCTTTGGCGTGACAGCTTCCTCAATCAGATTTTCGTCAATATTCAATGTATCTGGACGGATATCAACGAATACGACCGTGGCCCCGTTGAGCACAAAAGCATTGGCGGTAGACACGAACGTATAGGAGGGCATGATCACCTCGTCCCCCGGCTGAATGTCACAGAGCAGTGCGGCCATCTCAGTGGCATGCGTGCAGGATGTGGTAAGGAGCGCCTTTGACGTGCGGGTATGGGATTCTATCCATTCGTTACATTTTTTTGTGAATTCCCCATCGCCGCAGATTTTGTGGCTTGCGATGGCCTGCGCGATATATTCATTTTCCTTTCCCGTACAGGGAGGGATATTAAATTTAATCATTTTAGTTTCTCCTAATATTTGTTTATTTCTTTATTTTAATACGTCTGCGCCGGATAATCAAGGCTATGATAAAAATAACGATTCCGACAGCAGATAGAGTTAGAGAGGCTTTGACGCCGGGGCGTTTGAATATGAGCTTAATCTCATGGTCTCCCGGTTCGAGAAAAATTCCGGAATACATGAGATTCGCCTTCTGAATCACTGTCTCTTTTCCGTCAACATAGGCAGTCCATCCTTTTTGATAGGGGAGGCTTAAGACAAGGAGCTTGTCTTTGTTTACCGATATGTTTCCGGTTATGGTGTTGGACATCATCTCTACATTTTCCAGTTTGTTTTCCGTCAGATTGCCAATATAGGAAGCATACTTATCCATAGGCTGGCTGTAGATCTTCAGGGAGTCAACAGTAAAGATTCCGGCCTCATTGAAAGTGACGGTAATAGTATCAGCCGATTCTTTGCGGTAGCCAAGATTGAACAGGTGGCTTTTTTGCCCGGTACTGTAAGTGTGGTTAATGGAGCGGAATGTGAAATTACGGCGGTAGAGATCGCAGGCCAGATTCATATTTACAGTACACTGGCTGTTATTTTTCCCGGGATTTAAATATCCGTCCAATACCAGATAAGTTTCTGAGTTCTCAAGTCCGTCGAACTTAAGTGTCAGAGAGGCTCCTGGTTTGGTTATCTCGGCAAGCTTTCCATCTGTTTTTATGTCTTTGGTTTCATAATCTGTTATTGTTGCTTCTACAGCGGTGGCTGCAGGCGAGTTGTCCTGAAAATGGGTGCTGTCTGGTTTATCTTCCAGTACGGCAGCCTGAAGCATCACTTCCTGACGTTCCAGCGGACTGTAATTATTTAGCTCATCTGTGCTTATGACATTATCATAAGTGCAGCCGAAGGGGAGAACATAGTTATTTTTGTAAATGCTGTAGGATCCTTTTGTTCCTTCTTTGGCCGGAGTTTTTTCATAGCCATATGGAAGACGGGGTGTTTCATCTTCTGCCAGCGCATAATATTTTACGCAGGCAAGGGTGTTCATAAAGGTGCGGTTGTCAAAACCGCCAAGTTGTACAAGGTTCCATGCGGTGTTTGCCATACTGACATTGTAGTCCATCACAGGACCGCTGATCGTGCTGGAAAATGTAGCGATACTGTTATAATCCATAACAAGGGAGGAGCATAGGTTTTTCCGTGGGATTTCAGCAGTAGATACACGGTAAAAGCTGGCGTCAGGATAGTTGTCCAGTACTCTCATCGGCGTATCTGAAATCTCGTCGATCACTTGCCTCCGTTTCGCGAAAGAATCCGGGGTGGTGTTTTTTCCGTCGCGGTACTGATAAAAGGCGGTTAATGTCAACGCGCCGCAGCACAAAAGGAGAAGAGCAGCCTGAGCGATATATTTATTCATGATATTCAGTTTTTCATTCATACATAAAATAACGATATAGTTACAGAGAAGAATAGCAAGGGAGACTAAAGTATGCTCTGTGCGGTAATTGCGGTTCATGAATACGATCAGCATATAAGGTAACAGTGATAGAAACAGAATCTTTAATTCTTTGCGGGTCAGATTCCGGAATTCCGGGATGAATCTTACCGTAATAAAGGAAACCAATAATGCAAAGATATAGCACCATCTGTTTGTAATAGTGCTGAATCCGCCGAATATAAATGCTGCGATCGGAAAGGCGCAGAAAGCAACACAGATCAGGAATAAAAATTTCAAAAGCTGATTGCCTTTCTTCATAAGAAGAATTACAACGGCGATATAGGAGAGAGGAATAAATCCAAGCTTCAACCATGCTCCCGGAGAGGAGGGTGCGGAAATAAAATAGGCATACAGACGCGTAAGCCAGCCGTTTCCATAGTTGAATAAAGAGGCGGTTGCTATCTCTGAATTCCCTGCGCGTCCAGAACCTACAAAAGAGGCAAAGGAAGTGAACAGAGAGATATTTCCTATCACGACTCCTAAAAGGTAAGCACCCGCAAACGTTACAGTGGTTGTAAAGAAATATTTCCAGTTTTTCCTTTCGCGGTTTTTTGTAAACAGAAACCGTCCGATGTAATAGATTCCCATTGCGATCGTACTCATATAGATAAAGTAGTAATTGGCAGGCAGCGCGACAGCGACAAAAACCGTACACAGGTACCAGCGTTTTTTGCGGAAGACTTCCTCTGTTGCAAGCATGAGGAGAGGCAGAAAGATCATAGGCGCAATAAAATGCGCGTGAAGCACGCCCGCATAGATTGCAAAACCGCAGAAAGTATACATCATGCTTCCTAGAAGACTTTCAAAATATCCTCTCTTGTGGTACAGAAAGAAAACTGATGCGGAAAGTCCGGCTAAAAAAAAGCGAGACAGTGTGATGATATTGTAAGCGGCCTCCACATGAGAAGAATCAAACAGGGCGAACAGCCAGTAAACCGGTTCATAGCTTAAAGGAACTGTGTTGCCAAGCCCTACGCGGAAGCTGTAGGATGGGAAATTAAAATCACCTTTCAAAAGCTGCGCAATGCATTCGTGTACATAGTTTGTAAAATAATGGATTCTCGGAATGTATTGTGAAATCGCATCATGCATCCATGCAATGCTGTTGCCATATTCAATAAAGGAAAAGAATACGCACACTGCCATAACTGTAAACATCATGGTGTATACAGCAAAATACAGGGGGAGTGCCCTGCGGTTGCTTGTCATAAAGTCCCGATACCAGTCTTTTAGTATCAAGACGATTCTGTTATAGAGCATAAGGATTTTTTCAGTCATCTTCCTGTATGGCGGGCAGTATATGGAAAACAGATAGATGACAGACACAGGAAGTACGGCTGCTATAGTCAGAGCCGCCGGTTTTAAAGGTGTAAAGACGAGCGCCACGGCCGCAAATGTTATAACAAAACTGCCGATAAAAAGATTTCTAGAAAATGCTCCAGAAGCTTTCCCTAGAAAGATTCCCGCAATAAAATATCCGAGATACGGAAGCAGAGCAATACAGTCATAAACATTGCAGTCTATGAATACACCGATGATCGGATATCCAAATATATCTGACGGAAAAAAAGAAATAAAAGATGCCAGAATCCCTGATATGATCCATAGATATTTCCTTTTATAAAGCCGTTCTATATATCTTGCTGTCAGTGCAGAACACAAAAAAAGGACAGAAGCGGTAAAAAACATCTCAGAAGTCATCGGGATTTTTTGCATGGTAACCATGCGGATAATACTTTCAAAGGGATTTTCGCGGTTCAGAAGAACTTGATTGCAAAGCCCGAAAAACAGGAACAAAACAGTATAGACGGCAGCATGCTTTAAGAGAAGAAGAATATTATCATCACCCTGTGACGCATACAACCCTGCCAAAAATACCATGCCGGGAGCGTAGATCAGACGGAGGAACAGAAAGAACACATGATGCTGGCCAAGTGTTACCTGAATTGCCGCGCCGCATAAAATAAGGAAAAACAGAATGAACTCGAATCCTGTAAGCGACATTTTTGATATATGTGGATGTTTTGTTTGCATTATAAAAATCTCCTTAATAAACAATTTTTCATATTTATCTATTCTACCAAAAAAAAAGGCTTCTGTATAGTTGAGTGTATAGAATTTTTTGAAATGGTGGATTATATATTAAGAAAAGATTAAAAACGGTTTCTTCGGTTTGACAAACGGTATGACTGTTAGTATAATAAACTGGAATATAAAGTTTACTAAAAGAATGAGTAAAGAATGAATTATGAGGAGATATCTGCATGAGAAAAAGACATAATAAGGCTGTCTGTCTTTTGATAGTCTGTCTGATGACTGTGATGCTGCCGGCAGAAGCATTGGCGCAGGAGATGGACGTGGAAGCGAATTCACAGGAAATACAGGATGCAGTTGGCGATGAAGCTTCAGATGAAGTGTCGGCGGAAGCTTCAAAAAATGAAACAGAATCTGATACGCTGAAGGAAGACAATAAGTCTGAAGAAGTACTTGCAGATAAGCCTCTTTTAAGAGAAGAGGAACAAAAGGAAGAAGACAAAGAAAGCCAGAAAACTGAGACTAAAGAGATACCGTCTCAGAAGGAGGATGTTTCTGAAGCGCGGACTGATATAGTAAAGCAGGAAGAGGAACAGGCGGAAGAATCTGAGAAAGATAATGAGCCGGAGTCTTTAGAAAAGGTTACGGCCGATCCGGAAGATCCGGGAAAGTACCGCCTTACAGGAAGAGGAACGGGCGATTTTTCAGGAAGTGCGATTCGTACGCAGGCATTGTCACATCAATCAAAATACAAGGACTGCATTAAGCAATGGGGGATTGATGTATCGTATCACAACGGCACGATCGACTGGGAGAAGGCGAAGGCTGACGGAGTTGAGTTTGCGATCATACGCGTAGCTTACCGGGGATATGAAAACGGAAAGCTTAAAGTTGATACACAGGCTTATAATAATATGAAGAATGCCAACGCTGCAGGTGTTCCTATCGGCGTGTACATATTTTCACAGGCTGTTTCTGCGAAGGAGGCAAAGCAGGAAGCGGATTTTATTGTAAAGAATATTAAAGGATACAAGATCGACCTGCCGGTTGTCCTTGATTTTGAATATGTGGCGACGGGAGTAGGAAGATTATATAAGGCAAAATTGAGCAAGAGCGCCGGGACAAGTGTCTGCAATGCATTCTGTAACAGAGTGAAGGCGCTTGGATACACTCCGATGGTATACGCAAGTAAGTCTATGTATGAAGATAAGACATATGCCGCGGACATCAGTCAGAGCTATCCGATCTGGATGGCTCACTACAATAATTCTACCAGCTATGAGGGAGAATACGAATACTGGCAGTATACTTCAAAAGGTAAAGTGGACGGAATTAAAACGAAGGATAATCCATATACGGATTTGAATTACCGTTATTATAATACTCTGCGGATTACGAAGAGGGCGGCAGGCGGTCTCAGTATGAAATGGGACGCATGGGACGGCGCGGATAGTTATGATATCTACCGGAAAAGCGGAAGCGGCGGTTATGCGATTGTGAAGTCGGGGGTAAAAGGAACCTCATATACGGACAAGTCACTGAAGGCGGGCGTGAATTATTCCTATAAGATTTATCCGCATGGGACAAAGACCTGCATCGGGTTTAATACCGGTATCACGCAGTTAACTGCTGTGAAGTTCTCGGGAAAAGGCACGGCGTTTGATAAGATCAGACTGACATGGCCAAAGATATCGGGGATTACTGCATATTATATAGAACGTTATAATTCTTCAAAAAAAGCATATTCTAATATTAAGACAGCTTCCGGCAAATCGAATTCCTATACGGACGGGAGTAAGAATGCAGCCACACGATACAAATACAGAATACGTCCTTACAAGGTTGTATTTAACGGAAGGGCATACGGCAGCTATTCAAAAGCGATCAGTGTTAAGACGAAAGGGAAGGTGAAGGCGAAGACGAAGATCAAGAAGCTGAATCTTCGGAAAAACGCATCGAAGTCATCCAAGAATCTTGGTGTTATTAAAAAGAAAGGATCAAAGGTGACAGTGAGCGGAAGCAGCGGAAGCTGGTATCGTATTTCCGTGAAAATAAACGGAAATACAAAGACAGGTTATGTTAAAAAAAGCAATATAAAATTAATCAAATAAACGGGAAAAGAGGTACGATTACGATATGGCGAAGCGAAGAAGGCGCAGGAGAAAATCGGGCAACTGGTTTACACGGCTGAGTGTAGGAAAGAAGATCGGAGTATGTCTGGGCGGTACATTCCTTGCAATTGCTGCTTCCGGGGTTGTATACGCCGCATCGAAGCTGGGCAAATTAGATACGCAGGAAATACCGGATGATGCGATCAGTATCAATAAAGAGGTGGAAGAACAGGATCTGGGAACAGGATATCTGAATGTGGCTCTGTTTGGTACAGACTCTCGTTCCGGTCAGCTTGACAAGGGTACACGTACGGATTGTATTATTGTAGCCAGTCTCAATAAAGAGACAAAAGAAGTACGTATGGTTTCTGTATACAGAGATACCCTTTTGGATATTGAAGACGGACAGCTTCAAAAATGTAATGCAGCATATGCGTTTGGAGGCCCGACACAGGCGATCAACATGCTGAATAAGAATCTGGATCTGGATATTCAAGAATATGTGACGGTCGATTGGAGTGCCATTGCTAATGCGATTGATTTGCTTGGCGGTGTCGAGATTGATGTTCAGGAGGTTGAGATTAAATATCTTAATAAATTCGTAAAAGAGACGGCGAAGGCAGCAAAGAAAAAGGCACATGAGGTAAAAAAAGCCGGACCTCAGAAACTGGATGGCGTGCAGGCGACTACGTACGCGCGTATCCGTTCTACGGCGGGCGGTGACTTTACACGGACGGAACGTCAGCGGCTTGTAATTGAAAAGATTGTGGAGCAGGCGCAGAAGGCTGATCTTTCGACGATTAACAAAATAATAGATAAGGTGTTCCCAACGATTAAGACAAGTTTCTCGGTAAAAGATATCATATATTATGCCAAGAGCTTTACGGAATACAAGCTGACGGAGAATTCAGGATTTCCGTTTGATAAGACGACGGATACGATTTCTGGTCTTGGAAGTATTGTTATTCCGGTCACGCTGGATACAAACGTAGTGAAGCTGCATGAATTTTTGTTTGACAGGAAGGATTATAATGTGTCTACTACGGTGGCAAATCTGAACAGTGCAATTGTAAGCCGCGTGGGACAGAGAACTGCAACCGATGATTCTACGCTGAAACAGCAGACGTATACTCCTACAAAAGAGGATCGGGAGCAGGAGCGGCAGACTGAGTATGTGAAGCCGAAGAAGACTACGACGACGGGTAATAACAGCAATAACGATAATAGCAGTAATAAGAATAATAACAGTAATAACAACAATAACGATAATAACAGTAGCAATAAGAAACCAAGTACAAGTACAGGCGGAAACAATTCCGGCGGAAATGCAGGCACAGACAGCTCCGGCGGAAATGCAGGCACAGACAGTTCCGGCGGAAATACAGGTGATAGTAAACCGGAACCAAAGCCGGAACCGAAGCCAGAACCCAAACCAGATCCGAAACCGACGGAGCCAGAACCCAAACCAGTGGAACCGGACACTCCTTCAGAGTAAAGCAATCTCTGCCTGATAGTAAGAGGAAAGTGTTTCAAAAAACTCAAAAATCGAAAGGTGGTATGCAAAAGCGGATACGGATGCATACCGCCTTTTTCTTTTGTTGTTTACATTTCAGACGATATTTGCTAAAATGTAGTCTAAAAGTGCAAACAGACAATTACTTTTTAAATAGAAAGCTATGGAGGTTTATAATATGTGCGGAATCGTAGGATATATTGGAAATCAGCAGGCGGCGCCGATTCTTTTAGACGGATTATCTAAACTGGAGTACAGAGGCTATGACTCAGCAGGAATTGCAGTTTATAATGGAAAAGAGATAGGGATGGAAAAAGCGAAAGGACGCCTTAAGGTGTTAAGTGAGCTGACTCATGACGGGGCGACTTTGCCGGGAACGATGGGGATCGGACATACGAGGTGGGCGACTCATGGCTCGCCCTCTGATACGAACGCGCATCCGCATTTTAATCAGAATCAGAGTATCGTGGTCGTACATAACGGTATTATTGAAAATTATCTGAAGCTTAAAAAAAGGCTTGAGAAAAAAGGATATACGTTTGTTTCTGAGACAGATACGGAAGTTATTGCGCATCTTCTGGATTACTATTATGATGGGAATCCCCTTCGTGCCGTGACAAAGATCATGCACCGGATGGAAGGGTCCTATGCCCTCGGAATTATTTTTAAAGATCATCCGGATGAACTTTATGCGGTCAGGAAGGACAGTCCTCTGATCGTAGGGCACACGGCGGGGGGAAGCATCATTGCTTCGGACGTTCCGGCAGTTCTTAAGTATACGCGGGATGTATATTTTATTGAGAATGAAGAGATCGTACGGTTGAAAGAGGATTCCATGGAATTCTTCAGCGTAGATGAGGAGCCGATTGAAAAGCAGCCGGTGCGTATTGAGTGGGATGTGAATGCAGCCGAGAAGGGCGGATATGAGCATTTTATGTTAAAGGAGATGAATGAACAGCCGAAGGCGGTTACCGATACATTTTCACCGAGGATTAAGGACGGACAGATCGTGATTGAGGAGCTTGGCATGTCTGATAAAGAGATACAGGAGATTGACAGAATTATGATCGTGGCATGCGGTTCTGCGTATCATACCGGTATTACAAGCAAATATATTTTTGAAGACCTTGCAAGAATTCCCGTAGAGGTGGATCTGGCTTCCGAATTTCGTTACCGCAGACCGATTCTGAATGATAAAACTCTTGTTGTAGTTATCAGTCAGTCAGGTGAGACGGCAGATTCGCTGGCGGCACTTCGGGAATCGAAGAAGCGTGGCGCAAGAGTGCTTGGCATCGTGAATGTTGTGGGCAGTTCCATCGCAAGAGAGGCTGACAATGTGATGTATACGTGGGCGGGGCCGGAGATTGCGGTTGCCACTACAAAGGCATATTCTGCTCAGTTGATCGCGCTCTACCTTTTGGCTATGAAGTTCGCATGCGCCCGCGGGCAGATGGAAGAAGAACTTTTGCAGGAGATGCTTTCGGATCTTTGCGCGCTGCCGTCTCAGATTGAGATGCTTCTTAATAATAAAGGGAAGATTCAGCGTTTTGCAAATCGTTATCTGGCGGCGAAAGATGTGTTTTTCATTGGCCGCGGCGTGGATTATGCGATTTCGCTGGAGGGTTCTTTGAAACTTAAGGAGATTTCCTATATACATTCGGAGGCATATGCCGCAGGTGAATTAAAACATGGAACCATTTCGCTCATAGAAGAAGGGACGCTGGTTGCGGCGGTTCTCACGCAGAAAGATCTGTATAAAAAGACGCTCAGCAATATGGTTGAGGTAAGTACGAGAGGAGCTTTCGTGCTGGCTGTTACGAATGAGGGCAATACAGAAGTGGAACGGGCAGCAGATTATGTGATCTATATTCCGGAGACGAACAAATATTTTACAAATTCACTGGCTATCATACCGCTTCAGCTTTTTGGCTATTATATTGCAGTGGGAAGAGGATGCGATGTCGATAAACCGCGGAATCTGGCAAAATCAGTTACTGTTGAATAAGTGTTGAACTTTCCGCGAGAATATAGTAGTATAGTGTAGTATTAGGTAAAGACTGGAATAAGACTATACAAAAGAAAGGCTAAGTATGGCGAGAAGAAGAGAATTGGCGGCGGTCAGAGCCGCGAGGGCCAGAAAAAGGCGAAGACGGAAAAAGAGGTTAAGGGCGGTGATCCTCTTCTTTGAGACGATTATATTGATGCTGCTGATGGGAACGGCGTATGTCATGGCGAAATATGACAAATTTCAATTCGTCGGCATGGACAATATCGAGGTAAATGAAGGGATAGATCTGGAAGGCTATACAACGATCGCCCTTTTTGGCGGTGATTCCAGAGAAGGGCAGTTAGAGGAAGGGACTCATGCCGATACGATTATTGTTGTGTCAATTGATAATGAGAGTAAAGATATCCGGATGGCCTCCATATATCGGGATACACTTCTCAAACAGATGAATGATACGTACAGAAAAGCGAATAATGCATATTTTGTGGGCGGACCTGAGGAAGCAGTCAATATGCTGAACAAGAACCTTGATCTTGACATTGAAGATTATGCTACGGTGGATTTTAAAGCGATGGCAGATGTCGTTGATCTGCTGGGCGGGATTGAGATTACGGTAACGGATGCAGAAGCCAAGATGATGAATAAATATATCGGGGAGACGGCGAAGGCAGCGGGCAAGAAAGCGAAAGAGCTGGAAGGCGGAGGTACGTATAAGCTGGACGGTCCGCAGGCAGTTACTTATTCGAGACTGCGCAAATTAGAGGGCGGAGATTATAAGCGTACGGAACGTCAGCGTACAGTGATCAAAAAGCTGTTTAAAAAAATCAAGACAACGGATCTGGCGACAATTAATGATATTATTGACACAGTATTTCCTCAGGTATCTACAAGCTTCAGTCTGAAAAAAATTATCGGGCTGGCATCGGCGCTTATGGATTATACTTTTGGTGAAAGCGAAGGTTTTCCTTTTGAAAAATCGGACGGGATTACATATCCTGAGGCCGGAGATGTGGTTGTGGCACAAGGGCTTGCAGAGAATGTGCGGGAGCTTCATGAGTTCCTGTATCCGAATCAGGTGCCGGAGGAAGTATCGGAAACCGTGCAGACGATCTCAGCGGAGCTTGAGAATGAGACCGGTGTAGTAAGGCCGGCAGAGCTTGATGCTGAATCGCAAGAGGATGAAGAAGGAGACGGCAGCGGCGAGCTTTCTTATGAGGATACGGACGCTTCAGAGGATGGCGGCGATACGGAAAGTTCCTATGAAGACACTGGAGAGACAGAGTTCTTGGAGGAGTGAGAAAATGAATAAAAAAGAAGGTAAGAGCATGAGATTAGCAAAGAGAATCAGTGGTGTATTGTTGGCGCTTTGTTTGGCAGTGCCGTGTTTTTCCATGGTCGTAAATGCAGCGGACGGGAAGATATCATTTTCAGATCCGGAGACTAAGGTCGGGGACATTGTGGAAGTGAAATGTGCGGTACGTTCCACAGGAGGCTCTCTGGGAGACGTAGAGGTACAATTAAGTTATGACAGTGAATCGTTGAGTTTTGATTCTGGGGACGGCGCTGAATCAGACGAGGACGGCAGCGTGACCTGTACAAGTAACGGTGGTTCTGCAGAGCAGATTTTTATGCTGAAATTTCAGGCTCTGAAAGAAGGAAGCACACAGATTACAGTGGCGGGCGCAACGATTACTTCAGGTGAAGGCAATGAGCTTTCGCTTGAGGAAGGAAATTCTACAATAAAGATTGCCGAAGGCGATCCTTCGAAAATCAAAGAGAAAGAGGAAGACGGGGAGAAAGGATCATCGTCTGCTTCTGCTGATGATATACAAGTTGAAGTTGGCGGAGTGGCTTATATATTGACCGACAAATTTCCAGAGGGGGATATTCCGGCAGGTTATGAGCGTACGACCGTTTCGCTGGATGGTCAGGAACGCCAGATGGTTGCCAATGCTAACAACGGAGTGACACTGGGGTATCTGCTCAACGGCGATGCCGGAAGCTTTTATTTATATAATGAAGAGAACGCGACGTTTTCTCCTTATGAGGAACTGGTGATTTCCGATAAGACTTCCATTATTCTTTTGAGTGACACATCGGCAGTGAGCCTTCCGTCTGAATACAAGGAAGCAGAGCTTACATTGGAAGAAAAGACATTTCCTGTATGGCAGAAGTCCGGCGAGGAAGGATATTATGTGCTTTATGCCATGAACAGCAACGGAGAGAACGATTTTTACCGGTACGATGCAGAAGAAAATACTTATCAGAGATTCGTGCCGGAAGGCAGTGCGGATGAAAAAGAAAAAACCTCTGGACTGCTTGGTAAGGTTGAAAATTTTATAGAGAAAAATATTCAGAAAATCGTCCTGTTTGGCGGATTGGGATTGATTATAATCGTTATTTTGATTGTTACGTTAGTAATAAAGCTCTTTAACCGCAATGCGGAGCTGGATGAGCTTTACGAGGAATACGGACTCAACGATGAGGAGCCGGAACCTGCGAAGGAGAAAAAGAAAGGGAAAGAGAAGAAGCAGGAAAAGCCGGGACGTGGCAGGAAAAAGAAAGATTTTGATGAAGATGATTTTGCTACGGAAGATATGAGCTTTACGGAAGATATAGGCCTTACGTCGGATATGGATTTTACGGAAAATCTGAGTTTTACGTCAGACATGGGCTTTACATCGGATATGGGCTTTACGGAGGATATGAGCTTTACAGAAGATATGGGTATGGAAGAAGATTTCCAGACGGCTCAGATAGAATATGCGGAAGATGATTTTGCTACGGAAGAGATGCGTCTTGAAGACGGCGATCTGCTGGACAATGTGGATTCTGATGAGTTTGTCGTCTATGGAGGACAGAGCCGTACAGAGGAACTGACCATTGATGATTTGGACGATCTCCTAAGCGGCGATGGCCCGAAGAAGAATAGAAAACCGGATCCTGACGATACTTTTAAGGTTGATTTTATTGATCTTGATTAAATCAGAGTGCAGGCCCCTGCAGTGGATGCAGGGGTTTGTTGTATACATCATTACGTTTGATAAACTGCAGGGAGGATGCATATGAGGAAAAGAAGATATAAGAGGGACGAAGTATTTTTTCGCGGAATGGTCTTAGGAGGTTTGTTAGGAAACGCCGTGTTACATGTATTTGTCTTCCGAAAGGTGTTTGAGCGTCCCGCAAAAAGATGGAAAAGACAGAAGTATGACTGCGCGCTTGTCTGCGGCTGCCCTGCGAATCTGAACGGAAGTCCTTCTGCAGTGATGAGGACGCGTGTGGAGAAGGCGGTGCAGCTGTGGCATGATGGAAAAGTGGAAAAGCTGTTTTTTACCGGCGGGCATGTGAAGAATCCGCATATCGAATCAGAGATCATGAAGGATTATGCTGTGAAGCTGGGAGTGCCCGAGGAGTTGATTGTCACAGAGACGGAATCGGTGAGTACCTACCACAATATGATGAAATCCAAGGATCTTATGGAAGCAGAGGGGCTTCATAACTGTGCGGTTGTTACAAATGGATGGCATCTTCGCAAGGCAAACCACTACGCGAAGAAGTTTGGATTGGATTATGTCATGTGCGTGGCGGATGAGCCGGACAATACCGGATTTATTAAGAGGCTCTGGAGATATGTCAGTATTAATCTTCATATGTATTTGAATTTTTACAGAGGTTTATACTGATTGGAGCAATTACGTTTACATTATTGGCTGCAGATGTTAAAATAGGCAATGTATCAGGGCGGACGATCAGAGAGGTATGATTATGAAGTGGAAACAGTTTCGGTTAAAGACGACGACAGAGGCAGAGGATATCGTGAGCAGTATGCTGGCGGAGTTTGGTATTGAAGGTGTGCAGATTGAGGATGGGATTCCTTTGACGAAGGAAGATAAAGAGCAGATGTTTGTGGATATTCTTCCTGATATAGCTAAAGACGATGGCACGGCTTACCTTACTTTTTATCTGGATATGGAGGAGGATGCGAAGAAGATTCTTTCTGATGTGCGAAAAGAGCTTAAAGATATGGGCGATTTCCTTGATCTGGGAGAATGTACGATTGAGGAGTCAGAGACGGAGGATATAGATTGGGTGAATAATTGGAAACAGTATTTTCACCAGTTTTATATTGATGATATTCTTGTTATTCCATCGTGGGAGCATGTGAAGGAAGAGGATGCAAAAAAGCTTGTGATTCATATCGATCCGGGAACTGCATTCGGAACGGGAATGCATGAGACGACGCAGCTTTGTATCCGCGCGCTGAAGAGATATGTAAAAAAAGGCGACTATGTGCTGGATGTGGGATGCGGAAGCGGAATTCTAGGGATGCTGGCGCTGAAATTCGGAGCGGAACATTCTGTAGGTACGGACCTTGATCCCTGTGCCATTACCGCAACTTATGAGAATATGGAAGAGAACGGGATCGGGAAAGATCAATATGAAGTGATGATCGGCAATATCATAGATGACAAGGAGGTACAGGATCAGGCCGGCTATGAGAAGTATGATATTGTAGCTGCCAATATTCTTGCGGACGTGCTTGTGCCGTTAACGCCGGTTATCTTTTCACATATGAAGCAGGGGGCGGTTTATATTACCAGCGGAATTATTGATGATAAGGAGCAGACGGTAGTGGACGCGGTAAATGAGGCGGGGTTAGAAGTCCTTGAAGTGAACCACCAGGGCGAATGGGTATCAGTAGTGGCAAAGAAAAAGTAGGAGTGTCCTTATGCAGCATTTTTTTGTGCCGCCTTCTCAGGTAGAGGAGACGGAGATTGTAATTAGAGGGTCGGATGTGAACCATATGAAAAATGTTCTCCGCATGAAGCCGGGTGAAGAGGTGTCGGTCAGCGACGGCAATAATTGCCGTTATCTGTGCCGCATAACGGAATATATGGAGACAGGAGAAGCAATACTGACAGTGATACAGAGAGAGGAAAACGATACGGAACTGCCTTCCAAGATTTACCTTTTTCAGGGATTGCCCAAGCAGGAAAAGATGGAATTTATTGTCCAGAAAGCGGTGGAACTTGGCGTGTATCAGATTATCCCTGTAGCTTTGAAACGCTGTGTGGTTAAGCTGGATGAAAAAAAAGCCCGGAAAAAAGTCAGCCGGTGGCAAGAGATATCGAAAAGTGCGGCCAAACAGTCGGGGCGGGGGATTGTGCCGGAGGTGAAAAACGTACTGTCGTGGAAAGAGGCATTAGAGCTTGCGGCAAAGCTGGACGTCCGATTGATCCCCTACGAGCTTGCGGAAGGGATGGATAAGACTAAGAAATTACTTGCAGCAATTCAGCCAGGGCAGTCTATCGGCATCTTTATCGGTCCGGAAGGTGGATTCGAGAAAGCGGAAGTTTCAGAGGCGCTGGAAAAAGGTGCAGAGGCGGTCACGCTTGGACGAAGAATTCTGCGCACGGAAACGGCAGGAATTACGACATTATCTGTGTTGATGTTCCAACTGGAGGAATAGCCACATATTCTATAAATAAGAAAAGAAAAACAGGAAGTGGGTATATGAAAGAAATATATTTGGATAATTCTGCAACAACCCGCGCATATGAATGTGTTGGAGATCTTGTGCGCAAAGTCATGTGTGAGGATTATGGGAATCCGTCTTCCGTGCACAAAAAGGGCATGGAAGGAGAAAGGTATATAAAAGAGGCGAAGGAAATACTGGCAAAGCTCTGGAAGGTGCAGGAGAAAGAGATTTTTTTTACGTCCGGCGGGACGGAGAGCGATAATCTTGCACTCATCGGGGCGGCGAGAGCGAACCGCCGGGCAGGGAATCACCTGATCACGACAGCAATCGAGCATCCAGCGATCATCAATACGATGCGGTATTTAGAAGAAGAAGGCTTTCGGGTTACATTCCTTCCGGTAGACCGTTTTGGTAGAATTAAGCTTGAAGCGCTGAAAGAAGCTCTCTGTGCGGATACTATTCTTGTGTCGGTTATGTATGTGAATAATGAGGTGGGATCTGTGCAGCCCATTCAGGAAGCTGCAGGTATTGTGAAGGCCTATAATAAGAATATTCTGTTCCATGTAGATGCGGTGCAGGGGTTCGGAAAATATCGAATCTATCCAAAAAGACTGAAGGTGGATATGTGCTCTGTCAGCGGGCATAAGATTCACGGGCCGAAAGGAGTCGGCGCGCTTTATATTGACAGCAGCGTGAAGATTAAACCGATTGTATTCGGCGGGGAACAGCAGAAAAATGTCCGTTCTGGAACGGAAAATGTTCCGGGTATTGCGGGGCTTGGTCTGGCGGCAAAAACCATCTACGAGAATCTGGATGAGAAGGTGGCTGGAATGCGCTCGCTAAAGGAGCACTTTATAGAAGGCGTGTCCCAGATTGAAAGCACGAAGATTCACGGGATGTATGATGAGACGTCCGCGCCTCATATTATCAGCGTGGGCTTTGCAGGAATCCGAAGTGAAGTGCTTCTTCATGCGTTGGAGGCGAAGGGAATCTATGTGTCTTCCGGCTCTGCATGTTCTTCTAACCATCCGCAGGTGAGCGGGGTGCTGAAAGGGATTGGAGCAAGTCAGGAATATCTGGATGCAACGCTGAGATTCAGTATGTCAGAGTTTACAACCCGCGAAGAGATTGATTACACATTGGAGGTCTTAAAGGAACTGGTGCCGCGGCTCAGGAGATATACGAGACGTTAATACAATCAGAAACTAAGGAGAGAGAAGATGAGATTTCACACATTTTTGTTAAAATACGGAGAGATTGGGATCAAGGGAAAGAACCGCTATCTTTTTGAGGATGCATTGGTTCGTCAGGTGCGCCGTGCGCTGAAAGAAGTGGAAGGCGAATTCGAGGTCTTTAAAAAGCAGGCGCGGATCTATGTGGACTGCGGCGGAGAATATGATTATGAGGATACGGTAGAACATCTGAAGAAGGTATTCGGGCTGGTAGGAATCTGTCCGGTGTTAAGGCTTTCGGATAAAGGTTTCGAGGAGTTGAAAAAAGATGTTGTGGCCTATATGGATGAGATGTATGAGGATAAGAGCTTTACGTTCAAGGTAGAATCCAGACGCTCGAAGAAAACTTATCCAAAGAATTCTATGGAGATCAGCCGGGATCTGGGAGAGGCGATTTTAGAAGCGTTTCCGGAGATTCGGGTAGACGTACACCGCCCGGATGTCATGGTCAATATCGAGGTACGTGAGGAGGTGTACGTGTATTCACAGATCATCCCGGGAGCCGGAGGGATGCCGGTGGGCACCAACGGAAAAGCGATGCTTCTTTTGTCGGGCGGTATTGACAGTCCGGTGGCCGGATATATGATTTCCAAGCGCGGGGTCGGGATTGAGGCGACTTATTTCCACGCCCCGCCCTATACGAGCGAGCGTGCAAAGCAGAAGGTTGTGGAGCTGGCCGGGAAAGTGGCGGAGTATTCCGGACCGATCAGGCTTCATGTGGTGAATTTTACGGACATTCAGCTTTATATCTACGACCAGTGCCCCCATGACGAGCTGACGATCATCATGCGCCGGTACATGATGCGGATTGCAGAGCATTTTGCAGAAAAGGATGGGTGTCTTGGCCTGATCACGGGTGAAAGTATCGGTCAGGTGGCGAGTCAGACAATGCAGAGCCTTGCGGCGACCAATGACGTGTGTACGCTTCCGGTGTACCGTCCTCTGATCGGATTCGACAAGCAGGAGATCGTGGATGTAGCAGAAAGGATCGACACTTATGAAACCTCGATCCAGCCCTTTGAAGACTGCTGCACGATTTTTGTGGCGAAGCATCCGGTGACAAAGCCAAATGTTGACGTCATAAGACGTTCAGAGGAAAAGCTTGCAGAAAAGATAGATGCGCTTGTTGAAGAGGCGGTTAAAACAGCCGAAGTGATCGAGATAAAATAATCCGGAAAATGAAAAAGTCAGACTCGGCTTCTGAGTCTGACTGACTTTTAAAGATAGAACTTTTGTGTAAATTATACAAGGTACGGTTTCAAAATATTGAGGATGTTTTCGATATCGGATTCGCTGGCATGGATGTTCAGATCGATCGGCTTGGATAGATCCAGACTGAAAATACCCATGATTGATTTGGCATCGATAACATATCTTCCGGATACAAGGTCGAAATCATTGTCAAATTTTGTGATTTCATTTACGAATGACTTCACTTTATTGATAGAGTTTAAAGAAATTTGTACGGTTTTCATAAAATACCTCCTTATTGTCTTTTTATTCACTATTATATTATAAGGACATATTAGAAAAGTCAAGGAAATGTTTGAAATAGAAAGGAATTATCTATGAAAAAGGTAGCGCTTCATAATTTGGGCTGTAAGGTGAATGCCTATGAGATGGAAGCAATGCAGCAGATTTTAGTGGAGAACGGGTATGTCATCGTACCGTTTTCTGAGAAGGCGGATATCTATATTGTGAATACCTGCACAGTAACCAATATGGCGGACCGGAAATCAAGGCAGATGCTCCATCGGGCGAAGCTTAAGAATCCGGAGGCGGTCATAGTGGCGGCAGGCTGTTATGTGCAGGAAAAGGGCGGACAGGCAGACGAGGTGATTGACATTGTTGTGGGAAACAACCGAAAAAAAGATATTGCTGAGATTCTTGCGCAGTATGAAAGGGAGAGGCAAAAAGAGGTTCTTGACGCGCGGCTCGATATCGGCCATGTCAGAGAATACGAAGACCTTTGTCTGTCGCAGACTGCAGGTCACACCCGCGCTTATATTAAGATTCAGGATGGGTGCAACCAGTTCTGCTCCTATTGTATCATTCCTTTTGCCAGAGGAAGAGTCCGCAGCAGAAAGCTGCAGAGTGTGATCAATGAGGTTCATAAGCTGGCGGAAAACGGCTATAAGGAAGTGGTGCTGACAGGGATCCATCTGAGCTCTTATGGGGTGGATCTTGAGGGGGAAGAAGACAGCCTTCTGTCACTTATTTTACACATTCATGAGACCGCGGGGATTGAGAGAATTCGGCTTGGGTCTCTGGAGCCTGGGATTATTACAGAGGAATTTGCTAAGAAGCTTGGCAGTCTGCCAAAGATGTGCCCACATTTCCATTTATCTCTTCAGAGCGGATGTGATGAGACGTTAAAGCGCATGAACCGCCGGTATACATCTGAGGAATATTATGAAAAATGCTGTCTCCTCAGAAAATATTTTAAAAATCCGGCGCTTACGACGGATATTATCGTGGGCTTTCCGGGAGAGACAGAGGAAGAGTTTGAGCAGTCAAGAGCTTTCGTTGATAAAGTTAATTTTTATGAGACACATGTCTTTCAATATTCGAGGAGAGAAGGGACGAAAGCCGCCGCGATGGAGCATCAGGTCCCGGAGAAGATTAAAAATGAAAGAAGCAGGGAGCTCATCGAATTGAGCAGAAAAAAGCAGGAAGCTTTTGAAAATGCGTTCATAGGAACCGTGAAAGAAGTTCTCATAGAAGAGGTAGAGATATGTGAAGACGGACTTTACGGAATCGGGCATACGAAGGAGTATGTCAAAATCAGACAGAAACTAAATCAAAAACAAGTGAATCAGATGGTAAATGTAGAAATTGAGAGCCATTTGCAAATAATGCATTGAATTTTGAATGGCTTTAGGTTAGAATAAGAAAGAAGTATTTTTGAAGGACGTGAGTATATGAAAGCTTTAAGCAGCACACAATTTTTTCAGGTAGAAAGCGGTCCACAAATTCAAGCAAAAGATATCCTTGAGATTGTGTACAAAGCTCTGAGCGAAAAAGGTTATAATCCGGTGAATCAGATCGTCGGATATATTATGTCAGGGGATCCGACGTATATTACGAGTCATAACAGTGCAAGAAGCCTGATCATGAAGATGGAGCGTGACGAATTAGTAGAAGAGATGCTCAAGACGTATATTGAGCATAATGGCTGGTTATAATGTCTATGAGAATTATGGGACTGGATTATGGTTCGAAGACTGTGGGAGTTGCGATCAGTGACCCTCTGCTTATTACGGCGCAGGGAATTGAGACGATCACCCGCAAGGACGAGAACAAGCTTAGGAAAACCTGCGCGCGTATTGAAGCGTTGATTTCGGAGTATGAGGTGGGGCGGATCGTACTTGGTTTTCCAAAGCTTATGAATAATGATATCGGAGAACGGGCGGAAAAGACAAGGGAATTTGGTGAGATGCTGACGAAGAGGACCGGCCTTAAAGTCGTGATGTGGGACGAGCGTCTGACTACGGTGGAAGCAGAGCGGACATTAATTGAGAATCATATAAGGCGAGAGAACCGCAAAAAATACATTGATAAAATTGCGGCAGTTTTTATATTGCAGGGATATCTGAATTCGCTGCCGAATGGGCAGGCAGCTGATTAAAGCGGGCTATATCGGGCTTGGAGGGATGGTAAAATGGAAAAGATCAAATTTATGTCCGAAGAGATGAAGACAGAAGTGGAATTCTTTGTGCTGGAGCAGACGAGGATCAACGGAGTTTCCTATATTTTGGTTACGGACTCGGAAGAAGGGGATGCGCAGTGTCTGATTTTGAGGGATACCTCTCCTGCGGATGATACGGACAGTGTCTACGAGATTGTGGACGATGATAATGAGCTTGGCGTGATTTCAAAAGTATTTGAGGAACTATTAGAGGATGTGGATATAGAACCCTGAGAGCTATGTTTACATGCCATAGTATACGAAAGATTCTGAGAGGTAGTGTTTATGTCTATCAGTCAGGAAAAATTTAGGCAGATGCTGAAAGAAAAAGGACTTAAAGTAACGAATCAGAGGTTACTTGTGTTAGAGGTACTCGCGTGTCATAAGGACAGGCATATGACGGTAGAGGATATCTATGATCTGGTAAAGGAAGACTACCCGGAGATCGGGCTTGCGACTATTTACCGGACAGTACAGCTATTGCTGGAAATGCAGTTGGTGGACCGCATTAATCTGGATAATGGATGCGTGCGTTATGAAATCGGAGAAGGCATAAGCACAGAGGGAAAGCATCACCATCATCATTTGATATGCAGGACATGTGGAAAGGTACAGTCGTTTAAGGATGACTGGCTGGATGAATTGGAACGCCATATTGAGAAAGAGGCGGGATTTCATGTGATGGACCACGAACTGAAATTTTACGGGCAATGTGAAGAATGCCTTAAGAAGACGGAAAAATAATATATGGAGGTGGAAATTTGAAAAAAAAGAACAACGGAAAATTGCGGATCATTCCACTCGGAGGATTAGAGAAGATTGGAATGAATATTACTGCCTTTGAATACGAGGACAGTATTATTGTGGTGGACTGCGGTCTGGCATTTCCGGAGAATGATATGCTCGGAATCGATCTGGTGATTCCGGATATTACGTATCTGAAAGACAATATACAGAAGGTGAAAGGGTTTGTCATTACCCATGGGCATGAAGATCATATCGGGGCTCTATCCTATGTGCTTAGGGAGATGAACCTGCCGATCTATGCGACAAAGCTTACGATGGGGATCATTGAAAAGAAGCTTACGGAACATAATCTCCTTCGCAGTACGAGAAGGAAAGTGGTAAAGCACGGACAGTCCATCAATCTGGGACAGTTTAGAATAGAGTTTATCAAGACAAACCACAGTATTCAGGATGCGGCGGCTCTTGCCATTTATTCTCCGGCGGGGATCGTTGTCCATACGGGAGACTTTAAGGTTGACTATACTCCGGTGTTCGGGGACGCCATAGATCTGCAGCGCTTTGCGGAGATTGGAAAGAAAGGCGTGCTGGCGCTGATGAGTGACAGCACTAATGCGGAACGGACGGGCTTTACACAGTCCGAGCGCACAGTAGGACTTACCTTTGACCATATATTTGCGGAGTATCAGCATACGCGGATCATTATTGCCACATTTGCGTCAAATGTAGATCGTGTGCAGCAGATCATCAATTCCGCATGCAAATATAACCGTAAGGTTGTCGTGGAAGGGCGCAGTATGGTAAGTATCATTCAAGTAGCTCAGGAGCTGGGATACTTAAGTGTTCCGGCAAATACGCTGATTGAGATAGATCAGCTTAAGAACTATCCGCCTGAGAAGACGGTACTGATCACGACAGGAAGTCAGGGAGAATCTATGGCGGCGCTTTCCCGTATGGCGGCGGATGTGCATAAAAAGGTGACCATCATGCCGGGAGATACCGTGATCTTCAGTTCAAATCCCATTCCCGGCAACGAGAAATCGGTATCTAAGGTGATCAACGAACTTTCGGAGAAAGGTGCGAATGTGATCTTTCAGGATGCCCATGTATCGGGTCATGCATGTCAGGAAGAATTAAAGCTGATCTATTCGCTTGTGCGGCCGAAATATGCGATTCCGGTACACGGCGAGTTCCGCCACAGGAATGCCAATGCGGCTCTTGCAAGAAATTTGGGCATACCAAAGGAGAATGTATTCCTTATCCATTCCGGCGATGTGTTGGAGCTTGACAGTGATAAGGCGGAGATTGTGGACAAAGTTCATACCGGGGAGATTCTTGTGGACGGACTCGGTGTGGGCGATGTGGGGAATATCGTCTTGAGAGATCGTCAGCATCTGGCGGAAGACGGCATCCTGATCGTCGTGCTGACGCTTGAGCGGGGAAGCAATCAGCTTCTTGCGGGGCCGGACATTGTATCGAGAGGTTTTGTCTATGTAAGAGAGTCTGAAGGACTTATGGAAGAGGCAAGGCAGATACTCACGGATGCGGTGGAAGATTGCCTGACGCACCAGCGCAACGCAGACTGGAGTAAGATTAAGCTGGTGATCCGTGATAAGATGAATGATTTTATCTGGAGACGGACAAAGCGGAAACCGATGATACTGCCGATTATTATGGATGTATAAGATGATTGTAGATGAGAGAACGATAACCTATCTACATTCTCTGGAACTTCCGGAGAGTGATATGATTGAAAAAATAGAGCAGGAGGCTTTAGAGTCACACGTACCGATCATCCGAAAGGAGACACAGAGCTTCTTAAAGGTGCTCCTGCTGATGAAAAAGCCGCTTCGTATCTTAGAGATAGGAGCGGCTGTCGGATTTTCAGCGATTTTAATGAGTGAGTATATGCCGGAGGGCGGCCATATCACAACGATTGAAAATTATGAGAAACGTATTCCGATAGCTCTTGAAAATATTAAGCGGGTGGGACGAAAGGAGCAGATCACGCTCCTTGAAGGGGATGCGCTGGAGATCATGAAGACTCTTCAGGGACCCTATGACTTCATATTCATGGATGCTGCCAAAGGACAGTATATCCAGTATATGCCGGAGGCCATACGTCTTCTTGCGCCGGGAGGAGTGCTGGTGTCTGATAACGTGCTGCAGGATGGCGATATCATAAAGTCCCGGTTTGCGGTAGAGAGAAGGAACCGTACCATTCACAGCCGTATGCGGGAGTATCTGTATCAGTTAAAGCATGATGATAGACTTCAGACGTCGATCCTTCCTTTGGGGGATGGGATCGCACTTAGCGTTAGAAGATAAGAAAGAAACGGTGAACGAAATGAGAGACAAAAGACATCCGGAACTTTTGATTCCGGCAAGCAGTCTGGAAGTGTTAAAGACAGCGGTCATATTCGGCGCTGATGCGGTATATATCGGGGGAGAGGCTTTCGGGCTTCGTGCAAAGGCAAAGAATTTTTCTTTGGATGATATGAAAGCGGGAATTGCATTTGCCCATGAAAGAGGGGTGAAAGTGCATGTCACGGTGAATATACTGGCGCATAATGATGACCTTCCGAAAGCAGAGGAATATCTGAAAGAATTAAAAGAGCTGAAACCAGATGCACTTATCATTGCAGATCCGGCGATTTTTATGATTGCGAAGGAAATATGCCCGGAGATCGACCGCCATGTAAGCACGCAGGCGAACAACACGAACTACGGCACCTACCGGTTCTGGTGGGAACAGGGTGCAAAGCGGGTAGTTTCTGCAAGGGAGCTGTCGTTAAAAGAGATCAAAGAAATCCGGGAACATATTCCAGAAGAGATGGAGATCGAGAGCTTTATCCATGGGGCAATGTGTATCTCTTATTCCGGCCGCTGCCTTCTCAGTAATTTCTTTACCGGCCGGGATGCCAATCACGGAGCATGCACCCACCCCTGCCGTTGGAAATATGCGGTAGTGGAAGAGACGAGACCCGGTGAATATATGCCAGTTTATGAAAATGAGCGCGGCACATACATCTTTAATTCAAAGGATCTGTGCATGATTGAACATATCCCCGAGATGGTAGAGGCGGGAATCGACAGCTTCAAGATCGAAGGACGCATGAAAACAGCTCTCTACGTGGCAACAGTGGCGAGAACTTACCGGAAAGCCATCGACGACTATCTGGAATCGCCCGAAAAATATAAAGAGAATATGCCGTGGTACCTGAATCAGATAACAAACTGTACTTACCGTCAGTTCACTACCGGCTTCTACTTCGGAAAACCCAGTGAAGAAAGCCAGATTTACGACAATAATACCTACGTAAGAGAATACACTTATCTCGGAATCGCAGGCGAAGCAAACGGCAATGTCTGCCGCATCGAGCAGCGCAACAAATTCTCCGTCGGCGAAGAGATTGAGATCATGAAGCCCGACGGCCGAAACATTCCTGCAACAGTTTTAAGTATCACCGATGAGGACGGCGCAAGTCAGGAAAGCGCTCCCCATCCCAAACAAGTACTCTATGTAAAACTATCCGAACAGGCAGAAGTCTACGACATCCTCCGCCGCGAAGCTCCCATGTAGAGGGAGCTTCGTGCTTTTCCGGTATTTTAATACACTTCGCGGCACAACTCGGCCAGTGCGAAAGCGCGGTTCCGTAGAAATATGCTCTGGCAGGGCTGTGCCTCACCCACTAAATTAAAAAAACATGGAAAAGCACAAAACCCCCCTCTCACACATACAATATTATTAAGTATGCCAAGAGGTGCTTTTTTTGAAATCATTTCCCCAACCTCTCACCGCTGCTGAAGAAACTTATTACATGCAAAAATATACGGAGGGTGACCTGGAGGCAAAGCATATTCTGATTGAAAGGAATCTGCGCCTTGTGGCCCATATCGTTAAAAAATACCAGACATTGGAGGAGGATAACGAAGACCTTTTATCTGTCGGGACGATCGGACTGATCAAGGCAGTCGTCACATTTAACCCAGATAAGAGTGTAAGGCTTGGAACCTATGCGGCAAGATGTATCGAGAATGAGATACTGATGCATTTTAGGGCAAAAAAGAAAACCTCCAGAGAAATCTCTCTCTATGAACCGATCGGAACAGACAGGGAAGGTAATGAGATACAGTTGTTTGATATTATTGAGACGGATGAAGATGACGCTCATCGGAAGGCAGAGCTTAAGGATGATATTAAGATGCTCTACCAGAAAGTAGAGTCTGAGCTGTCGTCAAGAGAGCGTCTGGTTCTTAAGATGAGATATGGCCTGTATAATGAGGAGGAATATACACAGCGGGAGATAGCAAAACAACTTGGCATCTCTCGTTCTTATGTTTCAAGAATCGAAAAAAGTGCGATCGAAAAACTGCGTGAATATTTTTAGAGCTTGAGATGGGGGTTAAACCCCCTTTTCAGTATTTAAACTGGTATTATCAAAATATGGTTGACATCTGTCCGTAATTCGGATAGAATTATCTCACATTTCTGGAAACAGGGGGCGGCTTCCCCCGATCGGTTTCCGGTAATTTTCAAAGGCTGTATCGGCCGCAATCATCACAATTTATCATTACAATCTAAGAAAGGGGTGTGCAGATGTCATTCAGCACAGTAATGTCTGCGGCCATTGAAGGGCTGCATGTAGAACCGGTTCATGTGGAGGCGGATATCAGCAACGGACTTCCGGTATTCCATATGGTAGGGTATCTTTCCGCGGAAGTAAAGGAGGCTTCGGAACGGGTGAGAACCGCCGTTCGTAATTCGGGAATACAGATTCCGGCAAAGAAGATTATCATTAATCTGGCTCCGGCAACAGTCAGAAAAAGGGGCGCGTCCTTCGATCTTCCTATCGCGCTGTCATTGCTTTCGGCATTAGGAGAGCTTACGGCAGAGAGACTTAAGAATACAGTTGTGGTCGGGGAGATGAGTCTGGATGGGAGAGTCAGGGAAGTGAAAGGAATACTGCCAATCGTTGCGGAGGCAAAAAAGATGGGGTGTGACCGATGTATACTTCCAAAAGGCAATGCCCCTGAGGGCGCTTTGACAGAGGGAATACAGATTATCGGGGTTGAGAGTCTCAGACAGGCAGTGGAATATCTGAAGGGAGAGACAAGGATACTTCCGGAGAGCGGCAGCCAGTGGGAAATGTATGCGAATCCGCCGACAGGTACGGTTGATTTTTCAGATATTCAGGGACAAGAATCCGTGAAGCGAGCTGTGGAGGTGGCAGTGTCAGGCGGACATAATCTGTTATTAATCGGGCCTCCGGGCAGCGGGAAGTCTATGATCGCGCAGAGGATTCCAACGATCCTGCCGTCTCCTTCCCATGCCGAGAGTCTGGAGATCACAAAGATATACAGTGTGCTTGGGCTGGTGGATAAAGAACGTCCGCTTATTACAGGCAGACCTTTTAGGAGTGTACATCATACGGTGACAAAGTCTGCATTGGCCGGCGGAGGACTCATACCGTCTCCGGGAGAGATCAGTCTGGCTCATGGCGGCGTACTGTTTTTGGACGAGTTGGCGGAATTTAAAAAATCTGTGCTGGAGGTGCTAAGACAACCTCTGGAGGAGCGGAAAATCCATATCAACAGGGCACATGGAAATTATGTGTTTCCATCTAACTTTATGCTTGCTGCCGCGATGAATCCATGTCCCTGCGGCAATTTTCCTGATTTTTCAAGATGCAGCTGTACACCATGGCAGATGCAGCAGTATCTTTCTCGTGTCAGTCAGCCATTTTTAGACCGGATCGATATCTGTATGGAAGTTCCGAGGATCCAATATGAAGAAATTCGGGAGAACATCAGACAGGAGACGTCAGCCGATATACGGAAGAGAGTGGAAGCGGCGAGGAACATTCAGCAAAAGAGGTATGAGGGGACGGGAGTTTGGAGCAATTCTATGCTGAGTGTTGGACAGATAGAAAAATTCTGCTGTTTAGGGAGTGGGGAAGAGGAGCTGATGAAACAGGCATTTACCGCGCTTAGCCTGACAGCCAGAACCTATCATAAGATTCTTAAGGTGGCAAGGACGATTGCGGATATGGAGGGCGGAGGAGAAATTGGTATGCCGCATCTGAAGGAAGCAATAGGATACCGGACGGTGGATAAGAAATATTGGGGGAGGTAACTGCATATGATGTATGAATACTGGCTGGCATCCCTTTATGGGATATCTGCAGGAAAGAAAAGACTTTTGCGGGAGAAATTCAAAAGCGCAGAAGAGATATATAATATAGAAGAAAGAGAACTGCGGGCAACGGGCATTCTAAAGGAAAAAGAAGTACAGACAGTTACAGGGGTGAAAGAAAAAGATATCCGCGCAGAGTATGTTCGGATGGGAGAACAGGGGATTTCTTTTGTGCCTTATTTTTCGGAAAAGTATCCGAAGAGGGTGAAAAGGATTCAGAATCCGCCCTATGCTCTTTATGTAAAAGGAAAGCTCCCAAAAGAGGAGAAGACCTCCGCGGCAATTGTGGGAGCAAGGAGATGTACGAACTATGGGGAAGAGATGGCGTTACAATATGGAGAGAAGCTGGCGAAAGCAGGAGTGCAGATCATCAGCGGTATGGCCAGAGGGATCGATGGATTTGGCCAGAGAGGCGCATTGAATGGGAACGGGAGAACCTATGGAGTGTTAGGATGCGGCGTGGATATCTGCTATCCGAGAGAAAATTTTGGTCTTTATATGGATCTGCAGAGGGAAGGCGGGATCATCTCTGAACAGATACCGGGCACTAAGCCGCTTCCCGGATATTTTCCGGCAAGAAACCGGATTATCAGTGCATTGTCGGACGTGGTGCTTGTAATAGAGGCAAAGGAGCGGAGCGGTTCTCTGATAACCGCGGATATGGCGCTTGAACAGGGGAAGGATGTGTACGCGCTGCCGGGACCGGCGGCAAGCCCTTTAAGTCAAGGGTGCCACCGGCTTATTCAGCAGGGGGCGGGAATATTGATTTCGCCGGAAGATTTGTTAGACGAAATGGATATCAAATGTCTAAAAGACTTGCAAATAATAAACAAAAATAAAAAAAAGCTTGAAACAACAGAAAATTTAGTGTATAGTTGTCTCGGTTTTACACCGAAAGACATAGATTGTTTATCGAAAGAAACACATCTTTCGGCGAGGGAAGTTCTGGAACATTTGATCACTCTGGAATTACAGGGGATGGCGAAAGAAATTTCTAAAAACTATTATGTGAGAATTTAAATAAATTCACAGTGGAGGAAGTAATTTTATGGCTAGATATCTTGTGATCGTAGAGTCGCCTGCCAAGGTTAAGACAATTAAAAAATTTTTGGGAAGCAATTATGTGGTGACCGCATCGAACGGGCATGTAAGGGATCTGCCGAAAAGTCAGCTCGGGATTGATGTCGAGCATGATTTTGAACCAAAATATATTACGATTCGCGGAAAAGGGGAGATCCTTGCAAATCTGCGCAAGGAAGTTAAAAAAGCGGATAAGATATATCTTGCAACTGACCCGGACCGGGAGGGAGAAGCGATTTCATGGCATCTATCCAAGGCGCTGAAGCTGGAGGATAAGAAGATGTATCGCATCAGCTTCAATGAGATAACAAAAAATGCGGTAAAAGCTTCGCTGAAAAATGCAAGAGAGATTGATATGGATCTGGTCGATGCCCAGCAAGCCAGACGTATGCTGGACAGAGTAGTAGGTTATCGAATCAGTCCGCTTTTATGGGCAAAGGTGAAGAGAGGCTTAAGTGCGGGGCGCGTCCAGTCGGTTGCCTTAAGGATCATCGCAGACCGGGAGGAAGAGATTAACCTGTTCATTCCAGAAGAATACTGGACGCTGGACGTCTGTCTTAAGGTGAAGGGCGAGAGAAAGCCTTTGACGGCAAAATTCTACGGGACAGAAGATCAGAAGGTGACGATCCGTTCTAAAGAGGAGATGGAACAGATCATAAAGGAAATAGACCTTGCGCAGTTCGTAGTAGACGAGGTGAAAAAGGGCGAGCGGACAAAAAAGTCGCCGGTGCCTTTTACAACGAGCACTTTGCAGCAGGAAGCATCGAAAGGACTCAATTTTGCCACTGCTAAGACAATGCGGATCGCACAGCAGCTTTATGAGGGAATTGATCTTCGGGGCAATGGAACGGTTGGGCTCATTACTTATCTGCGTACGGACTCCACAAGGGTGTCTGAGGAAGCGGACAGGAATGTGCGCGAATATATTAAAGAACAGTATGGTGATTCGTTCGTGGCGGAAGGAAAATCAAAGGGAGCAGATGGGAAGAAGATTCAGGATGCTCATGAGGCGATCCGTCCGACAGATGTGTCGAGAACACCTGCAGTGGTGAAGGATTCCCTGACCAGAGATCAGTTCAGGCTCTACCAGCTTATATGGAAGCGTTTTGTGGCCAGCAGGATGCAGCCCGCAAAATATGAGACAACGTCTGTGAAAATCGGTGCGGGAAAGTATCGGTTTTCAGTGGCGGCTTCCAGACTTTCTTTCGAGGGTTTCCGGTCAGTCTATACGGAGGCCGGGGAAGGAAAGGAAGAGAGCAGCGTACTGTTAAAGGGACTTGATAAAGATTCTGTTCTTACGAAGGAAAGTTTTGAGAGTAAGCAGCATTTTACGCAGCCGCCGGCCCATTATACAGAAGCGGCGCTTGTAAAGACATTAGAGGAACTTGGCATTGGACGGCCGAGTACCTATGCTCCGACGATTTCCACGATCATTAACCGCAGATATGTGGCAAAGGAGAATAAGAATCTGTACCTGACAGAGATCGGCGAAGTTGTGAACAATATGATGAAGCAGTCATTTCCGACGATCGTAGATGTGAATTTTACTGCCAATATGGAAAGTCTTTTGGACGGAGTTGCGGAAGGCAAAGTGAAATGGAAGACGATTATCGAGAATTTCTATCCAGATATTGAAGAAGCAGTAAAACATGCCGAAGAAGAACTTGAGACGGTCAAAATTGAAGATGAAGTGACGGATGTGGTCTGTGAGCAGTGCGGACGCAATATGGTGATCAAATACGGACCTCACGGAAAATTCTTAGCCTGTCCCGGTTTTCCGGAATGCAGGAACACGAAGCCATATCTTGAAAAAATCGGTGTGAAATGTCCGGAGTGCGGCAAGGATGTTGTCTTGAGAAAGACAAAGAAAGGCCGTAAATATTACGGATGTGAGGATAATCCGGAATGCAGTTTTATGTCGTGGCAAAAACCGTCTGAAAAAAAATGTCCACGCTGCAAAAGTTATATGGTGGAAAAAGGGAATAAACTATGCTGCGGTAATGAGCAGTGTGGATATGTGGAGAATAAATCCGACAACAGAAAAGCAGAAGCAGATTAGAAAAGATCAGGAATTACAAAAAGAATAAAATTATGTGTAAAATTTATTGAATGTTCGAAAATTATGTGATAATATTACGCTAAAGAACGGAGGAAAACGTATGAGTGTACAATTGTTAGATAAAACGAGAAAAATTAATAAATTGCTTCACAACAATAATTCGAGCAAGGTTGTTTTTAACGATATCTGCGATGTATTGACAGATATTCTGGATTCTAATGTGCTGGTTGTCAGTAAGAAAGGGAAAGTGCTTGGCGGGAGTAAATGCGAGGGCGTTCCATATATCGAGGAACTGATAGAGAAGGATGTGGGTAAGCATATTGATTTTCATCTGAATGAACGTTTCCTCATTGTTCTTTCCACGAAGGAGAATGTCAATCTTGAGACGCTTGGATTTTCGAAAGGGATCGTAGAACACTATCAGGCGCTGATCAGCCCGATCGATATAGCGGGAGAACGTCTCGGGACGCTTTTTATCTATAAGAAAGATGCGCTGTATGAGATTGACGACATTATTCTGAGTGAATACGGAACAACTGTGGTAGGGCTTGAGATGCTGCGCTCTGTCAATGAGGAGAATGCAGAGGAGACAAGAAAGGAGCATATTGTTCAGTCGGCGATCAGTACCCTTTCTTTTTCCGAACTGGAAGCGATCATTCATATTTTTGAAGAGCTCGAAGGGATGGAAGGTATCCTTGTTGCCAGCAAAGTGGCGGACCGGGTAGGGATTACACGTTCTGTCATTGTGAACGCGCTGCGCAAATTCGAGAGTGCAGGTGTGATCGAATCGCGTTCTTCCGGTATGAAGGGAACCTATATTAAGGTTGTGAACGACTATGTGTTCACTGAACTTGAAAAGCTGAAGGAAGAGCGGTAAATATTATAGAAGGGTAGCAGTTATTATGTATGAGAAATGTCCTGCCAGCCTCAGGATGACAAGAGTGATCGTGCAAAATGGCTATTTCGATGAAAATATATATCATTGTGAGGTTATTACGTATAATCCGAAGGAAGAGAGCATATATTTATTAACAGGGAAGTCTGAATTGCCGCTTTTTTCATTGGACGGAGTATATGAGTGCATTCTGGAAGTGGAAGAAGAGGAGATTAAGTGTGAAGGAGTCATTAAGGAACGATACGGTAATAAGCTTGGAAAAGTAGTTGTATTCTATGTGCGGAATGGATTTTATAAAAATCCTGTAAACTAAATATAAAGTGTGTTGACAAAACAGGTGGAGAGTGCTATTTTATATCTAGAGTTTTTAGCACTCTCTTTTTATGAGTGCTAACAAATATAGATAATATTAAGGAGGATTTAATATGAAATTAACACCACTTGGCGACAGAGTCGTTTTGAAACAGTTAGTTGCAGAAGAGACAACAAAGTCAGGAATCGTAATTCCAGGACAGTCAAAGGAGAAGCCGCAGCAGGCAGAGGTTGTCGCTGTTGGACCTGGCGGAACAATTGATGGAAAAGAAGTTGCAATGAATGTGTCAGCCGGACAGACAGTTATCTATTCAAAATATGCCGGGACAACAGTAGAGCTTGATGACGAGGAATTCATTATTGTGAAGCAGGATGATATCCTTGCTATCGTAGAATAAAAAACTCAGGGAAATATAATAATCATATAGAAACAGGAGGAACAGAACATGGCAAAGGAAATCAAATATGGCGCAGAAGCCAGAGGAGCATTAGAGGCGGGCGTGAATCAGCTTGCCGATACAGTAAGAGTAACGCTTGGACCAAAGGGACGCAACGTAGTTCTTGATAAATCTTTCGGTGCGCCGCTGATCACCAATGACGGCGTAACGATTGCAAAAGAAATTGAGCTTGAAGATGCATTTGAGAACATGGGAGCACAACTGATCAAGGAAGTTGCGTCAAAGACGAATGATGTGGCAGGCGACGGAACTACGACGGCAACGGTACTTGCACAGGCGATGGTACACGAAGGGATCAAGAATCTTGCAGCAGGGGCTAACCCGATCATTCTCCGCAAGGGTATGAAGAAGGCGACAGAGAAAGCAGTTGAGGCGATTGCAGGAATGTCCAGCAAGGTGAAAGATAAAGATCAGATTGCAAAGGTTGCGGCTATCTCAGCAGGAGATACAGAGGTTGGCGAGATGGTTGCCGATGCGATGGAGAAGGTTTCCAACGATGGCGTTATCACGATCGAGGAATCCAAGACTATGAAGACAGAGTTAGATCTTGTAGAAGGTATGCAGTTTGACAGAGGGTATATCTCCGCATACATGGCTACAGATATGGATAAGATGGAGGCAAATCTGGAGGAGCCGTATATCCTGATCACAGACAAGAAGATTTCCAATATTCAGGACATCCTTCCGCTCCTTGAGCAGATCGTGCAGTCCGGAGCAAGACTTCTTATCATTGCAGAGGATATTGAGGGAGAAGCTCTTACAACCCTAATCGTAAATAAGCTCAGAGGAACTTTCAACGTAGTTGCGGTTAAGGCACCGGGTTACGGAGACAGAAGAAAAGAGATGCTTAAGGATATCGCGATCCTGACAGGAGGTCAGGTTGTTTCCGATGAACTTGGCATGGATCTTAAGGAGACAACTTTAGATCAGCTTGGACGTGCAAAATCTGTAAAAGTACAGAAAGAAAATACTGTTATTGTAGACGGTATGGGCGACAAGAAAGAAATCTCTGACCGTGTAGCTCAGATCAAGAGCCAGATCGAGGAGACTACATCTGATTTTGACCGTGAGAAGCTTCAGGAGAGACTTGCGAAGTTGGCTGGAGGCGTGGCAGTTATCCGCGTAGGAGCTGCGACTGAGACAGAGATGAAGGAGGCGAAGCTGCGTATGGAAGATGCTCTTGCGGCTACAAGAGCAGCAGTAGAGGAAGGAATCATCGCAGGAGGCGGTTCCGCTTATATCCACGCGGCAAAAGAGGTTGCGAAGATGGCAGCCGGGATGAGCGGCGATGAGAAGACAGGTGCGAATGTAGTGCTGAAGGCTCTGGAATCTCCACTGTTCCATATCGCTGCAAACGCAGGCTTAGAAGGCTCCGTGATCATCAACAAAGTATCCGAATCTTCAGTTGGAACAGGATTTGACGTCTTGACGGAAGAGTATGTTGATATGGTGGAAAATGGAATTCTTGATCCGGCAAAGGTTACAAGAAGTGCGCTTCAGAACGCGACAAGCGTAGCATCTACACTTCTTACGACTGAATCCGTTGTCGCTAACATCAAAGAGGACGCTCCAGCAATGCCGGCAGGAGCAGGTGCAGGAATGGGCATGATGTAAAATAAAATATGAATTTTCGGGGAACTCTTTAGCAGAGAGTTCCCTTTTTAGCATAAAGTGTGTTACAATGCTCGTAAGGATAAAAGCGGTGAAAAATCTATCTGCGCCGCAAAGAACAATGGAGGATATGGAAATGAGTGACTTTTATACAGAACAGTTGATTAAAAAGCAGACGGATATGAAGGATGTGGTGATAAAGGCGGTTTTAGTTGCGGTGGCGATCGTGTCCGTGCTAACTGTATTTATCATGCCAATGGGACTGATCGTTCCGATTATTGTCATTGCCCTTGTGTGGTTTTTAATAACGAGACTGAATGTGGAGTATGAATATTTGTATGTGAACGGAGATCTTGACATTGATAAGATCATGAATAAATCAAAGAGAAAGCGTGTTTTTTCGGCGAATGTAGATGTCATGGAGCTTCTTGCGCCCATAAACTCTCCAAGGCTTGACCAGTTTCAGAATGCGAAGGTCATCAACTTAAGCTCCGGCAGCGCGGACGCGAGACTGTACGCGTTGATCGTATCGCATGACGGACATCAGGCAAAGCTGATCTTTGAGCCGAATGACACGATTATTGAAGGACTTTTCATGCTGGCGCCGCGAAAAGTTGTGCGTCAATAAGAAGCTGTGTGACGTACGGTGAAAAAATTCATCGAAAATTGAAAGATTTTGTTGACAAGAAGAGCGTTCATTCGTTATGATAGCAGTTAACACTTATGATAGATTTTTGATTAAATATGGAAGAGAGGTATGAACATGGGAAGGATTATTGGAGAAGGAATTACATTTGACGATGTGCTTTTAGTGCCTGCATATTCGGAAGTAATTCCAAATCAGGTGGATTTGTCGACAAATTTGACAAAAAGTATCAGGCTTAATATACCGATGATGAGCGCGGGTATGGACACAGTGACCGAGCACCGTATGGCGATCGCCATGGCCAGACAGGGCGGAATCGGTATTATCCATAAGAACATGTCCATCGAGCAGCAGGCAGAAGAAGTAGATAAAGTAAAACGCTCTGAGAATGGGGTTATCACTGATCCGTTCTATCTCTCTCCGGAGCACACGCTGGAGGATGCCAATAATCTTATGGGGAAATTCAGGATTTCCGGTGTGCCGATCACAGAAGGAAGAAGACTGGTAGGTATTATTACGAACCGTGATCTTAAATTCGAGACAGATTTCACAAAAAAGATAAAAGAAAGCATGACCTCTGAAGGACTCATTACAGCAAAGGAAGGAATTACACTGGAAGAGGCGAAGAAAATTCTGGCAAAGGCAAGAAAAGAAAAGCTTCCGATCGTTGATGATAATTTTAATTTAAAAGGACTTATCACAATCAAGGATATTGAAAAGCAGATTCGTTACCCTCTGTCTGCAAAGGATTCTCAGGGGAGACTCCTGTGTGGCGCGGCTATCGGGATCACTGCGAACTGCATAGACAGGGCGAAGGCTTTGGTAGATGCAAAGGTTGACGTTGTAGTGATGGATTCCGCCCACGGACATTCTGCCAATGTACTGCGTACCGTAGATATGGTTAAGTCGAAATTCCCGGAGCTTCCGATCATTGCAGGCAATGTGGCGACAGGGGAAGCGGCAGAAGCGCTCATCAAGGCAGGCGCGGACGCGGTAAAGGTAGGCATTGGACCGGGGTCAATCTGTACTACCCGTGTTGTCGCGGGAATCGGTGTACCTCAGATCACGGCGGTTATGAACTGCTATGAGATGGCGGATAAATATGGAATTCCGATCATTGCTGACGGTGGTATCAAGTATTCCGGCGATATGACAAAGGCGATTGCTGCAGGCGCTAACGTATGTATGATGGGAAGCATGCTTGCAGGCTGTGACGAGAGTCCTGGAGATTACGAATTATATCAGGGAAGAAAATACAAAGTATATCGCGGCATGGGTTCCATTGCAGCCATGGAAAACGGAAGCAAGGACCGGTATTTCCAGACAGATGCCAAGAAATTGGTTCCGGAAGGCGTAGAAGGGCGTGTTGCGTACAAGGGAATGCTTGAGGATACGATATTCCAGCTTGTGGGCGGACTCCGTTCCGGTATGGGGTACTGCGGCGCCGCTACGGTGGAAGATCTGAAAAAGACAGGGCAGTTCGTAAAGATATCTTCTGCCTCCTTAAAGGAAAGCCATCCTCATGATATACATATCACGAAGGAAGCGCCGAATTACAGTGTGAACGAATAGGAGCAGCAGGGAAAGAAAGGAAGTCAGAAAGAATGGTCAGTGAATTTGGAAAGACGTCAAAAGGAGAGAGCGCAAAGCTTTATTTCATGAAAAATAAAAACGGAATGGAGATAGCGGTTACTGATTACGGCGCAGCGCTGGTAAAGGCGGCTGTTTCCGATAAGGATAAAAAAATGCAGGATGTGGTGCTTGGATATGACAGCGCTGCCGCATACGAAAAAGGCGATGTTTATTTCGGAGCTTCCGTAGGAAGAGTAGCGAACCGGATCGGGGACGCCTCTTTTGAATTGAATGGAAAGACTTATGAACTGACAGCCAATGCTGGCGTAAATTCTCTGCATGGCGGACGCGACTATTATAATAAACGGATGTGGAAAGCAGAAAAGATAGAGGATCGAAGTGTTACGTTCCATCTTTGCAGTCCAAAGGGAGATCAGGGATATCCGGGAAATGCGGATATCTCGGTCACCTATGAACTGACGGACAATAATGAAATAATAATTCATTATCATGCGGTTTCGGATGCGGATACGCTTATGAACCTTACAAATCACAGCTATTTTAATTTGTCCGGACATGCTTCGGGAACAGTGCTTAAGCAGGAAGTGATGATCGCAGCAGATTCATTTACCAGAGCGGATGCGGAGTCGATCCCTACAGGAGAGATTGTGCCGGTGGAGGGCACTCCTATGGATTTCAGGGAATACAAGACGATCGGACAGGACATAGAAGCCGATTATGAAGCTCTTGTGTTTGGAATGGGATATGATCACAACTGGGTTCTTAATGGAGATGGAATGCGTGTAGTGGCTGGAATGCGTTCAAAAGAGACTGGGATTGCCATGGAGGTCGTCACGGATCTGCCGGGGATGCAGTTTTACACTGGTAATTTTCTGATAAGTGAGGCCGGAAAAGAAGGCGCGGAGTATAAGAAACGCCACGGAGTCTGCTTTGAGACACAGTATTTTCCGGATGCAGTGCACAAAGAGCACTTTGAAGGACCGGTAGTAAGAGCAGGAGAAGTGTATGATACAACAACAGTGTACAGATTCCATACGGAAGCATGACAGAAATCTTCATAAAAATATAACTATCTTTTCATTCCTTTATCAGAAACATGTGATATCATCAAATATGATATAAAATCTCTGAGACATGAATGGAGAGTACAGGCGTGAATAAGGAAGAACAAAAGAAGACAGTACAGAAAACTACATCAAAAAAAACCCCCCAGAAAGCTGCAACGAAGAAAACGGTACAAAAAAGAACGGTATCTCAGAGCACGGCGCAAAAAGCGGGGAAAAGCAGGAAAAAGACAAGCATAAAGCAGAAACGAAAGACCCGGCGGATGGTGATAAGCATCCGTTTGGGTATTGTTTTGCTGGCTGTCTTTTTTGCATTGCTTATCGTAATAAAAATTGTGAAACCGTCGCTGCTCGCAAAGAATTATTTTGAGATGAAAGGGGAGAAGGTTGACGCTTCCAAGCCGGATATTGATGTGGAACTCCTCACTGTGAACCCTTATTCAAGACCGGGGACTGAGACGAGCAAAATTAAAGGAATTGTCGTACATTATACGGCGAATCCGGGGGCGACCGCAATCGCGAACCGGAATTATTTTGAGGGGCTTAAGGATAGTCATCTGACAAAGACAAGCAGTAATTTTATCGTTGGACTGGATGGAGAGATCGTACAGTGTGTTCCTACATGGGAGGTTGCCTATGCTTCCAATGACCGGAATATTGATACGGTGTCTATCGAGTGCTGCCATCCGGATGAGAGCGGAGAATTTTTGGAGGATACATACCAGTCTATGGTGCAGCTGTGCGCATGGCTGTGTCTGAAATTTGACCTCAGCGAGAAGGATATCATCCGGCATTATGATGTGACGGGCAAGAACTGCCCGAAGTATTTTGTGGAAGATGAAAAAGCATGGGAAAATTTTCATAAAGATGTGAAGAAGGCTCTTAAGAAAGCAAAATAATAACTTGCGAAAATGAGGGGATGTTGATATAATACATCCATATGTGCAAAGAGAAAACACTGTAAGGTGGGAGAGATGGTATGAACGATTTAGAGATGTACCGGGAGCAGCTTACGCTGTGTGATGATAAGATTATTGATGCGCTGGCAGAGCGCAATACGATTATTGAAAAAATTATGGTATATAAAGAAGAGTACGGTATGCCGATTCTACAGCCGCGTCAGGAAGAAAAACAACAGAGACGGCTGGAAGAGAAGCTTTCAGGCAGCAAATATAAGAAGGAGATTGAGGATGTGTTTTCCTGTATCCGCAAGAACAGCAAACGCATTCAGGCAAGGAAGCTTTTTAACTATAATATTGTTCTGATCGGTTTTATGGGTGCGGGCAAGACGACTATATCCGAATATCTGAGTACGATGTTTGCTATGAAGACAGTGGAGATGGACCGGATCATTGCAGAGCGTGAGCAGATGAGCATTCCAGATATCTTTGCGACGTATGGTGAGGAATATTTCAGGAATCTGGAGACAGAGCTTCTTATAGAGCTGCAGTCTGAGCGCAACGCGGTGATTTCCTGCGGAGGCGGTGTTGCAATGCGTGAACGCAATGTGGCGGAGATGAAAAAGAACGGGCGCGTGGTGCTTCTGACAGCAAGTCCTGAAGTGATCTACAGCCGTGTGAAGGATATAGATGACCGTCCGGTGCTTAGGGGAAGGAAGAATGTGGAGGGGATATCCGAACTGATGGAGCAGAGGCGCAGTAAATACGAGTCGGCGGCAGATATTGTAATTCGGACGGATCATAAGAGTGTTCATGAAATCTGCGAAGAATTAGTACGGCGGCTGACAGAAATGGATGACGAATGATGTTTGATATATTTTTTCCAGACAGATATGTG
Organism: Lachnospiraceae bacterium MD308; assembly: GCA_010206225.2. Classification (GTDB taxonomy): domain Bacteria; phylum Bacillota; class Clostridia; order Lachnospirales; family Lachnospiraceae; genus MD308. The sequence continues at coordinate 69,979 of VIQU02000017.1, read as the reverse complement.
GCATCGACGTATGCCATAGATTTTGATGAGCTTTATGAGAGAGGCTTTCGGGGGCTTATCTTTGATATTGACAATACGCTGGTTCCTCACGGAGCTCCTGCAGATGGACGGTCGGTCGGGCTGTTTAAAAGACTGAAAGCGATCGGGTACCAATGCTGTCTGCTTTCTAACAATCAGGAACCGAGAGTTCAGATGTTTAATGAGAAGATACAAGTTGACTATGTATACAATGCTCATAAGCCTTCTGTGAAGAATTATAAAAAGGCGATGGAGATCATGGGAACCGATACAGATAATACGTTGTTTATCGGAGACCAGCTCTTTACAGATGTGTGGGGGGCTAAGCGGACAGGGATCCGAAGTATTTTAGTGAAACCGATCCATCCCAGAGAGGAGATCCAGATTGTATTAAAGCGGTACTTGGAGAGGATTGTGCTGTACTTTTACCGAAGAAGCCTAAAGAGAGAAAAAAAGGTTGAAAAAAGGCAGAAACTATTATAGAATTAAGAAAGTGAAAAAGAACGATAAGTGTCTTTCGGGCACGATTAAGGAGGATTAGCATGGTATCAGCAGGTGATTTTAAAAATGGACTTACCGTGGAGATTGAGGGAGTTGTCTATCAGATATTGGAGTTTCAGCATGTAAAACCCGGGAAAGGAGCGGCCTTTGTGCGTACGAAGCTGAAGAATATTATTAACGGCGGCGTTGTGGAGAAGACGTTCCGTCCGACAGAGAAGTTTGAGAATGCCCATATTGAGAGAAAAGAGATGCAGTATCTCTACAATGACGGTGATCTTTTTAATTTTATGGACAATGAGACATTCGAGCAGATTGCGGTGAATGCAGATACAGTCGGTGATTCGCTGAAGTTTGTAAAAGAGAATGAGAATGTGAAGCTCAGTTCCTATCAGGGAAGCGTATTTGCGATAGAGCCGCCGCTTACGGTAGAGCTTGAGATTACAGAGACAGAGCCGGGATTCAAAGGAGATACCGCTCAGGGCGCGACAAAGCCGGCGATTGTTGAGACGGGTGCGCAGGTGAATGTTCCGCTGTTCGTAGAGCAGGGAGAGAAGATCAAGATTGATACCCGCACAGGAGATTATCTTTCAAGAGCATAAAAGATTATCAGAATCTTGATAAAAAAGTCTTGCTTTTTCGGCAAGGCTTTTTTATAATGTGTGTTACCATAATATATTTCAACTCTGAAAAAGTCTTTGGCAAAATTCCTGCTGTATTTTCAAAGAAAAAGATTTAAGAAAAATGTACTCTGCTGCATGAAGGTATTTATAGATGACATATTATCAGTTTGTACAGGCGGTAGAAGACAGAATGAAGGAGGCGGTAAAAGATAATGTAGCGGTATGTATCCATACGGCGGAAAAGAATAACGGCACAATCCGCAGAGGGATTACACTGACAGAAAGAAATATCAATATTTCTCCGACTATATATTTAGAGGAGTATTATCGGCAGTTCCAGAACGGGATTTCCTTGGAATACATAACTTCGGATATACTGAGGCTTTATCATGAGGTGCGCTTCCAGAAGTCGTGGGGAGAAGAAAAGATCAGCGACTACAGTGAGATTAAAGACAAGCTGATCTATCGTCTGGTAAATCTTAAGGCGAATACGGAGATGTTAAAAAAAGTTCCCTATATTTCTTATCTTGATCTGGCCATCGTGTTCTGTGTGCTGCTGGAAGTGAACAGATATGGGACTGCGACCATGCCTGTACGGAATGAACATTTGGATATGTGGGAGGTATCAAAAAAGAAACTTTACAGGCGGGCCAGAGAAAATACTTCAAGGCTTCTGCCAGATGAATTTTCTTCTATGAGCGCTGTTATAGAGGAGATTTCCTGTGAGATGTTTGGCGAAAGCGAAGCGGAAGATACAAAATGTGGGGAGGATGATATGTATGTGCTCAGCAACCGACTTCGCAGCTACGGTGCGGCAGTCATTCTTTATGAGGGACGTCTGAAAGCTATTGGAATGTATTTAAAGAGCAATTATTATGTGCTTCCAAGCAGTGTTCATGAAGTGATCGTTGTCCCGGAAGGTGCGGCTCCCGGAAAGGAGGAGCTTTCCGCTCTGGTTGCAGAAATCAATCAGACGCAGGTAGAAGCGGAGGAGGTGCTTTCTGACAGGGCATACTATTACGACAGAGAAAAGGGCAGGCTTTGTATGTAACGTTTTTTGGATGCCGAAAGCCAGAATATTTTGCATTGCAGTGAAAAGAGCCACGACAGAGGTTGTCGGGGCTCTTATTATGATGCACACTATATAGGGCGTTTCGGAAGGAAGAAAAGTTGCGGAGGAGAAACTGAACGATGAGATGACATGCGGCTGCCAGATTTTTAGTCTGCGAAGCATAGAAAGTATGGAGGAAAATTATGGATAAAATAGAAGAGATATACAGAAACATCCTGCAGGAGACGGGAGCTTTCAGAGAACAAAGAGTGAAATTAGAGAGTAAGGTAGAAGATGTGCTGAAAAAAGAAAAAGGCAGTATCAGTGTACAGGCATATGAATTGCAGAGAGACAGTTTCTACGAGATTGCGATGATCGCAGAGGAGGGAGGGTTTAAGCTTGGGTTTCAATATGCTGTGCAGTTGATGATCGAATGCTGTGAACACTGATTTATTTCAGGATCTGAATGATCTGAATAATCTGTTTTTTGGTTTTCACAGTACAGGAGCGGAGATGGCGTAGGATTTCTTCGTCAAGAACTGAGGAAGTATCAGTGTATTCCTCCGACAAGATATAATCAACTGTCACGTTTAATGCATTGCATATATGCACCAGAGTGGGAAGAGAAACCTTTACACGATTATTTTCTATATTGCTGATATGGCTTGTATTTACATCTGCCATATTAGCGATATATTCTTGCGTAAGTCCCTTCGATGTACGGGTTTCTTTCAGTTTCCTTCCGATTTCCCGAAAATTGATTTCCTTCATAAACAATGTCCTTTAAAAATAGTGATATATTAATTGTAATGATTTATAGTTATAGTATAATAATGTACAACTATAAAAATATTATTAATAAAAAATTTCATTCGGATATAAGTTTAAAAAGGACAATGAATAAGAAAAGTGAGAACTATTCAAACTCATTCCGTGCTTCAAGATAATCAATCGCCTGCCATACAATTTAACGATTATAAGAGGAATAGAATTGTATAAAGGTGTATAAAGGCAAAAATATNTTATAGCTAAATAAATGTTACTCATGCATAAAAAGACTGGCATGACAACCCCCAAAATAATGAAAAGGATGGCAGGAGACAATGAACGTATTATTAATTGGCGATGACAGCATGATCGTTGATGCCATGATCGACAAATTTAATAAGGATAATCACAGGATATACTGGCTGACAGGGCGGAAGGAAAAAGGAATCTCACGCAAGCATGTGTTTGAAAAATACCAGTTTTTATATACTGACGGCAACATGAAAGATATTATAGAGAGTGCGGCGCCGGACGTGATATTGTTCATGGGTGCGTATGATACGAATTTTGACTGGAGATACAACGGACAGGCGGAGGCATTGCGTTATACGACGTCGATGGTGAATCTTCTGTCGGCGTATTCGATGTATGGAAGAGGACGATTTATCTATCTTTCTTCGCAGGAAGTGTATGACAGTTCTTTTGCGAATGATATTCCAGAGACAACAGCGGTATCTCCGAGGGGATTTAAGGCGCCGGCCGTATCTCAGGGAGAAGGTCTTTGTATCAATTACAGAGAGATACAGGGGACGGATACGGTTATTCTGCGCCTTGATAATATTTATCATATTCCCCGCAAAGGACAGGAGATTGGAAGCCCCTGTTTTGAGATGTGTCTGGAGGCTTTAAAAACGGGGCGGATTTCGGCAAACAGACGGAAAAAATTCTCAATGCTTTATCTGAATGATGCGGTAGAACTTATTTATAAAGTGGTAATGAGTGAGGAGACTGCGCAGCCTTGCTATCACATTTCTTCCATGGAAGAGATTGACGAGTTTTGGCTTGCTGAGCTGATAGGGAAGAAGCTTGGCTCAGGAATCACGATTTCAGATCATTCGGCCGGGGAGGGACGACGCAGAATCCTGGACGGACGCAGGTTTGAAGAAGAGTTTGGACAGAAAATTTTCCATCACTATGAAGAAGGTGTGGAGAAGGTTGTCCAATTTATGAAGCGTTACAGCGAGACGTTTATCAAGGACGAGGAGGCTGGCGGAGGGTGGAGCGGAAAGCTTAGACACAATGTTAAGGTAATCTTTAAGAACGCGATACCTTTTATTGAAAGTATAGCCGGTTTTGCTGTGTTCTTCTGGCTGGACAGTCATACAGTGGGAAGCCAGTATTTCGATAAGCTGGATTTCTTTTTATTGTATGTGCTGCTTTTTGCAATTGTCCATGGGCAGCAGCAGGCAATTTTTTCGGCGCTTTTGGCAGCGATTGGATATTGGTTCCGGCAGTCTTATGACCGCAGCGGGTATGAGGTGCTGCTGGATTATAGTACATATGTGTGGATGGCGCAGTTATTTATCGTAGGAATGGCTGTGGGATATATGAGAGATCATCTCCGTCATGTGACAGATGATAAGGAAGAGGAGATACGGTATCTCTATGAGAAGATTGAAGGCATTGCAGTGATTAATGACAGTAATGTGCGCATCAAGCAGAACTTTGAGACGCAGCTCGTGAATCAGCGGGACAGCCTCGGAAAGATCTATGAGATCACTTCAAGGCTTGAAAGGTACGCGCCGGAGGAGGTGCTGTTCTATGCCGCGCAGATGCTGGGGCAGTTGATGGACAGCAAGGATGTGGCCATCTATCTTGTGGCAAATGAAAGTTATGCCAGATTGTTTTCCGCAACATCGGCAGATGCCAGAAAACTGGGGAACTCCATTAGATATGATGCAATGGAGGAAATGTACGGCGAATTGAGAGCGGGGCATGTCTACATTAATAAAGAGATGAATGATAAGTTCCCATTAGTTGCAAGTGCAGTATATTCGGACGGACAGATGCAGCTAATTCTGATGCTTTGGGGCATTCCGTGGCAGCGTATGACCCTTGCAGAAACCAACCGCCTGACAATCATAGGAACCTTGATTCAGAATGCGACGGTGCGTGCGAGCCATTATTTAGAGAACCTCAGGAATCAGCGTTATATGGAAGGGACGGATGTGATGACAGAGAGTGCGTTTTCACAGTTAGTCCATGCATTCTTTGAAGCGAAGAGAAAAGGGCTGACTGAGTGTGCGCTGCTGGAAGTTGTGACAGGGGACCGAAGCTGCGATCAGGCGGCAGCGGTGCTTGGCGATAACATTAGATCGTCCGATTATATAGGAGTATTAGAGGATGGCAGGCTCTATGTCCTGCTGTCGAATACAGATGCTGAGAATGCGAAAATGGTTCGGGAACGATTTGCACGTTCTGGCTATGAGAGCCTGCTGAAGGAGGAAGCGGTATGATAATGACGAGAGAAGAAAGTCTTTTTTTACTCATACTTTTTCTGAATACAGCGGCGGCGGTTGTATATTTTCTTTACGGTTTGTTCATTGCCGCTCCTTTGAAAACTCTGAAAAGAGAAGGGGAGACAGAGATTCTGCGTGACAACAGGCGAACATACCTGATCCGGTCTGTTGTGATCATATTGTGCCCGGTAATTGGAATACTGTTCTTTTTGGTGTCACATCTGCTTTATCTGACGATTTTCAGATTTGGGGTGAACCTTGAAGATGTAACCTTTAAAAAGGACCGTGTTGAGACGCAGGTAAAAGCAAATGAAGAAATAGAACGTAACGTGATACCTGTAGAGGAGGCAATTGCTGTGAATGATAAAAAAAGTCTCCGCAAAGCGATGATGAGTATTATCAGAGGAGAGACGGAAGAGTCTCTTTCATCTATTGCCCTTGCGTTAGATGCGGAGGATTCCGAGACGGCGCATTATGCGGCTTCTGTACTGAGCGATAAACTGAATGAATTCCGTATGAATGTGAGAAAGATGTATACGAAGATATGGGAGGAAAATTCTGAACAGACGGAATACGAGGAAAAACTGATAGATTATATGAATCATACTTTGAAAGAGAAGGTGTTTACAGAATTAGAGCAAAGCGGTTTTGTCAGGATGATGGAAGAGACCGCAGAGATCTTATATAGTAAGAATGCTGCAGTGATGACCGGAGAACGATACGAAGGTCTGTGTCTGCGGCTGATGGAGATTGGGGAGTTTGAAAGCGCCAGAAAATGGTGCATGAGGCTTGCGGAGCAGTTCCCGGAGGAGTTGTGCGCCTATACATGCAGACTGAAGCTTTATTTTTTGTTAAAAGACAGGGAAGCTTTTTTTGAGACGCTGAACGCCCTGAAAAAATCAGATGTGGTCATTGACAGCGAGACACTGGAAATGATTCGGATTTTCAGTTGAGGAGAGAGTAAAGATGGTATCACGTAGAAATTATTTTACTATTACGATCGTAATGTTTATTTTGTTCTTACTGTTTCAGTTTACGAACGTTGTGTTAGAGAGTTGGAAAGGATATGAGAAAAATCCGTATGCGCTTGACAGAGAGCAGCTTTCCACACGCAGTACCGCCTATGAGACGGGCGGGAAAGAGGGCGGGGGTATCGGCGATGAAACCCGCAGAAGAGTGATCTATATCGGCGGCGGAAGTGAGCCGATCGGTATGGTTGTCTATAACTGGGCTGTCTATACAAAACGTGAGATTCATAAGTTTGGGACAATAGAGGAGTATCAGGCGGCAGGAGAAGAGGAGGAGACGCAAAATCCAGAGTTTCTGATCATGGATGCCGCGGGAATTGACTGGCGGCAGGAGGATTTGTGTTCGCTTTTAACGGAATATACAAAAAAGGGAATCAATCTCATCTTCTGTAATTTGCCGGATACATCTGTGATAGAGGAAATGCCGGAGTTAAAGCGGCTTTTGGGAATCAAAGAGGTTAAGGAAGCAACTGCATCTGTAGAAGGAATTCGTCTCAAGGAAGGCTTTCTGATTGGAGGAGAAACAGTATATCAAAGTGAAGATAAAGAAGAAACAAAGAAGCGTCAGGATATGGAGCTTACATTTCCGTGGTATACGCTGGATCCTAAGGCCGAGGCATATATGCAGGGACTTCCAGAGAAAGAAATGAAGGAAGAGGAATATCCTGCGGTTATTTGGGAAAATCCGTGCGGGAGCGCTCATGTGTTTGCTGTAAATGGAAGTTATATGGAGGATGCGGCTGGACTTGGGCTGTTGTCTGCAATGTCTGCAAAGATCAGGAAGTATGACATATATCCGGTAGTGAACGCACAGAATATGCTGATCGTAAACTATCCTTCCCTTGCTTCAGAAAATGAGGAAGAGATGAGGCGGCGTTACGGGCAGTCGATGTCGGATGTGCTTTGGAATATTGCATGGCCGTCGGTCATATCTGCGTATCGGAAGAATACGCTGGGACTTTCCTGTATGATAACGCCGCAATATGATTATGAGGAGGACAATATCCCCAGTCAGACAAATCTTGAGTTTTATATGAAGCGGATCAAAGAGCAGAGTGCGGAGACCGGGCTGTCCGGCGAGAGTGTGTCAGATACTCCTGTCGGACAGAAGCTTCAGGAGGATTGGCGTTTTATGAACAAGGCGCTTCCCAGTTATAAGTTCACTTCCTTTTATGCGGGAGAGATGACAGAGGCAGAGGTAGAGTCGGCTCTGCAGGAAGAGCTGCTTGAATCTGTGCGGACCATCGTGGGTGATTATAGCGGAAGCAGCGAGGTTATCGGATACCTTTCAGACAGTATTACAAAACAGAGCGTACTTAGCGATGGAACAAGACATACATATATGGAGGATTTCCGGGTTAGAAGTGTGGAGACAGCGCTTGCTTATACCAGTGTCCGGATGGATGTAAGCGAGGGAGTTTATCCGGAGGAAGGACAAGAGGGAATCGATGAGCTGGCTTCTGATTTTAATTGGAACATCCGGTACTACTGGAAAAATTTTCATGCTTTCTCAGGTACGACCGTATCAGAGTGCGATCAGAGAATCCGCAATTTTATGGCGGTTGATTATACGCAGAAGCGGGAAGATAATAAGATTACTCTTGAGTATACCAGCATGGAGAGTTCGGTATGGTTTCTCCTCAGGACGGAGCAGGAGTCGGTGAACCGCGTAGAAGGCGGAGAGTGTCAGCGGTTGGAGAAAGGCGTGTATTTGATTGAGGCAAAAGAAGATCAGGTGACGATCGATCTTGCGCCTTTGGAAGAATAGAGCATATTGCCGAAAGGGAAGGAATGCAATGAGAATTTGTATAATAGCGGAAGGATGTTATCCATATATTGTAGGGGGTGTGTCTGAATGGCTGAACGGGCTGATACACTCTTATCCCGAACACGAGTTTGTGATACTGTCGATCGTGGCAGATCGTTCCATGCGGGGGAAATATGTATATGAAATACCTGAAAATGTGACAGAGATACATGAACTGTATCTGAATGATTCCGATTGGGGGAAAAGGCGGGCGCGGCGCAGAGTGCGAATGAATAAAAGGGAACATCAGGCTCTGCTTAGTCTCTTGCTTGGAGAGCAGATAAAGTGGGAGCTTTTATTTGACTTTTTCCAAAAATCCGGAATCTCTTTAAACGACATGCTGATGGGCCCTGATTTCCTGAATGCAGTTACAGAGTATTATAAATTAAATTACAATCAGATGGTATTTGCCGATTTTCTGTGGATGCTGCGTTCCATCTATCTGCCTTTGTTTATGGCGCTCAGGATGAAGATACCGAAAGCAGATATCTACCATTGTACATGTACTGGTTATGCAGGCGTGTTGGGGAGTATGGCGAAATATATGTATGGAGGGCGTCTGCTTATATCAGAGCATGGCGTCTATACAAGAGAGCGCGAAGAAGAACTGATTAAGGCAAAGTGGGTGCAGGGAATCTATAAAGACATATGGATCGAGCAGTTTCGGAAAATGTCTGCACTGGCATATGACAGGGCAGATGCAGTCACATGTCTTTATGAGCATGCGAGAGAGCTTCAGACGGAGCTGGGATGTGATCCGAATAAAATACGGATTGTGCCAAATGGGATTGAAGTAGAGAAGTTTCAAAATCTTCCGGGAAAGACAGAGAATGAGAAAAAATACGTCAACATTGGAGCAGTTGTGCGTGTGACTCCGATTAAAGATATCATGACGATGATCCAGGCATTTGGATTTGCGAAGGAGATGGAGCCTTCCTTAAAGCTTTGGATCATGGGTACCTGTGAGGAAGAAGATGAGTATGCAAAGGACTGTTATGAACTGGTGCGGATCATGGGTATTTCAGATGTCGTATTCACAGGACGGGTGGATGTCACGGAATATTACGGGAAGATGGATATGCTGATCCTGACTAGTATCAGCGAGGGACAGCCGCTGACGATTCTTGAAGGTTTTGCGTCGTGTAAGCCAGTCATAGCTACAGATGTGGGGAACTGTCGGGGGCTGATACTTGGAGAGAATGACGATTATGGAGAGGCAGGCATTATTACGCGTATTATGCATGTTGAAGAGATTGCCCAAGCAATCCTTACATTAGCTCATGATGAAACGCTGCGCAGCCGTATGGGAGAGAACGGCTTAAGACGGGTAGTATCCCGATACCGTTTTGAATATTTGCAGGATGCATACAGAGACCTCTATAAAAAACTTGCAGGAGAAGAAGAAACGAATGGGACAGAAAACGGAGGAATGGAAAAATGGCAGGCGTAGGCGTCAGATTAAACCGGATATTTGAAAAAAAGTCGATTGCGGCAGATATTGCAGGATTTACTTACAGTATTATCATTACGATAGCTCCGACGCTGGTGGTCATTTTAGGCATCCTGCTGATGGGGTGGGTGCTTGGGTTTGATGAAATATCTTATCTGGAAAGAGAATTGTTTTCCTGTACGGTATTGTATGTGTTTATCTTTTCTCTTTTAGTAGTGTCTGCATTTAATGCAGTGTTATCCAAGTATGTGCAGGATGCCATTTATGAGGAGCGTTATCAGGATATTCTGCCCTGCTATTATATAGGATTGATCTTGAATCTGGTACCGGGCAGTATACTTGGAGCTGCCTTCTGCCTGTGGGAGCATTTTGTGGGCGGAGTCGGTATTTTTTATGTCTTTTTGGAATTTTGCGCTTATATCTGTATGATACTGGTATTTTATTCAATGATCTACCTGTCGATCTGCAAGGATTATGAGCGTATCTCTCTGTTTTTCTTTTTAGGTATGGTGGCAGCATTTCTTATTTCTCTTGTACTTAGATTCCTGTGCCGGTGGGGAATTTCAGAGAGTATGCTTACGGCGCTTACGGCAGGCTTTTTGCTGATCGCAGTGATGGAGTTTGCCGCGGTAAAAAGGTATTTCCTTAAGAACAGCAACCGGTATAAACCGGTTCTTGGATATTTTGTAAGATGGTGGCAGCTTGTAATTACAAACTTTTTTTACGTCTGCGGATTGTATGTCCATAATTTTGTGTTCTGGACAGGAGATGACAGGAGAGTGCTTGTAAAAAGCTTCGTGTTTAATCAGCCGTATGATATGGCAACCTGTCTTGCACTGTTCACGAATCTGTCTGCTACAGTTATCTTTATCACGCATATGGAAATGCATTTCTTTGAAAAGTATAAAGCATATTCAGAGGCGGTTATCGGCGGGAAAAAGGCGGATATCGAGAATGCCAAGAAGAGGCTGTTCCGTCAGCTGGGAAATGAGCTGATGAATCTTGTGCGTGTGCAGTTCATTATTTCTGTGGTAGCGTATCTGCTCTGTGTCGTATTCCTGCCTCAGTTTGGATTCGCAGGAAGCGTTATGCGTATCTACCCTTGTCTGGCCGCAGGGTATTTCATAATGTTCCTGATGTATGCGGCGCTTTTGCTTTTATATTATTTCAGCGATCTTAAGGGAGCCGTCATGACAGTACTCAGCTTTTTCTTTTTTACGTTCTTTGGGAGTATCTTGTCAATGAGACTGCCGGAGATCTGGTACGGGATCGGTCTGGTCGTGGGTTCTTTCCTTGGATGGACGGTCGCGTATTTGCGGCTGCGCTGGGTGGAAAGAAATCTGGATACGCATATTTTCTGTCAGGGCTTTATCTTAAAGCAGGAGAATGTTCCGATGCCGTCCGGAATGGTCTATAAAAGAGAAGATGAGAGTGCGAAAGAAGCGGCAGAGAGATGAGACTGGTAATGATCATTGCGGGAGTCGTGACCGTACTGGCCGTTTTATGGTTTCGCGCTGAAAAAAAACTGACGGCGGATTATGCAGGGCTATGGGGGATTTTGGGGACGCTTCTTATAGTAGGAGGAGCAGTGTCCCCCTTTTTCGGTCTGGTCAGAAAGGTATGTAAGAAGTCGGATGCAGGATTGTTAGCTGCCAGTATCTTATTTTTTGCAGGGGGATTTTTCGTAAGCGTAAAGCTTTCAGAGCTGAAGATGAAAAATCAGGAATTGGCGATCTGTGTATCTTTACTGTTAGGAGAAAATGAAAGGATAATGTCTGAATCAGATGGAAGAGCGCAAAAAGATTCTGTTTGTCATCAACACACTGGGGCGGGCAGGGGCGGAGAAGGCTCTGCTGGAGCTTTTAAGGCAGATAGACAGTGATGAATATGAGATGTTTCTCTATGTGCTTATGGGACAGGGGGAAATGATCCGCGGATTGCCATCCTGTGTCCGTGTGTTAAACAAGTCGATCTCTGACCTGTCAGTCTTTACAAATGAGGGAAGAAGGAAAATGGCGCGCACTGTTTTGCACGCATTCTGGAGCCATGGAAGATGGTGCAGGAAGCTAGGCTTCATTTTTCTCAATCTCACTGACATGGCAAGAAAGAAAAGGTTCCAGTTCAGCAAATTATTCTGGCGGACGATTTCCGACGGAGCGGAGCGTTTTGAAACAGAATTTGATCTGGCAGTTGCATGGCTGGAGGGCGGTTCCGCTTATTATGTGGCGGATTACGTAAAAGCAAAGAGAAAGGCGGCGTTCGTACACATTGATTATGAAAACGCAGGATATACAAAGGAGATGGATCGTGCATGCTGGGGGCAGTATCATCGTATTTTTGCAATTTCCGGTGAAGTGAAGGAACATTTTCAGGCTTTTTATCCGGAATATGCGAAAAAGGTTTCTGTCTTTCATAATTATATGAATCAAGAGGCGATTCGTCTTTTGGCAAAGGAGCCGGGAGGATTTTCAGACAATTTTGACGGAATCAGGCTGTTAACGGTGGGAAGGCTGACTTATCAGAAGGGATACGATATTGCGATAGAGGCCATGCGCATTTTGAAAACGTCAGGGAAGAAAGTCAGATGGTATGTATTGGGCGAGGGAGAGTTAAGGAGGCAGCTGGAGAAAAAAATTGCATGCCTTGGACTTCAGGATGACTTTGTACTTTTGGGAGCCGTTTTAAATCCTTATCCTTTTTATGTACAGGCGGATATTTATGTGCATGCAACCCGGTTTGAGGGAAAAAGTATTGCAGTACAGGAGGCCCAGACATTAGGCTGTGCAATTGTCGTCTCAGATTGTAACGGCAACCGGGAGTTATTGACGGATGGAGAGGACGGAATCATCTGTGCGCTTACACCTGTGGCTGTTGCAGACAGTATCGCCGTGCTTTTGGAGGACGAAGGGAAACGAAAATGGCTGGGGCATATGGCAGAAAAAAGGAGAATACCACAGGAGCAGAATTTGCTTTTAAAGGAGTTGCTGGAAGAAAGAGATGATGAGCAGACAGAAAGAATTACTGGTGATCATACCGGCTTATAACGAAGAGAAAAATATAAAGGAAGTATTAAAGCAGATCAGAAGTCAGCGGATTGAGGAACTGGCGGATGTTCTTGTCATAGACGACGCCTCCTGGGATTCCACTGCCCGGATCGTGCAGGACGGACATTATCGCCTGATTAGAAACATATACAGGCTGGGATATGGGAATGCCCTGCGGGTGGGTTATCAATATGCGGTGAAAGAAAATTATCGGCATGTGATCCAGATGGATGCAGATGGCCAGCATGACGTATGCAATATTCCAGTCATCTATAAAAGATTGCTTGAGACAGATGTTAACGGCCATGCTCCGGATATCGTGCTGGCTTCGAGATTTATGAAAGAAAGTTCTCCGTTTCCGGTCAGCTTGTTCAAGAAAATTGCCTATGCGTGGTTTCGGCTATTGGTCTATACGGCGGCAGGAAGAAAAATAGCGGATCCGACCACGGGCCTTCAGGGGCTCAGCCGGAAAGCGTTTTGTTATTATTCTGATTTTCGGCATTTTGATGATAAATATCCGGATGCAAATATGATCATTCAGATGTTGCTGCTTAAGTTTGTTATAGTAGAGATTCCGGCAGTCATGCATGCGAGGACGGGAGGGAGCAGCATGCATAAAGGGGTTTCGGCCGTTTGGTATATGTGCCGGATGTTTTTTGAGATTCCGGCAGTTATTTTCCGGATAAGGGTATTGAAGGAAGATGTTGAGGCGGGTTTACAGAATGTGGATGAAAGATAAAAAAAGGATCCGGTTCCAGAAGGCAAAGTTTCTGGAAAGCAGTAAGGAATTAGGGAATCCCGGCCGCGGCTGGTATCATATCTATCCTTTTGTGATTCAGAATCCGCCGGAGTTTTCGCTTGAGGAAACGAGGAGTTGTATTTTGGACATCAGCAGGGAAGAGAATCTTGTATTGGTGCGGATTGATATCGGTGCGTTTCAGTCATGTGAAATTCCAAAGGAGGCGCTGGAGACGGTCTCTGATATTTTTCATTTGTTTCGTGTCAGTCAGAAACAGATGATCGTACGGTTTACCTATGATTCCAAAGGAAGAGGAATGGAAAAAGAGCCGCAGAGTATAGATTTGATAAAAAAACATATGGAGCAGTTAGGAGAGGTTATCTGCAAGTTTGCGACAGATATCCTGATACTGCAGGGGATTTTTGTCGGGAGCTGGGGAGAGATGCATCATTCCAAATTTCTCACGGTTTCTGACATGTCAGAACTGATATGCAGTTTGTATCGTGCTGTAAGAGGAGAATGCTATCTGGCAGTGCGTACGCCAGAGCAATGGCGAAATATTACAGATTATAAAAGAGCAGAGCAGGGCTTAAAAAAAAGAATGGGTCTGTTTAATGACGGAATATTCGGTTCCTCTACAGATCTGGGAACTTATCGGGAGGGCACCAGAGAGAAAGAGCTTATGTGGCAGAAGTATTTTGCTGATTCTGCTCCCAATGGGGGAGAGGTCATCGCCGGAGAGCGGCCGGTCGGATACCGGCAGGCGGCGGAGGAGATGCAAAGCATGCATCTGAGTTATTTAAACAGCAGTTATCAGCAAAGGCAGCTGGATCATTGGAAAAATGAACGGGTAGAGGAGACGGGCTGTTGGAAGGGCTTAAGCGGTTATGAGTATATCGGGCGTCATCTGGGCAGCCGTTTTGTAATCTGCCGTGTAAGAGTTTCCCGGAGAAGAGTTTCTCAGAGATATCTGGAGGTCGTGATTGAAAATCATGGATTTTCTGGTTTTTATGAAGAAGCGGAACTTTTTTTAATCATAGAGGAAAATACGGGAAAGACAGTTTTAAGGAACATTAAGATGAATGATTCTGAATGGAAAAGTGAAAAAAGAATCGTACTATGGATTCCCTTGTCGGATATAGAAACAGAAGCAACGGAAAGCAAGGTTTTCTTTCAGATGAGGCGAAAAAGAGATCATAAGGTGATTCGCTTTGCGAATGAGGGGGCGGATGACAGAGTATTGCTGGGAATATGTAAGTATAGATAAATTGAGAGAGGAGCCGGCTGCATGGATACATGGTATTGGGTTTTGGAATATGGAAAGGTATTTTCGGGGTACATATTTATGATGTTTCTCTGGCCTTCTGTTGTATTTTACAGCCATTTAAAGGGGAGGGGCAGGACGTACCGTTTCAGCTTTTGTGTCACGGTGCAGGTTGTAATTGCCAGTACGGTGGTTTTGATGCTGGGATTGTTTCACTGTCTTCATCCGAGGGTGATTATTGTTTTGTTCTATGGGATTTTTTTGCACGCACTCTTGAAAGGAATCTTGAAGCATTCCTTTTTCTTTCAGGTGAAAGGAGCCGTGCAAAAGGCATGGAGAAAAAAACGTGAATATATCGGGGAGTATGGCGTTCTTGCCATAGTTCTGATATTTGGGATGATTTATTTTTCTTACGGGGCATTTCAGATACATTCCTATGGTTTCGGGGATTTGTACACCCATCATGAGTGGATTTACGGTCTGAAAGAGGGGAAGATTTTTTCCGGCGGGGTGTATCCTGAGGCGATGCACTGCTTTATTTACTGTCTGGATACGTTATTCGGGATCCGGGTGTACAGTAGTCTGATGTTTTTACAGGGGATTCATGTATCTGTATTTTTGCTTGCAGGGTATCTGCTGATGCGGGAGATCTTCCACTGGCGGTATACGCCGCTTCTTGCGCTGACGCTGTTTCTGACGCTGGACGTAGTCAGCGCGGATTTGGTCTACAGTATGTTCCGCCTGCAGATTACGCTCCCGCTGGAGTTCGGATTGTACACGCAATTTTTGTGTGCCTTCTATCTGATCCGTTATCTGAAAAGTAATCACAGGGTTGTGAGAAAAGAAGGTCTTTCCCGATACTGCTGGGATGAAAATCTGTTTTTGTTTTTTCTGTCCCTGACGGCAGCGATTTCGATCCATTATTATGCGGTCATCATGGCATTTATATTGTGCGGATCTTTTGCGGTGTTCCTGCTTAGAAGACTGTTTTCAAAAGAACATTTTATCCCATTGGCATGTTCTGTATTGTGTGCATGTGTCATTGCAGGGACTCCCATGGCGGGTGCGATGATATCGGGTACGCAGTTTAACGCTTCGATCAATTGGGCGGTGGGCGCTATGAATGGTGAAGAAACCAGAGCGCTGGAAGAAAAAACTTCCGCAGACAAGATGAAAAAAAGGGAGAGACCCGTTTTTGCCGCTGCATTAGAGACAGCGGCGGGAGTGTACATGAAAGGATATGCGGAACTTTACGGCAGATTCAGAGCCGGAATGATTCTCTTTGTAACGGCGGCGGGAATCACATTGTGTTTCTTGTCCGGAAAGAGACTGCCGGATTGGATGGGGGAAATATGTTCCGGATATCCGCCTTTGATTCTGTTTACATTTGTGTTTGTGGCTCTCTATGCCGCGCCGCGTCTGGGATTCCCGGAAATCATATCGGATTCCCGTTATTGCTCAGTGGGGCATCTGCTGCTTATGGCTCTTATGATGCTGCCCGCAGACGTTGGTTTCTCCGTTTTTCTCCGGTTTTTCAGGGGCGGGATTTTAAAAGCAGTCTCTTATTCTTGCGCTGCGGGGATTTATATATTGACGATATTAACAGGGCGGTTTCACGGATATTTGTTTTTTGAATTATCAAGGTATAACGCAGCAGTTAAAGTGACAAACCAGATTATAGAAGAATTTCCCAAGAAAAGCTATGTGATCGTATCGCCGACCGATGAACTTTATCCGGTGATTGAAGACGGATGGCATGAGGAATTGCTCACATTTGTAACGAATATCGGCACCGAGGGGTACGAATTCGCACCGGAGCAGGCGTTTTTTTTCGTAGAAAAAAGACCTCTTCAGTATGCGCAGGCCTATTTTTTTGACGGTCCACCGTGGTTAGCTAAGGCGAAGTATAAAGATATATATTGGGACAAATATGCAAAAAAATATCCGGATACCGGGGCGGCTCAGGCGCCGAAGATCAATGCTTCAGAAATATCGGAAGAAGAGGCGGGGAAAGACCTGACCGTCTCTGAAAATTCGTGGTTTTCTTATACGAGACTTCCGGACCGCACGATTCTGGAAGCAAAGGCATATGACTGGTGCCGGAAATTCGCAGAGCTTTATCCGGAAAATACAGAAATATATTATGAGGATGATGATTTTGTCTGTTACTATTTCAGCCAGATTGAAGGCTCGCAATATCATCTGAGGGAAGAGTAAAATGATGCAAAAGCACAACGCTAAATTCATATTTTCTTGCTGCATCCTGATCGTAACAGTATGGGCGGCAGGACTTCTGTTTTCCATGACAAAGAGCGAGGAACGGGAAGTAAGAGTTGAGAGTAATTTATTTACAGAATCTCCCAGAGAGCTTCCGAATCCAAACAGGGGATTTTATAAGCTGTATAGTTTCCTGATTACAGATGAAAAACAGGATTATCCAGAAGAAGTTTCAGCGGTTTATCAAGGAGACGGGAATACGAGGCTGACTTTGGTTCAGATCTGTCTTATGTCTTACCGGGAGGGAAGCATTACAAAAGAAGGGCTTTCCAATATTGAAGCGCTGTTTGAAGCACTGGAAGCTTTGGATAAGCAGTTGATTGTCCGGTTTACCTATGATATTGAGGGACAGAATGAAAAGTACGAGCCGGACAGTCTGGACATTATTCTGACGCATATGGAACAGTTATCTCATATTCTGCAGAAATACAATCATGAGATTTTCAGTCTACAGGGGCTGTTCATCGGTAATTGGGGGGAAATGAACGGAACGAAGTTCAACTCTGACAAAGATTTGAGAAGACTGGCGGAGAAACTGGCAGATGCGACAGAACAATCGACCTATCTGGCTGTCCGTTCGCCGGCGCAATGGAGAAGTATCATGCGGTCGCATTCATGGCAGTCAAAGAAGACACTGGCAGATCGACTGGGACTCTTTAATGATGGAATGCTTGGGAATAGAAGTGACTATGGAACTTACGAGACAGGAGAAAATGCAGATGACGGCATGCCTTTTCCGCGTCTGGAAAGAGAGGAAGAGCTAAAATTTCAGAATGGATTGTGCAGTGAGGTCCCGAATGGAGGAGAGGTGATCCATAGTAATGTATACAATGATTTGGATAGCGCCATAAAGGATTTTGAGACTATGCATGTGACATATCTGAATAAAGTGTATGATCAGGAAGTATTAAAAAAATGGGCCGATACAGTCATAACGGAAACGGGATGCTTTAAAGGGATGGACGGATTGACTTATATGGAGCGGCATCTGGGATACCGTCTTATGATTGAACATACTAATCTTCATTATCAGAGTAAAGAGGAAACGCTGACGGCAGAGGTGACATTAAAAAATATCGGGTTTGCTCCTCTGTACAAAGAGACAAAAGTCCAGATTATTCTTTATAATGAAAAGAATAGACAGACGTTTTCCTATCCAGTCGCACAGAATCTACGAACGCTGGCCGGTGGGACTGAAAAAGAAGATACGCTTACGCTTTCGGTAAATATTCCTTTTCACGAACTTTCGGAGAGAGAATATACCGTATATTTTTCAATCATGGATTCAGATACGGGAGAGCTTATTTTATTAGCGAACGAGGAGGATGCGGAATGGTACGGATACCGAATTGGAAAGGTCAGACGGTCATAGAAAGCATGGCTGCGGATTTCTCCAAAAGAGTCAGAACCTATAAGGAAAGGGAGATGAAATGGATCGTGAGGAAGGAAGAGTGCTGCGGCTGTCAGGCCTGTCAGGACGTCTGCCCGGCGGGGGCGGTTCACATGCATCTGGATTCAGAAGGCTTTTGGTATCCGGTAAAAGAGGAAGAGCGCTGCACCCATTGCATGGCTTGCGAGAGGGTATGTCCGATGAAGCATCCGGAGGAAAAACGGGGAGAGCGCCTTTACATCGGTGTGCAGGCAAAAAAAGACGAAGTACGGTTTGCCAGTTCATCCGGAGGAATGTTTTCGGTTCTTGCAGATTTTGTGCTGAAAAAGCAGGGGGTCGTGTATGGGGCGGGATTCAATCAGGAGATGGCGGTAGTCCATAAAGGAATTTATGATGATGGAAGTCTGAGGGATATTTTGAAATCAAAATATGTTCAGAGTGATATGAGCGGAATTTACCGCGAGGTACAAAAGCATCTGGAAGAGGGGAGATGGGTACTGTTCTGTGGAACACCCTGCCAGGTGCGCGGGATGAAGCTTTTTCTGGGAAAAGATTTTTCTAATCTGATCCTTGCAGATCTCATTTGCTACGGGGCGGCCTCTCCGGGGGTATGGAAAGCTTATGTGGGCGATCTGGAACGTAAGGATAAGGGGAAGCTTGAGCGCTTTTCTTTCCGGGATAAGAGAAGTAAGAATTCAGGGAGGAGCTGCTCTTATGTGATAAACGGGAAAGAGAAAATGGAGGCGATGGGAAGGAATCTTTATTGCCGGCTGTATTTTGGAAATTGTATGCTGCGTCCTGCCTGTCATACCTGCAGGTTTTGTACGGCAGAGAGAGACAGTGATGTTACGCTCGGGGATTTCTGGGGAATCGAGAACTGTAATCCTGCATGGAACGACGGGATAGGAACCTCTCTTGTCATGCTGCATACAAAAAAGGCAGAAGAGATCTGGCAGTCTGTCAGGGAATCCGTCAGATGGTTTGCCTGTAATAAAGAGGAGGCGCTTCAGCCTCGGCTCATAGAACCCACAAAGCCGGCAAAGTACCGGAAACTTTTTATGAAAGCATATCAAACGCTGCCGTTCTGGTTAGCGGCAAAAATAGGAGGCGGACGATGGATAAGATGATTTCAATTATTGTTCCGGTCTACAATTCCGCGCCATATTTGAAAGGGTGCGTTGCATCGGTACTAAAACAGACTTACAAAAATTTTGAGCTGCTTTTCATAACGGACGGTCCCACGGACGGATCAGACGAACTTTGCGCAAGGTATGCCCGTAAGGATCGCCGGATCCGCTTTCTGCCGCAAAAGCATAGAGGGGTTTCCGCTGCGCGGAATGTAGGACTTGAACAGGCGGCGGGGGAATATCTGTTTTTTTTAGACAGCGACGACGCCATTCATCCGCAGCTTCTGGAAAAGCTAATGCGAGTGGAGGAAAAAACGAAGGCAGTGATCATCGCAGAAGATTTCCGCATGATCCAATCCGGACAGTTTGAGAGAAAGGTATTTCGGCTGTCGGCTTCTTCAGGACGTTTTTTGAAAGAGACTTATCAGCATCTGGAATCACGGGAAGCGCTGGATTATATTATATTTGACCGGCCGCAGGGACGGTTATACGCGATAGGAGGGAAGCTGATTGAGAGAACGGAGGCTCAGAAAATCAGGTTTGACGAGGCGCTGCGAAGCGGCGAGGATACAAAGTATATGTATCAACTTCTGGCAGAGGGGGCAGATGTAGCAGCACTTGATGAGAAGTCTTATTACTACAGAAAGCATTGGCGAAGCAGAAGTGCGGAGCGGACGGCAGAAGCTTGCAAGAGCATGTATGCATGTAATAAGTATATCTGGTTGCAAGAAAAAAGGAAAGGGAGAGAATTACATGCGCAAAAGCAGACAGAAAAAACTGTGAGAAGACTTTGTGCATGGCATGCGGCGGCTCGTATGAAACAAAACTGTCCCCTGATACAGTACACATGTAAGCTTGTGAAAAAAGAAAGGGACTGTCCGGCAAAAAAACGGATGGGGTGGAGGGCAGAGCTTGAGTACTGGCTGGCATTTTATTGTTATCCGGCATATCAGCCTTGTTATAAGATGCTTGATTTTTTTGATAGTATAGGGGCAAAGCTATGGAAGAGGTGATAGTTTGACAGGAATTTTGACATTTTACTGGGCGGATGATTATGGAGCGATGCTGCAGGTATATGCATTGAGAACATATCTAGAAGGACAGGGAGAGACCGCAGAGATAATTCCCTATGCGCCTTTGAGACTGCGGGGAAGATATCAGCTTATACCTGTGAATGCAGCATATAAGTGCGGAAAATGGATATTTTTCAGAAACTTTTTAAGCTTTTTCCATAAGCTGAGTTATGCGAGGCAGTTTTACAAAAGGCGGATGTCTATGTGCTGTTTCCGAAAAAATTATTTGAGCGGGAAAAAACCGATCGAAGATGCGCGGAAGCTGCGGCTGCAGCCATATAAAGTGGTGTTTGTCGGAAGCGACCAAGTCTGGAATTCGGCAATTACTTTTGGATTAGATGACGCTTATATGGGAAATATCGAAAGAGGGGAATCATGCCGGCTGATTGCTTATGGAGCAAGCTTTGGAAGAGAGAAACCTCCAAGACGGGAATGGCGGGAATTCAAGAATGCGATCAGCAATAATTTTACGGCAGTTTCCCTTCGTGAAAGAGAAGGGGCAGATTTTGTAGAACGACTTTTAAAAAGGCCGGTGGTAGATGTTTTGGATCCGATATTTCTTCTGGACAAAGATGTATGGCGGAATCTGGGCAGAAAACCACAAGAAAAAAAATACATTCTTTTTTATATTACAGAACCGCAGGAATTCATGCTCTGGTTTACAAACAGACTTTCAGAAACATCCGGCATGCCGGTGGTACAGTTATCCTGCCCGTTTAAGGGGAAGCAAGAGAAGAGTTTTTTGCTTCGTATGGATGCAGGGCCAGAGGAATTCGTCGGCTATTTTCAGTATGCGTCCTGCGTGATTACAAATTCCTTTCATGGACTGGCTTTTTCCATATTGTTTGAAAAACAGTTTCTTGTATTTCAGCGCAGCGTTTACCATACCAGACTTCAAAATCTGCTTGAGAAGTTTTCGCTGGAACAACGTCTCATAAAACAGGGAGAGACGGCAGATTTGGCTTGTATGGACAAGGAAATAGACTGGCCGGCTGTCAGGAGATGCCTGCAGGAGGAACGAGAGCATTCAGAGAAATTTATAAGAGAAGGAATAAAAGAAATATGAAAGGGCAGAGATTTTCAAAAGTCAGTGTGATTATTCCCGTGTATCAGACAGAAGTCTACCTGAGAGAATGTGTGGAAAGCGTATTGGCGCAGGATTATAACAATCTGGAAATCATATTGGTGAATGACGGCTCACCGGACGGGTGTTCAGGTTTGTGTGACTGGTATGCAGAAGGATACGGCCAGGTCAGAGTTATCCATCAGGAAAATCAGGGACTTGGCGCGGCCAGAAATGCGGGACTTAAGGAGGCGAAAGGAGACTTTGTACTGTTTCTGGATTCAGATGATCTCTTAAGTCAGCAGAATACGATCCGAACGCTGGCAGGAACAGCCGTCAGGGAAAATGCAGATATTGTGACAGGCAATTTCAGGCGTTTTCAGGGGAAAAGGTACGGAGCAGTAAATCGGCACCATCTGCAGAGCGGAGATTATACAAAAACAGCCGACTTCCGCTTTCGGGGGTTCCTGACGGAAGGGCATCTGATTATGGACTGGGGAAAGCTCTATCGGAAAGATTTCCTGCTGCAGAATCATCTGTGGTGTAAAAGACAGATTCATATGGAAGATAAGCTGCGCAATATGATGTGCTGCGTCTGTGAACCGGTGTACGCATTTGTGGATGATTGCGTTTATTTATACCGTATCACGGAAGGTTCGATTACCAGCCAGTATCGGAGAAATATAGAAGTCTTGGAAAGAGACTGGATTCGTGTGTCGGTATATTTATACAGGTATTTGAAAGAACACCGGAAATTGGAACAGTTTGGAGATCTGCTGGCTTTCCATATTTTTTGCGGGATTTTTACAATTGGAAGACAGAACCTTAAGACCGGAAGAAAGAAGGGAAAAGAGACAGCAAAAATCTTGAAGAGATACGGGGAAAATAATCTGGTACACTGCACGATTCAGGCTTTGGCAAAGGGCAAATACCTGAAAGAAGTGCGCGCTCCTGTGTGGAGAATATTGTTGCAGGGCGCGTCGGTTCTGTTTTGTATGAGGCTGTATAGACTGGTTGCATGGGGCATTTTTCTTTTGCAGGGACTGGGCACGGAAAGAAAGGAAAGCAGGATAAGAAACTCGGGGGATAGTGCAAAATGAACACAAAAGTCAATATTTCGGTTATCGTACCGGTTTTTAATGCAGAAGTATATTTGCGTAGATGCATAGAGTCTATTCTTTGTTCGCAATTTAAAAAATTTGAATTGCTTTTGGTGAATGATGGATCTGTTGATCAAAGCCGTTCGATCTGTAAATGGTATGAAAAGAAAGACAGGCGGGTAAGATTGATTGAACAGGAACATCTGGGGGTATCCGCTGCACGGAACCGGGGAATCTGCGAAAGCAGCGGGGAGTGGATTGTCTTTGTAGATTCTGACGATTTTATTACGGATGATTTTTTCAGTCTTATTATGCGGAAAGAATGCGAAGCTCAGGATCTTTTGATTTTTGATTTTGTCGGCGCGGACAAGAGAAGACGCTATTTGAGAAGAAGACAAAGCTCTCAAAAGGCGATTATGGAAAGGCAATATAATGAAAAAGACAATTTGCTTTTGGTAGATAAAATGCTGCGCTGTCATCAGCTTATGAAAGGCGGGCATACAGATTTGCGTTCGGTCTGGGCAAAAGCCTATAAAAGAAAGATAATACAGCAATATTTTCTGGAGTTCCCTGCGGAGCTTATTATGGGGGAGGATCAGATCTTCCAGATTGGCTATCAGATGAAGGTGAAGCGCTGTATGTATTTAAAAAAGGCGGTTTACTTTATAGAGACTCATCCAGATTCTGCAACGCAGCGTTATCAGGCAGATACATGGAAGCATTATTTATATTTTCTCAGGCATCTGAAAGATGTTCTGAAGAGCTATCCATGTTATCCGGTCTGGAAAGAAGGGTATTATGACGCAGTGCTTTCTAATTTAAAAGGGATACTGGTAATGGGTATCTTTCATCCGCAAAATTCTGATTCGACCAGTAAAAAATATAAATTGTGCCGCAAGATTCGCGGATTGCAGATGGTTGAACGTGCAGTGAAATATTCGAACCGGAAAACAGGAGACTGGACAAGGAAAGTATTGCTTTTTTTCTTTCGGTTTCGTTGTTATCCCGTTGTGGGACTAATTTGCCGCATCGGGCATATTCGGATGAAATGGAAAAAACGATAATAAAACAAATGGAAAATAGTATGGAAATGTTTAGATATTTAACAGGTATTCTGGAAAAAGAAGATAAAAAGACATGGAGAATACTGATTATTTTTTGCTTTTTCAGTCCGGTCATAGATGTTTTTAGTTTCTCATCGCTTATTTATATCGTTAATACAATTGTCAGTGAAGAACAGGTTTCGACGGAAATGATGCGGTTTGCTCTCTTTATGGGGATTGCCTCGCTCCTTGCAGGACTTTTTGAACTGTACAAATGTGAGATATCGAATCAGTTGGAATATTATGGAGCTCACAGATTGTCTGTGAAGGTTTGCGAGCTGTTAATAAAAGAGGATTTGCTTTATCATAATCAGAAGAGCGTTATGCAGGCGTTGTCCATGGTGCGGACGGACACTCAGAACTGTATTGATATTCTGATAACAGGAATCCGGTTGGGACCGAATTTTATTACAATGGCAGGCTGTTTTCTTGTTTTGATTTATGTGTCAAAATGGATCGGTGTTATAAGCTGTATTTTATTACTCGTATTTATGGCTGTGATGTTTTGCAAATTTCGCACGCAGATTAAAGACTATGGCATAAGAAGCAGGAAAAATCTGATTAAAACGAATGCGCAGGTTACGATCACATATGGAGTTTTCAAGGAAATGAAACTTTCTGACAACCCGGAACTTGTGCTGGAGCGCTATCAGAACGCAAGCAGCGAATATGCGAAAGTACAGAGAAAGTTTAAATATAGAACCAGCGTAATCGGCGTGATCATGCAAAATTCGGTTATGAGTTTTCTTTTCTTTATTCTTGCGTTTCTTATGTGGGGCCAGAAGGAGGCATTGATTCATATTCTTGTATCAATGGTAGTTTATATTACGGTTTTGATTCGCGTCATACCGCTGGCTTATTTTTTGGTAGACGGGATGAACAGCATAGAATTTAAAAAGGAATCTTACGAGGCATTAAGGGAGAATTTAAAGCGGTATGATGAGATGCGGCAAAAGGAGAAGCTGGACGGCCAGATCAGACAAAAAAAGATAACGTTTCAAAAAGGAATTCGGGTTAGAAATCTTTCGTTTCAATATCATAAATACGCGGAAATATTTAAAGAGGCTTCCATAGATATCCCAAAAGGCTGCTCGGTTGCTGTTATGGGGATGTCGGGCGCGGGGAAGACAACTTTTCTGGATCTGGTGCTTGGTCTGTTGAAACCGCAGTCTGGAAGTATTTTGTACGATGATTATGACATTGTCACACAAAGTGATGCGGCAGGGAACTGTCAGGCAAAGCTTGGGACAGTTGTTAGTTATATCCCGCAGATTGTGTATCTGAATGGGGAAACCATCCGGAACAATGTGGCATTTTTTACACGTGAGGATGAGATAGATGATAGAAAGGTCATGGAGTGTCTGAAATGTGCGCAGATTTGGGAGGACGTTGAAAGGATGCCGGAAGGGATCCATACCTTGATCGGGGAGAACGGAACCGCGCTTTCCGGAGGACAGCGGCAGAGGATTGCATTGGCGCGGGCTTTATATAAAGAATTCGAGCTTTTAGTAATGGATGAGGCGACGGCAGCGCTGGATCTGGAAACAGAAAAAGCGGTGATAGATTCTATCCGCAGGATAAAGGGGGATAAAACAATACTGATCGCAACCCACCACAGGAGTCTGGCAAATGAGTGTGACCGGATATATAAGATTGAAAATCAAAAAATCATACAGGTGAAATGAGATCTGGGAAGGAGGCAGGAAAGAAGGATGCTCCTAAGAAATGGAATCAGGGATTTAGAATGGTCGGCATATAAGCAAAAAAGACGGAGAAAGCTGAAAAATAGTGACTTTTCCATAATATCATCTAACTGCATCGGAATGTTTATGTATAAGGATATGGAATTGCCGTACCTTTCCCCGACAATCAACTTAAGCATCCCTATGAATGACTTTGTTAAAATGGCGGAGAATCTAAGATGGTACATGGAGCAGAAGATTACTCAGGCTGAAACGAAGGAGGGTTATCCGGTTGGATTTCTTGGAGACGTGGAAATTCGTTTTATACATTACGGCACATTTGAGGAAGCGGTCTGGAAATGGGAAGAGAGAAAGAAAAGAATAAACTGGGATAATCTGTTCATAGCAGGAGTGGAAAAAGATGGGTGCACTTATGAGACGATCAGACGTTTTCAACAGCTTCCGTATAAGAATAAAGTTATATTTACGCATGTAAGATACCCGGAGTTTCCGTCAGCATATTATATAAAGGGATTTGAGGAAGAAAAGGAGGTGGGAGTTATTACATTTTTCAAAGAACAGTTTTTTAAAAGACGGTATCTGGATGACTTTGATTATGTGAAATTCCTGAATGGTCCAGATGTTTGTTAAAGGGAGAGTATCCATTGTCATGCCCGTGTATAATGGAGAGCAGTATCTTTTACCAATGCTGGATTCCGTCCTTTCACAGACCTACAAAGAGATGGAGATGATTCTGGTTGACGACGGCTCAACAGATGGCACGGTACAGGCGGCAGAAAGCTATCAGGATAGATTTGCTGCCAGAGGGTATAAATACCGTATCGTATGCGCGGAACATAAATGTGCGGCGGCGGCAATAAATGAGGGGCTTCCTTTTGTGACGGGAGAGTATCTGATCTGGCCGGATGCTGACGACAGGCTGGAGAAAGATTCGGTAGAAAAAAGAGTTGAATTTCTGAAAAAACATTCGGAGTATCAGTGCGTCAGGACGCTTGCTTACTATTATGAAGAGAATTCAGAAAAATACGTGCGGGCAGATGAAAATATGGAAGATTATTCCAATGAAGAGCTTTTCTGGGATATTCTGGAGAATCGGACATATGTCTGCTGCGGGTGTTACATGCTGAGAACGGAGCCGTTCTTTCAGATTTATCCAGAACGCCGTATACCGGAATACCATGTGGGACAGAATTTCCAGATGCTTCTTCCCTTTCTGTACCGGCACAGATGCCCTACCATTCCAAAAAAACTGTACGGGGTGTGCGTCAGGCAGGGGAGCCATTCCAGAATGCGGCTGACACAGGAAGAAGAGGAAGAAAGATATCGGGAGTATGAGGATTTGATAGATGAAATTGCGGATCTTTGCGGCATCGACGACAGAACTTCAAGAGACAGGATTGCTTACTGGAAACTCAGGCGCAGATACATACTTGCCGTAAAATACAGATGCATATGCCGGATCATCAGTTCCTGCCGTCAGATGCGTCAATTGCACTGGCATGGTCAGATCAGTATTTTCAGGCTGCTGAAAGATTCTGTATGGATATGTCTTGAAAATACATGGGTGATAAAATATGTATATCCGGTTTACAGAGATTCCATGGACCGATTCGCTAACACAATCCGGCGGCTATTTTGCGATCTGTTTTAAGGAAAATGTATATGATACACTAAAAATACCAAGATCATCCGTATCTAAAAGAATCGGAATGTTATTTATAAAGGAGACGGCAAAATATATGAAGCAAAACAAAAAAGAAGTAATTCTTATTTTGATGGTATTGATGGCAGTTGTGTTGTTTTTTATTCTATATGTTGATTTGGGAAGAAGAACAACGTCTGAAAAAATAGTGGAAAATAAAGATATTTATGAGCGTGATAATAGTATTTATGATGTTTATATAAGTGTGTTTCCGACAAAGGATGATGCAGGAAATATCCTTGATTTTTCGGCATTTTCTCAGTGTACATCAAAAAACCGTACATATTATAATCCTACTTTGGACTGTAATGTACAGATATTGAACGAAGGAGAAGCACCGGATTTAAAAAAAGATATAGATCATAAAAACGCAACTATACGAGTCAGGGGAGGGTCTACAAGAAGTGCTGAATATAAAAGTTATAAAGTGAAATTAGAAAATAATACAGAACCTTTTTTTGGTCAGACTAATTTGAATATTAATAAGCATACTCAGGATTCATATAAAATCGCAACAAAGCTGCAGACAGATTTACTGGCGGATATGGATGATATTTTTAGTTATCGTACATATTTCATGAGAGTATGGATTAAAGATGTTTCACTGCCGGAAGAGGAGCAGGAATTTCAATATCATGGACTTTATACAGAAGTAGAACAGCCGAACGAGGACTATCTGAGAGCAAGAGGTTTCGGGAAAAAAGCAGTTATGTATAAAGCGAACAATTTTGCATTTGGACTTTCTGATAAGTTAAGGAATGTAGATGATCCTCAATATAATAAAGAGGAATTTGAAACTGTACTTAGGATTCAATCAGGTAACAGTCATGAAAAATTGTTGGAGATGCTTACAGCAGTCAACGATATGTCGTTAGATTTTGAAAAGGTTTTTCAGACTTATTTTGATGAGGACAATTATTTAACATGGCTTGCATTTAATTTATTGATGGGAAATGAAGATGTAATAAGTCATAATTACATTTTTTTCAGTCCCGCTGAATCTAAGACATGGTATTTCCTTCCGTGGGATTTTGATGGAGCATTGGATTTTGAGAAATATAAGGATACGTGGAATCATCGGCTTTCGCTGAGAAGTATACAAGGTTTTAATATGTCGGTGTTGCATCGCAGATATTTCAGACTGGAGGGCAGTATAGAAAAACTTCAGAAAAAAATGAAGGAATTACTAAATGAAGTTATCACAAAAGAAAAGGTAACAGCGCTTGTAGATTCCTATAAAGGGGTTTTAGGGAAAATATTGTTTACGCCGTCAGATGTAGAGCAAATAGACATGACGATGCAGGAGTTAGGAGTGAGTCTGGCTAGTCTTTACGAGGGAATGGAAGGGTGTTATGAATTATATAAGGAAAATATTCTCTATCCTGCTCCTATGTTTGTAGCTAAACCAGAAAAACAGGAAGACGGCTCATTGAGATTTGCATGGGATTCATCCTACTCTTATCAGGGACTTCCCATTACTTATAAGGTAGAGGTTTTTGATGCCGCCATGAATGGGCCGATATTCTGGCAGGAGGGAATTGAAGATACCAGCTGGATTTTAAGGGAAGAACTAGAGCCAGGCGTTTATTTTGTACGGGTATCTGCAATAGACAGTGAAGGGCATGAGCAGATTGATTTTGAGCATTTTATTGGACAATTAGTGGATGGCAGGGAAACCAATGTATATGGTCTGTTGGAATTTAGAATAGAATAATGGTGGATTTATGAAATATCTGGGGCGGACAGTTAGACATGAGATAAAATATTATATCTGTGAAAGGGATTATTTTAATTTGCGTAAGCTATTACAGGTTATTGCAGAGCCGGATGTGAATATGAAAGAAGAGGGCTATCTGGTCAGCAGTGTGTACTTTGACGATATTTATCATTCTGCGTTGGAAGAAAAGCGGGCAGGAGTACAATTTCGAAAAAAATACAGATTGCGATGTTATAATCGAGAAGACAAGCTGATTCGGTTAGAATGTAAACAGAAATACGGGGACTATACGGCTAAAGAGAGTGAGGAATTCAATAGGACAGAGTATGATGCAATTTTAAAAGACGAATATGATTTCCTTTTGGAAAAGGGAAATATATGCAGAGAACTCTATGCAGTTCATCATTCGCGTTTATTAAAGCCGGTAATAGCAGTGGAGTATTTTCGTGAAGCGTATATTTTTAAAGTGGGGAATGTGCGAATTACCTTTGATAAGGGCATTTCTTTTTCTATTGGTGATTACGATGTGTTTTCGGAATATTACAGCGTTTGTCGAGCGTTACAGACGGGAGTTGTAGTTATGGAAGTAAAATATGATGAATTCTTGCCGAGCGCTTTTTTGCAGACGCTGCGTTCTGTAACAATAGATAGATGCGCGATTTCAAAATATACGATGTGTTTAAATGAGAAAGGGAGGTATATGTAAAATGACTACATTTGCAGACATCTTTAAAAAAAGTTTCTTGGAAGAGGCAGGAGACCTTACAATTGAGAAATTTGTTTTGTCTATGCTGGTAGCATTTATCTGTGGAATGATCGTGTTTGCAGTATATCGAAACTTTTACAGAGGAGTGATTTATAACAATAATTTTAATATTTTACTTGTTATGACCAGTTTGATTACTTGTTTTATGGTTATTGTAATCAGTTCTAATGTAGTACTTTCATTAGGTATGGTAGGAGCATTGTCGATTGTAAGATATCGCACGGCAGTAAAGGACCCGTTGGACGTAGGGTTCCTTTTTTGGACGGTAGCAGTAGGTGTGACCAGCGGAGCAAGTCTGTACATAATATCCCTGTTGGGAACAGTATTTATTGCGGCTATTTTTATCATATTAGTAAAATGCAAGGTTGGGAAACGGCAATATCTTCTAGTTATCAAATATTTAGATGAGGCTGCAGAAGTGGTTGAAAAAGAGATGGAGTCTAAGAAAAAAGTGCTGAAAAATAAAACGGTTGTTAAAGACTACACGGAGCTGACTTATGAGATGCACATGAACGAAGGGGATACTTCTTTTGTTAACACTCTTTCTGAGATAAAAGGTGTGAAAAGTGCTGTATTAGTCGAATTTTCGGGCGGCTATAGTTCATAAACAGGCAGCAAAAGAGTTTATGATATGCTAAAATGGTGAAACTCAAAAAATAAATTCTTTACTTTATGTGGAAAATGTGTTAACATTACAAATGCGATTTCATGAATATTATATGCACCCGTAGCTCAGGGGATAGAGCACCGCCCTCCGGAGGCGGGAGCGGCGGTTCGAATCCGCCCGGGTGTGTACCTTAAAAAATGCGCAGATATTTGGAGGAGGTCTATGAAGAATGTCTTTGAGGGCTGTCTTGCAAAGCTTGGAAGACACAAGGGCAGGAATCTTTTGATTCTTCTTGCACTGGTGGCTTTTGCGGCAGGAGCGGCCGGATTGGGATTGACCAAAGAAAAGGCGCAGATAAGAGAGGTACGTAAGATAAACCGCGCAGAGAATATAAGAGTTCAGAATATCGGCTGTGATATAAAGGAGCTGAATCCTCTCAGGAAAGACGAGCATCCGGAGATTAACAGGGCGATAGCAGAATACTTTGAAGGGCTTACGAAAGGCGAGACTTTTGTAGAAAAGTATGATGATCTTCATGTATATACAAAAGTCGGACAATATAGAGGCACTTATATTGCATTTGCAGAATATCACATGAAGATAAAAGAGATATATACGGAAGTTCCCGGACTGGTTACGCTGTATGTGTCGAAGGATGAAAAAAGCGGAGAGTATCAGATAGATACGGCCGCTCCCAAGGAGCAGAAGGAAGAGCAGCTTCGGGTGATTACGGGACATATGGACGTTCAGGAGATGCTTCGGCAGACAGAAGATGAATTTAATCTGGCGGTACGTTCGGATGCATTGCTGAGAGAGGCGTTGGCAGATCTTAAGGAAGCGTACAGTGCATATACCGGTTAACAGGATGGATACAGAATAGAAAAATCAGGTCTCTGGAAAGGAGACCTGATTTTATAATTTTGTCAAGGTTTTATCACATTTTAAACACAATTACAGTATAAGATATCATACATAAGATTAAAAATACTACTCATGACAACAGTTGATGAAGGGAGACATAGTATATGGATAATCAGTATAGTTATTACACACCGGATCAGGACAATATGAATTATGGAGATAGGCACGGACGGAAAAGGAATAAAAAAATTCCGACGGTTATCAAGGTAATCGGCCTGGGAGTGATTTTCGGAATCGTGGCAAGCGCCGCATTTCAAACGAGTAATATTATAGCAGGGAAACTTCTTAAAACTGCCCCGAAAGTGGCAGAACAAAAAACGGAGACGGTTGGTAACACACAGCTTACGACCGGATCTGGAAAGGCAGTAACATCCGATATTTCCGCGATAGCGAAAAATGCGATGCCTTCTGTAGTATCGATCACAAATATGAGTGTGAAGCAGGTGCAGAACTTCTTCGGGGGAATCCACGAGCAGGAGAGCGAGAGTGCAGGTTCTGGAATTATCATCGCGCAGAATGATACAGAACTTCTGATTTTGACCAATAATCATGTTGTAGAAGGAAACGATACGCTGACAGTATCATTTATTGACGAGGAAAGTGTGACGGCTAATATTAAAGGTACAGATTCCGTGCGTGATCTTGCAGTGATCGCAGTTCAGATGAAGGATATCAAAGAATCTACAAAAGGAAAGATCGCAGTGGCGCAGATGGGTGATTCCACGCAGCTTCAGGTAGGAGAACAGGTCATCGCGATCGGAAATGCGTTAGGATACGGACAGTCTGTGACAACAGGAATTGTCTCTGCAACCCAGAGAACGCTGGATGGGTTTGACAGTGAACTGATCCAGACAGATGCGGCGATCAATCCGGGAAACAGCGGCGGAGCTCTTCTGAATGCAAATGGTGAAGTGATCGGAATCAATACGATCAAAGTCGCTACGGATGTAGTGGAGGGGATGGGATATGCAATCCCGATTTCCGATGCACAGGATGTCATTACGAATCTGATGAATCAGAAGACAAAGACTAAGGTATCCGAAAGTGAGCAGGGATATCTCGGGATTCAGCCGGTGGATGTATCGGAAGACAGCGCCCAGATGTATGGAATGCCGACCGGAGTCTATGTATCTGATGTGGTAAGCGGCAGCGGAGCACAGGCAGCGGGTATTACAAAGGGCTGTATCATTACAGCAATTGAAGGTACGCAGATCAACAGTACAGTAGCGCTCAAGGAGCAGCTTCAGTATTATAGAGCGGGAGAGACGATTAAAGTTACGGTTCAGGTTCCGAAGAATAATGGTGAATACAAATCCCAGACGGTGGAAGTCCGGCTTGGAAAGAATCGATAAAATCATACAAAAGTTTGCTATTTTTATGTTCTTGTAGTATAATCTATAACAGATTATGAGGCGAGGAGGCAGAAAGTACAAATGAAGTGTCCGATATGTGGTGAACAATTACGGCCGGGAAAGAAAGATCCGAATTATTTGTTGTGTTATAATTGTAAAAAGAAATACAAAGCTCCGCAAAGCAGCGCGCCGAAAAAGGAGACAAAGGTTTCAAAAGCCAGTGCACCGAAGCAAAAACCGAAAGTCAAGAAGGTGAAGATGCAGGAAGAGGATGAGGAGCAGGTATACTCGAATCTTCCGCCCAAGAAAGTACGGGATAAGCGTGAAGATGAGATGCGCAGAGCTTATGATGAGATGCTTGCGGTAGGTGACGGAAGAAGCAAAAAGAAAAAGTCAAAAGATAAAGTAAGCACAAAAAAGCGTCTGAGAGATTACGAGGATGATTACTACGATGACGATGATTATTATGATGACGATGACAGGGTGTCCAAAGCGCCGATTATCATTCTTGCAATTGCGATCTTAGTGGTAGCGGCAGTGATCGCATATATGATCCTTATTAAAAAATAATATTGCAATATTTCATACGGACCGAAAAGCCTGAGATTTTTCGGTCCGCATTTGTCGTTTATCAGATGATGAGGAGGTTATAAAATTGAAAAAGCGAATGATTTCAATTGTTTTAGCGCTGTGTTTATGCGTTTCTTCAAAGTCAGTGTCATACGCACGGCAGGAAAGCTCTTCGGGACAGGAGGATGTTCTTAAGGAAGAAGCCGCATCCGGACTGGGTTCCAGCAACAGTTCAATTCCGTCTCCGAAGGAAGTCTATGCATCTATAATCGCATTGAAAAATCAGGATGGCTATCAGGAAGGAGCGACATGGACCAATGATGAGCCGTATTCAGACTCAAAGGGTAATTACCATTGGAAGGGCGGAACCCTTGGCGGGGTGAATATTAGCGCCGTTGGTTGTGTAGCTTTTGCTTTTATACTCAGCGATGAGGCATTCGGCGATCTTCCGGCCAGAATGTATGCGGCAGATGAATTTGAATATGAGGATATAAAATCCGGGGATATCCTCCGTGTGAGCAATGATGTCCACACTGTGATCGTGCTTAAGGCTGATGAGTCAGGTGTGATCGTTGCAGAGGGAAACGTCAGCAGCGAAGCAAAAAAGGGTGTGGTTCACTGGGGACGGGCGATATCCAAAGCAGAGGTGATGGCAGATACGAGTCATTATATTACCCGTTATCCGGAAGGTTATGTTCCGCCGGATGATCCAGAAGCCGATGTATCATGTGCAAGCGGGACGGTCGGAGGACTTGCATGGAATCTGACAAAAGCCGGCACGATGACCATCTCTGGAAAGGGGAGTATGCCGGATTTTAGCAGTGCTCAGGAACAGCCGTGGAGCGAATACCGCGGCCAGATTCAGAAGGTTGTAATCGAAAAGGGAGTTACCAGTATCGGAGCTTGTGCTTTTTGGAACTGCGAGGTGCTTAGCGCCGAGATTTCCTCGGGGGTGACAGCAATCGGAAACAGCGCTTTCCGTGGTTCTTCGCTTATTTCCGTAACGATTCCTTCTAGTGTGAAGACGATCGGTGACAGTGCTTTTTGCGAATGTAAAAATCTTAGTTCGGTATTTGTCTCCGAAGGTGTGGAAGTAATCGGGCAAAATGCTTTCCGCGCCTGTGCAAGTCTTACCTCTATAGCACTGCCGGCCAGTGTCGAGGAAGTAGGCGCCGCTGCGTTTTTTCAATGTCAGGCAATGAAAAGCGCGGCATTTACTTCTGGTGGCAAGAAGGTAAAGCTGGGCGATAATATGTTTACACAGTGCCGCTATCTGATGCGTGTAACGCTGCCTCGAAGTATAGACCGCATTGGCGAGGGAATGTTTCAGGATTGCCTCATGCTTTCAGGAGTGGAGATTCCGGATGGCGCAGATAGTATCGGAGCGTCAGCATTTGCTTCCTGCTCTGGTTTTACGACCGTCGTAATTCCTGCAAGCGTAACGACAATCGGGATAGCCGCATTCTCAGCCTGCGGTCTGGCTGATATATATTATACTGGCACTAAAGCGCAGTGGGAAGGTATAAGGAAACTGGGCGATACGGCAACAGCAGTGTCAAAGGCGACGATACATTATAATTACATTCCTCCCGCCGGTACCAATCCTGATGAAGGCAATGACGGCGATAACAACGACGGCGGCAATTCAGGAGACATCGGCAATTTGGAAAGCCGCGGGAATCTTTCCAATGCGGCCGTGACGCTGGCTCAAACAATTTATACCTACGATGGAAAAGCTAAAATTCCATCGGTAACCGTGAAGCTGGATGGTAAGACATTGGTTTTAAATACAGACTATACAGTTTCTTATAGTGACAATATCAAAGCGGGAACAGCAAAAGTAACAATCATTGGCAAGGGAAATTATACTGGCAGCAGCACGGTCAGCTTTATCATTGTAAAGGCGGCAGATCAAAAGCCGGCCGCATCCATTGTCTGTAAGAAGACTTTGTATAAAGTTTCATACGGTGTGAAGCCATTTAAAATCAATGCCTCATCCAGAAGCAGGATGACCTTTACAAGTTCTAAGCCTAAGATTGCATCTGTAAATAAGGATACTGGAAAAGTTACGATTAAAAACACTGGAATTGCGGTCATAACCATCAAGGCAGAGAAAGTGTCTAAAAAGGTGACGATCAAAGTAAGCCCGAAGAAGCAGTCTGTAAAGTCAGTAAAAGCAAAAAAGGGTAAAAAGCTGACAGTGAGATGGGCAAAGGATAAGACGGCATCGGGATATCAAGTGCAGGTGAGTACAGATAAAAAATTCAGGAAAAATGTGAAGTTCAAGAAACTGACAAAGCCCCCCTGCACGGTCACAAAGCTGAAAGCAGGAAAGAAGTATTATGTAAGGGTGCGCAGTTATAAGAAGTACGGCAGAGAAACATTGTATGGAACATGGAGTAAAGTTCAACTAAGCGGCAGGATCAAAAAGTAAATATGATGTACGGCAAAGTGTAATGGAAAAAAGATTGATTTTGCGGGCCGGAGCTACTCCGGTCCGCTTTCTCAAGAATAATGAATACGATTATCTGCACTTGGGATTCAGATCAAATTCTGGATTGATAGCGTAGAAGTTTTTACTGTCTAAGTGATCCTGAACAATCCTTAAGGATTCGCCGAACCTCTGATAATGCACGACTTCACGTTCCCGCAGGAATTTGATCGGGTCGCAGATTTCCGGGTCTTTTACAAGCCGCAGGATGTTGTCGTAGGTTGTGCGAGCTTTCTGCTCTGCCGCCATATCTTCATGCAAATCTGTAATCGGATCCCCTTTGGATTGGAAATAGGTTGCCGTCCAAGGGGTGCCGCCCGCAGACTGCGGCCAGAGAGCCAGCGTATGATCCACATAATACTTGTCAAAACCGGATTTTTCCAGTTGTTCAAGGGTGAGGTCTCTTGTGAGCTGGTGGACGATTGCACAAATGATTTCCATGTGGGCTAATTCTTCTGTACCCAGAGAAGCAGCGGTAATGTTCCACTTACTGTATTTTGGGACGGGTATGAAACGGTGGGATTTCCGATACATAGTTTCTCGACGTTTGAGAGGATAAAGAAATATGATGAAAA
This sequence comes from Lachnospiraceae bacterium MD308, assembly GCA_010206225.2. Lineage (GTDB taxonomy): Bacteria > Bacillota > Clostridia > Lachnospirales > Lachnospiraceae > MD308. The sequence continues at coordinate 33,633 of VIQU02000017.1, read as the reverse complement.
CGAAGATACGGGGGATGTCGGGAAGCCTTATTCTATCGAGGTTAGAGATACGGAAAGAACGATAACTATATATGGCATTGCTTCAACGAGGTTTGATATAGCAGGTTAAAATGTTTCAGACCTATTTGTTTTATTGTGGACAAGCAGGTCTGATTTTTTGTAGTAAAGCACACGAGTATAAGATTTGAAGTTGTTCGATTTGATTCGCTTGATTGTTTTGCGTTGAATAGATATAATGTAGTAAAGCACACAAGAGATAAAAAATTTATGCGTATTTTAGTGCAGAGGTGAAAGTTTGGAAGTAAACTTCCAAATCTACCTGAATGACGCAGTAAATGCGTCAGAAGGAGGAAATAATGCTAACACAGAATGATATAAGAATACTAAGCAAAATATTTTCTGATTATGGCTATGTCATGACAACGGCACAGCTTACAAATGAAAAGTTGTTTTATAGAGATATTCAACGTATGCTGGAACAAGGATTGATTGAAAGAATAAAAAGGGGCTGTTACCATTGGGTGGATGACTATGGTACGAGTGAGGTGGTTATTGTCAACCGCCTGTTCCCCGATGCAGTTCTTTGTATGGAAACAGCCCTTTTCTATTATAGATACAGTGACAGGAATCCCGCTGAATGGAATATTGCCATTGACAAAAATACTTCCAGAAAGCGTACAAATATAGATTATCCTTTCATTAAGGCTTATCGGGTTGAGCCAGAGCTGCTTTCCATTGGAAAAACAAAAGGGGAAATTGACTTCCAAGAAGTTCATATTTATGACCGTGACCGTACCATTTGCGATGTGCTGAGGAATATGAATAAGATGGATAAAGAGATTTTTAATAAGGCAGTACAGGGCTATGTAAAAGACCAGAAAAAAAATATTCCGAACCTTATGCAGTACGCAAAGGCTTTGCGGGTGCAAAAGCGTGTCAAGGATTTGATTGGAGTGTGGTTGTAATGGCAGATAAGGCAGCGTCCGTTCTTGCGAAATTGAAAAACAAAGCTAAGATTTCTGGAATCAGCTATCAGCAGTGTTTGCAGTTGTTTATGCAGGAGGAATTTTTGCGGATTGAATATTATTTTAGGTGGGAATAAGACTGGGAAATCTTCAATCATCAAAAGCATTTTTATACTTTTGGGTGTGAACTTAAAAGAATAGAAAAGGATTGGAAAGAGCTTATTCCATAAAGTCAAAAATTTCTATAATTTCGTTCATTTTTTCACCACCTGTTCATGTTGATTTTGTTCTTTTATATTTTACAGAAGTGAAAGTTCTGCTTAAACGATGTATGATTTCCACATATAGGAGATTTAATTTCTCGTTTGCAGAGATATAAATGCAGAAAACAATTTTTTGTTAATTATCTATTTGTCTACTTGCAATATATGCGAAGTTTATGTATAATGAGAGTATTCACTTGCATGGAGGTGATAACTTGGATGAAACAAGTCAAAGAATCATTGATGCAACAATGATGTTAGTGCGAGATAAAGGGTACGTTGCTACTACTACAAAAGCGATTGCAAAAGCTGCAGGTGTGAATGAATGTACCCTGTTTCGGAAATTTAAAAATAAAAAAGATATTGTGTTGCAAGGTGTAAACCAAGCTGAGTGGAGGGCAAATGTCACGCCAGAGATTTTTGAAAATGTACAATGGGATTTGCAGGCAGACATAGAGATGTTTATGAGGGCATATATGGATAGGATGACGCCAGATTTTGTAAATTTGTCTATCGGTTTGAGAGCACCGCAGTTATATGAAGAAACATCTTCCCTTATTATGAAAGTTCCACAGGCTTTTTTAGCGTCATTTACGGAGTATCTTAATAAGATGTTTGAAATGGGGAAAATACCAAAAGCAGATTTTGATGCTTTGGCTCTAACAGTTTTTTCATCAACATTTGGATATACATTTTTAAAGGCATCCTTTGGTAATGAATTATCTAAAGTAGAAAAAGATGAATATATAAAAAGCAGTGTACAAATGTTTATAAAAGGATTAGAACAGTAAAAATCGGTACTGCCTTATGGTAGTACCGAAAAAAATAAGCAGTATGCATGCAAGCACACGCATACAAGAGGAGGAATGATATTATGGATATAACGGGTGCTGAATTATTTGTAAAAGCATTAAAGGAAGAATCTGTTACAACTTTATTTGCTTATCCTGGAGGGCAGGCAATAGACCTGTTTAATGCATTATATGGAGAAAAGGATATAGATGTTATTTTGCCACGTCATGAGCAAGGATTAGTCCATGCAGCGGACGGATATGCCCGCTCCACAGGAAAGGTGGGTGTCTGCCTTGTAACAAGCGGACCGGGAGCTACCAATCTTGTTACGGGTATTGCCACTGCAAATTATGACAGTGTTCCACTGGTATGCTTTACAGGACAAGTGCCAACAAACCTTATTGGAAATGATGCTTTTCAGGAAGTGGATATAGTTGGCATCACAAGAAGCATCAGCAAATATGCGGTAACTGTGCGAAAAAGAGAGGATTTGGCAGAAACAATCAGAAAGGCATTTTATATTGCAAAGACAGGAAAGCAGGGAGTAGTTGTAGTTGATTTGCCCAAAGACGTTCAGAGAGCCTACGGCAGTGATGTTTACCCAAAAGAAATAACGGTTAGAGGTTACAAGCCCAATACTTCCGTTCATGCGGGACAATTAAATAAGGCATTGGATATTTTGAATCATGCAAAAAAGCCTGCTTTTCTGATAGGTGGAGGAGTTAATATTGCCCATGCAAATAAGGAAATGACACAACTTGCAGAGATGACAGGAGTTCCCGTTATTACGACTATTATGGGCAAAGGGGCAATTTCCACAACAAATAATTTGTATGTTGGAAATATAGGCATTCATGGAAGTTATGCAGCCAATTCTGCTATCAGTAATTGCGATGTTCTTTTCTCAATAGGAACAAGGTTCAATGACCGTATTACTGGAAAAATCGAAGAATTTGCAGCAAACGCTAAGATTGTCCACATCGACATTGATGCTGCATCCATTTCACGCAATATTGTTGTTGATGTTCCTATTGTAGCTGATGCGAAAAAAGCGATATGTGCTTTGCTTGAAAAGGCAAAACCACTTCATATCTCAGAGTGGACAGATGAAATAAACCGTTGGAAGATGGAATACCCCATTGACATGGGAAAAGTCGGTTTGACACCACAGATGATTATTCAATCTATCAATGATGTTTTTGAAGATGCTGTTATTACCACGGATGTAGGTCAAAATCAGTTATGGACAACGCAATTCCTTGATATTGACGAGAATAAGCAAATGCTGACTTCTGGCGGCTTGGGAACGATGGGATATGGTTTTCCTGCGGCAATCGGTGCAAAACTTGGTAATCCCGATAAAGATGTTATTGTTATCTCTGGTGATGGCGGTATGCAGATGAACATTCAAGAAATGGCAACTGCTATTGTGTATGAATTGCCTGTCATTATCTGCATATTGAATAATGGATATTTGGGGAATGTGCGCCAATGGCAGGAGATGTTTTATGACAGGCGTTATTCAAGTACTTGTATGCGTTACCGAAGAAGTTGTGAAACAGGCTGTAATACCCCTAATCATTGTTGCCCAGAATATACGCCCAATTTTATTGCACTGGCAGAAAGCTATGGGGCGAAAGGCATCCGTGTTACAAAAGCAGAGGATATAAAAACAGCTTTGATAAGTGCGAAGCAGAACACGAAAACGCCTACGGTTATTGAATTTATCATAGATAGAGAAATCAATGTTATGCCGATTGTTCCACCAGGGAACTCACTTAATGACATGATTTTAGAAAGTGAGGAAATCACAAAATGAAAAAGAGATGGATTTGTTTATTTGTAGAAAATGAAATAGGTGTCCTTGCCCGTATCGCTGGCTTGTTTTCTGCTAAATCATATAATTTAGACAGTTTAACAGTTGGTATTACAGAGGACAGTACCATATCACGAATGACAATCAGCCTAACGAGCGATGATAAGACTTTTGAACAGATAAAGAAGCAGTTAAGCAGAAGCGTGGAGGTTATTAAATTAGTTGACTATACCAATACGCCTATCCACATGAAAGAAATTTTGTTTGTCAAGGTTAATGACTGTTCCGATGAAGATATAACAGAGCTGTTTCGGATTTCAAATGTGTTTGGGGTTACAATCATTGACTATGATGGCACTACTGTTCTTTTGCAATGTACCCAGACAGAAAACAGAAATGATGATTTGATTGCTTTGTTGAAAAGAAAATTTGTGAATAGGATTGAGATTGTAAGGGGCGGAAGTGTTGCGATTGAATCTGTTGGGATTTCTGAGAGATAAAAACAATATTTTAATCTATTTGAATTTATCAAGATAGAACTTTTAGATGGTATTATCAGTGAGGTTTTTATGAATATAAACAGTAGGATTGAATGGGTACGCTGCCCAGTTTGTGGCAGCAAAACACGCAATAGGATTAGAGAGGATACTGTTCTAATAAATTATCCACTCTATTGCCCCAAATGCAAGCAGGAAACATTGATTGAAGCGAAAAAATTAAAAATAACAGTCATCAAAGAGCCAGACGCACAGACGCAGATGACCGTGTTATAATAGGGACAAGTTAGAGGAACCCAGTAAAATCAAGGGGTTGCACTAACTTGTCCCCTTATTTTTTTGCCCTTAAAAGGGCGAACGGAATCACCGCATTTCTGGTTTCCGTCCGGGAGCCGTACATATATTGCTGGCCAGCAGTATGAAAGTCTGATAGCGATTAAAGCAACCATACCATCCTCTGGTGATGGATTTGAAGGTCCGAAGTCCTTATAAATGCTGACGGATTGCAACGGGGGCGTTGTAATATTGGTTGACAGGTTTCGGCCGGGTTTAATGTGAACCGGGCGCCATGGGAGGGTTAAACCTGTGTTTCTGTACCATGGGAACAAATGAGATTTATTTACGGAAAGCCGGGGAACTTACAGCGCCCATATTGTTGTGATGGTTTTGAAGTTTTTGCGTAGCGAAGTTTTTGATTTTTGTAGATGGCATATCGTTTCGTTCGGAAACAAATAGTTCTGTTTTACAGGGAGAGGCACGGGCTGTTGCGCCTGGAGCGGTCTCTGTAAAATCCCAGGGTTAGTTCAGTGACGGAGAAGCAATGGAGAGTCCGGTCTGCGGGCCGGTGGAAGGGACGGGATATAGATGAAGAAGGATGTTCGGAAGATTAAGGTGTATGAGCAGAGCGGGCGTAATTATAAGCCCACGCCGACGATCATGTTGAAGGGGCTGTGGCTGGAAGAGCTGGGGTTCGGGGCGGGGACGCTTTTGACGGTTCGGTGTGAGGAAGGGAAGCTGGTCATTGTTCCGAGGGAGACAGTGGATTATATTGATGTGTTTGAGGAACAGCAGTTGAGCATGGTTGCGGAGAAGAAAGCGAGGTATTGAGGATGGGAAAGATATATATGATTGGTTCGCAAAAAGGGGGTACGGCGAAGACTACCACTACGTTCAATCTGGCGTACTGCCTGCGGAAGATGGGGAAGCGGGTTCTGGCTGTGGATTTTGACAGCCAGGCAAATTTGACAACGTGTTTCGGCGTGGAGGATACGGGGGTTTTGGAGGATACTATTGGGCATCTGATGATGGCGCAGATTGAGGACGAGAAGATGCCGTTCCCGAAGAGGTACATACGGACGAAGGACGGGGTGGACTTCATCCCATCGTCTATTTATCTGTCGGTGGTGGATGCGAAGCTGCGGCTGGAGATGGGGGCGGAGCGGATGCTGTCCGGAATTCTGGACCCGCTGCGGGAGAGGTATGATTATATTCTGATTGACTGCTTATGTGGATAACCACATAAACAGTCTAATGCGGAGTTAAATATTATGCAGAGTAACTATCTGCAATCATTAATAAAACCTATGATTTTCTTTCTGTTTACTCAGCATAATATTCCATATAGAATACCTCTTACAAATCACAGAAAGGGGATTCCTATATGGAGCAACACGAGGTAACTATTGAAGAATTAGTAAATGGGCTGATGGATCACCTTAAGCTCATTGGCTACAAAGAAAGTACCCGGGAAAGATACTTGGCTTATTATAAAGTCTTTATCAAGTACTGCAGAAAGAAGGAGATTGATTATTTTTCACTTGATCTTGGAAAGCAGTTTCTGTTAGAACATCACAAGCATAAGTGGGTTGATTTTGAAAATCTGACAATGGCTGAGAATTATCTCCAGCGTCACATATGGATGTTGTACGAATTTCAATTGTACGGTGAAATCCGCCAGAAAAAACGACTTTCAAAAGACATGAGACTTGAATATTTTGAGGGTGTTTTAGATGGCTACATTGCACATGAAACAGAAAGAGGACTTAAGGATACAACCTTAAAGGGCAAGGAATTTTCTGCGAGAAAAGTATTTAAGTATTTCGAAAGCATCGGGATAAAAAATACCAGCGACATACGGTCCGAGCATGCATATGGATTTTTGGCAAGCAGATCCTACTACTCTATAACGACAAAAGAGGCTTATCAGTATTTGCTTAGGAGCCTTCTCGCTTATATGAGCCAAAAGGAACTGTGCAGTAAGGATTTAGCTCAGATGTTTCCGGTTATTTCAATTCACACCAAGAATTCATATCCTTCGTATTTCACGCCGGAATGTATAACAAAACTGCTTCAAAGCATCGATACCGAAACGTTGTATGGGAAAAGAGATTACCTGATTCTCCTCTTGGCAGCAACCCTTGGAATGAGGTGTATCGATATATGCCGGCTTACTCTGGATGACATTGATTGGAAAAGGAAAACTATTGGTTTTGTACAGTCTAAAACCGGTGAATATGTTTCATTACCCATTAGTGATGAATTGCTTATGGCTCTTATCGATTATATAAAAAACGCACGTCCCGAATGTGATTATAGAGAAGTATTGGTCAGCAACCGGGCGCCTGTGAAACCCTTTGAACACAGAAATTTCCATGAAATGCTGCAAAAATATTTTAAGCGTGCAGAAATTACTTTTAAAGAGGCCCAGAAGCATGGGATGCATTCCATGCGTTCTTCTTTAGCAAGCAACATGCTTAGAAGTGAGGTCCCTATTCCTGTGATCTCAAATGTATTAGGGCATAAATATACAGATACGACAGGGATATATATCAAAATCGATTTAGAAGGACTAAGAAAAGTCGCATTGGAGGTGCCGAGGTATGAGTGAAAAAGAGATGGCTGGATTCGATGGTTTATATGGAGATACGTGTATCGCCTTTATAGAATACAGACGAAGCCTTGGATATAAATACGAGGGAAGAATCGTCCGTGCAATCAGGGAATTGAACCGATATCTGAATGAGCATGCCGCAGATGACACTATAAATCTGACAAAAGAATTGGTTCTTGGATTTGCTGCTAAGAGAGAAGGTGAACAGCCTATGACTCAAATGCGTAGAGAAGCACTGATAAGGCAGCTTGCAACATATCTGAACAGCATTGGTGTTCCTACATATGTTCTTCCGGAACATCAGCATGAAAGGTGTTCATTTGTTCCATATATTTTCACAAGGGAACAGATTTGCAGTCTGTTAAAGGCGGCAGACAGCCTTCCGTATGCTTATCGTTCGCCTAATATGTACAATGTTTACCCTTTCCTCCTCAGACTGCTCTATTGCTGCGGTTTGAGAATATCTGAGGCCTTATCCCTGAAGATATCTGATATAGATTTTACAGATAAAGTGATTACGGTAAGACAGTCAAAATACAATAACACACGCTTAGTGCCTATGTCGGAGTCCCTGTTCGCATGCTTAAGGAACTATATGAACGCGGTCAGATACTCGGAAAATGATACCGGTCTTCTATTCAGAAACCGATGGGGTAAGGCTTACCGGCCGAACTCTATACTTCAGAAGTATAAGAAGCTGCTTGAAGAAGCCGGTATTCCATGTACGGCAAGCGGAAAGCTTCCCCGTCTGCACGACTTAAGGCACACATTTGCAGTTCATGCACTTGAGGGAATGGCTGCCCAAGGAATTGATATGTATGTTTCCATACCATATCTTGAGGAATACATGGGGCATAGAAATATCAACTGCACAGAGAAATACCTCCGCTTAACAGCAGACTCCTATGATCGGATAATTGATGCACTCACACCATTATACAATGACATGATCAAGGGAGGGGATGCAGATGAGTAAAAAATATTTATCGGATTATCTTACTGACTATCTCACGAGATACCTTCCTCTGCAGATAGGAGCAAGCCCCAACACTATCAGGTCATACAGAGATGCCTTTATTGTATTTTTGCGGTACTGTCGTGATGAATTAAAGATTAAACCAGAGAAGTTAACAATGGATCAGATTTCAAGAAAAATGGTTGAAGTCTATTTGTTATGGCTGGAAGAAAACAAAGGCTGTGCTGTTAGTACAAGGAATCATAGACTTACAGTCATTCATGCATTGATGAGATATATCGCGGTAGAAGATCCCCGGTACATGTCCAAATGTCAGGAAATACTCGGAATAGACTTTAAGAAATGCGCCAAAAGAGAAGTTGAATATCTAACTGTCGATGAATTGAAAATCATTTTTGAACAGCCTGACAGTAAAAGAAAAAATGGCCAAAGAGATCTTACCATGCTTTCACTTTTATATGATTCCGGGGCAAGAGTCCAGGAACTTGTAGATTTAAAACTGAAAGACATCCGCTTTACAAAACCTGCAACTGTTACGCTTACAGGAAAAGGAAACAAGGCAAGAATCGTGCCATTGATGCCGGATACGGGAGCGCTGATAGAAAAGTATACAAGTAACTATGGCATCACAGTGCCGGATCAGTACCTGTTTGTGAATAAAATGAAACAGAAACTGACGAGATCCGGAGTCGAATATGTGATATCGAAATATGTGGCAAAGGCTCAGGTTAGTCACCCTGAAATAGCCATCTTAAATGTGACACCTCATATTTTTCGCCACAGTAAAGCGATGCATTTGGTGCAGGCAAATGTAAATCTGATTTATATCCGCGATTTCTTGGGGCACGAATCAGTCAAAACAACAGAAATATATGCGAAAGCTGATTCTGCCGCAAAAAGAGAAGCTCTTGAAAAGGCAAGCGAAAAAATCATTCCAGAAAGCCGATACAAAGATAAAAAGAGAGAAGAACTCCTTGATTGGTTAAAGGAAATGATTTAAAGAGATCAACAGAATGGAGAATTATTATGCAGAGTATAATACGACACAATCACAGCGAAATGAATGAATTCAGCGGTTTACTCCGCATAATAATTTACTCCGCATTAGATACCTGCCCGTCACTGGGGACTTTGACGATCAATGCTTTGGCTGCTGCGGACGAGGTGATTATTACGGTGAATCCCCAGCTTCTGGCTATGATGGGGATGCAGGATTTTCTGCGGACGGTGGTGAAGATACGGAAGCGGATCAATCCGGGGCTGGGGATTGCGGGGATTCTGATGACCATGTGTGAGTCCAGGACGAAGCTGTGTAAGGTGCTGACGGAGGAAGTGACGGAGAATTTCCAGGAGCAGATACGGGTGTTTGAAACGAGGATTCCCAGTACGGTGAAGGTGGGGGAGAGTATTTATTACAGCCTGCCGGTGGCGGAGTACAGCCCGAAGGCGAGCGCGGGGATGGCTTATAGGAAGTTTGCAAAGGAGTTGATTTCGTATGAAGGCTAATGGGGCGAAGAGGAAGATTTTTAGTGACGCTGTGGACCTGCTGGCGGGGGCGGAAGAGGTTTCTGCTGTGGAGAATGGGATCAGGATGCTGCCGATTGACAGTATCTGGCCGTTCCGGAGGCATCCGTTCCGGCTGTATGAGGGGGAGCGTCTGGAGGATATGGTGGAGAGCATTAAGGAGCATGGGGTCCTGAATCCGGTGATCGTGTGGCAGGAGGGGGACGGGTATGAGATGCTTGCGGGACATAACCGGCAGGTGGCGGGGAGGCTGGCAGGTTTGACAGAGATTCCGGCCATTGTGAAGACGGATCTGACGGAAGAGGACGCTTATGTGTATGTGATTGAGACCAATGTGATACAGAGGGGATTTGCGGAGCTTCTGCCCAGTGAGAAGGCGGCGGTGCTGGCGGAGCGGTATGAGAAGGTCAGCAGCCAGGGGCGGCGGAATGATATTCTGGAGGAGATCGCAAGGCTGAACGGGCAGGACACGGCGGGGACTTGTGGACATGATGTCCACAGGTTGAAGAGCCGGGATGCTATTGGGGAAGAGTATGGGATGACCGGGAGGAATATTGCCAGGTATATGCGGGTGCAGAAGCTGGAGGAGCCTTTGAAGGGGCGGCTGGACGAGGGGACGCTGCCTTTGGTGGCGGCGGTGGACTTGTCTTATCTGTCGGAGAAGGAACAGGAAGTGGTGTCCGGGCTGGCGGAGAAGGGCAGGATTAAGCTGGATGCGAAGACGGCGAAGTGCGTGAGGGGCATGGCGGGGAAGGTGACGGAAGAGGCTGTGCTGGAGGCATTGGACGGCGGGAAAAGCAAAAAAGCGGCTGACGGAAGGAGCGTGAAGCTGTCGGCGGAGGTGTATGAGAGGTATTTTGGGAGTGTGAAGCCTGCGGATGTGGCGGGTATCGTGGAGGACGCGCTGGCGGCGTGGTTCGGGAAAGGGGATGTGGCTGATGTTCCGGACGGAAGAGATCGGGAGGCTGGATAGGTCTTATTTTAACATTATTCTGGCGGAGGAATATGATGTGACGCTCCAGTCGAAGAATACGGGGCATATCTGGTATATCCATAATCCGGAGTATCCGGGGGAGGGGGAGTGTATTATTTTCCATAAGCACAGGGCTTCCCAGCCGTATCATCAGCATGGGAGGGCCAGGAGTCTGGGGCAGGCAGTGAAGAGTATCAAAGGGCATGATGTGTTTCAGATGAATGGGCGGAAGTATTTGTAGGATATAGAATTTATTATAAGATTGTAGTGAAACCCCGACATACTAATGTGTGTTGGGGTTTTTAATGAAAATGGTAGGATTATGAATTTTGTAATAGCCTACAAAGAATAAATTTGGCGAATAAAGTAAATAAAAGTTTCCCAGTTTGTCGGACTATAGAAAACTGCCTATAATCCGACAATTGATACTGACGGTTCCATGATAATGCCAGTTGTCCGGCAAGAATCTATTGATTTTAGCATTTTTAACCCGTTTGGTTCTCTAAAACGGGACAGGATTCTTGTAAAATATTGTCAAAAAAGCTTGTCAATATAGTACGAACAAATTATAATAGGACTATATAAAGGTGGCTACGATGTTGAAGGTGTCGGATGAGCTTCTGAATGACAGTGTGTTTGACCTGGAGGCGTATATCTCTAAGGAGTTCGGGCGCAGGATCGGGACGAAGGAGGAAGAGGCGTTCTTTACCGGGGACGGGAAGGGGAAGCCTACGGGGATTTTTAATGCCGTGGGCGGGGCTTCTGACGGGGTGACTACGGCCGCGGCGGGTATTTCTTTTGATGATGTGATGGATCTGTTTTATGCTTTGAAGTCGCCGTATCGGAGGAAGGCGGTCTGGGTGCTGAATGATACGACGGTGAAGGCCCTGCGGAAGCTGAAGGACAATAACGGGAATTATATCTGGCAGCCGTCGGTGCAGGCGGGGCAGCCGGATATGATCCTGAACCGGCCTTATTATACTTCGGCTTATGTGCCGGAGGTGGCGGCCGGGGCGAAGGTGATGGCTTTCGGGGATTTTTCTTATTACTGGATCGCGGACCGGCAGGGGAGGTCTTTTAAGAGGCTGAATGAGCTGTTTGCGGCTAACGGGCAGGTGGGTTTCCTGGCGAGCCAGAGGGTGGATGGGAAGCTGATTCTGTCGGAGGCGGTGAAGACTATGGCGATCAAGGGGAGCAGCGCCGGGGCGTAAGGTTCGGGGTGTTTTGGTTTTAAAGGCAGGAGGGATGCAGGATGGCGGTTGTGACGCTGGAAGAGGCGAAGCAGTATCTCCGGGTGGACAGCGGGGACGAGGATGGGTTTATTTCCGGGCTGTTGGAGACTGGGGAGAGCATGTGCGCGGATATGGCGCGGATGGAAGCGGAAGAGTTAGAAGGGCATCTTCCTATGGCGCGGATTGCCGTTCTGTATGTCACTGCTTATCTGTATGAGCACAGGGAGCAGGCGGACCATGAGGAACTGGTACAGACGCTGCGCTCTCTGTTGTTCGGTATCAGGAGGGAAGTGTTCTGATGGCGGAGTGGAGCGGGGGCAGCGGCAGCAGGGACGGCGGAGGGTTCCGGAAGGGGTATCCTCTGGGGGAGTGGAAGGAGCGGATCATGATCCAGAGAAGTTCCCTGGGGAATGATAAGGCCGGGAACCATGTGCTGGTCTGGGAGGATTATTTTTGCTGTTCGGCTTTTGTGAACGGTCTTTCCGGGAAGGAGTATTGGGAGGCGGCGCAGGTGAACGCGCAGAGGGATGTCTATTTTATTATCCGGTATTGTTCGGAGGTGGCCGGTATGGACACGGAGCATTACCGGGTTTTGTTTCGGGGGCAGGTGTATAATATCACGTTTATTGACAATGTGCGGTATCAGAACAGGATGTTGAAGCTGCGGGCTTCTTTGGTGAAGAGGTGATTGGGTGTCGGAGAATCAGAGGGTGTCTGTGGACCGGATGGCGGATGTCATTATGGAGGGGCTTACGGAGTATGCGGAGCTTGCCGCGGACGTTATGAAGGACTGTGTGAGGAAGGCCGGGGATACGGTGAAGCGGGAGGCAAAGACGGGCGCGCCGGTGAAGACCGGGAGGTATAAGAAGAGCTGGGCGGTGAGGCGGCAGAGGGAGACTTCCAATGTTTTGGAGGTGGTGGTGCATAGCAGGGACCGGTATCAGCTTACCCATCTTCTGGAGAAGGGTCATGCGAAGCGGGGCGGCGGGAGGGTGAGGGCCATTCCGCATATTGCCCCGGCGGAGGAAAAGGGTGTCCGGGAGCTGGAAGAGGGGATAAAAAGGGGGCTGTCCAGATGAACCATGAGGATGTGCTGAAAATGATGGAGGAACTGGGGCTTCCTTTTGCCTATGACCATTTTGTGGAAGGGGAGGCGCCGGAGCCGCCGTTTGCGGTGTTCCTTTATCCCAGGGCGGATAATTTTTCTGCGGACGGGGTGGCGTATTTTAAGAGGAATGCGCTGGATATTGAGGTGTATACGGACTTGAAGGACCCGGAGCTGGAGGAGGGCATAGAGGCGGTGCTGTTGAGGCATGGGATTTTCTATGGGAAGAGTGAGGTCTGGATCGAGTCGGAGCGGCTGTATGAGGTTTTGTATGAGATGGAGGTTTAGGGCGGATGAATAACAAGGTGAAGTTTAATATCTGTAATTGTCATTATGCGCTGCAGAGGGTGGCGGAGGACGGGGAGATGACGTTTGACGTGCCGGTGGCGATGCCAGGGGCGGTTTCGCTGGCGCTGGACCCCAATGGGGAGCCGGAGTCGTTTTATGCGGACGGGATTGAGTATTATATTATTGCCAACAATATGGGGTATGACGGGGATCTGGAGCTGGCGTTGATCCCGGAGAGTTTCCGGACGGATGTGTTGAAGGAGGAAGCGGACGGGAATGAGGTGCTGGTGGAGAACGCCAATTCGGAGACGGGGGCTTTCGCGCTTTTGTTTGAGTTTGACGGGGATATCAGGAAGATCCGGCATGTGCTGTATAATTGTTCTGCCAGCAGGCCGAAGATTGAGGGGAAGACCAATGAGGAAAGCCGGGAGGTGCAGACGGAGACGCTGACGGTGAAGGCCAGGCCGCTGGCAAGCGGGTATGTGAAGGCGAAGACGGGGAATAAGACTTCGGCGGAGACGTATGAGGGTTGGTATAAGAGTGTATATCTGCCGGTTCCGAGGGCGGAGGCCGGCGGCGGTGTCGAGGAAGAGGGACAGGGTTGAAGGAGGCTGAAAGGGTATGAGTATTGTGAGGAAGGTCGGGATTGACGGGAAGGAGGTGCTGTTTAAGGCATCGGCGGCGATCCCGAGGATTTACCGGTTGAAGTTCCAGAGGGATATTTATAAGGATCTGCGGATTCTGGAGAAGAGCATTGGGGAGGGGGATGAGGAGCGTTCCAACTTGGATTTGTTTTCTTTGGAGATGTTTGAGAATATCGCTTATACGATGGCGAAGCACGCAGACCCGGCTATCCCGGACGATGTGGAGGAATGGCTGGACGGGTTTAATACGTTTTCGATTTATCAGGTGCTGCCGGAGCTGATCAAGCTGTGGGGGCTGAATGTGAAGACGGATGCGGAGGCTAAAAAAAACTTCGGCCAACAGAGCGGGAGATGACTACGCCGCTGTTCCTGCTCCGGTGTGTGCAGCTTGGGATTTCTATGGCGGATATGGAGCTTTTGTCTATTGGGCTGGTGAATGATATGTTTGTGGAGAGCCGGAATGACGAGTGCAGGTATGCGGAGATTGGGACGCAGGAGGATATGGACCGGTTTTGAAATCTGATTGATATGGCGGCCTTTTTCTGCTATAATTTGGTGGTGGAAAAAGGCTGATAAATAAAGAAGGAATTGTTATATTGTGAAAAGGGGAATTTAATTGAAAAATAAAAAAGGCACACTATATATTTCAGGTGTTATTGCTATAATAGGAATTGTAGGATTTATTATTTTACAGTTTCGCTGTTATGAGTTGATAGGTATTTCGGGCGGAACAGAGTTCTTATCTAATCTCAAACAGTTGGGGATAGTTATAACAAGTGGTTTGTTTACAAGTGCTTTGGTTACATTTTTGATTTCTGCTGTTGAATATAGGAATGAACGGGTAGAAGCCTTGGAAAATATGTATTTAACGGCAGAGGATTTAGAACGGGAGTTTTTGAAAATAAAATACTTTCTTCCAGATGAGCCGAAAGAACTTGTGCAAAGTGTTTTAGGTGAATTGGATAATAATGAAAGTGATATGAGATTCAATAAACATTTAGCAGAAGGTACTGCAAAGTTTGAGAATCAACAAAAAGCAGATGAAGTATACAGTCGTAATTATATGAAGTTAGATTATGATGCGCAAAATGCGTTTAGAGATTATGTATGGCAAAATACGGATGAAAGAACAAAAGAAGTTTATAAGGAACCTTTTCAAATTAAGGAATATTTGGATGAAGAATGTAAAAAGAAAATAGAAAAATATAGCAGACAGTTAGAAGATGCTATGAGATCATTTTTGAGATTTCAGGAAGTGCGCACGAATGCATTAACAGCGGCATATGGGGAAATGGATTTTCTTTTTGCTAATAAATCTATTCGTAATCGTATATATGAAAAACTGTATCAAAGACTTTTGAATGAAGTGAGGCTGATAAAAGAAAAGAATTTTCATTTTCAATTATATTTTGATGGGAAAGGTGGAAATAGGGCAGTACAATGTTCTTTTATATGGGAACTCCAAGATAGTCTGCTTAGTGAAGACGAAAACTGTTATTATCAACAGTTCAGCTTTGATTTGGCTGTGGAAATGGTGCAGGTATTGGTGTATGCGAATGGAAATGCTAATATGGGTGAATTTCCAGAGAAAAATAGATATATGCTTTGTACTAAACCGGGATATTATCAGCGGTTACAAAAACAATGGGAAGAAGATAATGGGGAAAATGATGAAAGAGAGGATAACTAATGAGCCAGGATAAAAGAGCCAAATTATTGAAAGAAATAAATGATATTGTACAGGAACAAGGACATATTAATAAACTTCTGAATGAGAATAATATGCAGGAGCTGGAGAACTATTTGGGAGGCGAGTTGACGCAAAAGCATTTTGTGGAGAAATGTATTCATAACATGGCGAGTTCCAGTATGCCTAGCACTATCCAGGAAAATGCAAGTAACGCCTATGGTTTTTTAGAAAAACTAAAAAGAGAAAAAGAAGCGGAACTTGCAAAAGAGACTTTAAGTTCGGATAAATAGCAATAAAGAATTGAAAACAGAATAGGGAAGATTTTTACATAAGGCGTTTGTCAGGAATGGCAGGCGCTTTTTGTTGCATTTTTATGGGAGCCGGGGTGGCTCCTTTTTTCGTTGGAGAAAGGCGGATGAGGGTTGTGGCATCCAGGATTCAGGGGATTACGGTGGAGATTGGCGGGGATACTACGAAGCTCTCCACGGCGCTTTCAAAGGTGAATAAGGAAATCCGGGACACGCAGGCGCAGTTGAAGGACGTGAACAAGCTGTTGAAGTTGGACCCCGGCAATGCGGAACTGATGGCGCAGAAGCAGCGGCTTCTGGCCCAGGCTGTGGGGGAGACCAGGGAGAAGCTGGAGGCGTTGAGGCTGGCGGGGCAGCAGGCGAATGAGGCTCTGGCGAAGGGGGAGATTTCCCGGAGCCAGTATGATGCTTTGCAGAGGGAGATTGCGGAGACGGAGCAGGCCCTGCGGAATTTGGAGAGGCAGGCGGAGCAGGCTTCGGTGGCTTTGCAGAAGATTGGGGCCGCGGGGGAGAAGCTGCGGGATGTGGGTTCGGCTATTGAGGGGGCCGGGCGGAAGCTGATGCCGGTGACGGCGGCTGTGGGCGGGCTTTCTGTGGCTGCGGTGAAGGTGGCTTCTGATTTTGATTTTGCCATGAGCCAGGTGGCGGCGGTGTCCGGGGCTGCGGGGAAGGAGCTGGATGCCCTGCGGGACAAGGCCAGGGAGATGGGGAGTAAGACGAAGTTCTCCGCTTCGGAGGCGGCGGAGGCTATGAATTATATGGCTATGGCCGGGTGGAAGACCGGGGACATGCTGGAGGGGATTGAGGGAATCATGAACCTGGCGGCGGCTTCCGGGGAGGACCTGGCGACTACTTCGGATATTGTGACGGACGCTCTGACGGCTTTGGGGCTGTCGGCGGCGGATTCGGGGCATTTTGCGGATATTTTGGCGGCGGCGAGTTCTAATGCGAATACGAATGTTGCCATGATGGGGGAGACGTTTAAGTATTGTGCGCCGGTTGCCGGGGCTTTGGGGTTCACGGCGGAGGATACGGCGGAAGCCATCGGGCTGATGGCAAATGCGGGGATTAAGTCTTCCCAGGCGGGTACGGCTATGCGGACTATGCTGACGAGCCTGACGGGGGAAGTGACTTTTGTTGGGGATGCCTTTGGGGAGCTGACGGTGCAGACGGTCAATGCGGACGGGAGTATGAGAAGCCTGGGGGATATCCTGGGAGACTGCCGGGCGGCGTTTTCGCAGATGTCGGAGGCGGAGAGGGCGGCCAATGCGGAGGCTCTGGTGGGGAAGAATGCCATGAGCGGATTCCTGGCGGTGATGAACGCGGCTCCGGGGGATATTGAGAAGCTGAACAGTGCCATTAATAACTGTGACGGTACGGCGGAGCGGATGGCCGAGACCATGCAGGACAATCTGGCGGGGCAGCTTACGATCTTGAAGAGCCAGTTGGAGGAGCTGGCAATTTCCATAGGGGAGATTTTGATGCCGTCTATCCGGCAGGTTGTCGGGTGGATTCAGGGGCTTGTGGACTGGCTGAACGGTCTGGACGAGGGGACGAAGAAGGTCATTGTGACGGTGGCTCTGGTGGCGGCGGCTCTGGGGCCGGTGCTGATTGTGGTCGGGAAAGTTGTCGGGGCTGTCGGGACGATTTTGACGGTGGTTCCGAAGGTTGCGGGGGCTGTTTCCGGGGTGATCGGGTTTGTGTCGAGGACGGTGGTTCCGGCGCTGTCGGCAGTGGTGGCGGCTATCGGGTGGGTTCCCATTGCTATTGCTGCGGTGATCGGGGCTGTGGTGCTGCTTTATAATAAGTGTGAGTGGTTCCGGGATGCGGTGGATGCGGTCTGGGCGCAGGTGAGGGACTTTTTTGTTTCTGCCTGGGAGGTTATCTGTTCGTTTTTTACGGAGACTATACCGGCGGCCTGGGAGGCGCTGGTTTCGTTTTTTGAGGGGATTCCGGCCTGGTGGTCGGGGCTTTGGCAGTCGGTGGGGGATTTCTTCGGGAGTGTCTGGACGGGCATGATGGAGAATCCGGTGCTGGCCGGGATTGTGGATATGATCCGCTCTTTGTGGGAGAATCTTTCTGTTACGTTGCAGGGGATCTGGTCTGGGATTCAGGCTGCGGCTTCGGGGGCCTGGGAGTTGATTAAGAATGTGGTGCTGGGGCCGGTCCTGCTGCTGATTGACTTGGTGACGGGGAATTTTACGAAGCTGAAAGAGGATGCGCTGCATATCTGGACGAATATCCAGCAGGCGGCTTCTGCTATCTGGACGGGGATTGGGCAGATGGTTGGTTCTGCGGTGCAGGGGCTGGTGAACCATGTGTCTATTCTGCTGTCGGGGCTTCGGGATTTTATGGGGAATTTGTGGTCTGTGGTGTCTTCGGCGGCGGTTGTTGCCTGGAACGGGTTGAAAAATCTGGTGGTTTCCGTGGCGGGGAATTTGAGGCAGTCGGCGGTGGAGGCTTTCCGGGGGATGGTGTCGGGGATTGGTTCGGCGCTGGCTTCTCTGGGGAGTGTGGTGCAGAATGGGTTCCAGTCGGCCATTGGGTTTATTACGTCTTTGCCGGGGCGGGCTTTGCAGTGGGGGATGGATTTTATCAACGGGATTGCGGAGGGTATCCGCAGTGCCATAGGGAATGTGGTGAGCGCGGTGTCTGACGTGGCGGATAAGATACGTTCTTTCCTGCATTTTTCTGTGCCGGACGAGGGGCCTTTGACGGATTATGAGAGCTGGATGCCGGATTTTATGGGCGGTCTGGCGAGAGGGATTGAGAGGAGGCGGGGGCTGGTGCGGAAAGCCGTGGAGGGTGTGGCCGGGGATATGGTGGTGAGCCCGAAGCTGGCGGATATGCAGGCGGTCCAGGCGCAGGGGGCTTCTCTGGAGGCTGTGCGGCAGATGGTTTCGGGGCTGCGGGAGATGTTTGCGGGGATGCAGAGCGGGGAGAATTTTGGGACGATCTGTATTCCAGTGTATGTGGGCGGCACGCTGCTGGATGAGGTGGTAGTGGACGCGCAGGCGAGGCAGAATCTTAGGTCGGGAGGGAGATAGGGATGGCGTTTGTACAGTATCTGGTGTTTGACGGTGTTCCGCTCCCTCTGCCGGATTCTTATGAGGTGCAGATGGTTGACGTGGAGGCAGATTCCGGCGGGGAGACGGAGGCGGGGACTACCCAGAGGGATGTGGTTAGGCTGGGGGTGGTGTCTATTGCGGTGAGTTTTTCGGTTTCCCCGAGGTGGCTGAAAGTGCTGACGGGGTTTAAGCAGAGGGAGAAGATTTCTGTGGGGTATTTTAATACGGAGACTTTGGAGATGAAGGAGGCGGAGATGTTTGTTGAGGGGTATAAGGCGGTGCTGGTGAAGGATACTTCTTTTAAGGGGCTTTGGAAGGTGAGTTTTACGTTGAGGGAATTTTAAGAAAATAGAGAGTGATTTTTAGCGGGATATCCTGTATAATGGGAAGCATGGATCAGAATTTGGTGAGGAAAAATGTATGATTAGAATAAGACCATATAAAGCTTCGGATGCAGATACGATATTATCGTGGTGCCAGGATGAAAAAGCATTTTATCAATGGACAGCAGGTATACTTGGTAATTATCCTATAACACAAAATGAATTTTGTTTTGTTGAATCTCTAATGCCGTTTACTGCATTTGATGAAACGGGAATTATTGGCTTTTTTACACTAAGGAATCCTGATGGATCACTGGATGAATTGCGCTTTGGCTTTGTTATCGTTAATCCTCAAAAGAGAGGAAAAGGCTATGGAAAAGCTATGCTCCGGTTAGGTCTGAAATTTGTATTTGAAATATATGGGGCAAAAAAAGTATCATTGGGCGTTTTTGAGAATAATCTTCCGGCTTATTATTGTTATAAAGCAGTCGGTTTTAGCGATGTAGTTCTTGATACAACAGAAAAATATTGTATTCTGGGTGAAGAATGGAAGTGCAAAGAATTGATTATGGAAAAATAGATAAATGTCCGTTTGGCTTTGAATAGACCAAACGCGGCAGTGAAAGGCAAGGGTGTTATTATGTCGATGGATACAGCAGAAGCATTTGAATTGCTGTTTGATAAAAATAATAAGACGGCATACAGGGCATTACAGGAATTGCAGAAAGAAAGCGTGGAAACGGACAAGGTCTATCCTTATATGGACAGGCTGGGTGATATGCTTGACAGTGACAATTCCTATATCCGTACCAGGGGGCTTACGCTGATTGCCTATAATGCGAGATGGGATAAGGATAATAAGATTGATGAGATTATTGACGGATATTTGAAGCATATAACAGACGTGAAGCCGATCACGGCAAGACAGTGTATAAAGCTGCTGCCCATGATCGCGAAGGATAAGCCGGAGTTGAGAAATGATATTTGTTCGGCGCTGGAGAGGGCGGATATATCTTTTTATGATGACAGTATGCAGCCGCTTGTTTATAAGGATATTCAAAAGGCGTTGAAGGAGATACAGAAGTTATAGGAAGGGATAGATTTTGGTTTTTAGCGGGAGTTTATCCTGCTGGAAATATAAACAGCAAAGATAAAAACGCAACGTGCATCTTTTGGATGTGCCAGAGCCGGTAGGTAGCCCGGCCGTCCTGATGGTATCAGGGTAAGTAACCTGCCCTCCTGGGTTGTCCGTTCTTTGTTCATAACACATTTAAGGAGGGTTTCGTTATGGACAGAGGAAAGGCAGGCTTGACGGTATTTTTTGAGGGGCCGTTCTGGGTTGGCGTGTTTGAGCGTGTTGAGGACGGGAAACTTTCGGTATGCCGGGTGGTTTTTGGGAGTGAACCCAGGGACTATGAGGTTTGGGAGTTTATCTTTAAAAATTATTATGGCTTGAAGTTTAGTCCGGCTGTTGAGGTAGTCGTGAAGGACGAGAGGGTGAACCCGAAGCGGAGGCAGAGGGAGGCCGGGAAGCAGACCATGCAGGCGGGGATAGGCACGAAGTCCCAGCAGGCGTTACAGTTGCAGAGGGAAGAGAGGAAGACGGAGCGCAGGCAGGCCGGCAGGGAGCAGAAGGAGGCCGAGAAGCAGCGGATGTTTGAGCTGAAACAGCAGAAGCGGAAGGAGAAGCACAGGGGCAGGTAGGATTTTGTGTATCGGGTATGGTTGTATCAATGGGCAGCAGTCGGGAGCTTTTGGCGGGATGTCCTGTATAATGGTGGCAAGGAGCCGAAAACTTTTATTATGAAAGGAGTACATTATGGAAGAATTAAAATCTATTATGGAGAAGTTCGCTGCATCGAGGTGGGATTTGATATCTGCTCCGGCACAGCAATGGTTAGACGGGAAGTTTGACAGGGAAGCATTCATATCAGCAATCAAGCAGGCGGATAGGGAATGCGGGAGCTGCGGCTGTGAGATGGACCCGCTTTATAAAAGGGCTCTGGAATTGATCTAAAGGTATTTTCGATTCATTTTTGTTGGAGATAGCGGGCCTTTTGCGGATGAGACATAGGAAAGGGGTGGCGCGTAATGAGCGATCTAATGGAATTTGGGAGCAGAGATGAGTTTAGAAAATGGCTCTGTGATAACTGTCTTTCAAGTGCCGGTATTTGGGTTTTGTTTGGCAAGGCTGGCGGACCGAAAACAATAAAGGCGGGAGAAGCGCTGGAAGAAGCGCTCTGCTTTGGATGGATTGACGGCCAGATGGAAAAGATTGACGAGAAAACTTATAAAAAGTATTTTTCGATGCGCAGGGAGAATAGCAAGTGGTCGGACAAAAATAAGGAATTAGCCAAAAGGCTTGAAGAGCAGGGGCGTATGACTGATCATGGCAGAAAGAAAATAGAGGATGCCAAAAAGAACGGCCAATGGGATGCGGTAAATCCGCTGGCGGTTATTACGGAAGAGCAGATTGCGCGGCTTTCTGCGATATTGGAAAGCTATGAGCCAGCTTACACAAATTTTCAGGCGATGTCTTTATCTGTGAAGAAGACTTATACACGGGCGTTTCTTGACGCAAAGACGGATGCCGGACGGGAAAAGCGGATTGCGTGGATGGTGGATAGACTTAATAAAAATCTAAAACCTATGTAGTCGGTACATGTGCTTATTGATAGAATGTGTTTTGAAAGATTCTTATTTTTTAAGGAGATTATGATTGTTTTTAGGGAAGGCATCAGTCTGAAAGGGCTGGTGCTTTTTGCGTGGAAGGGGGTGTTTTCATGTATCCGGTGAGCGAGGCGTTCCTGCGGGCGGTGCAGGAGAATACCCGGAGGTATTATTGGACGGGGCGGATCACTACGAAGGGCGGGGCGGTCTATCCGTTCGGGTATGAGGATATTGTGAAGGGGAGCGGGTATATTTTCGCCCAGTGTTGCGGGAGCGCGGAGATTGAGCTGGGGACGGTGTATGCGGCGGAGATGGGCGTTACGTTGTTTTCACAGGTGGATCGGTATACGCTGGACGGGGCGAAGGTGGAGCTTTTCTATCATTTGCGGGTGGAGGGCGGTGGGTTTGAGGAAGTGCCGATGGGGATTTTTGAGGTGAGCGAGGCGAACCGGAGGTTGCACTGCCTGGAACTGAAAGCCTATGATTATATGCTGCGGTTTGAGAAGAGTTTTAACGGGTTTGAGTCTGTGGGGAATGCCTGGGCTTTTCTGGAGCTGTGCTGTAAGGCCTGCGGTGTGGAGATGGAGAATACGCAGGGGGAGATTGAGGGGATGCCCAACGGGAGGGAGCTGCTTTCGATCTACCCGGAGAATGATATTGGGACGTACCGGGACGTGCTGTTTTTTGTGGGGCAGGTGCTGGGCGGGTTTTTCTGTATCAACCGGCGGGGGAGGCTGGAGCTTCGGAAGTACGGGGCGGAGCCGGTGCTGGAGGTGCAGGGGAGGCACCGGTTTTCCAGCAGTTTTTCTGATTTTATTACCAGGTATACGGCGGTGAGTTCTACGAACCTGCGGACGCAGACGGCGGAGTATTATGGGCTGGAGGTGGACGACGGGCTGACCATGAATCTGGGGGTGAACCCGCTTTTGCAGTTTGGGCTGGAGGAGACCAGGAGGCAGTTGTGCGGGAATATATTGGCTGACCTGTCTGTGGTGAAGTATGTGCCTTTTGATTCCAGTACCATAGGGAATCCGGCGCTGGATCTGGGGGATGTGCTGACGTTTACGGGCGGGCAGGCGGACGGGGAGCAGATGACTTGTATCACGTCTTTCCAGTGCAGGATTGGCGGGAGGCAGAGCCTGAAATGTGTGGGTAAGAATCCCAGGCTGGCCCAGGCGAAGTCTAAGAATGACAAGAATATTTCCGGGCTTTTGAACCAGATTGAGGCCGGGAAGGTGGGGATTCATACGTTTACCAATGCTTCTGCTTATGTGGTGGCGGAGGACAGGGTGCGGGTGATCAGTATTGAGTTTGCGGCGAAGGAAGAGACCCATGTGCAGTTTTTCGGGCAGGTGGTTTTGGATGTGAGGGCGGCGCAGGTGGAGCGGAGGGCTTGTGCGTCCGGGAGTATCGTGGTTCCGATTCCGGCGGGGACTGGCGGAGGAACGGATGGCGGAACCGGGGGAAGTACGGAGGATGTCACGGTGGAGGTGGAGCTTCCGGTCATTTGGACGGAGGACGGGAAGGCGGTTGTTTTTGTTACTTATGAGTTGAATGATTCGGAGATTCTGGTCCACCGGCCGGTGGAGACCTGGGGGAGCGGGAGGCATATTCTGTCTTTGTATTATCCGATTGATGGTCTTGTGCCGAACATTACCAATACGTTCAATGTGTATCTGCGGATGGAGGGCGGCACGGGGGAGATTGAGACGGGCAGGTGTATTGCTTCTATTAGCGGGCAGGGCATGGCTGCGGCTGCTGCCTGGGGCGGTACGGTTACGGTAGAGGAATCTGTGGGGCGGTTTGCTTTGGGCGGCGGCCTGGGGATGAAGGTGTTTGCCGGGGATATGGGGATTGAGACTATGGAGCTGGTGCAGAAGAGTTATGGTGATAGTATTGGGAAGGCGCTGATTGGGGCGTTTGGAAGACCTTTTGAGATTGGTTAGGAAGGAGTGGGCGTGTATGAGGCTGAAAGGGACAATGGTTCTGGAACTGACGGATGGGGCCACGGGGGAGGTGGAGACGGTCACGGAGGAAAATATGGTGACGGAGGCTGTGAATGATATCCTGGGGATGAACCCCATGGGGGTGTTTTATTCGGAGAAGCATCTGGCGGATGTGATGTCGTGGAACGGGACCATGCTGCCGGTCTGCCCGAACATGATAGGGGGGATTCTGTTGTTTCCCAAGGCGCTGGAGGAGGATGCGGGGCATATTTATGAGTTGTCGGACAATCTGCCGGTGGCCTATGCTTCCAATAATGTGAATACTACGGCCAATGCGGCCAGGGGGAGTCTGAACCAGACGGAGAGCAAGGTTTTGGAGGATGGGTATAAGTTTGTGTGGGAGTTTACGCCGAGCCAGGGGAACGGGACGATTGCGGCGGTGGCTTTGACCAGCGCCCAGGGCGGGCAGAACGGGTATGGGAGCCTGGTGGGGGATGGCAGCGCGTTTTTGCGGATCAAGAAGCTGGATATCGGGGATTTGGGGAAGGCGAGGCAGGTTGTGTTGTTTGAGGCGGTGGAGATGGATTTTGAGAGGGACCTGCTGTATTCGATTTGTTTTGAGGATTCCAGTGTGAGGGTGCGGAAGGTGAGGCTGCCGGTTTTCAGTGTGGGGCTGAATGAGAGGCTGGATGATTCTTCTTACAGGGTGCTGGAGGACCATGCGGTTCCGGTGGAAACGTTTTTGTTTCTGGGGAGTTATACGCTGTATGGGGAGTTTCTGGATGGGAAGGACGGGTATTGGTACGGGTTTTCCAATGAGGGCAATTCTTCCGGGAGCGCCAGGGTGCTTTGGGTGAGGATTTCCAAGGCGGATTATTCGGTGACGGAGGGGGAGTGGACGCTTTCCAATGCGAAGCTGATGGCCGTTGGGGAGCGGGATATGAGCGGGAGTTATCCGGAGCGGAAGTGCCGGTGTTGTATGAGGAATGGGTATCTGTATGTGCCGGCCTATGACAAGAAGGGGATTTATAAGATCAATGTGGCGAATACGGCGGATGTATCGCTGATTGCTTTTGGGTTTACGTCTAAGATGAAGCCGCTTTGTGAGTCGGGGACTTGTGAGCTGTTCTTGACTTTGGTTGGGGATTTGATTGTGGGCGGGGATTTTCAGGTGACGGCGGAGGATGTTGTTATCCATACCCAGGGGAGCGCGAGGCTGGGGAGCGCGGCTACGCCGCTGTTCCAGTATAAGCAGTTTCTGGTGGGGTGGGGAGGCAGTTATGGGAATGAGTACCGGCATATGTATCTGTTGACGCCTTATCTGGCTACGATCAATAATCTTTCTTCGGCGGTGGTGAAGGACGCGAATAAGACCATGAAGATTACTTATACGCTGACGGAGGCTGCGAGTGGGGAGGGGTGAGAAGGGTATGGAATGCCGGAGAATGATTTGAGATGCGTGGAAATGGGATGGGACGGCAGGGAATGGTTTGAGATATGGGAGAATGGTATGGAGTCAGGGAAATGGGTTGAGGTGTGTGGGAATGGGATGAAATGTTAGGAAATGGTGTGCGGATATTGGATTGGGAACAGGGCGGCGGCTTTTGGGAGCGGGCCGCTTTTTCCATAGAAAAATCAGAGGAAGCGAGGGATTTTGTATGAAGGAGTTTGTGAGTGTGATAGAGTGTGGGTTTGCGGCTATGGGCGGATACCTGGGCTGGGCCATGGGAGGGTTTGACGGTTTTTTGTATGCCCTGGTGGTGTTTGTGGCGGTGGATTATGTGACGGGGCTGATGGCCGCGGCGGTGGAGAAGAGGCTGTCCAGCGGTGTGGGGTTCCGGGGGATTTTTAAGAAGGTTGTGATCTTCTGTTTGGTGGCGCTGGGGCATATTTTGGACACGCATATCATTCAGAACGGGAGCGCGGTGCGGACGGCGGTGATTTTCTTTTATCTGTCCAATGAAGGGATTTCGATTCTGGAGAATGCGGCCAGGGTTGGGCTGCCTGTGCCGGAGAAGCTGAAAGGGGTTCTGGCGCAGTTGCGGGAGGAAAAAGGGAAGGAGTAGGAGACGGTACGGAGGATAAGGGCGGTAAGTACGGAGGGTGATATTTTGTAGGTCTTTTGTGAGCGGGCATCAGTGTGAAAGCTGGTGCCTTTTTTCGTGCAGTGAATTGGAGAATGTTTCCGGGCGGGGAACGGGAGAAGGAGAGTGATTTTGTATGAAGCTGATTCAGAAATTTTTAACGGAGTCCGGGTGTTACCGGGCGGGGAGGAAGATTGCGGTGAAGGGGCTGATGATTCATTCGGTGGGGTGTCCCCAGCCGAAGGCTTCTGTGTTTATGAAGAACTGGGATAAGGCGGATGCGGGGGCCTGTGTCCATGCCATTGTGGAGCCGGGAGGGGATGTGTACCAGCTCCTGCCCTGGGATTACCGTGGGTGGCACTGCGGCGGTGACGGGAACGGGACGCATATTGGGGTGGAGATGACGGAGCCTGCCACGATCCGGTATACGGGCGGTTCGGACTGGACGGAGACCGGGGACGGGAGGAATACGGAGAGCCATGTGCTTGCTACTTATCAGTATGCGGTGGAGCTGTTTGCTTATCTGTGCCGGATGTTTGGGCTGGACCCTCTGGCGGACGGGGTTGTGGTTTCCCATTCCGAGGGGCATAGGAGGGGGATTGCAAGCAATCACGGGGACGTGGAGCATATCTGGAAGAGGTTTGGGCTGTCTATGGGGCAGTTTCGGAAGGATATTAAGGCGGCTATGGACGGCGCGGAAAGCGGGAGCGGCGGTGCTGGGGATGGAGGTTCTGGCGCGGGTGTTTCCGGGCTTACAAGGATTATGGGGAAGGCTGTGGCGACGGCGGAGCAGATGCGGGAGTATGTGAAGGGGAAGAATCCGGGGGTGGCGCAGTCGGTTTTGGATATGGTGCCGCTGTATCTGTCGGAAGGGGAGGCCGAGGGCGTGAGAGGGGATGTGGCTTTTGCCCAGTCGTGCCTGGAGACGGGGAATTTTACGTTTTCGGGTTCGGCGGTCTCTTTGGAGCAGAATAATTTTGCCGGGATGGGCGTGGTGAAAAACGGGGTGAAGGGGCTGTGTTTTAATACGGCGCTGCTTGGTATCCGGTGCCAGGTGCAGCATTTGAAAGCCTATGCCTGTACGGAGGATTTGGTGAATGGGAATGTGGACCCGCGCTTTAGGTATGTGGCAAGGGGGTGTGCGCCTTATGTGGAGTGGCTGGGTGTCCAGGAGAATCCCCAGGGGAAAGGCTGGGCTGCGGGAGCCGGGTATGGGGAGAAGGTCCTGGGGATTTTGAGGGAGATTACCGGGGAGGCCGGGAGCGGCGGAAGCGGTTGCGGTGTGCCGGGGAATCCGGTGGAGCCTATGGCCGGGTTTGTGAAGGTGTTCTATAAGGGCAGGGACGGGGTGAATGTGCGGACTGCTCCCTGCATGGGGGACAATGTGGACCAGGTGGTGTATGAGGGGATTTATACGGTTACGGGCATCAGCGCGGACAGGCGGTGGTACAGGCTGAAATCGGGGCTTTTTATCACGGCGGATGCGGAGTATGTGATGTTTATGGAGAGGCTGCCGGGGAAGTCTTCTTATCTGGTGCGGGTGGATATCCCGGATCTGAATATCCGCAAGGGGCCGGGGACGGATTTTGCCCGGACGGGGCTGTTTACGGGTGTGGGTGTGTTTACGGTTGTGGAGGAAGCGGACGGGAAGGGAGCCGGGAAATGGGGGCTTTTGAAGTCGTATAAGAGGGAGCGGAACGGGTGGATTTCGCTGGATTTTGTGACGAGGCTGTAAGGGCGTTTTTGTTGAGGGGCAGGGATGCCTTATTTTTTTGTCTTGCTATATGCTGCCGGAGGGCTGTTGAGGTCTGGGCGGCGCGTCGGCCGGGGGATTCCCCGGCGGTACATACCATGCCGTTGGTATGAATTTTGGAAAGGTAAGGGAATTGGTTATGACGGTGATGGAGCTGGACGCGCTGAAAGACGTGGATGTGAGGACTGTGGAGAAGGAGGGGCTTGTGGATATCCGGGAGGTGGAGATTGACCGGAGCCTGCCGCTGGAGGAAAGGAAGAGGGCTTATCTGGAAGCGGTGGGGAATCCTTATGCGGTGCGTGTGGGGGATATGAAGGTGAGGGTGCGGTTTATGGAGGGCGGAGGCTCTTTTGAAGAGGCTTTTGAAAATATGCTGCGGAATGTTTAAAATAACATTGGACTTTTGGGGGCGGAGGCGCTATGATTGTCTTAGGGACAAGTTAGTGCATCCGCCTTTTTGATTTTGCAGGTGATTCTGGCAAATTAGAAAGGAGCGGGAGCACATGAAGAACAAACAATTCAAGAAGATCTATCATGCCGCCATCTATGTCCGGTTGTCGAAGGAGGATGGCGATGTTGCGGGCGCGTCTAAGGCGGAGAGCAACAGCATTTCTAATCAGAAAGAGCTTATCAGAGATTTCCTGAAGGACAAAGAGGATATTGTGGTGGTTTCGGAACGGGTGGACGACGGGTACAGCGGTTCCAGTTTTGAGCGGCCTGGGTTCCAGCAGATGCTGGAGGATATACGGCGGGGCGCGGTGGACTGTGTGATCGTCAAGGATCTGTCCAGGTTCGGGCGTGAGTACATTGATACGGGACGCTATATTGAGCGGCTGTTCCCGGCTCTTGGGGTGCGCTTTATTGCGGTGAATGACCATTATGACAGTTTGAGAGGGGACGGGCAGGGGGACGAGATTCTGGTTCCTTTTAAGAACCTGATCAATGACGCTTACTGCCGGGATATTTCGGTGAAGATCCGGAGCCATTTGGAAGTGAAGCGGAGGAACGGGGAGTTTATCGGCGCTTTTGCGCCTTATGGGTATCAGAAGGACGGTGAGGACCGCCATAGGCTTGTGGTTGATGCTTATGCGGCCGGGGTGGTGCGGGATATTTTCCGTATGAAGCTGCACGGCATGAGCCAGGATGCCATTGCCGGGAAGCTGAATAGGGACGGTATCCTTTCTCCGATGGAGTATAAGAACAGCCGGGGTATCAATTTCCGGACGGCGTTCCGGGTGAAGGCGGCGTCCGGGTGGAGCCCGGTGGCGGTGAGGCGTATTCTGGAAAATGAGGTCTATATTGGAAATCTGGTGCAGGGGAGGCAGTCCACGCCGAACCATAAGGTGAAGAAATCCATACGGAAGGATAAAGGGGACTGGGTGAGGGTTGAGAAGAACCATGAGCCGGTGGTCAGCGAGAGGGATTTTGCGGTTGTTCAGAAGCTGCTGGGGATGGATACGAGGACGGCGCCGGACAGGGAGGGCGTGTATCTGCTGTCCGGGATTGCCGTGTGCGGGGACTGCGGGGCCCCGATGGTGCGGAAGGTGTCTTCGGTGAATGGGAAGAGGTATTGTTATTATATCTGTTCCGGGCATAAGGCGGGCGGGAGCTGCGGCCCTCACCGGATTCCGGTGCAGGCGCTGGAGGATGCGGTGTTTGTCCTGTTGAAGAGGCATATAGGGTGTATCCTGGATCTGGAGAGGGTGCTGGAATATGCGGGGACGGTGCCGTTTAGGGACTTGGATGTCCGGAAGCTGGAGGAACGGCGGGAGAAGCTGTTAGGCGAGGCGGAGAGGTGCCGGGAGCTGCGTATGATGCTTTATGAGGACATGAAGGACGGGGTGATCACGAAGGAGGATTATGTGGAGCTCCATGCCGCGTATGAGGCCAGGGGGAAGGAGGCGCAGGAGGCGGCAGGGAAGGCGGAGAGGGAGATCCGGGCTGTCCTGGAAGGGCATGAGGACAAGTACCGGTGGATTTCTTATTTTAAGGAGTATCGGGATATCGGGGAGCTGACCAGGAATGTGGTGGTGGCCCTGATTTCGGAAGTGCGGGTGTATGACAGGGAGAATATTGAGGTGGTGTTTGATTTTGCGGACCAGTACCGGCAGGCTTTGGAATATGTGGAGGGCAGGGAGTGTCCGGGACCGGAAGGGTTGTCTGCCGGAAGGGAGGCGGTCTGACATGGCAAGGAAGAGCAGGAAGAAGCTGAACGGGGCTGTTGGGAAAGTGGAGAAGGCTGTGCTGTTCCGGGCAGGGCTGTATGCGAGGCTTTCTTATGAGTCCGGGGTGAACCGGGAGCGGGGAACTATTGAGACGCAGATGGAGCTTATGAGGGGCTTTGTGGAGGGGACGGAGGATATCGTGGTGCAGGAGACGTATTCTGACGCTTCTTTTACGGGGATCACGTTTGAGCGTCCGGGTTTTGAGCGGATGATGGGGGATATCCGGGACGGGAAGATTAATTGTGTCATTGTTAAGGATCTGTCCAGACTTGGGAGGAATTATGTGGAGGCCGGCAATTATATTGAGAGGGTGTTCCCGTTTCTGAATGTGCGGTTTATTTCGGTGAATGACGGGTTTGATTCTTTCCGGGGCGGGACGGATTTGTCCATGCCTTTGAAGAATATCGTAAATGAGTATTATGCGAAGGATATTTCCCGGAAGGTGACTTCTGCCTTGAATACGGCGCGGGCGGAGGGGAAGTTTGTGATCAAGCTGGCTCCTTACGGGTATCTGAAATCTCCGGAGGATAAGCAGAGCCTGGTGGTGGACGGGGAGACGGCGGGGGTTGTGAAGCGTATTTTCCGGCTGTTCCTGGAGGGTAACGGCTATGGGAGGATTGCGGGAATCCTGAACGGGGAGGGCATCCCATGTCCGGAGGTCTACCGGAAGTCAAGGGGGCTTCCGGTGACGGGGCATAAGGGGTGTGTGGAATGGACGGGGATCGTGGTGAAGCGGCTGTTGTCGAATGAGTATTATACGGGGGATTCTGTCCATGGGAAGACCGGCGGGAAGCTGTTTGGGGGCGGCTCCGGCGGGGGAGCGGACGCCGGCGGGTATGTGGTAAGGGATACCCATGAGGCGCTGGTCTCTAGGGCTGATTTTGACAGGGTACAGGAGATGAAGGCGGAACAGGTGCGGGTTTATAACGGGAAACGTGCGGAGGGCAGGCGCTGTGCGGCGGGGAGGAATAAGTTTAAGAAGAAGGTGGTGTGCAGTGACTGTGGAAAGACGATGTATCTGTTCCGGGCGGTATCGCAGGAGGGGGATAAGTTTTTTTATGGCTGCAGTTCCCATAACAGGAGCCGGAAGGTGTGTCCGTACCGGCATAAGGTCATGCTGGAGGATCTGGAGGCTGCGGTGTTCGGGGTTATCAGGAGCCATATGGATGCCTGTCTGGATGCGGAACGGCTGGTCCGGAAGCTGAATGCCGGGAGGCAGGGGATGGAGCGGTACAGGCTGATATCCAGGCAGGCGGAACGTATCCGGGAGAGGATGCGGCAGGCTGCTGGGAAGAAGGCGGGGCTGTATGCGGATTTTGCGGAGCGGCTGATTGACGGGGAGGAATATGCGGCGCTGTCGGAGCGGTATACGAAGGAGGCGGAGGCGCTTTCTGCGGAGCTGGAGCGGCTGCTGGAGGAGCGGAAGAGGTATGAGAGGGATTTTCATATAGAGGAAGGCTGGGAGAAGACGGTGCGCGGGTCCCTGGGGGAGCGGGAGTTGACCCAGGGGATGGTGGACGCTTTTGTGACGAGGGTTTCTGTGGACAGGGATGGGAACTGTGAGGTGGTCCTGGCCTATGATGATATGCTTGCGGAGCTTTTGGGAGCTGTGAGGGAAAGGGAGGCGGAGAAGGATGAAGGTTGATGTGGTGGCTAAGTATATCCGGCTGTCGGATGAGGATGTGGATACCGGGAGGAGCGTGAAGCAGGAGAGCAACAGTGTTGTGTCCCAGAGGCGGCTTCTGGACGGGTTTATTGAGGGGGATGCGGGGCTTAGAAGGTGCCGGGTGCTGGAATTTTGTGATGACGGGTTCAGCGGGACCGATTTCCGGCGCCCCGGTTTTGAGGGCATGATGGAGGCGGCGAAGCGTGGGGAGATTGGCTGTGTCATTGTGAAGGATTTTTCCCGTCTGGGGAGGGATTATATTGAGGTGGGGAGTTATCTGGAACAGATTTTCCCGCTGATGGAGGTGCGGTGTATTTCGGTGAATGACCATTATGACAGTGAGGGTGTGCTGGGGACGGCTGGCGGTCTGAATGTGGCGTTTAAGAACCTGATTAATATGCTGTACAGCAGGGATTTGTCTAAGAAGATACGGTCTGCGCAGATGGCGCGGGCGCGGAAAGGGGAGTATCTGGGCGGGTTTGCCAGGTATGGGTATGAGAAGTCCCCGGAGGATAAGCACCGGTTGGTGGTTGACTCGGAGGCGGCGGAGGTGGTGAGGAAGATTTTTACCATGGCGGCGGAAGGGGTTACGGTTTCGGGGATTGCGCGTTATCTGAATGATAATGGTGTGCTTACCTGCGTGGAGTATAAGCAGGGGAAGAACAGCCGGTATCAGCATCCGGGCGGCGGGGTGAAGAAGCTGTGGGGGCCCCAGTCGGTGCGCTCTATTTTGTCGGATGAGACTTATATCGGGAAGGTGGTGTGGAACCGTTCGGAAAAGTCTATCACTACGGGGAAGCGGATGCTGTGGCATGACCGTTCGGAGTGGGTGGTTGTGGACGGGCAGCATGAGCCGCTGGTGTCGGAGGAATTGTTTGCTTTGGCGAATGAGAGGGCGAAGCCGAAGAAGAGGGACAGGAGCGGCGTGGATATGAGCGGCTTTAAGCGGGAGGTGCTGTTTGTTTGCGGGTACTGCGGGCGGTCTATGGTGAAGAAGAACCATAAGTATTGCTGCCGTTACCGGACCTGCGGGACTGATACGGAGTGCAGGAGGGCGGTGGAGGATATGGAGAAGCTGGAAGGGAGTGTTATGGAGTATGTGCGGAAGACGGCGGAGGTGATGCTGGGCAATTCCAGGCGGAAAGATGTGGAAGCGGAGTGGGAGGCATTGGGGAGGAAGCTGGAGTCTCTGCGGAGGGAGAAGGAGCGGATTTCGGCGGAGAAGATGTTTTTGTATGATAAGTACCGGTCTGGGGGGATGTCGCGGGAGCAGTTTGTGGGGAGGACGGGGAGTATGGGTGTGAGGGTTGAGGAGATTGGGAAGGAGATGGGGGAGGCAGAGGATGGGATTGAGAGGCTGAAAGGGTGTGGCTCCCAGGAGGGGGAGGCTGCGCTGGAGGGGATTGCGGTCTTGAAGGAATTTGATAAAGGGGTGTTGCGGAAGGGGATTGAGAGGATCAGAGTGTTTGGAGAAGGGCAGATTGAGGTTGTTTGGAAGGGTGGGGATATGTTCGGCGGGGGAGATTCGTAAAAATTTGTAGGAAGATTGACGGAGCCATGAGCGGGGTGCTTGTGGCTTTGGTGGTTTTGGGGTATAATATATTGCAGTGGAAAAGAGTGGCATTTATATATTTGATATGATGTAAGGGTCAAAAGAGTTGACAAACAACGCCATAACCCTCCATATAGTACCTTGAAAATTTCACACAACCGTTTTAAAGCCGCTTGCTTTGTATACTTAGGCAACAGTCAGGCTGTCTGTTCCTTAACCATTACGTTAATATCGGATTTTGCGCATAGTGTCCCCTGCCCTTTCTGTAAGAGAAGAGCTTCCTGAAGTTCAATGCTCCGATTTTACAGCCAAAGAAGAACCTGCCCCGCAATAATCCTCTGACCGGCATCCTGTCTGCACGGTACAGCCGTCTGAGGATGGAT
>VIQU02000156.1 GCA_010206225.2 Lachnospiraceae bacterium MD308 | reverse complement strand
TTATATATATGTGTTATCGTGAACCTGAATTAATGGATAATGACAGTGCGAAAAATATTCTTTGGAATTGCTTTGAGGGAGAAATGCTCAGAAGATCAAAAGAAGATTATACAGACAGTGACTTGGATTTTTCAACTATTGTGCAAAAGGCAGGAAAAACAAAAGAATTAAAAAAACGGAAGTTTGCTAAATACCAAAACGTAAAGGAGATTCATATTGCAGAATTAGAGGATAAAGATAAAAAATATTCAGAAATTATTGTGAGAGAAGATGATATAGATTTGATTAGTGAAAAAATATCAAGTGAAAGATTGCGAGAATTTGGTATTTCTGAGAAGCATATCGCAGAATTGCAAAAATTATATGCGGTGCTGATGATAATAAGTAAACGCTTGGAATCGGATCGACCAGTAGGCAAGAATAAACAAATTTGTCATGTTGTAAATTCTCTTACAATACATAACAACAGAAACAATGGATTGAATTTCTCTAATCTGTCCAAATTGTGTAATTTTACGGATTACCAAAGGAAGAATATAAAAAACAGATTAAAAGAGTTGTATCTGCTTGGCGTGATAAATATGTCTCTTATACACATATCCTA
>VIQU02000155.1 GCA_010206225.2 Lachnospiraceae bacterium MD308 | reverse complement strand
GGGGTATTCGGCCTAGAAGCGCTGTCTGAATACAGCGCACGGAAAGGCTCCTCATTTATGGAAGGAAAGATGTCTTCAGCAAATGTCTTTGCCCAGGAGTTCTCCAGGGCTTTCTGCTCCCGGGAAGTAAGTCCGTTAAAGCTGTCGGTGAAAGATATCTGTTGGCTGGAATTTGCTCTAAATGACATATTTATCAACCGCCTTTCTCTGATAGATATAGTATACCACATTTGGCGGTTGATGGGAATCTGTGTGAAGTTTTTAAGGTGCTATATTAGGGGGCTTTTGACCCCAACATCTTTTGATTAGTAGAGTAGTCTCGGAAACTTAATGAATAATGGATGAAAATTCTGCATAATGGGTTCAAACAGATGACAGAGGTTGTGCTGTGCCTGAAACAGATACGGGATTTTGGTGAAGGGCGCACTTTTCCAGACCTGCCTTTGAGAGGCAAGTCAAGAAAAAATCTTTATGGATTAAAGGTTGCTATTATGAAGCTGAATCCATTTTCTGCTTTTTAATCCGGGCGTCCAAATGGATATTGATACCGGCAATCATAGCAAAGAAAGAATACCGTTTTTTGCTGTGGATCTTCATATCATGTAAAT
>VIQU02000154.1 GCA_010206225.2 Lachnospiraceae bacterium MD308 | reverse complement strand
AGCAACAAGAGCACCGAGCTCATCGATGGCGACCACTAGCGGAGTAAGTCCCACCTCGCTAGCTTTAAGGCCTAAACGTTGCTGACGTGCGCCTTCTTTGCCCAGGAAGTCTTCCCTTTGCTCCATTTGAGCTACAACATAGCCGAGCATAGAAAGGACATCTGAAACACCTGAAGCACGTTGTAGGACGTTAGAAAGAGCCTGAAGCTCGTTCTTGCCGTCCACCAGGTACACTTGGGAGCCACCTGCCAAGAATTGAGCCAGGAAAGAAATAAGCGTTGTTGTCTTCCCTGCTCCTGACTTACCAAACAAGCCGAGACCTGGAGACTTTTCGAAATCAACCGTCAAGCCTTTCTGCAGAACAATCTTAAAAGGCACCGCAGAGGAAATAACAGAAGTCACGTCTAAACGCTTATCAGAAGCAACATCTTCGAGCACAAAGACCGAATAAACCCCTCCAGGCTCTCGCCAAAAGTCCACCACCTCAAAGGCTTCCCAGTCTTTTCTTGTCGCTACTGAAATAAGTTCAGCAAGTTTTTCGTCTTCATCAAGTCCAGGAAGTCTTTCAATTTTGACCTCCAGCACCCCATCACTTGCTAGTATCTCAATCC
>VIQU02000016.1 GCA_010206225.2 Lachnospiraceae bacterium MD308 | reverse complement strand
GATATGAAAAGGCTGCGAATCCATTCCTCAGCAGCAATGGATGGACGGATGTTTATCCAGTATATCGCCCTGATATTTTCTTCTCAGATTAAAAACATCATGGATAAGGCCGGATGGTTCAAGAGCCATAATATGCAGGAAGTGATAGATGAGATGAAATCCCTACGGATGGTTTCTGTTGAAGGGAAACGTAAGCAGATTTACACAACGGCAACAGCCTTTCAAAAAGAAATTATTGAACTCTTTGGGATTAACATCGGCTGACATATGTATAATTGATACGGGATTTTAGGTTGTAATACGATAACAGATGAGACGCTTCGAAAAGAGTATGCAGAGAACTATCTAAATAGAGTAAAGCAGCTTGTTGGACAAAGCAACGATTTTGCCAAAGGATTATTTTTAGAGTATTTGATGTTATACGGTGAGGAATTTCAGGATAATTTTTCAGAAAAAGAGTTTGTATCGTTGATTGGTAAAGATGAGAATATATCATTTAAAAGAAACGTATATCTGGAAAATACCAAATTGGTAAATTACGGAGTAGAATATCTTGCGGATTGCTTTATTAATAATATGGAATATACGGAAGATGAAATGAAAAAAGCGCTGAATGAAAATTATTACTTTGATAATTTTATTCAATATCTTTCTTTCCATAAAATGATCGAAATTGATTCAAAAGGCAAGATTCAAAAGTTTGTTTCATCTGATGCAGCGAGTAAGCTGGAAGGAATGGTGCGATTCCAATTATTATATCAGAAGATCTTTGATGAATGGAAGATATCAGAAGCAGTTCCAGAAAAAGAACTGCAAAATGAAGAGGATTATAAAAATGATTTTGCGGAAATGCTGAAATATCTAAAACTTGCAAGCAGTGCAATAGACGGGGAAATTATAGTACCTTACAGAGATCCGAACGAATCCGATAAATATATTGCTTTGGAGTTAGGAGAACGCAGTGAAATCCGCCGGATGGAAAATACAGAACAATACTTATTGACGTTTATGAAAGAGAATACTGAATTTGAAAAAGATACTTATACAATCTGCAGTGAACGTAATGGATTAAAATGGATTTTATTGAAATTCTGTGATGAAACAGATGTAAGAAATGATAGAACATCGACGATCTTTATGCTATTTCTTTTTCGAACTGAAGATGATGGTATGTTGTTGCATGCATTGAAAAATTTATTGGTTTTTCGAAGTAAGATTTGGAAAATTCTGAATTTGTCGGGTGGTACTTTGTTACAGAATTGGACGGACAATCTTTTTTATAAACAGCAGATGCTAAAGTCCAGAGCAGTCGGACATTCCGAGTTCGAATCTTTGATCAGGCAATTTGATGAGTTGACAGATATTGTTTCCGAACAAACAAACTCAAATGATAGAGCCATATATAAAAAATATTTTGAACTTCTGGTAAACAGTATGATCGGATATATGAATTCTCAGGTTCTGGGAGGCAAAGGGAGAGATTATATGGTATCTGACAATATGAAATTTATGGAATTCTGGAAAGGCGAGAAGAAAACTTTTGAAGCAATGCGTTTAATATGGAAATTAAATGTTAATTTTAAGGAAGAAACAGAAGCTTTGCTGGCAGAAAGGAGGATAAGAAGAGAAGCAGCAAAGAATAATAAAGCACCGAAACCAGAGGCATTGAGAATACTTTTTCTTGCAGTCTTCCAAAATGCGGTAAAACACGGTTTATATAATAAAAAAAGCGGCAGGGAAGTTGTCATTTCTGTAGAAGGAAATAATCTATGCATTTCTAATGTTGTAGAAGAAACGGAAAAAGAAAAGATAGAAAAAAACATAAAACTGGAGGCTTACCGTACAGGGGAAGGAATTTCTCAGGCAGTTATATTTGATACGTGCCAAAGCTGGTACGAAAATGTACAATATGATAAAATGTTTGTACTGGAGGAAACAGAAAGTGACCATAAAAGTTGGCTTTACGTGGTAAAATTGCCGATCATAGAAAAGGAGGATGGAAAATGACACCTTATAGGATTATTTTAATTGAGGATCGAAAAAAAGATGCGGAGGAAATTGTTGATTGCCTGGAAGAATTGATGAAAAAGCGAGATGATAAGAAATATAACTTTCGTATTGAGCATATAGAGGGTAAAAAAGCAGAGAAGTATGAAGAAGATGAATATTTGCATTATGATGAAAGTGTGATTGATGAAATAGAAGCAAAATATTTAGAATCGAGTCAAAAAAAAGAGAAAATGGGATTATTATTGGATGTTATGCTCACAAAGGAGGATCTTGAGAGCAGCCTGTCAAGCTATTATCCTCAGGCTGAGTTGGCAAAACGGATTTATTTTGAATTTCACGATTCCATGCCGGTGTATATGATAACTGCTTCGCCGGTTTTCGCAATACAGAGTGATATTATCATGGGAGTAGACCTGTCCGAACAGTATATTGCCAAGAATGCGCTTTTACGATATAAATTTGAAAACAATATTGCCAAGTTATTTGAATTTTACCAGAATTTTAATTTTGAAGAAAATTGCGAAGAGGGAAATTATGTATAAATGGATATATTTAGAATCCGATCAGAAATTGGCAAATGAAGAGATTGAGCAGCTTCAAATTTATGACATGCCAAAAAAACCATTATATCATTATACCTCAAGGGAAGTGTTTTGGCTGATCATAGAGAGCGAAAGCCTTCTGGCAAGGCATATCATGTTTTCAAATGATTATCAGGAAAATATGATTGGCAAAAAGAAAATAGAACAGGCGATGGAGAAAGAGAATGTTCACATAACGGAGATAGAGTCACTGCCATTTATGATATGCTTTTGTGAAGAAAAAGATTTGCTTAGCCAGTGGCGTGGATATGCTAAAGAAGGCATCGCACTGGAATTTGATTTTTCAAAAGGATTGTATGACATAAATAAAGTATTTTCTTCTTATTATTGTTATACGATTATGAATCATGATTCTGAAACAGAATATATTTTGGAAAATGAGAAAGATGAGAAAGTTGTTACGAGGGCAATTGTGTCTCCCTATTCAGTGATTTATACTGAAAATGAAGAACAAGTTGATGATGAAATTACGAAAAAAATTAATCAAATAGCTAAAGCTGCAGAGCAAAGCAGACAGCAGTACGCAACTGGAATGATTCCATATATAAAGAATAATAAATTTAAAGAGGAAAAAGAATATCGGTTGATTTTTGACATGAAGCAGCTTGTTCCTGAAACGCAGCAACATCTATTGCAGAAAAAGTATGTATATTTAGATGTAAACGGTATCAAAAAGCCTAATATCAGAGTTAAATTTGGAGATCAGTCAGTTGCGGAAGAGGAAGGTACAATAAAATTATATTACAGCAATGAAAGCTGGACCAATATATTGGAAAAGTTGCGACAGGAATTAGCTAAAACAATAGAAATTGAACTAGTTATAGTTGCGGATACATATAAAATGTCTTTGGATGAGATCGTGGTTTCAAATGGAAAATTTCAGGAAAAGGTATGTGCAAGTCTTCGTTCAAAAATGAGGCAGCAAACACCACCAGTTCAAAATATTAAGATTTGGTGTGATGGACATTTGCCGATAAGAAGAATTATTGTCGGTCCCAGTCCGGACGCAGAGCTGATGAAATGTAGTATTGAAGAATATTTGAAAACAAAATACTGGATGCGGGATATTCGTGTTGATATTTCAGAAATACCGCTGAGAAACTAATCTAATTTCATAAATTGCGCGTTACGGAATGAATTATATTTAAACAGGAGATAAGTAATCATGAAAGGTATCATACTAGCCGGAGGTTCCGGCACCAGATTATATCCGCTCACGCGGGTTACGTCCAAGCAATTGCTTCCGGTATATGACAAGCCGATGATCTATTATCCGCTTTCCACTCTGATGCTTGCGGGAATCAGAGATATTCTGATCATCTCAACCCCGGAGGATACGGAGAGATTTGAAAGCCTCTTGGGAGACGGGAGGAATTTTGGAATCCATCTTTCCTATGCGGTTCAGCCGACGCCTGACGGACTTGCGCAGGCTTTTATCATCGGGGAGGAATTTATTGGTGATGAGCCTTGCGCTATGGTGCTGGGCGACAATATTTTTTACGGCGGCTGGTTTCGGAAGAATTTAAGAGATGCCGCGCGTGATGCGGAAAATGGATATTCCACGATTTTCGGATATTATGTAAAAGATCCGGAGAGATTCGGCATTGTTGAGTTTGATGATAAGAGGAATGTTCTTTCGGTTGAGGAGAAGCCGGAGAATCCGAGGTCTAATTACTGTATTACAGGGCTGTATTTTTATGACAGGCGTGTTGCACGGATGGCGAAAAAGGTACGGCCTTCTGCAAGAGGAGAGCTTGAGATTACAGACTTGAACCGCTTATATCTGGAAGATAAGAGTCTGAAAGTGCAGATTCTTGGCCGTGGTTTTGCGTGGCTGGATACCGGAACCATGGACAGCCTTATGGATGCGGGCACATTTGTACAGACAGTGCAGAACCGTCAGGGCGTCGTTATATCGGCTCCGGAGGAAATTGCATTTCACGAAAAGTGGATCACAAAGGAAGAACTGCTGGCATCGGCAAGGCTTTACGGGAAATCTCCATATGGAGAGCATCTGCAGAGAGTCGCTGATAACAGGCTGGTATATGAAGGAGGAAATGTATGACGATTATTGTTACAGGAGGAGCGGGCTTTATCGGCGCTGGTTTTGTCTATTACATGTTGGAGAAGTATCCAGATTACAGGATTGTGTGCGTGGATTGCCTGACCTATGCGGGGAATCTTTCTACGCTTCGGGAAGCGCTTGAAAATCCGAATTTCAGGTTCTGCAAGGTAAATATCTGCGACCGGGAGGCGGTTTATGATCTGTTTGAGGAAGAGCGCCCGGAGATGGTCATCAATTTTGCGGCGGAATCCCATGTGGACAGGTCCATTGAGAATCCAGAGGTCTTTCTTGACACGAATATCAAGGGGACGGCGGTCATGATGGATGCCTGCAGAAAGTACGGTATCCGGAGATATCATCAGGTATCCACAGATGAAGTGTACGGCGACCTGCCCCTTGACAGGCCGGATTTGTTCTTTACAGAGGATACGCCGATCCATACAAGCAGTCCTTACAGCTCCTCGAAAGCAGCGGCGGACTTGCTGGTACTGGCTTACTATAGGACTTACGGGCTGCCGGTGACGATCAGCAGATGCAGCAATAATTATGGGCCGTATCAGTTTCCTGAGAAATTGATCCCTCTTATGATCGCCAATGCTTTGGCGGACCAGCCGCTGCCGGTATACGGTGAGGGATTAAATGTCAGAGACTGGCTGTATGTGGAGGATCACTGCAAGGCGATCGACCGGATCATTCACGATGGAAAAGTGGGAGAGGTTTATAATATCGGCGGCCATAATGAGATGAGAAATATTGATATCGTGAAGATCATCTTAAAAGAGCTTGGAAAGCCGGAGAGCCTGATTACGTATGTGGCGGACAGAAAAGGCCATGATATGCGTTATGCCATTGATCCGTCAAAGATTCATAAGGAGCTTGGATGGCTCCCGGAGACAAGGTTTGCCGATGGGATCAAGAAGACGATACAGTGGTATCTGGATCATCAGGAATGGTGGAAGACAATCATTTCCGGGGAATATCAAAGCTACTATGAGCGGATGTACGGGGAGATTCATTAAGAGTGTACAGGAGGAACCTATATGGGAAGCAAAAAAGATGAGATGACGGTGTCAAATGAAGTTATGCTGAATGCGGTGAAAGCTCTCCAGGCAAATGCCGGAATACGCTTCACGCTGCTGGGGCGTCCTTTTGTTGCGGCTTTTAGTAAAAGCGGTTCCGGAGACACACTGGATATTGCTTTTGTAATCATGCCGGAACCGGGCAGTAAAGCAGAGCCCTGTACGATCGGAAAGCTGTGTCAGGGACTCAATCATGTAGTGGCGGGAGTGACGGGTGAGGAATCAAGCACTGCGTTTCGTGAAGAGGACATAGGCGGTCAGATTAATAATTATACGGATACGGCAGAGAATGGGGATATATCTTTGCAGTTAAACCAGCTGTTTTTGTACATAAGAAAAAAGGCGGGGGATTCGGCAGATGTCCAGTATGCGTTAAGTGTTGCAGTTAACATTGAGGATTTTGGACTGAAATTCGGAGACGGTCAGGATCTGGTGTCTATGGATTCAGTATGGGTTAGTATTTGGAATACGGATATCGAGTGCATCAGGAAGACAATGCAGATTGAAAATATTGATCAGATGCTTGGTCTGGATGCAAAAGAGCGGCAATGAAAGCCGGAGTGATACTGACGCTTCGTGTAGCCGGTCTTCCTGCCAAAGTGACGGGTATCTATACGGAGAATACAGGGATTATTCTCGACGGGAGTATACAGCTTGCGTCAAAAGGCAGTCTGAGAGCTGCTTTGGAATTTTTATTGCAAAAGAGCGGATATGCCGTGAACCTGTCATTTCTTCCGCAGCTTCAGGCAGAGACCGTATGGATGACTTACTGTCAGAAGACATCTGAGATGGGTTTTGGAATCAGGCTTTGGGAAGGTGAGAAGGAGCTGGGGCAGATACGGGTAGTTGTGCGGGCAAAAGAAGAAAAGTTTTTGTTCTGTCTTTCCTCTGTGAAGACACTGCAGTTATCGGAGATTCCGGTGGCCGGAGACTTTATGGGTAACGGAAGTCTTGGTCCTGTAGAGTGCATCCTTGAGTCTGACGGCGGTATGAAGCTTTCTCTTTCTTATTCATATGGTGATGAGAGAGGGAAGGCTTTGTTGTCGTTTCCGTCAGACTATAAGAAGAAATTTCTGGCGGCGGACGGTTCGGATTTCCTTTCTGCTGTTCGGTGGAAGTCCGCAGAAAAATCTATGGGCTGCGTGACTCTTCTGGCAATAGGGGGTGCTTTTTCAGAAGGGCGGCTATATGTGCTGCTTCGGGCAAAGCTCCATCTTAGCATCTTAACGGTTACTTTAGAAGGGCTTGGAATATGCATCCCGTTTGAGAACCTAAAAAATACGCGTCCGATACTGACAGGACTTGGTCTTGGGGTGAAGACAGGCGGCATAGAGGTTTCCGGCTTCTTTGCTAAGGAGTTACATAAGCCTGCTTACAGCGGCCAGCTTACGGTCCAGATCAACTCCTTTGCTTTTTCTTTGACGGGCGTGTATGAACAAGCGCCGTATGCATCCGTATTTGCGATCGGATTAGTAGGATTTCCTATGGCAGGAACAGGGTGCGTTCAGATTAAAAAGCTTGCGGTCGGTTTCGGCTACAACCGATTTCTCTCCATTCCGCAGATCGATCGTCTCCGTCAGTTTACACTGATGAAGATGATGCATGGGGAGATATCCGCAGGTTAGGCAGCGGCCAAGATGCCGGCCAGACAAGGGCAGTATTGGCTGGCCGCCGGGATACAGTTTGAAAGCTATGGCATGGTTCGCGGGGATGTAATTGCCAGTGTGATCTTCGGAAATACACTGCGGGCAGATTTGATGGGAAAAGCGGTATTGGATTTAGATGCCGGAAGCCGGAAGAGTATGGGAGAAAACAGCGGCTCTTTGGTGCTGGCACATGCAGTCCTTCTGATCCATGCGTCTTTCTTGCCGGAAGCCGGATTGATTGCTGTAACAGCGATGCTGGGCGGAGAATCCTATCTTTTGTCTAAAGACTGCCATATCACCGGGGGATTTGCATGTTATATCTGGTATGACAAGGAGCATAAGGGTGATTTTGTCATTACACTTGGCGGATACCATAAGAGCTATAGAAAACCGGAGCATTATCCCGCCGTAGAACCTCTTGGGCTTAAGTGGCAGATTACGAATGAACTGCTGATTCAGGGGAATATTTATTTTGCCCTTACGCCTGCGAACCTGATGGCAGGAGGGAGCATGCAGATGTTGTTTACAGCGGGCTGCGTACATGCGTGGTGCATTGCGCAGATTGATATTCTGCTGCAGTGGAAGCCTTTTACCTATGACTTTTCTATAGATGTGTCATTAGGAGTCAGGGTAAAGCTGTTATTTACGCATGTGAAACTGGAGATTGGCTGTGGCTTGCGTTTGTGGGGGTCGGAATTTTCCGGGATCGCGAGAGTAAAGTTGTGGATTATTTCTTTTGATATTAAATTTATGAAAAATGATCCCGGCAGTACAGGAAAGATTGACTGGAATAGTTTTAAAGAATCCTATCTGAAGCCGGAAACTGCGAAAATGACCGGAAACGGCGCTGGCTTTTGCGGCTGCAGCATACAAGTCGGCGGAGACCTGACAATCTCGGTTCAGACGCCGGCCCCTTATACGGCTTACAGAATCAACCGCGGAGAGCTTATCATACCGCATTGCCGGCCCAAATTCGGAATCTATCCCTGCAAGGAAGAACATGTGGAATCGGTTCTGTCCATAGAAGTATATACAGTAAATAATAAGAATCTGGAGAAGAACGAGACCGTGGATATGAGCAGGTTCCGTTTGCAGGAGGAAACGGCGCAGGTTCCCTGTGCACTCTGGGGAACCAGTGAATACAAGGATAATGGAGGAAACTGGAAGCAGGAAACCTTTCGGGCCTCTATTGGAATTACTCTGCAGGTAAAAAATGCCGGATATCCGGAACTTAAGATTCCGCTTTCCAGAGAAACCCGGACGACCGGAGGGGGAGAGTCCATCCATGCTCCGGATATAGAAGGGAAATCG
Source organism: Lachnospiraceae bacterium MD308 (assembly GCA_010206225.2). GTDB lineage: Bacteria > Bacillota > Clostridia > Lachnospirales > Lachnospiraceae > MD308. The sequence goes on along the minus strand of VIQU02000016.1, from coordinate 80,362 downwards.
TATCAGCAGTCGGAAGTGTATATGAGGATGGCTAAGATCAGTTCTAAAGAGGTGGATGAACATCGCAGGCATATACTGGAGAATCTTGGAGTTGAAACAAAGATCTATTTTGGCGACGGATGGGTTCATGCGGAAAAACTGCAGGAATTATTCCGTGAGGCACCGTATATGGAGACGATGGGAGGGAACAGATGATAGAAAAAGACAGGGGGAATCTTTCTCTGACTGGACAGTGTGTTCCAGTCCTGCCGATGGGCGAATATGAAATTTGTGCGTAGCTTCGGGTAACATTTCCCGGAACGGAAGAAGATTCGTTAAAAGAAGCAAAGCGTTTTTCTGTTCAGGGACAGCGTTTTGCGCTTACGCAGGAACAGATTGTAAGTGTGTATCCGGCTCCGGGAGAGCTGTTTGGGCGGATTGCGCCTGCGGCTGATGAGTTAGCGTATCTTGTGCATGGAAGAAAAAGCGATCCGAAGCTGAAAGCTCAGAAGTTATCGGCGCTGTCTGCAGAAGAAGTGCAGTCCGTCGTTTTTTGTAACCGGACTCCCCGATGCGGCACATTGGAGGCCCTGTTCTTAACCATGTCTGCCTAGTGTCGCTGGTGTCTCGGGGGATGTTCCAATACCCGCTATACCGTACAGGGAAGCGTATACAGTGATAATCCTTACTGCGCGTATGCGGCATATCAAGATCATGAATCGTTAAACAAGATTATGAAACATGAAATCAGAAGAAAATACTGGAAAGATAATAGTGGTTCTAATTAATACTACCTATATTTGCAGGCGAAATTATTGTTCGGGCAGAAGGTATGGTGTCTCTTAAAAAGGTAATGGCTATTGGAGATATGAAAATTACCGAGACTTTAAAGATAATATTACGCATATTGTGCGGGGATAATAGCGGATTTTGAAGTAGTACTAAAAAATACTACTATTTGATTTTGGAAAAACTGTTGAAAATCGTGTTGAAAACCGCAAAAATCCCCTTGATTTTCCGTTTTTTCCGTGCTATGATATACCAGTATGCCGCACAATGAGGTTTTTAAGTGCTGCCACAGTACGCATACATATCGTTTTGATATTGTTAATAATGGCAGACACCGTAGTTGGCGAGTAATGATAATAGGAGGTGCCATATGTACGCGATTATAGCAACAGGTGGTAAACAGTACAAAGTAGCCGAAGGCGATATCATTAAAGTAGAGAAACTTGGTGCAGAGGCCGGAGAATCTTATACTTTTGATCAGGTGCTTGCAGTCAGTGACAACGGTCTGAAAGTTGGCGATCCGACAGTTGCGGGAGCAACAGTTGAGGCGTCTGTAGTTGGCAACGGTAAAGGCAAAAAGGTTATCGTTTACAAGTACAAGAGAAAATCCGGATACCACAAAAAGAACGGTCACAGACAGCAGTATACAGCAGTTAAGATCGAGAAGATCAATGCTTAATTTGGGGTTTTGTCCATGATTCATGTAACCATTTACCAGAACAAAAGAAAAGAGTATACCGGATTTAAGACATACGGGCATGCCGGATTTAGTGATAAAGGTCAGGATATCGTGTGTGCGGCCGCATCCGTATTGATCATTAATACGGTGAATGCGATCGAGAAGTTCGCGGAAGACAGAACATCTTTGGTATCAGACGATGCAGAGGGTGTGATTGATTACTCATTAAAGGATAAGCCTTCGAAAGAGGCGAAGCTTTTGCTGGATGCGATGGTTCTTGGACTTGTGGAGATGACTGATGATGAGAACTATGCAGAATATATTGATTTAACATTCGAGGAGGTGTAACAACCATGATGAAATTAAACCTTCAGTTTTTTGCTCATAAAAAAGGTGTTGGTTCCACAAAGAACGGCCGTGATTCCGAGTCTAAAAGACTTGGCGCGAAGAGAGCAGACGGGCAGTTTGTAAAAGCCGGCAACATCCTTTACAGACAGCGCGGAACAAAGATTCACCCAGGTATTAATGTTGGTCGCGGCGGAGACGATACATTGTTTGCACTTGTGGACGGTGTTGTGAGATTTGAGAGAAAAGGAAGAGATAAGAAACAGGTTTCTATCTATCCTGTAGCTTAATTTGTCTGATTGGGCTTATGAGAGTGTTGCTTGATAACTGTTTGCAGTTATGCGGCAGCGCTCTTTTTTTGATAACAGTCAGTCAGGTATGGCTGAACGTTCTTATAAAGATTTGTAAAGATAAAATGGAAAGAAAGAGGAGAGTGTATGTTTGCGGACAGAGCAAAGATATTGATACGTTCCGGGAAGGGCGGCGACGGACATGTCAGTTTTCGGCGCGAGCTGTATGTGCCTAACGGCGGACCGGACGGCGGTGACGGCGGACGCGGGGGTGATGTTATCTTTGAGGTTGATGAAGGATTAAATACTCTTCAGGATTACCGCCACCGGAGAAAATTTGCGGCAAAAGACGGTGAACCGGGCGGCAAAAGACGGTGTCACGGTTCTGATGCTGATGATATAGTCTTAAAGGTGCCGGAGGGAACGGTCATTAAAGAGGCGGATTCTGACAAGGTGATTGCGGATATGTCCGGGGATAACCGCAGGCAGATCATCTTAAAGGGTGGAAGAGGAGGTCTTGGAAATCAGCACTTTGCAACGGCCACCATGCAGATTCCCAAATACGCACAACCTGGACAGCCTGCAAGGGAGCTTTGGGTGAAGCTGGAGCTTAAAGTGATCGCGGATGTAGGGCTGGTAGGTTTTCCAAATGTTGGAAAATCTACGCTTTTATCCCGCGTAACGAATGCGCGGCCAAAGATTGCCAATTATCACTTTACTACCTTGCATCCGAATCTGGGTGTTGTGGATCTGGAAGGCGCAAATGGATTTGTGATTGCGGATATTCCGGGATTGATCGAAGGCGCTTCTTCCGGTGTCGGACTTGGACATGAATTTCTGCGTCATATCGAGCGTACCAAGCTGATGATTCATGTCGTAGACGCCGCGGGCAGCGAGGGAAGAGATCCGGTTGACGACATCTTTAAGATCAATCAGGAGCTTAAGGAATATAATCCTGAGATAGCCGCAAGACCTCAGGTCATTGCGGCAAATAAGATTGATCTGGTCTATACGGAAGATGAAGAAAATCCGGTTGACAGATTAAAAAAGGAATTTGAGCCGAAAGGAATCAAGGTGTTTCCTGTTTCGGGAGCCACAGGTCAGGGAATCAAGGAACTTCTATATTATGTGTCAGAGCAGCTTAAAGGACTTGAACAGGAGACAGTTGTGTTTGAACAGGAATATTTTCCGGAGGATGAGCTTATTTATCTGGAGCTTCCTTATACAGTTGAAAAAGAGGATGACATGTTTGTAGTAGAAGGTCCTAAGATTGAAAAAATGCTGGGCTATACGAATCTGGATTCTGAGAAAGGCTTTGCATTTTTTCAGAAATTTCTGAAAGATACCGGTATCCTTGACGAGCTTATCGCTGCCGGAATCGAAGAGGGTGATACAGTTAAGATGTATGGGCTTCAATTCGATTATTATAAGTAAACTGTTAACATGAAAATAGTAATTTACAGGAGTTTTATCTATGACGACAAAACAGAGAGCCTATTTAAAAAGCCTTGCGATGACGATGGAGCCGGTGTTCCAGCTTGGCAAGAGCAGTCTGACACCGGAATTTACAAAAGCAGTTGACGAAGCTTTAGCTGCGAGAGAGCTGATTAAGGTCAGCGTACTGAAAAATTGCGCTGACGATCCGAAGGCACTGGCGCAGCTTCTAGCGGCACGAACACGTTCTGATGTGGTTCAGGTAATTGGGAGAAAAATCGTTCTTTACCGCGAGGGAAAGGATAAAAATAAAAAGATAACGCTTCCATGATCTGAAGAAAAGAAGCAGAGGCTGGAAATGAAAACTGCATGTGAGGATAGATGACATGAGGATAGGAATTATGGGAGGTACTTTTGATCCCATTCACAACGGACATCTTGCGATTGCCAAAGCTGCGTACGAGCAGTTCGGACTTGATAAGGTCTGGTTCTTGCCCAACGGAAACCCGCCTCATAAGGCGTTAACAGATATCGGTTCACCCATTGAAGACCGGATTCGGATGGTAGAGCTTGCGATTGCGGGACATACGGGATTCCGACTTGAGGCATATGAAGCGCGCCGGAAGAGTATTTCCTGTTCATATGAGACAATGGAACACTTTACAAAGACTTATCCGAAAGATGATTTTTTTTTCATTGTCGGAGCTGATTCTTTGTTTACGGTTGACAAATGGGTGCATCCAGAGAGATTGTTTCTCACTTGTACCATACTTGCGGCTTTCCGGGATGAAATGAATACAAGGGAGGAAATGGAACGGCAGATCCATTATTTAAAAGAACGATATCATGCGAAGTCGGAGCTTCTCATTTCGCCGGTTATAAAGGTTTCTTCGTCGGAACTGCGGGAGCGGATCAAGGCCGGAAAGAGTATTCGGGGGTTTGTGCCTGAAAAAGTAGAGGAATACATTAAAAAGGAATGTTTGTATGAATCAGAAAATTAACAAAATCAATAAAAAACTGCGAAAAAAGCTTGATAAGGAACGTTATGAGCATACGCTCGGAGTGATGTACACGGCTTCGGCGCTTGCCATGTGCCATAATGCGGATATCGAACAGGCGCTTTTGGCAGGACTTTTGCATGACTGTGCAAAATGTATCCCGAACGATAAAAAGATTAAACTGTGCCGAAGGAACCGTCTGGAAATATCGGACGTCGAGCTTAAGAACCCAAGTCTCTTGCATGCAAAACTTGGGGCGTTAATGGCGAAAAAAAAATACCACGTGGAAGATTATGAAGTGCTGTGCGCGATTGAAAGCCATACGACGGGAAAACCGGCGATGACTTTATTAGAGAAGATTATCTATATTGCCGATTATATCGAACCAGGGCGGGATGAACTTCCCAATATGGCAGAGGTAAGAAAACTGGCATTCCGCGATATTGATGAATGCCTGCGCCGGATGCTCAAGGATTCTCTTGCGTATTTAAAGAGCAGAAATCTTCCGATTGATAAAATGACAGAAAAGACTTATTATTATTATAAAAAGTGTTAAAAAGCAGGAGGGGTAAGATGAATCGGGAAAAGAACATGGTTCACGTTATCTATGATGCCCTCGCAGAAAAAAAGGGCGAGGATATCAAAGTAATTGATATATCTGAAATCTCAGTTATGGCGGATTATTTTATAATTACGAACGGAAACAGCGCAAGCCAGATGGACGCTCTTGTGGAAAATGTTGAGGAACAGATGCACAGGACAGGCCACCGCTTAAAACAGCGGGAGGGCAGTAAAGGCGGCGCATGGGTGTTGTTAGATTATGGCGATGTAATCGTACACATCTTCGATAAGGAAAGCCGTTCTTTTTATAATCTTGAACGTATATGGAACGACGGCAAGATTGTCGAGATGTAGCAAAATAAGTTCAATTGAGGGAAAATAAGCATATTCCATGGAGGATCGTGTTGGAAAGCACGAACTCCAGCGGATATGCTTATTTTGCAGTAGAGACTTGGTTTACAGAAAACGGAATACACCGATTACTTTTCCCAGAATTATGCAATCAGGAACAATAATTGGCTCCATCGTGTCGTTTTCCGGCTGAAGGCGGATAATGCCTTCTTCTTTATAGAAAGTCTTAACAGTAGCTCCGTCTTCAATCAATGCAACCACCATCTCGCCGTTATCGGCTGTCTCTTGTTCTCCTACAAGTACATAATCTCCGTCAAATATTCCGGCATTGATCATACTTTCACCCCTTACTTTAAGCATAAACGTCTGCTTATTCGGCATAAATTCCATAGGGATAGGAAAATAGTTCTCGATATTCTGTTCCGCCAGAATCGGCTCGCCTGCCGCAACACGGCCTATAATCGGAACATTGACCATCTCGCGGCGGATCATATGGAAGCTGTCGTCTAATACCTCGATCGCTCTTGGTTTTGTGGGATCTCGTTTTATATATCCGTTTTTTTCCAAGGTCTCCAGATGGGAGTGGACAGAAGAAGTGGATTTCAGATTCACTGCTTCACAAATATCACGCACTGCCGGCGGAAAGCCTCGTTCTAATATCTGCGATTTAATATATTCTAGAATTTCAAGCTGTTTTGCACTAATCTTACCTTGTGCCATACACACATCCTCCCTTTCATATAATTTGATTACAAAAAAAGTGATCGAATTTCTTTTGCTGTAATTATCATATCACAACAGAAGAAAAAAAGCAAACAAATGTTTAGAAAATATGTTCGCATTTTTGGTTTTAATCTATTGACAGACAAACCTTTGTTCTATATAATAACAAAGAACAAAGGTTCTGAACAAATATTCGATATAATAAATGGAGAAAATATATGACGCAGGAGGGATTGTGATGAGCAGGATGATAATAACGAGCCAAAAGAAAAAATGCAGACGGACAGATTGCGTGCCGTATCGTGTACATAAATCGTACGATCCGTACAATATTAAAATACAGAAGATGATATCTGGATTATTAATTTTGATAATCACGCTTATGTTCAATATCATTGTAAATTGTAATTTTGCAAAGGCTGAAGACAATTCTGTGAATACGAATCCAAGCAACAACAAATGTTTTAAAAGTGTGGTTCTTGAATATGGAGATACTTTATGGGGAATTGCCGCAGAATATAAAGGCGATTATTACGAGTGTTCACAGGACTATATAGATGAGGTTAGGTCAATAAATCATCTGACGACAGATAAGATATACGCAGGTCAATACCTGACAGTCCCATATTATGAAACTTATGATTGTCATAGTGAAGGATATTGTATAAAAAATGCCGAAAGCAAAGAGTAGTCTTGAAAAGGACTACTAATTGACATAAATGTATCTATACGTAAAATACCGATTTTTCCAAAAGATATGGACAAAAAAGATAAAATATGATAAAATATGAATAATTCAAGGGGATTTTAAGGGGGATTTTTATGGCGAAACAACGTACCTATCATGAACAGACAACGATTGATTATACATTGCGGCTGAGGGAGATTTTAAAGACGCTGCCGCCTTTCACACATGATTTTTTCCGGGCTATCGAGCCGACATCATCTATACGGACGAGGATGAATTATGCGTATGATATCAGAGTCTTTTATCATTATCTGATGGAGAATAATCCAATTTACAGCTATTATACGATCGATCAGTTCAGTGCGGCTGATTTAGAGCAGCTGGAACCTGTGGATATTGAAGAATATATGGAATATCTTAAGGTTTATAAGAGGGATGACGACGAGACGATGGTGAATGGCGAAAAGGGACTTGCAAGGAAGATGTCCGCGCTGAGAAGTTTTTATGGCTACTATTACAAGCATCAGTTAATCTCCAGCAATCCAACGCTGCTTGTGGATATGCCGAAGATTCATGAAAAAGCGATTATCCGGCTGGATGTTGATGAAGTTGCCTTGCTGCTTGATTTTGTAGAGTCGGCAGGCGATAAACTCACTGGACAGGCGCTGACATATTATCATAAGACTAAGGTGAGGGATCTGGCTATCCTTACATTGCTTTTAGGTACCGGCATCCGTGTCTCAGAGTGCGTAGGGCTTGATTTGGAGCATGTTGACTTTAAGAATAATGGTATTACCGTAACCCGGAAGGGCGGAAATCAGATGGTCGTCTATTTTGGAGATGAAGTTGCGGCTGCATTAAGACAGTATATTGAGGGGGACCGAAAGGCCATTACTCCTCTCTCCGGACATGAGCATGCACTTTTTTTGTCAACCCAGAGACGGCGTATGGGTGTACAGGCAGTTGAGAATATGGTTAAGAAGTATGCCAGACAGGTTACACCTAATAAAAAGATTACACCTCACAAGCTGCGCAGTACTTACGGTACTTCTCTTTACAAGGAGACGGGGGATATTTATCTTGTTGCCGATGTTTTGGGACATAAGGACGTGAATACGACGAAAAAACATTATGCGGCGATTGATGAGGACAGGCGGCGCATGGCGGCATCCGCGGTTAAGTTAAGGGAATCCTAACAGAATAAAGATCAGAATTAGAACAAGAAATTGGAAAGGTGATAGAAAGATGAAGCTACAGCAGCTTTTAAGTTATACAAGAAAAGCCGTGGATGAATATCAGATGATTGACGAGGGGGATCATATTGCAGTCGGAATTTCCGGAGGAAAGGACAGTCTGACACTTTTATATGCCCTGCATGGTCTGCAACGTTTTTACCCGAAACATTTTGAACTAAGTGCAGTAACCGTAGATTTAGGTTATGAAAAATGTGATTTTTCTGCTGTTGCCGAATTGTGTAAGGAACTTTTTGTTCCTTATCACATTATAAAGACGGACATTGCCCGTCTTCTGTTTGAGGAACGGAAAGAAAGCAATCCCTGTTCCCTGTGTGCAAAGATGCGAAAAGGTGCGCTGAATCAGGCAGTAAAGGAGAAAGGCTGCAATAAGGTTGCCTATGCGCATCACAAAGATGATATTGTTGAGACAATGCTTTTGAGCATGCTTTTTGAGGGGCGCTTTTACTCCTTTTCACCGAGAACTTATCTGGATCGTATGGACTTAACTGTTATACGCCCGATGATGTTCGTAGAGGAGGCGGAAGTGATTGGTTTCCAGAATAAGTATGACCTGCCGATTGTAAAGAGCAGATGCCCGATTGACGGATTTACGAAACGTCAATATGCCAAAGAACTGATACAGCAGCTGAACAGAGAACATCACGGTGTCAAACAGCGGATGTTTACTGCCATTCTAGGCGGTAATATAAAAGGATGGCCGGAACGAATCACGCATGTGAGATAGATGATTACGCACAGACATTCCGGCCTCCTGTCTCTTATACTGTTTTTATAATTTCCTGTCAGTCACATGTTCTTTTTGATATACCAGACGTTCTATAAATTCTGCGGTTCCATCGATTCCAAGCATGGAACTGCAGATACTTACATCATAGCTGTCAGAGACTCCCCATTTTTTGTTACTGTAATAGTTATAATAACTTGCGCGTTTCTTATCTGTCTTCATGATCATATCTTTTGCTTTTGCATCTGTAAGATCATAGATACGTGCGATACGACGTATCCGGGCATTCATGTCAGCATGTACGAAAAGCCTCAGTACGTTATCATACTCTTCTAATGCATAGTCCGCACATCTGCCGACGAGGATGCAGGGACCTTCATCCGCAATTTTTTTGATGGCGTCAAACTGTGCCAGAAATACTTTATGATTAATCGGCATATCTGAATAGCTTCCTGCTGTGTATCCTAAAGAATAGGTATCCATAACAAGAGAATAAAGAAAACTATTGGTTGGTTTTTCATCATGGGTTTCAAATAATTCCTGACATATTCCGCTTTCTTTCGCGGCACGGTCAAGCATTTCTCTGTCGTAAAGCTTAATTCCAAGGTCTTTTGCAACCTTTCGACCGATCTCCCGTCCGGCGCTTCCAAATTGCCGCCCTATCGTAATAATTGTTTTTGTCTTCGCTTCTGTCATAACATATCACGCTCCTTTTAATGGATGTATGCAAATAATTTACATATAATTAAATATTATATAATAATTTGCATGGAAAGTACATATTTTATTGGAGATTTATTCTGAGTTTATTCTGAGCTTACCCACAAGATTCGTAAAATAATCTGGAAGAGGCGCCGTAAATTCTACATATTCTCCTGTTTTTGGATGTAAGAATCCAAGTGTTTTTGCATGAAGCGTCTGTCCCAGAAGCTTTGGAAACGGGCATTTCTTCGGACCATAAACAAGGTCGCCAAGCAGAGGATGACCGATGCTTGCCATGTGCACCCGAATCTGATGAGTACGCCCCGTCTCCAGTCTGCACTGAATATAGGTGAAATTGCCGAAACGCTCCAGCACTCTGTAATGAGTGACTGCTTCTCTTCCATTTTTTGCAAGGGTACTCATCTTTTTGCGTTCCGTCGGATGCCGTCCGATAGGGGCGTTTATAAGACCGGTCTCTTCTTTTAGATTGCCATGAACGACCGCTTCATAGACCCTGTGAATGGAATGGTTCTTTAGCTGGGCGGAAAGCGACTGATGCGCCGCATCATTCTTACATATTACCAGAGAACCGGTTGTATCCATATCGATTCGATGTACGATCCCTGGCCGCAGACTGCCGTTAATCCCAGAGAGATTATCCTGACAGTGATATAGAAGCGCATTTACCAGTGTGCCGGAATAATGTCCAGGCGCCGGATGAACGACCATCTGCTTAGGCTTGTTCACAACAATAATGTCGTCGTCTTCATATAAAATATTTAAGAGGATATTCTCAGCAGCAATATTCGGCCTCTCAGGCTCCGGGAAAAGAATGCAGACGAGATCACCAGAAATAAGCCTGTAACTTGATTTTACAGGCTTTCCATTGACCTTTACATATTGTTCTTTGATCAGCTTTTGAAGGAATGAACGGGAGCGATCGATTAGTTCCTCGGAAAGAAATTTATCAATCCGCTCTCCTGCTTCATCTTCTACTGTTGTAATAAATTCATTCAAACTGCTATAACCTTGCCTTTTTGTTTTGACGATATCGATTTTGATGCATGTGTCACTCTGTTCTGCTGCGATATATCAATGCCAGCTCCTCTTCTTTGTAATAAAAAAGTATGAGCAATGCCAGAAAGAATGTTGCAACAGTTACATAGATGTCAGCAACATTGAATATAGGAAAATCAATCAGACTGAAATAAAAAAAATCAACAACAAATCTTTGCGTTACACGGTCAATACAATTTCCGAAAGCGCCGGCCATAATGAAAACGGCACAAAGACGAAGCGGTAAAAATCTCCGGTTTATGGGAACTCTTGTATAAAACCAGATTATTACAATGCTGATGATCACAACGCTGATGAAAAAAAAGAACTGCTGATTTTGAAGCAGTCCGAATGCCGCTCCTCTGTTTTCCAGATATTGCAATTCAAATATATTGTTCAGAATAACAAAGGGCTTTTGTCCCTTGAGGTGTGTAATTGCCAGCTGCTTTGTATATTGATCAAGCGCAACGCCAAGTATAACCAGTAATATAGCAGATATATAATGTCCCGTTCGATTTTGTGTCCCTGCAGATTTCATAATTATAATCCTCACTATATTTTTAGAAATGGAGAAACACCATCTTTTCTCCTAAATATCATACTTTATATGTATTTTCTGACAGAAATATAATAGCGTCCTTTCTTCGTCTCAGCTAAAATCCCCTCATAAGAAATCCGCCCCATTCCTCTCACAGAGATAAGATTTCCTTCTTCTAAGCGGTATCCATTGTTTGTGATCAGCTTTCCATTCACAAATACTTTGCCGGCCGTAATATATGCGGTAAGCTTACTCCTTGACATAGGGAAGGCTACAGACATTACTGTGTCAAGCCGTACGGAAGGAACGGTGCCTTTCAGTTCGGTAAAGGAAGGCGCATAGGAGATATCCTGAATCTCTTCTCTTTTGCACTGTACCGAAGTATGTCGGATGCGGGTCAGGTTGTTTAGAACATAGTCTGCAATCTCTTCACATAAAAATATGATTGCTTTTGCATCCGTAACTATAATATCTCCGAATTTGGAGCGTTCTACCCCAAGATTCATTAGGGCACCGAGGTAATCCCGATGCGACAGCTCCTCCGCGAATTTAGGATTCAAAGGACGGACTACAACTGCCTGCATCGGATATTCATATCCAAAAGGCAGCACACCTTTTTTTGACAGACGGCTTTCGTCAGATAAAGTATAATAAAGAGCATCAGGTAGAAATGCTATCATCTGACGCTCGGATAAACCATAACCGCCGAAAGATGTATACCTTGTTCGGAGAATCTCTTTCGGTGTCGTATGAAGTATATGAAGTTCATTCAGATTTAAAAAATCTGAAAAAATTGCAATATTTCTATGAAATGCCCGGTTCGACAGATCAATCAGATGCTTTCGCAGCATAAGTTCTTCTTTATTCATAGCTTTCAAAAACCTTTAAAATCTTGAACGCATAGAGGAAGCATCAAAGGACGTATTCAGAAGATCCTGCAGATCTCCGGATATATCCACATTCGTCGGCGTCACTAAGAAGATATAATTGGAAATCTTCTGCAGATTACCGTCAATGGCATAGGTTGCACCTGAAGTAAAATCAATGATTCTCTGAGCAATCTCAAGATCCAGTCCTTCAAGGTTTAAGATAACGGTACGCCCGCTAAGAAGCGTCTCCGTAATCTCTCTCGAGTCTTCCACAGAAGTTGGTTTTACGACACAGACTTCCATACTGACATTGCTCCTTCTTGCAGGCTGGCGCATCGGAGTCACCTTGCTGCTGGTACGGGAACTGCCTTTTGAACGCGGAGCAACATCATAAGTATCCTCTTCCTCTTCCTCGTATGATTTATTCCTGTTAAAGAAACCTTTTTTGGGCTTTTCTTCATATTCGTAATCATCTTCATCATCATAGAAATCATCATAATCATCTTCATCATCACTCAATTTCATGATGTCTAAGAATTTATCTAATACTCCCATTATTCAAAAATCTCCTATCTTATGTTTATACATGCGAATAATCACGCTCACCGAATATCCCGGTTCCGACACGGATCATCGTCGCCCCCTCTTCTATGGCAACCTCATAATCGTTGGTCATACCCATAGAAAGCAAACCCACATTAACATTATCAATGTTTTTGCTGGCAATGTCAACAGACAATTTGTGTAAACGGGAAAAAATGGCGCGATTTTCTTCAGCATTTTCCACAAATGGAGCGATTGTCATAAGACCGAGCACACGTATATTGGAAAAATGAGAAATTTCATCTATCAGGATATCTAATTGTTCGGGAAGAACTCCGAATTTGGTGTCTTCTTTTGCAACATTGACTTCAATCAAAATGTTGGCTGTAAGATTATGCTTTTTTGCTTCCTTATCAATCGTTTCGGCAAGCCTTACTGAATCCACAGAATGAATCAGGTCCACCTTGTCGATGATATATTTAACTTTATTGCGCTGGAGATGTCCGATCATATGCCAGTGAATGTCTTTTGGCAGCGCCTCATATTTGTCGATCAACTCCTGCACTTTATTCTCGCCAAAGACTCGAATGCCCATATCATAAGCTTCCTTCAGTGTTTCTACCGGTTTTGTCTTACTCACCGCGATTAATGTGACATCTTCTCTCCGACGGCCTGAACGGTCGCAGGAAGCAGAAATTTTTGATTCAACTTTTTGCAAATTTTCCTTTAACATAATTAAGACTCCTTAAAATACAACGCTGTTTTCTATTACGGTTCCGCCGTCAAGAGCAATGTGGTCATAGTTCGTAAGACTATAATCATTCCCTGCTTTTACGATATAGTATTCGTCGCTTTCACAGAGAATCTCGATCTGTTTGAAGACAGCGTACCCTTTATTGATATTATAAACACCTTTCAGCACTTTTGTAGCTTTCAATGGATAGGTCTCTGTGGATTCCGGTCGGACAAGCGCTGTATTTTCATCGAAAACCTGCGGATCAAGATACATCGTATCGTTTTCCTGATCCCAATAATATACGTCAACCTTCTTGAATTCTGCCGTATCCTTGCCGTTATCCACGAGAACACCGGTATCTTTACTGTTACCGCCCTGTGTAAGATAATCTCTGGGAACAGTATAAAATTTTTTATTTATCACAGAGGATTTTGGTATCTTAAGTCCTGACTCATCTTCCAGAATCAGCTCAATATCCAGATAACGCTCTTTCATGTAACGGATCATAGAGGAATGGAAAGTCAGGAACCCAAGCGTCGAGCCGGAAGCGCGGCGGATTTCAAAATCTGCCCGCTCGGTTTGATTATCTTTGGAGAACTTCACCTTTACCCGATTCATCTTCTCCATCTCCTTTGCCGCGTCCTCACTCAGCGAAATGACAAGTGTCCATGTATCGCTGGTGATGAGTTTATAAAGCGGAGCTCCTGTCTTAACAGAAGCATTGTTCGCCATTGTCTCTACCTTGTAATTTTCCTTTGAGAGCATAGCTTCCGTGACTTCTTCGGCAGTCACATTCTCAAAACCATCGAGAGAATACAGAATAATCCCGTCGGAAGCTGCCTTATATACATTCAGACGCGTCTGGTTTTGCGCAAGCATTTCTTTCAGCTGTGCCTGTCTGCTCTGGCTGGATTTACTTTCCAGTACATTGTTAATATTATCTTTTAAAGTATAGACATCGCGAAACTGTGCGTCATCAGAATTTTCACTGAAAGACTGGATTTTTAAAAGCAGGGCCGCCTGTTCGTCTGCAGATAATACAGCCTGTCCGTCAGAACCTGTCTCACGGAAATTCAATTTCTCATTGGACAGAGTATAGACATCCGTCCTTGCTCCTACCTTACTCCCTTCCGGACTGAAATAATTCACATAACCGTCCGCTTCAGAAGCTATAATCTGTTCATTCCTGATGATCAGTCCCGTATATGCCGTATCCCTCAGGATTGCGCCTTCCCGGACTTCATATACGGATACATGCTTACTTGTAAAGTATGTAAAGACCGTAATGATCAGATAGATTAATATAATACCAAAAATGACAATACCAATATTGAAATGAGGTCTTCTGCGGTATGTCTGTATATTCGTCAAATTATGATCTGCCAAAATCATGCCCCCTGTATCTTATCTAATGCCGCTCCGTTAAGATAATGAAAACATCTTCCCTGATAACTTCCTTGCGACAGCATCTGTGCCGTAAGCTCATCTCTTAATGCCCACCAGCTTTGTCCCCAGTTTGAAAAAACGGCATCCTTTTCAGGTACACGTGAAAAAAGCCGTTCAACCGCTATGTCCGGAGACAGATTTTCCAGAAACGCGATCACTCTCTTTATATATTCTTCTTTCAGACATACGGATATCGCACCATCTGTAAACTCCTTGCATAGCCTTGTATTTTTCGCGATATACAGAGAATGGACTTTCACTGTATCAATCTTAAGCGCAGATATGACACGCGCTGTCTCTACAGAGTCCGACAGCTCGTCCCCGGGAAGATTCAAAATCACATGGGTACAAGTCTCAAACCCGTACTCGCGGATCAGAAGCACTGCATCGATAAATTCTGCAAGTCCGTGTCCCCGGTCCATTGCGCTCAGCGTATGATAATTGACAGTCTGAAGCCCAAGTTCTACCGAGATGTCCGTTTTATATGATTTTGAAATGTTTTTCAAAACATCAAGATAGTCGCTTCGGATACAATCCGGTCTTGTAGAGATGCTGACTGCGGCAATATCCGGAACTTCCAAGGCTTCTTTCACATAACGTTCAAATTCTGAGAGAGGAAGAAATGTATTCGTATAATTTTGGAAATATGCGATAAATTTGTGCGCATGGTATCTGACTGCGATGTAGTGCTTTGTCTGTTCAAGCTGTTCCTTCACAGAAATGCGGGAAGACATCGCCTCGAATCCAGTTCCGCATCCTGCGCAGAAGCTGCAGCCTTTTTTTCCGTCTGTGCGGTTTGGACAGCTTACTGGAAGATTGATCGGAAGCTTATACACTTTTTCGCCATATTTCTTTTTTAAATAGTCAGAATATGCATAATATAATTTGCTGCCGTTTTTCATAAATTTTCCTTTTAATGTATAATTTCTTCCGCCTTGCGGCATACTAAATGCAGCATGAAAAAAGGAGGCGTATAATAATGAAATGGTTTGATAATACGGCCCTGACACTTGTAATTGTCGGTGCGGTTAACTGGTTATTAGTCGGAATCTTTCGCTTTGATGTAGTTGCTTTTTTATTCGGGAACCTGTCATGGTTCTCCCGTATTGTCTATGCAATCGTAGGGCTGTGCGGTTTATACCTTATTAGTCTCTACGGAAGAATCAGCAGTACATCGGGAATGGAGTCTTAACAGTACAAATAAGGGGGGAATCCTGAAAATGAAGGATGCCCCCTTTTTATTCACCGTCAGGAATTCCTTCAATCAATGCCGTCATATCCTGATACAGAATCTCCTTTGTCTCGGCACCCATAACGATGGATATGAAAGGCTTTCCGCTGTCTGATTCGTCTAAAAGAACGAGACAGTTTCCGGCTTTTAAAGTTGTACCTGTCTTGCCGCCGATGATCTTGCCGCTTTTGGGCAGTTCTGCCTCACCCAAAGCGTAGTAACTGGTAGGCTCCCATTTTATAATAATGTTACTGCCATCCGCTCTTTTTACATCCGCTTCATACGAATCCGCCTGAATGATCTCCATAAACTTATCGTTTTTAATACATTCATTAAAGATCAGATAGATGTCGTATGCTGTCGTATAGTGATTCTCGTTATGAAGCCCGTTCGGATTTACAAAATGAGAATCCGTCGCCATGATTTCCTGCGCCTTCGCGTTCATCATCTCTGCGAATTTATCTACACTCCCACCTACATGCTCAGCAATTGCCACTGCATTATCATTGCCGGAATAGACAAGCAGTCCGTAGAGCAGACTTTCCAGTGAAAGCTGGTCTCCTTCTTTGATTCCGCAGGTTTGTTCATCCAGAGCGAATCTGCCGGAATCAGCATTGGAAGACACGACTACTGTTTCTGACAGGTCCGCGCCGCTGTCAAAAGCTACAAGCGCCGTCATCAGTTTTGTCAGGCTGGCAGGATACATCTTTTCGTGAATCTTGTATGCAAAATCAGTATTCCGTCCATCCACATCAAACAGTGCCGCGGCTTTTAATGTGTCTGTGGAAGGAGCATTCTCCATAGATACATCCTCGGCAGCGACACACAAATCCGCTGAATACAAACTTCCTCTGTAAAGCGCTTTATTATAGTGCGAGGATTCATATTCAGCAGCTAAATGTTCTTCTTTTTTATTATTAAGTTGTATATAGCAGAGCCCCGCCGCCGTAAAACATAGCAGCATAAGAAAGATTGTCATCATGCAGACAATGCGGTTTCTTCTCCGACGGGCTCTTTTATATCTTGCTGATCTACCGGTACATTTCACGCCAATCCAAATCTCCTCTGTCAATCGCCAGTATTATTAGTTCCGCTGTGGCAAGATTCGAAGCCATCGGGATGTTGTATGTGTCGCACAGACGAATCACATCATTCACATCCGGCTCATGCGGCTTCGGGTTTGAAGGCTCGCGCAAAAAAATCAACGCATCAATGTCATTCTGGGCGATCTGCGCCCCGAGCTGCTGTTTTCCCCCAAGAGGTCCTGCCAGATATTTGTGGATATTCAAATTTGTAACTTCTTCAATTAACCTTCCTGTCGTACCTGTTGCGTATAAATTATGTTTGCTCAATATTCCCCTGTATGCAATACAGAAATTCTGCATCAGAGTTTTTTTTGAATCATGTGCAATCAATCCAATATTCATTCTATTCACGCTCCTTACTGATACTTCTTCGGCTGTAATCCAACATTCAGCACAAAACCGATACCCATATACAGGCTTACAAGGGACGTAAGACCATAACTGACGAAAGGAAGAGGAACACCTGTGTTGGGTATTAAACCGGTTGCTACTGAAATATTGACGAAACTTTGGACTCCTATGAGTCCCCCTACCCCGCAGCAGAGAATCCTCCCTGCAAGGTCCTGTGCCCGTATGCCTATTAATATACATTGTACCACAATTAATAATAATAAAGCAATAACTATACATCCTCCAATGAAACCTAATTCCTCCCCCACAATTGCAAATATAAAATCTGTCTGAGGCTCGGGAATAAAATTACCGTTTTTAACGGATGTTGTCGTGTTATTGTTAAGCCCTTTGCCGGTAAGCTTACCAGAACCAATCGCCATGACCGAATTATTCTGCTGGTAAACCTCATCGCTGGCCTGCTCCTCTTCACGATTGATAAATGCAAGGATACGCCGCTGCTGGTATTCCTGAAGAAAAGGCTGATTCGGCATCACAGCAATCGTCAAAAAGATTATGACAGTCGGAATCAGGACCAGAAAAATCTTGCCGATGATCCGATAGCTTAAGCCTCCGGCATAAATAATGAGACACAGAACAAGAGCTGTAAGAATCGTTGTGGAAAGATTCGGCTCTGCAAAGATCAGTCCAAGCGGAACTGCCGATAATACAGCATATTTAATCAGAGTTACTCTGTCATTAAGGTCTTCGATATGGTTCATAATGAACTTTGAAAAAAATAAGATCAATAATATCTTTGCAAGCTCCGATGGCTGGAAGGTCGTAAAGCCGAGATTGATCCATCTTTTTGCGCCATTTACCGACTGGCCGATCACAAGTACACTTGCAAGGCTTGCAACCGCCGCGAGATAGATCATCCAATAAAATTCCAGAACCCATACATAGTCAAACAATGAGATTACAAACATTACACAAAGTCCGATCGCGACGCCTAAGATCTGTCTGCTCTGATAGATTTCCCTTGCGCTTCCCACTACAAAAATGCCTAGTACAGACAAGGAAAGAACCAGTGCCGCCAATGTAAAATTGTAGTTTTTTATGTGATATACTTTTGCAAACCTAGGTAACTTCAATCTTCTTCTCCTGAAAATTCAATAAGTAAATGTGTTCTTGATATCTGAACATGAAAATCATCTTCCGTAAATTCGATATACTTTGAGAGTACCTCATAGAGCTCCCGGCATATTTTTTCATAAGATTCCGGCGTACAATTTACGCGGTCTGATGTGACCAGCGCCCTTATCCTGTTCCGTGCGATACTAACAGATGATTTCCTCTGCATAACCTGCCTCCTTAATCCTTCTTGAATAGATGCGAAAGAATAGAAAGCAGCCCGCCCCCTTCAGTGATATCCATGAAAGGAACTTCCTCTCCGGTAATCCTGCGGCATATATTTTCATAGGATTTCCCGGCCTTTGAATCCATGCCGATAACCGGTTCTCCCTGGTTGGTTCCGATGACAACTCTCTCATCGTCAGGAATTGCGCCAATGAGCGGGATAGACAATATCTCCGTAACATCATCCACAGACATCATATCTCCCTTACGGACCATGTCTACACGGATGCGGTTAATGATAAGGGAATTGTCGCGAAGCTTGTTTTTTTCCAAAAGCCCGATGATCCGGTCTGCGTCACGGATCGCCGACACCTCGGGAGTCGTTACGACGATTGCCCGGTCCGCTCCTGCGATGGCATTCTGGAAGCCCTGCTCAATTCCTGCAGGTGAATCCAGAATCACATAGTCGAATTCTTCCTTAAGTTCCGATGTAAGCTTTCTCATCTGTCCGGGTGAAACTGCTGTTTTATCCTTTGTCTGCGCAGAGGGTAAAAGATACAGGTTCTCATACCGCTTGTCCCGGATCAACGCCTGCTTCAGACGGCATGTCCCTTCGATCACATCCACTAGATTATAGACGATCAGATTCTCAAGACCCATGACTACGTCGAGATTACGGAGTCCCAGATCTGTATCAATGACGACGACTTTTTTTCCGAGCTGCGATAGGCCGGCTCCGATATTTGCTGTCGTTGTCGTCTTTCCGACACCGCCTTTTCCTGATGTAATTACAATAACTTCTCCCATGAATTACTTCCTCCTATTTCTGGTTTACTTAAAGGTCTTAAGCGTAAATGCTTTTATCATTGGTGCCTGAAAGTCCCATATATGGATTTTAGTCTCCACCGGATTTCTCTGTAACTTTTTTCGCTTTTCCGGTAATAATATTCTTTTCCGACGTAAGCTTATAATAATATTTCATAAGATCACTTCCGACATCAGCCGCATTGTGTGAACTGTAACCGTTGGCAATCCGGACGGTAAATGCAATCTCCGGATTATCACTCGGAGCAAATCCAACGAAAAGACCATGGTCAGGATGTGTCTTACTTTGCTGTGCAGTACCCGTTTTACCGGATAATTGAAGGGAGTCGTTAATATCAGAAAAGATTTCCCGCTGTTCATCGCGCACAACTCCTCTCATACCTTTGTGGACAGCATCCCATGTGGAATCGCTGACATTATCAAGGGTATTCTTAATTTTAGGTTCAAATTCTTTCAATACCTTTCCGTCCGGCGCCGTAATTCTGTCAAGAAGCGTCAGATCGAACACGGTTCCTTTGTTGGCAACCGCAGTAATATATTTTGTGATCTGAGTTGTCGTGTAGTTGTTCGTGCCCTGTCCGATGGCGGTCGGCACAGAAGAATCGTCGGAGATTTGCGGTTCCGCCTCCGGGATCTCCACGCCTGACACATCGCCCAGCCCAAACATCTCAGCGTATTCTTTGATCTTGTTGATACCGGTTGTACTGGAATAGTATCTTGTGGTGGAAGAACCTTCAGCATCATCAGAACCGATCTTGTTCATTCCCCTTTCCTTTAGGCTTAAACGATAACCCACTTCATAGAAAAAACAGTTACAGGAATGTGTGATGCCTCCTTCTACATTCAATCCGCCGTGGCCATATGGATAAGCCCAGCATTTCGGGTTCGGTTCTACTTTTTCATAAAGCCCGGAACAGGGAAGATAGCTTCCAAGATTAATGACTCCTTCTGTCAGTCCGGCAGTCGCGATCAACGGCTTATAAGTAGATCCGGGTGCTGTCTTTTCCTGCGTTGCATTGTTATAAAACGGACGGGATAAATCCGTTACCAGCTTATTATAGTAATCAGAATCCATCGAATTAGCGAGCCGGTTGTTGTCGTATCCCGGATAGGATACACAGGCCAGTACCTGTCCGGTCTTCGTGTCTGTCATAACCATAGAGCCGGTGCATGGCTCAAGTCCTAACTGCCCCGGCGTCAGCTGCAGATTTTCAATCTTGCCGCGTATAAAATCATATGCCCCAAGACTTCCTGAGGCAAGACGGTTGTACTGGTCCTCATCGTACTTCAGGACATTCTGCTCATAGAGCATCATACTGATCTGCCTTCCGGTCACGGAGCCTGCTTTGATCATATATTTGTAGATAACCTTATCAAAACTGTTATTTGTCTCAAGGCGGTTCAGTATATAATTTTTCAGACCTTCATAGATTTCGCTGGAATCCGAATATTTTTCGCCTTTTGCCACATCATCCTTAAGCTTTGAAGTATCGATCCAGTTTTTGGAGATCGCATAATTCAGATATGTGTACACATTGATGGATTCATCTGTTTTCCATGCTTTATACGTTTTGTCTGAAGTGTCTATAGCGCCGGATATGATTACTTTATTATTGGTTGTCAGCATATCCGTAACGATATAAGTCAGATATGCCTGCCATTCCTGAGACATGTCCTTGTACGCATTTCCATTCGGATCACTTAATATTTCCGACGTCTTTTTTAAAACCTTCTGCTTCTTTTTAGTAAATGTCTGATATACTGCTTTTTCTGTGTCCTTGGCATCTTCTTCCGAAAAATGGTTCATGTCCAGTATGTCATTGGACAGAAATGCATTGTACACATCACCGATTGGAATGATGACATCACTCCCGTCATTTACTTGGGTTCTGTCATAATTCAGGGTATTCCGGATTTTTGAAAGAAGAATTCCGGCAAGTTCCTGTTCTAAAATATTATAAGCAGCAACCTGCAGATCTGAATCAATGGAAAGGTACAGATCATTTCCGGTTCCCGGCGATGCCCCCTGTACAGTGTCAATTACTTTTCCTACATTGTTGACATACACCTTCACTTCGCCCTTCTGGCCTTTAAGCGTAGCATCCATCGTCTTTTCAATGCCTGCTTTTCCTACCGTGTCAGTCTTGTCATATTTTTTCTTCTGTGATTTGTCGAGGGAATTATATTCCTCCTCAGAGATCTGACCTGTGTAGCCGATCACATTCGCAAAGGCCTTGCTGTTATTGTATCGGCGCACAGAGGCCTCTTTAATATCCACTCCCTGAAGAGTATCCATATTCTCCATGATATCGGCAACTGTTTCTTCGGATATCTCCTCAGCGATCGTCGTGGCGATATATTTCTGGTAGCCGTTTAAAGCTATGGCATAGCGGATGTTGATCAGCTTTAAGACATCCTGCTTCTCCATGAACTGCTGGCTGATACCATAACCATACTGCTCGTCCGTGCACAGATAGTTTATGAGATCCGCTGCGCTGCTGTTCTTCTGCCCGGCATCAAGGTCGTCGATTTTAAGCTTCCCATAGACATCGGCGATAAAACGAAGTCTTTGAGTATCGGATCGGGCGACAAACATGTAATTATTGTCCTTGTCCAGAATGATCCCGAAATTGTTGACTACGGTATCCCCATTCTTTTCTACAATATTGATAACTGTGTTAATTACTTTATTCAGTTCTCGGTTTTTTTGCTTAGTAGTATCATATTCCCCGTTATCTTCGATTGTAACTGCATAGGCCAGCTCATTATAAGCGAGGAGCTTGCCGTTGCGGTCATAAATATTGCCCCGCGTCCCTTCTACATCCTTCGTCTTTTGTATCTGCAGTTTGTAATTATCAAGATATTCCTGACCTTTTACAATCTGGAGAAAAAAGATTCTCTGGATGAGAATTGCGGAAGTTACGCAAAACAGCATAATAACAATTATGACTCTTGACTGTACAATCGCTGATACTCTGGATTTGATTTTTTCCCACATATCAGACAAATTTGCTTGCACTCCTTTGTTCTTCTGTTTCAAGTTTTTTGTTAATGTGTAAAATGATCTGGTATAAAACCAGGGTTACCAAAATAGTATATACAAGTTCAGGAATAATCACTTGAAACAAATGCGTTCCAAAAGAAAAATCACCCTGAAGCATATAACCGAAAAAATATACTGCGATTCCATATGATAACTCACTGACGGCGATCAGTCCGATGGGAAGCTTAATGTCTTCGTCAAAGAACAATCTCTGGAAGCTTCCGTTAAAATAACCGATGATAATAAACAAAAGCATATGGAAACCTAAAAGCCCTCCCCAGAACAGATCAATAAACAGTCCGCAGATAAGCCCTATATACATGCCGCTTTTAGTCCCGCGCATAAACCCGAAGGAGGCTGTCACAACAAGCAGAAGGTTTGGACAGATATTCCCGATTGCAAGTTTCTTCATAATCGTACTCTGCAAAAGAAAACATACGGTTATGATCAAAACTGTGATAAGCTTTCTCTTCATATAAAATCAATTTCCTCCCACCATGTCATCCTTCGTCTTTGTGATTACGAGAACTTCCTGCAGCTTGCTGAAATCTACTGCCGGCGTAATATATCCAGACCGTGTCAGGTTATTGGAATCCACTTCGATCTCACTGACATACCCGATAAATAAGCCTTGTACAAACCGGCTGCTGACATGGGAAGTAACAACCTGTTCTCCCACCTCAACCTTATTGTCATTGTTGGCAAGCTTTTCAAAGCGCAGACGCCCGTCGGACATTAGGCTCAGGTCTCCGCGTACCATACAGGTATCGGAAGTTGAGAGTATCATGCCGCTTACATTGCTCGCATCATCAATGATGGAGCGTACTCTGGCATAATTCGGACCAGTCTCGGTAACGATTCCCACAAGACCGCTTCCTGCCATTACATTGCAGTTAACCTTGATTCCGTCGCTTGTCCCCTTATCAATGGTAAAATCACTGAACCAGTTGCTTCCGTTATTGGCGATCACATGGGCGCCTACCTTTTCGTAGTCGGAATAATTCTCATCCAGCTTATAGAGCTCTCTTAAGCGCTCTAATTCGTACTGCTCCTGCCGGAGTCTTGTATTATCTATAGTAAGAGCGTCAACCTTCGATTGAAGCTCGGCGTTCTTCTTTCTCATCTCTTTCATTGTCTCAAAGTTGTCTGACATATCACTGATCCACATGCCTACATAACTGATTCCCTTCTGCATAGGAACTACGGAGTAATTGGCAATGATCCTCAAAGGTCCTCCGGTATCGGTAAAACGTTCGATCCCCAGCAGCAAAAGACACAGCAGAGTAAGAATGATCAGTACATATCTGCCCGGAAGCCTTGACTGGTTTTTTATCTTCATATTATCTCATCCACCTATATTTCTCATCTAACATTGAATACGCAAATTTACTTAATTCGCTTGATAAAATGATCTTTTTCAATCCCATGACAGTACATAGTTCCGGATCCGGAGCTGTTCTTGTACGCACGCCGGTCGCCTTCTCTATATAAGTCTCAAGCCCCGGCATATTGGCGATTCCGCCTGTAAGGAAGATTCCGTTTTCATAGATTGCCGTACGGATCTCCGGCGGAGTTCTGTCGATCAGGGAGAGAACCGCGCGGACACATTCTAAAAGAGGATCCCGAAGAGAAGACCTCACTAGCCCCAGAGTAATAGGTTTTCTTACCGGAAGTCCGGTGATCAGATCTCTCCCTGCCACCATTACCGCCGTATCCTCCGGTTCTCCGGTATAAACTCCAAAACGCTTTCTGAGGGCTTCCGCAGTCAGCCTTCCGATCAGGAAATCATGGCTGCGCCGCACAAGACTGGCGATTGATTCGTCCAGAGCGACACCGCCGATTTTCATAAGCTGATTAAACACCATACCGCCCCCGACGAGGATTGAAACTTCCGTTGTCTCTCCGCCGAAATTCACGACGAGAAGCCCGTTGGTATTCTTCACATCCAGATCCATCCCGACGGCATCCGCGATGGCGCGCTCTACGATATTCACTTCTTTGGCTCTTGCGGTAGAATGGATCACAAGGTCAAAGAAAGCTTTTTTCTCAACTTCAGTGACATCTGTCGGAACTGCGATCACATATTCTGAGCCTTTCCCGGACTGACGCTCTTTTTTCAGAAGTCCCTGAAGCAGAAACTGCATGTTGTTGAATCTGGAGATTACTCCGCTCTTCATAGGAAATACCACTTCTATATTCGCCGGAGCCTTCTCATACATCACATAAGCCTCGTCTCCGATCGCAAAAATCTCTTTCCCGTTGTGAATGGCAATGGCATCTTTTGCTTTCCAGATTCTGTCATTCTTTTTATCATAAACCTTTATTTCATAAGAGCCAAGATCCAGCCCGTATGTATTCTTTGCCATCTGTCTTACCCTTTCTCAAGAATACCTTTTTCCCGCAGACTTACATAACAATTATTGCCAATAATAATATGGTCTAACAGCTCGACCCCGATAATGCTTCCTGCTTCTTTAATTCTTTTGGTCAGCAGGATATCTTCGCTGCTGGGAGTGGGATCTCCGCTGGGATGATTGTGCATTGCCACAACAGCGACTGCCTGTCTTAGCAGTGCTTCTATAAAAATCTCTCTTGGTGTAATAAGGGAAGCGTTCACTGTACCTTTTGAAATCTCAGTCTCACTGATCAGCCTGCCCTTTGAATTGATCATGATCAGTTTCATGACCTCCTGGCTTTCATGCCGCAGATCTTCCATATAATATTCTGCGATGGAAGCGGGCGATGTAAAAGAAAGCGATTCAGAGACTGACGCCTTTGAAAGCCGTCTTGCAAGCTCAAGGATACAGATCAACTGTATTGCCTTCACCTTGCCGATCCCGCGGATCTTCACAAGCTGCTCCATGGAAAACCGGTGAAGTCCTAAAATACCGTCCTCTCCGGAACGATAAAGGATTCTCTGCGCAAGTCCTATCACATTCTCGCCGTGGCTGCCTGTCCGAAGAACGACAGCCAGAAGTTCTGCATCGCTGAGCGCAGAGGCGCCGAACTTTTGGCATTTCTCGTAAGGACGCTCCATATCAGGGATTTTTTTCATAGTATTAGATAGATTCATCTTATCTTTAGATTCATACGATATCCATCCGCAAAAAGGCCGTTATTGGCAGCTTTCTTTGAATGTATGGCAAACTGAGAACTTACAGGAACCGGTAAATTATAATCGCAAGTACAACTCCGATGATGCTGGCGATCGTAATCTTGATCGTAAGCCCGAATGAGATTACGAGTATGCCTAAATTCAGCGTAAGCGGACCTTCCAGACCAAAGGACTGCCCATATCCTAACCAGCTAAGTGCCGGCACGCCCTCTGCCATCATCCCGATAAATCCACCGAGGACAATCCCTGCCAGAATCAGCAGAAACAGTGCCCAGTTATTCTTGCCTCCTGCTCCCTTCATAATTATGTACTCCTCCTCATTACCCTTTATCTCTTAGAAAACTCAATACATTCTATCATATTTCCGAAAAAGTGTATAGTGTTATGCTATTAAAAATTTCTTAAGCTGTCTCATCCTTGTCGAATGGACGCCATACTTTTATGATGCTTTCTGTCACTTTCAGGCCGTCCATGGCGGCTGATGTAATCCCCCCGGCATAGCCTGCTCCTTCACCGCATGGATAGAGCCCTTTCATACTGCTTTGCAGGTTTTCATCCCGCAGAATGCGCAGCGGCGACGAGGTCCGGCTCTCTACGCCTGAAAGGACCGCATCACCTCTTGCGTAGCCGTTTATTTTCCTGTCAAACTGCAGAATACCCTGTTCGATCGCAAGCGCAATATTTTCGGGAAAAATACGCCGCACATTGACCCATGCATAAGCGCCTTTCATCCGGGGAGAAACGCCCTTTTCTCCTAAAGAAGCCTGATTTTTACAGTAATCCTCGAATAACTGTACAGGAATCCGGCCGCCCCCTTCTAAGAAAGCCGCTTTCTCAAGCCCTCTTTGGAATTCCATGCCGGCAAGCGCCCCATCAGAGCCAAAATCATCCGGCGTCACGGTGACGACCACTGCACTGTTGGTATTCTCTCCGTCACGTTTGCTGTAGCTCATGCCGTTGACGGCAAGGTACCCCTCCTCGGAGGAAGCGTTGACCACATAGCCTCCGGGACACATGCAGAAAGTATAGACACCTCTTCCATCCTGCGCTTTCGCTGTCAGCTTATAGGGCGCCGCCGGAAGCGAAGGATCATATTCCTTTCCATACTGGTTTTCATTGATGAACTTCTGCGGATGTTCTACACGGACACCGACGGCAAAGGATTTTGCCTGCATCTCGATACCAAGTCTTTGCAACGTCTCAAAGGTATCTCTGGCGCTGTGACCGATCGCAAGTACCGCAAGTTCCGTTTGAAGCAGGCTGCTCTCTCCCGTTTCTGTATTCCAGACATGAAGTGCAGACAGTGATTTTGTCCCGTCTGAGGCTGTTGAGTATTCAATATCTGTCACCTGTGAGTGAAACCGAACTTCGCCGCCGAGCTTTTTTATCTCTTCCCGCATTCGTTCTACAATATTGCAGAGAATGTCCGTGCCGATATGCGGTTTGCTGTCATACAGAATCTGCCGCGGTGCGCCGAACATATGAAAAAGTCTCAGAACCTCCCTGTTTCTGCCGCAGTTATCATGGACAAGGGTATTGAGCTTTCCGTCGGAAAATGTCCCTGCCCCACCCTCCCCAAACTGGACATTGGAATCTTTCTTTAAGGGGCCGCCTTGAAAGAATTGTTCTACATCCTGTATCCGTTCTCTGACATCTGCGCCTCTTTCCAGAAGAATGGGACGGTATCCAAGCTTTGCAAGCTGATAACCGCAAAAAAGCCCTGCCGGTCCTGTCCCGATCACCACAGGACGAAAACGAAGATACTGTCTTCCGGTGGGAATGGCGCGGTAAGGAGCTTCTTTTTTTACAAATAAGATATTTTTATCTTTGATTTTTTTTCGCACTGAAGATTCTTGCTTCAATTCAACATCTGCCGTGTAGACGTAAAAAAGCTCTGGCTTTTTACGGGCATCCAGAGAACATTTTGTGATTTTTACAGAAACAATTTCTTCCTTACTGATACGTAAAATCTTACGGATTTTTTCATGAAGCTGTCCGTCGGTATGGGGAATTTTTAATTTTATCTGCTGAACCCGGATCATAGTATCCCTCCTCTGCGTAAAAATGACAGGAAAACTTTGTCAAAGCCTGCCTTCATCTGATACTGCGCTTAAGCCTGCAAGATAACCGGTTGTCCATGCCCACTGTAGGTTATATCCCCCGCAGATACCGTCTGCGTCAAGAATTTCCCCTGCGAGATAGAGACCGCCGCAGCGCAGAGACTCCATCGTAGAGGCATTGATCTCGGTAAGCCTCACACCTCCGGCGCAAACCTGTGCATGTTCAAAACCATTGGTATCTGAAATCGTCAGCGGAAAATGCCTGCACGTATGGACAAGGCTTTGCAGCAGCGGTTCATTTAGCTCACTAATCTTAAGATCCGGTTTCATCCCCGCATTTTTTAAGAGACACGGGATCAGTTTTTTGTGAAAGAAACCAAGCATAGCTTTCATAATACTGCTTTTATCCTGTTTTTTTCTTTTATAACGCAATACAGCAGCCATAGTTCCTAACGGAATCTCAGGAAGAAAATCAATCTCAGCCTTGACCGGACGTTTATAATAGAGCGCTTTCGCCGCATGGCGGCTTACTTGAAATACCGGAATACCAGAGATTCCATAGTCTGTGATTTGAAGTTCACCGGTATCTGCTCCCATAAATTTATGATTTTCATAGATACTGACCGTTCCGTCTGTTCTCACACCGGCTGCTTGTCTCAAAGGATTGTTCTTAACACGGAGCTGCACCAGTGCCGGAACAACCGGTACAAGAGAATGTCCCAGAGATTTGGCAAGAGTATAACCGCTGCCATCCGATCCAAGAACCGGCGCGGCCATCCCGCCGCAGGTCAGTATTACCTTGTCTGCTTTTATAGAAAGAGTCTCCTTCGCTGAAATACTTTCAACGGCATGGATCATGAATGCACACCCGCTTTTTTTATTGATTTTACATGGACATTGGTGCGGACTTCCACACCAAGATGCTCAAGGTGTATCTGAAAAAGTTCCCGTACAGCGGCTGCCTGTTCAGAGCGTGGGTAGTAATATCCTTTTTTTGATTTTACGACGATTCCCAACTCCTGAAAAAACTTAAGAGCCTCCTCCCGACCGAACTTATCAAGGATCTGACCGATAATTTGGGGACACTCACTGTAATAGCAATCGGAATTCATAACCTCATTGGTAAGATTACAGCGTCCGTTTCCGGTAGACAGAATTTTTTTCCCTACTATATCCTTATGCTCCAGAATGCATATTTCCGGTTTCTGATTTGCTTTCCGGCTATTTTGTGCCGCCGCGGCAGCGGCAGTCATACCTGCAGCGCCGCCGCCAATGATCATGATTTTTTTCATTACAGATTCACAAGCCCTTCCCTTACCAGATATTCCAGCGACATGAGAATACCAAGCTTCGCATGCGGCCACGTAAGTCCTCCCTGAAAATAAACGGCATAGGGCGGTTTGATGGGGCCGTCGGCGCTAAGTTCGATAGAGGAACCCTGTACAAACGCTCCTGCCGCCATAATGACATCGCTGTCGTATCCCGGCATCGCCCATGGTTCCGGAGTAACGTAGGAATCCACAGGAGCAGCAGCCTGAATTCCCTTGCAGAAAGCAATCACGCCCCCCGGTGTCCCAAGCTCCACCGCCTGAATAATATCGTGGCGGTTCTCAGTACCATCCGGCACAACTTTAAATCCTAATTTCTCATATATATTTGCCGCAAGGATGGCTCCCTTCAGAGCACTTGCCACAACAGTGGGCGCAAGAAACAGTCCCTGATAAAAGGACTGCATGACTCCAAGGGACGCGCCGACCTCTTTACCGAGTCCTGGTGAAGTCAGACGGTATCCGCAAGCATCAATGAGTTCCTTTCTGCCCGCGATATAGCCGCCGATCGGTGCCAGACCGCCGCCCGGATTCTTAATCAGGGAACCGACCACCATATCTGCGCCTGCATCGCTTGGCTCTGCTTCCTCCACGAATTCCCCGTAGCAGTTGTCAACCATGCAGATGATCTCTGAATTTATTTCTTTTACAAAACGGATCGCCCGGCCAATCTGTTCCACAGAAAAACTGGGGCGCGTCTGATAACCTTTCGACCGCTGGATCGTCACCATCTTCGTCTTATCGTTGATTGCACGTTTGATGCCTTCAAAATCAAACGTCCCATCAGGAAGCAGATCTACCTGACGGTAAGAAATTCCGTATTCCGCTAAAGAACCGTTAGAGGGACGGATACCGATCACCTCCTCCAATGTATCGTACGGCTTGCCGCCTGCCGATAACAGCTCGTCTCCCGGGCGTAAGTTTGCTCCCAGTGCCAGCGCCAGCGCATGAGTCCCGCAGGTCACCTGCGGTCTTACAAGAGCACTCTGCGTGTGGAAAACCGATGCATAGACCGCCTCCAGCGTATCTCGCCCGACATCATCATACCCGTAACCGCTGGCAAAATGAAAACAATCCGCATTCACACGATTGTCCTGCATGGCCTTGATGACTTTGAGCTGGTTGTACTCTGCCGTTTTGTCAATCGCATCAAAACGCTCCTTTAATCTGTCCTCGATACCGGAACTGAATTCCAGTACCGACGGACGGATTCCCATATCCTGATATAAAGTCTTTCTGTCCATAAATTATTAACCCGCTTTCTATATATCTTCTATGATGCTTTCACATTCTGACAAAATATCTCTGATTAATCATGTCACATCAGCAATTTTATTCTGTTCACAAATTATTTGAACTTTTCTACAGTGCATTCATGATCTTTGTCTTTACTTCTGCGCACCGTGCGTCAAATTCCGGATTTAACGGCCGTATCTCCCTGATGATATCCGCGGCAAGTTCAAATCTTCTAAGATCATAGAGAAGCGCCGCCTGATTCAGATTATACCATGCCTGTTCCCCATTTGTCTTAATATACGGCTCCAGTGTCACGAGCTCCTTATAAGTTGCTTCTGCATTATGGCTGACAGAATAGATCTCCATCAGCGTATTCATCTTCTTTAAAAACTTCGAACCTCCGAATAATCTCTGTAACATATAACTCCCTCCATATACGTTAACATCGTATCTAATATTTTGTTTTCATCATAATCACATGCTTTTTTATCGATCCAGATCACGTTTTTTTCCCTTTTAAACCACGTGATCTGCCGTTTGGCGAAATGTCTTGTATCCCGTTTGATCCGATAAACAGCCGTCTCAAGACTGCATTCGCCGTTAAGATAGTCAAGCATCTCCTTGTAGCCAAGCCCCTGCATAGAAACCATATCTTTTGTATACCCCTTATTTTTCAATGCAAGAACTTCCTCTTCCAATCCTTCGGAAAGCATCTGGTCTACACGTTGATCTATACGCTCATACAGATGCTCTCTGTCATCATTCAGCACAAAGTAAAAGGCTTCATAGGGCGTTTCTTTCCGGCGCTCCGTCTCATTGTGTTTAGAAATCGGCGTTCCTGACTGATGGTAGAACTCCAATGCCCGGATGACTCTTTTTACATTATGGCAGTGTATCTCTTTCGCTGCTTCTTTATCGACTTCCTTTAATTTTTCATGGAGCGCCTCTGTCCCGTACTCCTCTGCAAATGCGGCAAGCTCCTTTCGATAGGAATCATCGTTTTCATGCTCCGTAAAATCAATATCATATAAAAGCGCCTGAATGTAAAACCCCGTCCCTCCTACCACGATAGGAATATGCCCGTTTGCATAGACTTTTTCCATCGCCTCTTTCGCCATCCGTTGAAAACGGACGACATGAAACTCTTCATTCGGGTAAAGCACATCAACCAGATGATGGGGTACTCCTTCCATCTCTTCTGGTTTTATCTTTGCCGAACCGATATCCATCCCCTTATACACTTGCATGGAATCTGCGGAAATAATCTCTCCGCCCACTGCCTTTGCAAGTCCGATAGAGGCTTTCGTCTTCCCTACGGCTGTCGGCCCTGTCAGAATGATCAACGGTTTTTTCTTCATCAGCATTCCCCTTACTATACAATTCTTTTAAACTTCTTCTCCAGTTCCCGCTTAGACATGGCGATGATCGTCGGCCTTCCGTGAGGACAGTGATACGGATTCTTCAGTGTCAGAAGCTCGCCGATCAGTGCATCAACCTCTGCGGCGGACAGCCGCATCTTCCCTTTAACGGCTGCTTTGCAAGACATGGATGCGATCCTTTCATCAATGATCTCTGGCGACAGACTGCGGCTGATCTCATCCGACAGACTGTCGATCATCTCCAGAAGGATCTCCTTCTTCGCAATGGAGAACAGATTATCCGGCACCGCACGCACGGTATAAGAACCCTGTCCGAAATCTTCAAACTCAAACCCGATCCTCGTAAAGCGCTCCATGTGCTTTGTGAGAAGCTCCTGCTCCTGCATCGTCAGGTTCAGCACAATGGGCGGGGAGATCATCTGGGAGGTAAATTCTCTCGTTTTCATTCCTGCAAGCGTCTTTTCATAGAGTACGCGCTCATGGGCAGCATGCTGGTCAATGATGTATAGATTATCATGATACTCCACCAGCCAGTAAGTGTCAAATATCTGTCCGATCAATTTATATTCCGCCTGAACCTTCCGGTCAAGGAACCTCTCCTCGAAGAGATCAAGCTGCTTTGGCTCCTCGGTCGCTTGTTCCGGCTGTTTTGGCTCCTCGGCCGCTTGTTCCGGTTGCTTTGAAGCTTCGATTGTCTGTTCCGGCTGCTTTGGACACTCTTGTATTGTACGCTCATCCCGGCTGTAATCTGCTCTATAAGGAGCAACCGTCTCCCGGATCCGGTCGGCCTGCCGCTTTGGTTTAAAAAGGCTGCCCTTTCCTGTGATCTCTGCGGAAGAATTCTGCTCATGGTAGGACGTTACCCGCTTTTTCATCTCCTCCATGAAATAGTCCAGAGTCCGTTCTTCTTTCGGTGGAATCGCTTTTTTGGGCGGCCCTTCTTCTGCTGCCGTCTCAGCCTGCACCGTATCTGCGCCAGACGCCCCTGCTTTCACAGTCTTTGCTCCGGAAGCCTTCGCACCCGGTACATCTACCGTGATATGCGGGATCAGTTCTTTCTCATGAAGCCCGGTTTCTACCGCCTCATAGAACGCATTATAAATCTCCTGCTGATTATGGAAACGTATTTCTAACTTGGAGGGATGGACATTGACATCTACTTCCTCTCCATTTAGTTCGACATGCAGAACTACAAACGGGAATTTATGCTGCATCGTGAAATCCTTGTAGGCATCTTCGATGGCCTTATAGACCATATTATTTTTTATATAACGGTAATTGATAAAGTAATTTTCAAAGTTACGGTTTCCTCTGGAAATAAGCGGCGCTCCCAAAAATCCTGTGATACGCACACCGTTTTTATCGTAATTTGCGGGCAGGAGGTTTGCCGCAATCTCCCTGCCGTAGATATGATAGATCACATCTTTTAAATTCCCGTTGCCGGAGGTATGTATTTTTGACTGCCCGTTATTGATAAAGTGAAAAGAAATTTCCGGATGGGACAGCGCCAGTCTGGTCATCAGGTCCCCCACATGGCTTGCCTCCGTCATGGCGGTTTTTAAAAATTTCCGTCTGGCAGGAACATTATAAAAAAGCTGCCGTATAAAAAACGTAGTCCCGTCCGGCGCACTGTCATCCTCTAAGCTTTCCTCTGCCCCTCCTGCAATTCGATACCTTGTTCCGAAGGCGTCCTCTTTTGTCTTTGTCAGAAGCTCTACCTGGGCTACTGCTGCGATGCTCGAGAGCGCCTCTCCCCGGAAACCAAGAGAACAGATATGCATAAGGTCGTCTACGGAACGGATCTTACTTGTGGAATGTCTTAAAAATGCCGGGCGCACCTCATCCTTTGGAATTCCACAGCCATTGTCCGCAATACGGATAGAAGAAATTCCGCCTTCTTTGATCTCCACCGTAACAGAAGACGCTCCGGCATCAATGGAATTTTCCACCAGCTCTTTCACGACGGAAGCCGGACGCTCAATCACCTCTCCCGCCGCGATCTTATCAATTGTAATT
Source organism: Lachnospiraceae bacterium MD308 (assembly GCA_010206225.2). GTDB lineage: Bacteria > Bacillota > Clostridia > Lachnospirales > Lachnospiraceae > MD308. The sequence goes on along the minus strand of VIQU02000016.1, from coordinate 46,648 downwards.
TGATCAAGTACCTGTATCTTACTCATACCTGCCACCTGTTCTTTAATTTATTCTGTAACTGATACAGCGTGTTTAGCGCGTCGATAGGCGTCAGATTGCTGACATCCAGATTTTTGATTTCCTCAATCACGTCGTCATCCTTCACCGTATCAAATAAAGACATCTGCGCTAAGTCTACCTCGTCGTATTTTTTCGTTTTAATCTTCGGTGCGGTCCCTTGAGCGGCAATGTCCTTGATCCGGGTTGTGATATCGGCATGGATCAGTTCTTCCACGATCTCCTTTGCCCGGTTCGTAACAGTTTCTGGAACTCCTGCGAGACGCGCCACTTGAATTCCATAGCTTTTATCGGCTCCGCCCTTTACAATTTTACGAAGGAAGATAATATCATCCCCTTTTTCTTTCACGGCAATGCAGTAATTATTCACATTGCTGATCTTACCCTCTAACTCTGTCAGCTCATGATAGTGGGTAGCAAAGAGTGTCTTCGCTCCTAAAAGCTTACTGTTACTGATGTGTTCGATCACCGCCCATGCAATGCTAAGACCGTCAAAGGTACTGGTTCCCCGTCCGATCTCATCCAGAATCAGGAGGCTTTTATTGGTAGCGTTTCTTAAAATGTTGGCAACCTCCGTCATCTCCACCATAAAAGTACTCTGTCCGGAAGCCAGATCATCCGAAGCTCCGACTCTTGTAAATATCCGGTCCACAAGGCCGATATCCGCCGAAGCTGCAGGGACAAAGGAGCCGATCTGCGCCATGAGAACGATCAGGGCGGTCTGTCTCATATAGGTAGATTTCCCTGCCATATTCGGACCGGTGATAATGGAAATCCGTCTTTTCTTATCATCCAGATAGGTATCGTTGGTGATGAACAGATCGTCCGGGATCATCTTCTCAACGACAGGATGCCGTCCCTCTTTAATATCGATAACGCCTTTCTCGTTGATCTTCGGGCACACATAATTATTCTGCTGCGCCGCCAGCGCCATAGAAGCCAGTGCGTCAAGCCGCGCTACGGATCTTGCCGTATCCTGAATCCGCGCCACCTCCACGGCAATCTTATCACGCACATCACAGTAAAGCTGGTATTCTAAGGCAAACAGCTTATCTTCCGCTCCTAAGATGGTATCTTCAAGCTCTTTTAATTCCGGGATGATGTATCGCTCGGCATTCGCTAACGTCTGCTTCCTCATATAATAATCCGGCACCATATTTTTAAAGGAGTTGGTAACTTCAAGATAGTAGCCGAATACTTTATTAAATTTGATCCGAAGATTCTTAATGCCCGTTTTTTCACGCTCCTCGGACTCAAGCCTCGCAAGCCATTCCTTGCCGTCCGACTTTGCGCGGCGAAGCTTATCCACTTCCTCATTGTAGCCCTCTTTGATGATGCCGCCCTCCTTCATGGCAATGGGCGGATCGTCTGCGATTGCCTGTTCCGTCAGCGCGCAAAGATCCTCTAAAGGATCGAGCTTTTCATAAAGCTCTTTAAGAAGCGGGCTCTTTAAGTCGCCCAGTATGTATTTTATGTGAGGAAGCATAGACAGCGAACTTTTAAAAGCTATCAGATCCCTTGGGTTGGCTGATTGGTAAGTGATCTTGCTGACCAATCGTTCCAGATCATAGACAGGCGATAAATATTCCCGGATTTCCTCTCTTGCAATGACGTTGTCTTTAAGCTCTCCAACCGCTTTCTGGCGCTTGATGATGGGCGCTTTATCAATCAGCGGCTGTTCGATATACTTGCGCAGGGTACGCGCCCCCATAGCCGTTTTTGTCTTATCCAGTACCCACAGAAGGGATCCTCGCTTTTGCTTCTCCCTGAGTGTCTCGCACAGCTCCAGATTCCGCCTTGTGGAACTGTCGAGCAGCATAAACGCTCCTGTCGTGTAGGGGGTAAGCTTGGAAAGCTGCGACAGAGAAGCAGTTTTTTGCGTCTCCTTCAGATATAAAAGCAGCGCGCCCGCCGCGAGAACGCCGCAGTCATAATCCGAAACTCCAAGCCCTTCTAACGTCCCCGTATGAAAATGCTCCATCAAAGAACGCTTGCAGAGCGTATCGTCAAAATACCAGCCGTCGAGAGAGTAAATTGTGATCCCAAGTCTTCCTTTCAGATCATCAAAGTCCAGCCCGCTCATATAAAAAGCCTCATTGCAAATAAGCTCTGAGGGCATGAATTTAAAAATCTCGTCAAATAGTTTTTCACTGCTTTCAATCTCTGTCAAAAAGTAATCACCGGTTGTGACATCTGCCACAGAAAGCCCATAGCGGTCTGCAATATACACAACACTCATAATATAATTATTCTTTGTCTCATCTAACGATTGGGTGTCTAAATTCGTTCCGGGAGTGACGATTCGTACCACATCCCGCTTGACTAATCCTTTGGAAGTCGCCGGATCTTCCATCTGTTCGCAGATCGCAACCTTGTAGCCTTTGGACACAAGCCTGTTCAGATATCCGTCTACAGCATGGTAGGGGACTCCGCACATAGGCGCGCGTTCAGGAAGCCCGCAGCTTTTGCCTGTCAGTGTGAGTTCCAGTTCTTTTGACACCTTTACGGCATCATCGAAAAACATCTCATAGAAATCACCTAATCTATAGAATAAAACACAGTCAGGATACTCTTCCTTCGTCTTCATATACTGCTGCATCATCGGTGTTAATTCGCTCACGCTAAATTCTCCTCTTCTGTCTGAAATTGTACAATAAGTATAACATTTTTAAAATAGATTTAAAAGGTACAAATTTGTAAACATTTATAAGATATAATAATGTGGCTTCGGCTCCTGATAAAGCCAGTGCATAAGATATCCGCTTAAGATGATCCCCACGGCCGCAAGACCGGAAAAGATAATGATGAACGGAACGCAGATCTGCCCGAAAAGCTGCAGGGGCAGACGGCTGTAATCCCACACCTGCATATGCAGCCATTTATTTACGATGATCCCTGTGATAAATTCCATTGACGTAACAAACACCATACACCGGATCAGCTGCAGCCATAAGGGATCCTGCCAAAGCAGCACTTTCCCCTGAACCGCAAAAAACACAAAGCAGATCCCGCCTAATATAAACATGCTCCAATGGGAGAAACCTCGGAAGATCATCTCGAAAGAATAATAGATACAGCCACCCAAAGCCCATAAAAATAAATACTCACTTAATCTTTTCATGTAAAAAACGCCCTCACTTATGTTCTTAACACATAGTCTGAGCGTTTTTGGTCTATAATATAGGTGGTATTTATTTCATGCTGACATGCCGTTACGGTCTTATTATATTAATTTTTCACGGTTTTACACCTCTCTGCGCGGTCTATGTATACCCGGCGCATTGATTTCACCAATATAATAAAATCCTTTGCATTTCTTAAGATAGATATCAATATAACTTCCGATCAATTCCGGACTGCCCGGAAAATGTACAAGCAGATTATTGCTGAGTCTCCCTGTAACCATCGAAGGATCCTGCTCACTCACAGACTCTACCAGAACTTCCTGTATAGTGCCTTCGTGTGCGGCGCATACTTCTCCTGCAATGGATTGAACCTCCTGTAAAAGACGGCCGAAACGATCTTTGACCACTTCTTCCGGGATCTGATCTTCCATGACAGAGGCCGGTGTTCCTGTCCGTTTGGAATAGATAAAGGTAAAAGCACTGTCATAACGCACTTTTCTTACAACATCCAGCGTCTCCTCAAAATCTTCTTCTGTCTCTCCCGGAAATCCTACGATGATATCCGTTGTCAGGGAAATATCCGGCACGGTGTTCCGAAGCTTTTCCACTAACAGAAGATACTGCTCCTTTGTATAACGGCGGTTCATCTTTTCTAAGATCCGCGTGCTGCCTGATTGAACCGGCAGATGGAGATGACGGCATATTTTTTTTGATTTTCCCATCACCTCGATCAGCGCATCAGACAAATCCTTTGGGTGAGAGGTCATAAAGCGGATTCTCTTTAAGCCTTCAATCTTTTCAATCTCTGTAAGAAGCTCCGCAAAAGACATAGGATTTTCCAGAGTCTTACCGTAAGAGTTGACATTTTGACCAAGAAGCATGACTTCTGTCACGCCGTCCGCCGCCAGACGTTCGATCTCCCGTATGATCGCCTCAGGCTTTCGGCTTCTCTCCCGTCCTCTTACATAAGGAACGATACAGTAGCTGCAGAAATTATTGCATCCAAACATGATATTCACACCGGATTTAAAGGAATATTTTCTCTCATTGGGAAGATCCTCCACAATTTTATCTGTATCCTTCCAGATATCAATAATCATCCGGCCGGCTTCAAACCGTGCGGCCAAAAGCTCTGCAAACTTGTAGATATTGTGAGTTCCGAATATCACGTCGATGAAGGAATAGCTTTTTTTGAGCTTCTCCACAACCTCTGGCTCCTGCATCATACAGCCGCACAGACCAATCATCATATGGGGATTTTTCTTTTTACGGGGCTTTAGCTGCCCAAGCCTTCCGTATACTCTGGTGTTGGCATTTTCGCGGACTGTACAGGTGTTGTAGATTACAAAATCTGCTTTGTCTTCACTGGATTCCGCATATCCGATATCCCGCAGGATCCCCCGCAGCTTTTCCGAATCTCTTGCATTCATCTGACAACCGAAGGTCGTCACACAGAATTTGGGCCGCCGGTTATTTTTCTGTTCAAAGCCTTTTACCAACTCCCGGCATTTCGCCATATAATAGTATTGCCTGTCAGGTTCGGTGACAGGCGGTTTCGTATTTAAATTTATTTTATCTAAATTAATTTTCTGATACATTTTTCTATACTTTCCATTTACACAAACTGATTCTTCAGACTATTATATACATAATCAATACTTTTCAGCGCATCAACGATCAGATCCTTCCTAACGTGCTTGTCCTCGCACAGCGCATCCAGAGTAGGATAATAATCACGAAGCTCCGTATTCACAATACTTAACATCAGCACAGGGTCTTTAGGTAAATCCATATCCATTTTATTTTATCTCCTTCCTTTCTCTTCAGTACATCAGTGTCTCCGTAAATATCATGTCCATCCTGCAGTCACATTCTTCGGCAGGTATCTTGTCCACAAGCTGGATATCAAAGGCCAGAGCAAGCTTAAAAAGATTCGGATGCGCACTTAGATACCGATCATAATAACCTTTCCCGTATCCGATCCGGTTGTAGTGTTTGTCAAAAGCGATTCCGGGAATGATGACAAGGCCATCGTCTCCGGGAGCCCTCTCGCTCTCACCGGTGGGCTCTAAAATCCCGAAAGCGCCCCGCACTAGCTCTTTTTCTGATTCAACAAGGTAAAAAGACATCTCGCCGCCGCACACTTTCGGCAGCCAGATATCCTTCCCAAGCCGCCATGCTTCGTCAATAATATGCTCAGTCCCTACTTCTCCGTCAAAATCCATATAGCAGAAAATATCCGTTGCTTCCCGGAAATTGTCGCTGGCGATGACCTTTTGAGCGATCGCTTCGGTTGATGTCTGCCAATCGTCCGCATGAATATTGCTGCGGAGCTTTCTTATCTGTTCTCTAATTTCCTGTTTTGTTTCCAAATTTCTCACCTAAATCTGTAATGCTTCCATCGGCTTCCCTGATGGAAATATTGTCAAGCTGTCCTCTCAGGCTGCGTTTAAAGGAATCAATATATTCTCTTCTTAAAACTTGCTGCTCTTTTCGTTCAGCTTCTGTCAGACCTTTCTCTTTCGATTTATGGTACAGTTCATTAATGCGTGCTATATTTTTTTCATCCATATTCTCGTCCTCTGTCTGTGCATATTAAAAAACTTTTCTTATCTTACACTAAAACAGCGTCAAAGTCTACTACTAACTTGAATAATTTTCAAGAAAACCATAAAGGTCCTCCTGCGTTTCTACATATTTTCCATTGACAAGCTCCTCCTGAACCGTCTGCGGAAGCTTTTCGCACAGAATATCCGTGTATTCATAAGCCGTTTTTTTATCACTCAGAAAAACAACCACATATCCGTTCACATTTTTCAGATAATAACAATCGTCCTTCAGAGCATGTCCGTCTGCCGTTACTGTCTCCTCCGACTGGGCTTTTTTAACTTCTTCGGCCGCCTCCAGTCTTGCCTGCGTCCGTTCCCTCGCGATCCGGTAACTGTACTGGTAAGCAAATGTTACTGCCAGTGCCAGAATCAGTATGACAGAAAGAAATCCGATTCCATATTTATTCCTCATAGTGCCAACTCCTTTTTTCATAAGTATTGGCAATTTGTGAGAAGCTTATACAGAAAGCCTGCCACTGGCAGCCTTTCTGCATACTATGGCATGCACAAAGCAGACTTATCGGAATAGATGCACTTTTCTGCATACTTTGGCAAGCAATGCGCCTTTTGGCATCTCTATCATCTCTGCTTCCGTGATTCCCTTTAAGAGTACAAGCCCTACGCCATAGACGATAACAGCCACCGGCAGTGCAGCCAGTGTTGCCAGCTTTGCTCCGATGATGAACCGAAAGAGAGAATAAGTTCCCAGAGCCGCAAGTCCCATGATCGCAGATGCCAAAAGCGGAATCCAGAAAGTCCGTTTTTGTTCCTGTACATAGCCGACCTTCTGCCTGAGCGCATGTGAATTCAGCATAGAGGCACAGGCGGCGAATACGATCTTACTGATCACTACTCCATAGATTCCCCATTGGAACACTACCATCATAATAAACAGCGCTGTCATATGTACGACAATGGAGATAGAGGCGCTTTTTACCGGCACCATCATATTATCCAGTCCTTGGTGCACCGCATTCGTGACCGTTGAAAGACAGTAAAAAATAACAGAAACTGCTCCGATCTGCAGCATTCTCGCAGACACCTCATTGTTCTCCGTGAAAAAAATCAGATCCAGAAGCGGTCTTGCCAGAACCATAAGCCCTACGGCGCTTGGAATAGCAATCAGCATATTGAAACGTACAAAAGTAAATATCTTGTCTCTCACCTGCCTTTTGTTTCCGGATTTTACTGTCGCTACGAGATTTGGGACTAAAGAAGCGCCTAAAGCATTCGAAAATGCCAGTGGAACATTGATCAGCGTATCATATTTTCCGCTGAGTATTCCTAACAGTCCTGCATATTCACTCTCCGCATGTCCCTGTGCAGACATGATCTTTCCGAACATGGCATTGTCAATCACACCGCTTAGATTGTAAACGGTAGAGCTTAAAAGTACGGGCGCGATGGTGAACAAAAGCGCGCGGAAGATATGCTCATAGCTCTCACGCTTCCTCGTCCGGTCTCTGCGCCGCTGCCTTTTCATGACTCTCTGGTATACCGCAAAGATAAACATCAAAAACAAAAGGGCGGAAACTGCCCCGGCGACCGTGCCGAGCGTTCCGCCCACCGCCGCCATAGCAAGTGAAAAATCATCGCCTTTTTTAGCTGCCTTTGCCATCTTGAGCAGAAAATAAGCTCCAAGAATACTGACCGCCGCATTGACGATCTGTTCCAGCACCTGCGAGATCGCAGTCGGTATCATGGACTTATTGCCCTGAAAGAAGCCGCGGAACACGCCGAGGATCGCAACCACCAAAATACAGGGCGCCAGCACCCGAAGCGCATAGGAACTCAGCTTCATCGCCATAATATGCGTAGCGATAAAATCAGCCCCCAAAAAGATAAGAAGGGCCGCCCCACCGCCTGCCGTGAAAGCAAAGGTAAGAGCAATCTTGAATACTTTGTGGGCATTCCGGTACTGTCCGGTAGCATTTCTTGCCGAGACAAGCTTTGATACTGCAAGGGGGAGGCTGTAAGATGTCAGCGTCAGTGCGATAGCATAGATCTGAAAAGCCACGCCGTAATAACCCATACCCTTATCGCCAAGAATATTCACAAGCGGAACACGGTACACTGCCCCGATGATCTTCGTGATCACTCCTGCGATGGCAAGAAGCGAGCCCTGCACAATGAATGACTTGTCCGAATTTTTCTTAACTTTCGTCATAATTTGACTCCATCATAATATTATTTAAACTTCTTTTATCTCATGTATACTACCGCGTGATTCCCAAGTTTTCCAGAATCGCTCTCTGCATCTGTTCCATCAGAAGACGTTCGTTTTCCTTAATATGGTCGTATCCCGTCAGATGCAGCACCGAGTGGGTGATCAGAAATGCAAATTCCCGTTCGGGGCTGTGCCCGTATTCTGATGCCTGAGAGAGTACTTTGTTCTTGGAAATCACAATATCACCGAGCAGCAGTTCCCCTGTCTCCGGATGAAAACAGTCTTTCCGATCTTCAAGAAAATCAAAATTTCCTGCTTCCTTATAATCAATCATGGGGAATGACAGCACGTCCGTCGCCCGGTCTGTATCCCTGAATTCCCGATTCATCTGCCGGATCTCTTCATCGGTAGTAAGAAGGAGGCTTACTTCCGCTTCATAAGGGCAGCCTGTAAAATCAAGCGCCGCCAGCACCGTTCTTCTTGCCAGTGCCTCGCATTCTAAAGGGAGCTTAAGGCTTCCCTCTTCCTCAAAGTTCAGTGTCATGGTCTTCTCCTCTGTTTTTTCCTCTTGGTCTGCCGGGTATTGTTCTCATAAGCTTCATAAGCTTTTACAATCTTCTGTACAAGAGGATGCCGCACTACGTCCTTGCTGGTAAGACGGCAGATGCTGATATCCTCGATCTGTTTCACTACATTTACCGCCACATCAAGACCAGATAACTGTCCCGCCGGCAGATCTTTCTGCGTCTCGTCGCCGGTGATGACAACCTTGGACCCGAACCCGATCCGCGTAAGAAACATCTTCATCTGCGCCGGAGTCGTATTCTGAGCCTCGTCAAGAATGATAAATGCATTGTCAAGAGTCCGCCCGCGCATATAGGCAAGAGGAGCGACTTCGATCAGCCCCTTCTCTGAATTTTTTAAGAAACTCTCCGCCCCCATGATCTGGTAGAGCGCGTCATAGAGAGGCCTGAGATAGGGATCGATCTTGCTCTGTAAATCCCCCGGAAGGAAGCCTAACTTCTCTCCCGCCTCAATGGCCGGACGCGTCAGGATGATTCTTCCGACTTCATTATTTTTAAATGCAGTGATCGCCATTGCCATGGCAAGATAGGTCTTGCCCGTCCCGGCAGGTCCTAATCCGAATACGATCATCTGCTTCCTGATCGCATCCACATATTTTTTCTGCCCTGCGGTCTTCGGCTTTATCGGTTTGCCTGCAAGAGTATGGCATATGATATCCTTGTCAATCTCAAGGATATTCTCTTCGCTGTCTTCCATGACAAGCGATAATATATAATCTACGTTCTGTTCTTGTATGATATTCCCCCTTTTAGACAATTCCGTAAGCTGGGAGAGAACCTTTTTTGCTTTCTCAACCCGCGCGCCTTCCCCCATGATCTTAATGCTTTCATTCCTTGCGATCAATGTCACATGGAGGGTGCGCTCGATCTTTTTCATATGCGCATCAAACTGTCCGAACACATTGCCTTCATGCTCTGCCGGAATATCAATGGCTGTTTCCATCATTCCCATCCGTTTTTTCTCCTGTCTCTTTTTCGGGCTCTTCCTTTTTTTCCGGAATCTTTAAAAGCTTTGCAGCCTTCTCTTTGCCAATCGGCATCCGGACTGTCAGATTACCTTTGGCAGACGATTCGTTTTGTCCTGTGTATATTTTAACATCATTCTCAATAATTTCTACCCCCTTTTTCTCCAAATCTTCACAGTATCTGACAAATCTTTCTGTAAGAATCTGTTGAAGCTCTTCTTTTCGGTGCTGTTTTTCGTGGGGCTTATAGGGAATTGCCCATCTTTTCCCCCAATAGACCGGAAAAAAGAAATTGTCAAAGATTTTTAACTGCCACTGCTGACCGGATAAAGTAAAATTCTCATAATCATTCTGAATCCCTCCTAGTGTAAAGCGGATATTTCCAACCTTAAAATAATATTCCTGTTTGCAGATATCGTAATCTTCTTTTTCAATATAGGTATTCAGGCAGGAATCCTCGTATTTCAGGGCAGTTTTTCCGATGATGTCCGCATCGGAAACATGGTACTGATATCCAATGATTTCTCCGGCATCGTTATTGACCGGAATCTGGCCCGACACTAATACATCTCCCTTTTTCACCTTTGCTCCGATTTCTGTCTGAATCAACCCATTGCGGACGATAGCGCTTTCAATGATACAGCTTTTATCTGCCACGATATCCACGGGCTGGCTGACATTCTCTCCTTGTTCTCCATTCTGTTTTGCATTCCCCTTTGCACTGACAGACGGGGAATCCTCATTTTCCTTCACCCGTATGATAAGCCTTGTACCGCGGATAGAGGCGGACGCCCATATGATATCGTCATATTCCTTACGGATATCCTTTACGATCCGCTGGCAATCCACATCAGACTTCGCCATCCCGTTCTGAACAGATTTTGCCTTCAGAAATTCCAGCAAAGTCTCGTCCGTCCTCGTACTGTTCCCTGTAATATCGATGTTCCAGATATAATGGGACATCCAAAAGAGCAAAAACACAAAACAGAATGCCCCGGCAAAAAAAAGCTTCCGTTTTCTATAACGAAATAAATAAAAGGGCAGACCAGCTCTCTTTATGATCGTAACTTTTGTTTTCGTCTTCCTGATGATCGGTTTTAGCTTCCGGAAGCCGCTGATTGAAATATTCATTTCATATGCCCCCGAGACAGCCTGAAGCCCCCACAGATAGATCCCCCTGTGACGGCATGCATTTAAAAATCTTTCCGTGGAATATCCTGCGATCCGTATGCGAAGATATCCCCTGATATAACAGATAAGCCGTGACAGCAACGCTCATTCCTCCTGCCGGATAAATATATGTTTCAAAAGATTGTATTCAGCTTGGCGCTGTCAGATTCACATATTCGATGGAAACGATATGTCCGGTGACCTTCATCTCGTCGTTGGTATAATATTCCACTTTCAAATTTTTACCGTTTACCCGGATCTGGCCGTCCTTTGTGTGAACCCGTATCAGGCTGTCCGTATACTCTATGATTCCTCTGTAATTTTCAATATTCAGTTCCATCTGCCCTACCATCGTAAGCATGGGGATGCCAAGCACTACGTCCTTTGGCAGTTCAGACAGTTCTGACAATCTATTTTTAAAGGAATGTTCCTCCCGCGATGATACTACCTGTCTCTTTGCCTTCATACAAATGCCATTCACAGATTTTATTGTAATCTATGTGAAAAAGGCATGTATTATGACTAAAACCGCTCGAACCGGTATGCGTACAATTCATGGAGAGCCCTTGTTGCGCTGATATAAGAGGCCTGAGTCATGAAAGGATGTACTCTGTGGGGAAATGCAGTAAATACCTGATCGAATTCCAGTCCCTTAGCAAGATAATAAGTCGTGATCGTCAGTCCTTTCTCGAAGACTGTACTGTTCCGGTCGATATAATGAACCGAAAGCCGCCTATCTTTCTCCTCTTCTTTACGCTTTCCCATGATAAGACGGTATATGTCGCAAGCTTCTTCCTCTGTCAAAGTAAGAATGGTCGCCGTTTCATAGCTCTCTGAAAGATTTTCAAAAACGGCCGCAAGGAGTCCTTCCATTTCAGAGAATGTTCTCTCCTCCACTTCTTTTCCGTGCCTTTTAAGAAACGAGATGCCAGAAAGACTCGAAAGCTTTGCCGAATACTGCGCAATTTCCCATGTATTGCGGTAACTTTTATTAATCGTGATTTTCTGAATGCCTTTCCCAAATATTTTCGGCAGAAAATGAAATACATCCTGTGCCTCATCGTCCAGCGTCTGCGCCCGGTCGCCGAGAATCGTCATCCGGCACGAAAACATCCGGGCAAGAATCGTATACTGCAGATAGGAATAATCCTGCATCTCATCAATGACCAGATGACGGACTTGCCTGCGGGCTGTCTGACCAGTCAGACGGTATTTCAAATAGAGCATCGGATAGACATCTTCATAAGGAACCTTACGATTTTCATATGCCGCATCTGGTAAAGTCTCATAGCCATATTCAGAAAGCATCCGGTTATAGATATTATAAATATCCTTTGTCACATACATCTTATCAAACATACTTTTCAGATGTTCAAGCTCTTCTTCGGTAAGATTTCTGCCGCAGAGCGTCTCATACTCATCTACAGCATACTCCATCACCGCATCCATACGTTTTAAAAGCGGCGTACTCTGAAATTTAAAATAAAATAACCGGATAAGTTCTTCTTCCGTCTTTTTTAAACCCTGAAAGGTTATCGGGCGAAGCGTTACCAGATCTTCCTCCAGCACGGCGAGAAACCCTTCCATCAGCCCGATAAAGGAATGGGACTGTTTTTCCTTAAAGCGCCTTCTTGCATCCGGATCCGGAAATTTGATCTGGCGTTCCAGATAGTCGTACCGGTCTTCGCAATCCTCAGCCGTGCATTTGAGTTCGCGATAGGAAAAAAGATCAAAGCTCATCTCCCGGATATTCTCCTCGCCAAGTTCAGGCAGGATGTGAGAGATATAATCCGAAAACACGCTGTTCGGCGACAGGATCAGAATATCGGATGATTTTAAGCGGTCTCTGTCATGATACAGAAGATATGCGATACGGTGGAGGGCTATGGACGTCTTGCCGCTCCCCGCCGCCCCCTGAATGACGAGAATCCGATCCTTCGTATTTCGGATAATGGCATTCTGCTCCTTCTGGATCGTGCGGACGATATTTTTAAGCTGCACGTCACTGCTTCCGCCAAGCTCAGCCTTCAATATCTCGTCGTCAATCTTTGTATCACACTCAAAAGCATAGATAAGCTCTCCGTTTTTGATCTTGTACTGCCGCTTGGAACAGATCTCGCCTTCCATGACGCCGGATGGCGCTGGATAGGAAGCAGGTCCTTTGTCATAGTCATAAAACAAACCGCTGACCGGAGCGCGCCAGTCATAGATCAGAGGCACCGCTCCCGATTCTTCCGCAAAATTCCCGATACCGATGTAAAATTTTTCCGCCGTCTCCTCTCCTTCATATTTAAAATCCACTCTTCCAAAATACGGAGAATCGGCCATGCGTTTAAGACGCTGCCTTTTCTTTGCCTGCTTCGCATTGGCGTTAGCCTGTTCGAGGAGCGCGCGCTGATTGTCGTAATCCTCATAACCGTACTGATCCATCTCTGTATAGTTCAGCCAGTAGTAGTCATGCATATTGTCAATTTCCTTCTGACCGCGGGAAAGGGCTTCTTTTGTCTTTTTGATCTGTTCGTTGATTTTTCGGATGATCTCCTTCAGATATTCTGCCTCTTCAAAATACTGTATGTCTTCCATGCTCGTCAGCTCCTCTAATGTAAATTATGCTTCTTATTGTACCCGTAAAACATGATTTTACTGAAAAATTTAGGACGGAAATAAGTTTTATGTTCCGTCCCCAACGCTTCTTCTTTGTAAAATATGATACTGACTAAATAAGATATTTGATCTTGCGGTTCCTCTTCAATAATTCATTTATGAACGCGGCATTATCTTCCAGAGAGATAAATACAGCAGACATACTGCTGGATTCAATCCCTACCCGGTCAAATGATGCGGCAAAAGAAGCGGAATAATTCTTCATGATCTTGACAATCGTAATCCCCTGTATCGGAATCGTCTTCGTGAGCAGACCGAATCTTACAATCACATCCTTCTTTGTGATAGTCACATCATTTTTAAAGATAGGCGGTATAAAAAATAAATTAACGAATGCAACAGCAATCACGTTTACCGCCAAAATCAGTGATAACCCGTTATATATTACAGCGGCAATGGCGATTCCGTCCAACACTGCTATTGCAACATACCACCATGCCGCTATTTTTCCTTTGAATGTCATGATTTCTCCTTCCTCCTTCATAGAATCCACTCTGTTGCGCCCAGAACACCGACAGCTTTTGCTCCGCATTCATTGGCAAATTGTGCGCATTGTTCTAAATTCTCCCCCTCTGACAGAGCATAGATGAAGCCGGCCGCAAAGCTGTCCCCGGCGCCTGTCGTATCAATACATACGGCGTCTTTCCGCGCCGGAACCATGTACTCTTCTACAGCTGTCTTCACAAGGCAGCCATCGCGGCCGCATTTTACGATCACATGCTTCGCGCCTGATAAAAGAAGAGCCGCCGCCGCTTTCACTCTGTCTTTCTCACCTGTCAGAAGACTGGCCTCTTCTTCGTTTGCAAAAAGATAATCGATATAGGAGAAAACCTCCGCCATATCAAAAACCGTCTCCTCATTCTTACATTTGGTCAAATCTGCGCACACGGTAATCCCCTGATCCTTTGCCTGTGAAAATATACGTACAAGCTGCTTCGTACGAAGCTCTGGAAAGACAAAAATACTGGCAAAACATAAAATCTTCGCATCGTTGTCAAAGGGCATACGGATATCTTTAATCGTAAGCTTTCTAAGACTCCCGGCCGGATTCGTAAGGAAACTTCGCTCCCCGTCCTCTCCTACAAGGACAACATTGATTCCCGTAGGAATATCTTTTCTTATCTGTCTTTCTTCCAGTATAACTTTGCTCTTCCTGCACTGCCTGATAATAAACCTTCCAGCGCTGTCATCTCCAATGATCGTCTCTAATCGGACTTTCTTTCCCATTTTTGAAAGAATGATGGCTTCATTCAGAGCATCGGCTCCTAATGCCATGCGGATATCTTCCGCTGCATAGGAACCCGTCTCAAAAACCGCTGCGCTGGCAGGGCGTACTAATATATCAATGATCGCCGCGCCTATAATAATAATCTCTGACATTCGATTCACCTGTTTTTGACATATCAATAATAGTTCCCTTACTTAAGTCACTGCATTTATACTATCATCTTTCCCTGCAAAATACAATTAGAATAGAAAAATACATTTTCATGTCTTCTAAAATTCCATAACCAGCCCGGTCATCAACTGCACTGCATGGCTTCCCAGTTCTTCTTTTAAGATTTCATAGGCCTTCTGCCCTGTGCAGTGCCCGGTATACACGAATGTAATTCCTGTCTCCTGAATTCCCTGGGCAAGCTTTCTCACAAAATCTTCTGATTTGTTGGACAGATGGAAACCGCCGACTAATGCCAGCGCTTTTTTCTCTGGAAAGCTTTCCATAACTTCGCGTATAATATTGTCAGCGCCGCCGTGAGAACAGCTATTGAATATGACGATTCCTTCCGGTGTGTCAAACACTAAGCTCTGCTCATGGGAAAAATCATCGGGTTTCCATTTCTTCCCATCCTTCCGATACATCTTCTCTCTTGAGCCGACTGAAGAAAGTCCCGGCGTTTTATGAGGGATTAGGCTGACGCCCTCCATAAGCGGATAATCCCCCGACACATAGACAAGCCGATGCCGGTGCTCTTCTAGAATGCCTTTTCCGATACCGATATATTTTGTGAAAATCCATTTTTTCGCATAACAGTTTTCCAGACAGCCCTCCCTCAGATAAAATTTTGCCTTTTGATTTATCTGAAAAAAATGCCTCATGCCGTCGCTGTGGTCGTAATGGGCGTGCGACAGCACGGCATAATCAATCTCTTCCAATGAAAGCCCGAGTTTACCCGCGTTTTCCGCAAAAAGTCCGGACGCTCCCGTATCTAAAAGTATCTTCTTACCATTATATTCAATATAAATGCAGAGCCCCCACTCACCCTTTATCCCGGAATTTTCAATATTGTCTACCACAACTGTTGCTCTCATTTTTATTTTCCTTCTTCCAATTATTTTCTTTTTCTATTATAATGTGTTGGTGGTTTACCCGCAACAAGAGAATTACAAAATACAATTCAAGAAATTCAGGAGGAGTTTTGCTATGATAAAATATGTTGCCAGTGATCTGGACGGAACACTTTTAAGGAACGGGGCGCAGTCTCTTGACGCGGAAGTATTCGATCTGATTCGCCGGCTTAAAGAAAAAGGAATTCACTTTATCGCTGCCAGCGGGCGGCAATATGATAATTTATACCGTCTTTTTGAGCCTGTGCAGGATGAGATTTCTTATGTCGCCGAGAACGGCTCTCTCTGCGTCCATGATCACAAAGTTATCTCAAGAGGACTCATCGACAGGGATCTTGGAATCCGTATCATAAAAGCTGCAAGAAAATTCCCGAATTATCACTGCCTTCTTTCCTGCGAATCAACCTCTTATACCGACTCCGAGGATCCAAGATTTATGGACCATATGCAAAATGTTCTGAAATATAAAATCGAAAAAGTACCGGATCTTTTGGATATCGACGAACCATTTTTAAAATTTGCCGTCCTTGATTTTGATGGAACCAATGAGACGGAACCGTTTTTTAGAGAACAGTTTTCCTCGGAGATCACGGTTGTTACATCGGGGAATCTGTGGGTAGACTTTATTGTACCGAATGCAAATAAAGGTTCCGGACTTGCCGACATCACCCGGTATCTTGGCATATCATTAAAAGATGGAATTGCTTTTGGGGATCAGTTTAATGATATCGAACTTCTCGAGGCTGCCGGGACTGGATATGCCATGGCAGACTGTGCGCCCGGTGTGGAGAAGCACGCCGACAGACAGACGGAATCTGTAGAACGCATTCTTCGGGAAATTTTAAATTAATTTTCAAAACGAAAGAAATCGAAAGTAGACAAAAAGAAAATGAAATGATAGAATGTAACTACAATAATAAAACAGTAATTTTTAGGAGGAATTGAAGATGAAAATTGCAATCGGCTGTGATCCAAATGCACAGAACGAAAAAGAGGCGCTCATCCAATTTATCGAGGCAAAAGGTTACGGTGAAGTGACTGATTTTGGAAGTGAGGATCCTATCTATGCGAACGTGGCAATTGAAGTTGCAGAAGCTGTAGCTGCCAAAAAGTATGACCGCGGAATCCTTGTATGCGGAACAGGTATCGGTGTTTCTATCGCCGCGAACAAAGTGAAAGGCGCTTATGCCGCTCTTGTATCCGACGTATATTCCGCACAGCGCGCACGTCTGAGCAACGATGCCAACATTATCTGCATGGGCGCGTTCACTACAGGAAGCAAAGAGAGAGAGATGTTCGTAACAGAATTTTTGACCAATGAATTTGTTCCGGGCTGCGGTTCCCAGCCGAAGGTAGACCGCTTTGTTGCGTACGACAATGAAAGAGCGTAAGGACAGGTCATGAAAGGAAGACCTTGAAATTACCCGGTATTTTCCGTCCAGAAGTTTCGGAAATACCGGGTGATTTTTTAATTATTTTTCAGCGCGAATCAGCTCCCTTAGCGCTTCGACAGTCACCCGGACCGCCGTATCTGTATCGTGGACGACCGGATTGAAAAGACCTGCTTTTTCACGCTCCTGATTTGCCATTACAAGAAGGCAGGTTCCGGCTCTTACATGGAGATAATTCGCAACGATGAAAAGAGCTGCCGATTCCATCTCAGATGCCAGACATCCCATCTGTTTCCATGCTTCCCACTTATTTATAAGCTCATAGCCCGCCGGCTTCGTCTCAGGTGAGTGCTGACCATAGAAAGAATCCTTACACTGAACCACGCCTGCATGATAGGTCTTTTCTAGTTTTTTCGCTGCATTTATCAGCGCGTTTACAAGCTGGATATCCGGCACTGCCGGGTATTCGATGGGCGCGTACTCCTTACTTGTCCCCTCCATACGAACCGCTCCGGTGGCGATGACGATATCGCCGCTCATTACATCCGTCTGCATACCGCCGCAGGTCCCGATCCGAAGAAAGGTATCGGCTCCCGCATTCACAAGCTCCTCCATGGCAATAGCCGCCGAAGGCCCGCCGATTCCTGTAGAAGTCACACTGACCTTTACACCTTCCAGATATCCTGTATAGGTCACATATTCTCTGCTGTCCACTATAAGCTTTGCGTCGTCGAAATATCTGGCAATCTTTTCACAGCGTTTTGGATCTCCCGGCAGGATCACATACCTTCCCACATCACCGCTTGCGACCTGAATGTGATACTGCTTATCATTTTCCGAATAGTTCATGCATTTTACCTCCTTTTTCATCATAGGAAAAAGTTATTGTCTCTTCATTGTATCATGCCGCGTTCAATATTCCAACTCTGTAATCTTAAAGAAGTATCTGTCTTCCCCCAGATATTACCATATAAGAAATACATATATCGTCCAGATCTTTCTGCTGTCATCTGTGTTCCCTTCCTTATGTTCTTCCAGAAGCTCCAGCAGATATTGAAAATGTATCTAAAATGTAAAAACTACTTGTATCTATTATTTTTTGGATACCTTAATTTTAATCGCCGCCTTCTTTTTACTGCCGTCCTTTGCGGCGGCGGTAATGGTAACAGTGCCGGCCTTCTTCGCAGTTACCTTTCCTTTGGAATTAACGACTGCAATTTTTTTGTTTGAGGACTTCCACGTAACCTTCTGATTTGCCGCGCTTGCCGGGGCGACTGCCGCCTTTAAGGTCTGCGTCTTCTTTTTCTTAAGACTCATCGTCTTGCTGCCGGTGATCGTTATTTTTGTAACCTTAACGGCTGCTTTCGAAACCTTTAATTTGACTTTCGCTGTCTTGCCGTCCGCCGTTTTCGCAGTGATGGTCACGGTTCCTGCTTTCTTTTTTACAGACACTTTACCGCCTGAGGTAACCGTTGCTATTTTTTTGTTGGATGTGGACCAAGTTATCTTAGCGCTGCCGCCTTTGAGTACCTTACCGGCTTTATCGATAACGATTGCCTGAAAGGTATACTTTTTATTAAAAGTTGCCTTTAAAGTCGTATTATTTTTTAATTTCTGCCCGTTCATACTGAGTGTTACCGACGCTGCCGCATTGTTTTTACTCGTACCGGCTAGTTTCAGAATCCCCTGTCCTAAAAGCTCTTTGCTTTCAGAACTGTATTTGTATGTAACCGAACGCCCCCGCGTATTTGAAAATATATAGCCGGCATTCACACTTCCGCTTTTTGGGACAGCCAAAAACAGGGAACCGTCTGAGCCGACTCCGCCCGAATCGCAATTCGTCACGTCGGTCAGATAATTTATTCTGTTTAATGTAACGATGTTCCACATATGAGGTCCCGAACTTCTGCCGTCTCCCATAATTCCTGTGACGGTATAGCATACCGTATTATTTTTGAAGGATGACAGATCGCATAGATACTGAAAAGCCTTGGCATAACCTTCACACACCACATTTGTATTCGGATTTTTGTCAAACACCCAGATTAACTGCCACGGATTGCCATATGCAGCATTGCCATATGCGGCGCTGGTATTATAGGATACCAAATTACAAATTTCCCGGCTGTAACTGTTCAGCTTTTCGCGGTCAGACTTCGCGGCATACTTTTTTACGATTGCTTTTGCATTTGATACTGCTTTTTTTGCAGCGCCCATCTTTGTCAGGTTTGTTGTATAGCTGTTTCTTCCACGATATTCTTCTGCGACCGTGAAAGAGAAGGTTACAGTCCGGACGGTACGGCCGGAACCGCTGGCAGACACGAAGGCTGCATTCTTGTCAAACCAATACAAGTCATAGGGACAGTCCATTAACAAGTAAGACATTACTTTCCTGACCGATTGCTCCCATTCAGATATTTTCAGACTCAGGCCATCTGTCTTAATAATGGTAGAGACAGTGGTTCCATTTGCAATCTTTTCTACGGAAGCTTTCAGCGATCTATAAATCTTTTTGTCATTTTCATCAGTCAGCTTTTTTTCACCTACGGCCCCAAGGGGTGAAAGAACTGTATTCTTATTTTCATAGAATAACAGCTCCAGATATCCGGATAACAATTCATCATTATCAGGAAGTTGATCAAATACAAATACTTTCTCTTCCGAAAAAGGTTCTTCTGCCTGTACAGAATACGTTGCAGAAAGCCCTGTACTGCCTGCTGCTATTACCGCAGTTATCATAAATACCAATATTTTTCTAAAACTGTACTTACACTTTTTCATAACGTCTCTCCATTTACCCTTACTTGTGATATGGCTCCCCATTGATAATCCGGAAACTCCGGTAAATCTGTTCCAAAAGAATCACCCG
This sequence comes from Lachnospiraceae bacterium MD308, assembly GCA_010206225.2. Classification (GTDB taxonomy): domain Bacteria; phylum Bacillota; class Clostridia; order Lachnospirales; family Lachnospiraceae; genus MD308. The sequence continues at coordinate 26,701 of VIQU02000016.1, read as the reverse complement.
CATCAACTGGTGGGGAAATGTCATCTTTGAAAAACTAAGGGAAAAGTCCGACCGCTCGCATACTTCCTTCCCAAGGCCGATGGAGCCGCCGATAATAAAGATGATATGGCTTCTCCCCTGTATGCCGAGGTTCTCAATCCTTTCTGCCAGTCTTTCCGAAGAAAGCTGCGCGCCGTCTATCTCCAGCGTGATGATATAAACATCGTCCCGCACAAATTTCAAGATCCGCTCCCCCTCCTTCGCCCGGACGGACTCTTCTGCTGCGTTTCCTGCATTCTCAGGGATTTTCTCATCCGCCACCTCCAAAAGCTCCAGCTTACAGTATTTGCCGAGCCGCTTTGCGTACTCGGCAATGGCGTCTTTCAGATATTTTTCCTTTAACTTTCCTACGCTGATAACCGTGATCTTCACAACGAATTCCTTTCTTGATTCCCGCTTGTCTATTGACTTTTGGCATTCTTAGCCCTATCATACATATGTGCCACAAAAAGCTTAGGATTTACTCTTACATGAACCGGCACAATCCCATCACCTTCGCCATATTGCTGCGTCCTATGATATTATTGTACTACATTTCCGGATAGAATGATATGCTAAAATCCACCGTTATTGCATGTTTTTTACTTATCTCCATTCCCCGAATCACTCGGGTTCATTGACAGGCTTAACGTCTATACGCCATTAATGCAGCATCCTGAAAACCTCTATACTCTCATTAATTGTACAAAGTTAGGGGGATTATCATGACATATTCCGACGCTGTTATTAGACGACTGACGGTATTATGCGCCGAACGCGATATCACTGTAAATAAATTAGCCACACTATCTGAAATTACACAATCTACTGTAGATAATTTGATGAAGGGAAAAACAAGAAACCCCAAACTGAAAACTTTGCATAAATTGGCAATCGGTTTAGATATGACGGTATCTGAACTGTTGGATTTTCCTGAAATGAATGAAACAATCTTTGATGATGAATAAAAAACTAATGAAAAACAATATGAGATGTGACAGTACTCTATGCTGTCGTCTCTTTTGTTAAATATAATCACTATATCGAACAGAGGAGGAAACGGCTATGAACAAAAATAATATTACATACCGGAATCCAATGCCGGAAGAGGCAGAAAAAATTGTTGCATTTTATAACAGGATGGGAGGAGAATCAACATTCTTAAGCTTTGTGGAGGACGAGTACCCGCTGAGCGTGAAGGAGGAAGAGGATTATATCCGGAGTCTGGAGGGAAACGCGAACAACGTGATGTTTCTGGCATTAGACGGCAATGAGATTGTCGGGCTTTCGACCATCACCTCCACCCATAAGATAAAGTCACGCCACGAGGGCGAGCTCGGCATCGTTGTCGCGAAAAAATATCACGGTCAGGGCATCGGAACAAAATTAATCCGAATGGCAATCGACTGGTGCAAAGGAAACGATGTAACGACAAGAATCCATCTGGATGTAAGCGCAGATAACCTGACTGCAATTTCGATATATTTAAAACTCGGTTTCATCATGGAAGGATGCTTAAAGAACCAGACGCTGATTGACGGGATATATTATGATACCTACGTTATGGGACTGATGCTCAAGTAGGAAATATAAAAGCTGCCGCATCCGGTGATTTGTTTCACCTCCATGCGGCAGCTTTTATCGTTACCAAAAATCGATTGCCTAAATTTTTTTACTTCTTACTCAGCAGCTCATGGATTCCCTTCGCGCCGGCCTTTCCTGCGCCCATCGCCAGAATGACCGTCGCCGCGCCTGTAACCGCGTCGCCGCCTGCAAATACTGCCGCCTTGGAGGTCTGTCCGTTCTCCTCCTCCGCAACGATACATTTCCTGCGGTTGGTCTCAAGCCCCTTCGTCGTAGATGCGATCAGCGGATTCGGTGAAGTACCGAGAGACATGATCACCGTGTCAAGCTCAATCTCGTACTCAGAACCCGGAATCTCCACTGGACGTCTTCTTCCGGACGCGTCAGGCTCGCCAAGTTCCATCTTGATCACCGTCATGCCCTTCACCCAGCCGTTCTCATCCACATGGATCTCCTTCGGGTTGGTGAGAAGGTCAAAGATCACACCCTCTTCCTTTGCGTGGTGAACCTCTTCTACTCTGGCCGGAAGCTCGGCTTCGCTTCTGCGGTATACGATATGTACTTCTGCACCGAGACGAAGAGCCGTCCTTGCAGCATCCATGGCAACATTGCCTCCGCCCACAACCGCAACTTTCTTTCCTGCCGCAATCGGGGTATCGTAATTGTCGTCAAAGGCTTTCATCAGGTTGCTTCTGGTCAGGTACTCATTGGCGGAAAATACGCCGTTAGCCGTCTCGCCGGGAATACCCATGAACATTGGAAGTCCTGCGCCGGAGCCGATGAATACCGCCTCAAAATCTTCTTCCTCCATCAACTGGTCGATGGTGGTGGATTTTCCGATAACAACGTTCGTCTCAAACTTAACGCCAAGCTCTTTTACTTTTTCAATCTCTTTCTTCACGACTTTCTCTTTCGGAAGACGGAATTCCGGAATTCCATAGACAAGCACGCCGCCCAGCTCATGGAGCGCCTCAAATACTGTCACCTCATAGCCAAGCTTAGCCAGATCGCCGGCACAGGTAAGCCCAGAGGGGCCGGAGCCGATGACCGCTACCTTGTGGCCATTGGTCTGATCCGCCTTTGCAGGCTTGATATCATGCTCAAGCGCATAGTCCGCAACAAAACGCTCCAGCTTTCCGATGGAAACCGGGTCGCCCTTGATGCCGCGGATACATTTGCACTCGCACTGGGATTCCTGAGGACAGACACGCCCGCAGATTGCCGGCAGCGCGGAGGACTCGCCGATCACCTTGTACGCCTCCTCGATATTGCCCTCTTTTACTTGAGCAATAAAACCAGGGATATTGATGGCGACCGGACAGCCGGTGATGCACTTTGCATTCTTACAGTTAATGCAGCGCGCAGCCTCTTCCATAGCCTCTTCTTTATTGTAGCCGTAACAGACCTCCTCGAAATTAGTCGCTCTTTCCTTCGCGTCCTGCTCTCTGACAGGCACTCTCTTTAATACATCAGCCATTAATTTTCACCTCCGCAATTGCCGCAGCCACCGTGATGGGTGTCGCCTTCCTGTACTTTCAGCATCGCACGTCCTTCCTGTGTCTTGTACATCTGCTGTCTCTTCATCGCAGTGTCAAAGTCAACCAGATGCCCGTCGAACTCCGGACCGTCCACGCACGCGAACTTCACCTCGCCGCCCACGATGACACGGCAGGCACCGCACATGCCCGTGCCGTCAACCATGATCGGATTCATGCTGACGATAGTCGGAATCTCATATTTCTTTGTAGTCAGGCAGGTGAACTTCATCATGATCATCGGCCCGATGGCAACGCACACATCATACTTGTTGCCCTTCTCTACCAGTTCGTCAACCATGGTGGTGACCATGCCCGCATGTCCGTATGTACCGTCGTCCGTACAGGGATAATAATTCCCGGCAACTGCCTCCATCTCCTTTTCCAGAATCAGAAGGTCTTTGGTCTTGGAGCCGACAATAACATCCGCATCTATGCCGTGTTCCTTGAGCCATTTCACCTGAGGATAAACCGGGGCTGCCCCAACACCGCCGGCTACGAAGAGGAATTTCTTTTTCTTAAGCTCTTCTACATCTTCCTCCACGAACTCGGATGGACGTCCTAAAGGTCCGGTGAAATCGCAAAACGCATCCCCGGCCTTAAGGTTCGTCATCTTCGTGGTAGACGCCCCTACCGGCTGGAATACAATGGTAACAATCCCTGTCTCCCTGTCGTAGTCACAGATCGTAAGCGGGATCCTCTCGCCCTTCTCATCCATCTTCACGATGACAAACTGCCCCGGTTCACAGTGCTTTGCCACACGGGGAGCCTCAACGTCCATAAGATAAATGTTAGCAGCCAGCTTTTCTGCTTTTAATATCTTGTACATTTTATTTCCTCCTAATAATTTATGCTACAGTATATTCTAATGTATTTGTCAAAAAATATCAAGTAATTGAGTGATACGTTATTAAAATATCACAGATGACAAAAATTATCACAATTCAAGAGCAGAATCCAATCCTTCAGTCCCGCAGAGAGGGGTATTCGTCACCCAGTCCTGCTTTCAGTAGTCGGACATGGAAGTGCGGTTAAACAAGCAGCCGGGAAACTGCCCTTTACAAACAGTTTCCCGGCTTTTTCTCTTTGATAAAAAATCTTAGAAATCTACTTCCGTTCCATAATATGTACAATTGAACAGCTTTTCCATGGCGGCCGGATCGATCTCTCTCGGATTGGAGCCTGTACATGCGTCGCCTACAGCACGCTCTGCGATGCCGGCAATCTTCTCCTTGAACTCGTCCTCATTGATGCCGAATTCTTTCAGTGTCTTCGGGATGTTAAGCCTTACATTGAAGTCGTCAATCTTTGCGCACAGACTGTTGATCAGAGCCTTCTCGGAAGTTCCCTCAAGTCCCATCCTGCGTGCGATCTCTGCGTAGCGCTTTGCCGCAACCGGATCTTTTGCATTATATTTTATAACGTACGGCAGATAGATGGCATTCGCGCAGCCATGCGGAATATGGCCTGTTGAGAATGCAGCGCCCGTCTTATGCGCCATAGAGTGTACGATACCAAGCAGCGCGTTGGAGAATGCCATACCAGCCAGACACTGAGCATAATGCATCTGCTCTCTTGCCGTCATATCACAGTTATAGGATGCCGGCAGATAATCAAGTACCATCTCGATAGCCTGCAGCGCAAGAGGATCTGTGAATGCGCAGTTCAATGTAGAAACATAGGCCTCGATCGCATGTGTCAGAGCATCCATACCTGTGTACGCAACCTGTTTTACCGGAAGCCCCATTACAAGGTCGGGATCAACGATCGCAACATCGGGTGTAATGTTAAAGTCAGCTAACGGATACTTCACGCCTGTCTGGTAATTGGTGATTACAGAAAAGGCTGTAACTTCTGTAGCTGTTCCGGATGTGGATGGAATCGCGCAGAACTTTGCTTTCTGACGTAATTCCGGGAAATTAAATGGAATGCAGAGATCCTCAAACGTAGTTTCCGGATACTCGTAGAATGCCCACATAGCCTTTGCCGCATCGATCGGTGAACCGCCGCCCATGGAAACGATCCAGTCAGGCTCAAAGTTTCTCATGGCCTCCGCGCCCTTCATCACCGTCTCTACAGACGGATCCGGCTCAACACCTTCAAAAAGCTCAACTTCCATACCAGCTTCTTTTAAATATCCTACCGCTCTGTCAAGAAAACCCTGACGCTTCATGGAGCCTCCTCCAACAACCAGAATCGCTTTCTTACCCTTCAGATTCTTAAGCTCCTCTAAGCAGCCTTTTCCGTGATAGATGTCTCTTGGTAAAGTAAATCTTGCCATAGTCTTGTTCTCCTTTTCTATTTTTGTTAATTATTTATCAAATTATACATCTGTTAAATAAACAACGCAACAGATAGCACAAAAATAATTGTATTTATTTATGAACAATATACAAACCAACAAAAAATGTCAAAAAAGACATCCTGCATTCAGGATGTCTTAATTTGCGTTTACAGTATAAGGCACTATTCTCTTACATAATTCCTCGTTGTAATTCCGCTTACTCTCCCACTCTTTGTCACAAGAATTGCTTTAAATAATGTCTCGCCCTTAGGCATCTTAATCGGCTTTTTATAAGGCAAAGAAGCCGTAGTAGGATCTGTTCCGTCCGTCGTATAATATGCGCTGTACCCTTCCGGGACCTTGATCTCAATCGCACGGGCAGAATCATACTGTCCTGTAGAGGGCGATACTGCCGGCGCATCTTCCATCGGAATTTCAATCGTAAACTCCTTTTCCGATGTCTGGCTGGGAACTCCTTCTTTGTTCACAGCGATAGCCTTGATTGTGTTCGTGCCCTCGCCTAACTGAATTGGTTCCGTGAATACTGTGCTTGCCGTATCAGGCATAGTTCCATCCGTTGTATAGTGGATTTCTCCTTCATCAGAAGTAATCGTTAACTGCTGTACATCATCATAAGTCTCCGTTTCATCAAGGCTGAATCCCGGCTCTTTGACAACATATTCGGGAAGCTTATCTGTTACACTGCTTCCAGCATCTTTAAGAAGCGCAGGAATTCCCATCGGCTGCTTGGTATCAAGATAAAACTCAAATGCAGCCTCATAAACCCCCGCATTGTCCGGCTGCTCGGCTATCACGCCCAAAAACAGGTTCTCGGCAGAGTTCACATCACTCTGTCCGATAAATACTTTAGAAAGTCCCACATAGCCATCTGGTTTTGTCTTATCTTTTTCAATCGCCCTGTGAAAATAATCTTCTGCTTTGCTGTATTCTCCATTTCCAAGCGCACGATTTCCCAGATACACGGTCCCGGCATAAGAACAAAGATACAGTGCAGTCATGGCGACGGCGGTCAGCACCGCCAAAAAGAACAGGATCAAAAACACTTTACGCCGCTTTTTCTTTTTCTGAGCTTTACGTTGTTTTGTCTGTCTTCTCTGTACTTCTCTTTCATCCTGAAACATAGCCGTACTGCTCTGGTATCTTCGGCTTCGTCCGTCGGTCATATAGCCAGTCCTCCCAGAACTATTCCGAAGCGCCGCTGTACGGCTGTCAGCGACATAGCCGGTCCTCCCGGAACTGTTCCGAAGCGCCGCCGTACGCTCTCCTGCCATACGGCCGGAACCAGAACGGAGTGCCGCTGTGCGGGCGCCTCCCGATATCCGGTCAGAATCAGAACGAAACGCTGCTGTACGCCCGGAATTTCCAGATTCCGCATTCGCACGGCTCCTCACACCGCCCCCTGATGATCCGCGGGAATTCTTAAGAGCCTCCTTCACATGAGCAGCCAGCATATCTTCTAAAGGATTATAATCAGGGACAATCTGTACTTCTTTGCCGCATTCTTCGCAATATAGGATACCGTCCGGTATCTCGGCGCCGCAGTATCTGCATCTCATATTGCGCCTAACCTCCTAGCTGTTAGAATAACCCTGTGATTGCTCCTTCTTCCGATACGTCGATTCCATTTGCAGCAGGCACCTTCGGAAGACCGGGCATAGTCATGATTGCTCCGGTTAAAGCAACGACAAAGCCCGCGCCTGCGCTGACATACACTTCGCGGATATGGATGTCGAAGTCCTTCGGCCTTCCCAGCTTTTTCGCATCATCCGAAAGTGAATACTGGTTTTTAGCCATACATACCGGAAGGTTCCCAAAGCCCATATCTGTAATCTTCGCAAGCTGTTTTTTAGCCGCGGGCTCAAACACTACACCGTCGGCGCCATAGATTTCTCTGGAAATCGTCTCAATCTTCGCTTCTAAAGAAGCTTCGTCTTTATATAATGTATGGAAATGACTTTTCTTTGTCTCCAATGTCTCCAATACTTTTTTTGCAAGAGCGATTCCGCCCTCGCCGCCTTTTTCCCATACTTCTGAAAGAGCAAACTCACAGCCTCTCTCCTCGCAGAATCTGCGGATATAATCATTCTCCGCCTCTGTATCCGTAAGGAAAGAGTTCAGCGTCACGACAACAGGAACATCATATTTCTGGATATTTTCAATATGTTTCTCCAGATTCACAATACCCTTCTTCAGTGCTTCTAAGTTTTCCTCGGAAAGATCTGCCTTCGCAACTCCTCCATTATACTTCAAAGCGCGCACAGTTGCAACTAAAACAACTGCATCCGGTTTAAATCCCGCCTTACGGCACTTGATATCAAAGAATTTCTCCGCGCCTAAGTCCGCGCCGAAGCCTGCTTCCGTGATAACAATATCACTCATCTTAAGAGCCATCTTTGTTGCTCTTACACTGTTGCAGCCGTGAGCAATATTTGCAAAAGGTCCGCCATGTACCAGAGCCGGAGTGTGCTCTAACGTCTGAATCAGATTTGGCTTGATCGCATCCTTCAAAAGCGCCGTCATAGCGCCTGTCGCCTGAAGATCATCCGCCGTTACCGGCTCCCCGCTGAAGTTATATGCTACGATAATCTTCCCAAGACGCCTCTTCAGATCATGAATATCATCTGCCAGACAGAGGATCGCCATAATCTCGGAAGCAACCGTGATGACAAAATGGTCTTCCCGCACCATGCCGTCCATCTTATTTCCAAGTCCGACTACGATGTTCCGAAGATTCCGGTCATTCATATCAAGACACCGCTTCCACACTACCTGCCTCGGATCGATCTGCAGGGCGTTTCCCTGCTGAATATGATTATCTAAAAGTGCTGCAAGAAGGTTATTAGCAGAAGTGATCGCATGGAAATCTCCGGTAAAATGGAGATTCAGATCCTCCATCGGAACAACCTGAGCGTATCCGCCGCCTGCCGCTCCGCCTTTAATTCCAAAGCACGGTCCTAAGGACGGCTCTCTCAGAGCAATAACTGCTTTTTTATTAAGCTTGGCCATGGCTTGTCCAAGGCCGACTGTCGTCGTAGTCTTTCCTTCTCCCGCCGGAGTCGGATTGATTGCTGTCACAAGAACCAGCTTTCCATCGGGACGTTCCTTTATCTTTTCCCAAACCTCGTCGGAAAGCTTTGCCTTATACTTTCCGTAAAATTCTAATTCTTCCTCATGAATACCTAATGCAGCGGCCACATCTTTAATATGCGCCATCTTTGCTTCCTGTGCAATCTGGATATCTGTTTTCATCGGTTTCCAATCCTTCCTTTCTCTGGGTGGTCCTTCGTTACATCTGTTCTACGTACTGTTCAAATTCCTCCTTGGACATCAACACTTTTCTCGGCTTCGTACCTTCTTCGCCGCCTACGACACCTGCTTCGCAGAGCTGGTCCATAATGCGGGCAGCACGGTTGAATCCAATCTTAAACGTACGCTGCAGCATCCCAATCGATGCCTTTTCCTTATCTATAATGAGGCGGCCCGCTTCAGTAAAATACGCGTCGCGGTCATTATCTTCTCCGTTCGGAGCTGCGATTCCCGGCTCACTGGCAGTTACCTGACTTACCATCTCCTCGTCATATTCTTCCGTAGTATTGTTGCTGCGCAGGAATTCCACTACGCTCTGTACTTCCTCATCTGTCACAAAAGAACCTTGAACTCTTGCCGGCTTCGGATATCCTGCCGGATAAAAAAGCATATCCCCTTTCCCAAGCAGCTTTTCCGCACCGTTCATATCGATGATCGTTCTTGAATCCACGCCGGATGATACAGCAAATGCGATCCTGGACGGCATATTCGCTTTGATCAGACCGGTAATGACATTAACCGATGGTCTCTGAGTGGCTACGACCAGATGGATTCCAGCAGCTCTTGCAAGTTGTGCCAGACGGCAGATCGCACCCTCCACATCTCCGGATGCCACCATCATCAGATCCGCAAGCTCGTCTACGATAATAACCAACTGTGACATAGGCGCAGGTTTTTCACCGTCTATCGCCGGTTCAGACTTGATCTTCTCATTGTAGCCTTTCATATCCCGGACATTGTACTCTGCAAATGCGCGGTAACGCCTGTCCATTTCCGCCACGGCCCAGTTGAGCGCTCCAGCAGCCTTCTTTGGATCTGTGACAACAGGAATCATCAGGTGAGGTATTCCGTTATAGACACTCAACTCCACCACCTTCGGATCTATCATGATCAATTTTACTTCCTCCGGCGCGGCCTTATACAAAATACTCATGATCAGCGTATTAATGCAGACAGATTTCCCGGAACCAGTGGCTCCTGCGATCAGTACATGAGGCATCTTGGCAATATCCGTCACTACAGCTTTCCCTGCAATATCTTTTCCGGCGGCAAAGGAAAGCTTTGACGTGCTTTTTTTGAATTCCTGTGATTCCAGCAGATCTCTCAGCATAACCGCTGTATTCTCTTTGTTAGGAACTTCGATTCCAACCGCCGCTTTTCCCGGAATCGGCGCCTCGATACGGATATCCGCCGCCGCAAGATTCAGCTTGATATCATCAGCAAGACCTACGATCTTGCTGACCTTTACCCCCATCTCCGGCTGCAGCTCGTAGCGGGTAACCGCCGGACCGCAGCTTACGTTCGTAACTGTGACATGAACCCCGAAATTCTGTAGCGTCTGCTGAAGCTTAAGCGCTGTTTCTTTAAGATGTGAATCGGAATCTCCGCCGGCCTTCTTCCCTCTTTTTAAAAGGGAAAGCGGCGGAAACTTGTAAGATTTCCGAGGCTTCCCGCTATGATTTTCCGCATCTGGATATGCACGCTCCTTCGCCGGAATTCCTGTGTCCGGCACAAAATCCGAGGCGCCTGAAGGTTCGGCAAACTCTCCGAAAGAAGCTTCGGCCTGCAAAGATTCCGTATCATTTTTCTGAATGGAAGTATCATTCCGTTGAATGGAAAATCCCGGTACGTCTGATGATGTTTCATCCTCCATCACGTCTACGGTCAATTCCCTTATATCCTTCTTTTCTTTTGCAAGGGCGGTATCAAAAGAGACTCCCTCCACATGGTTGTCGCGCCTTTTTCTGCTCTTTGACTTTAAAGGTTCTGACCGCTCTCTTTCGGCTTCCCGTTCCCTGCGCCGCTCCTGTGCCGCTTTCCGGTGTCTCTCTACGTCTCCTCTGGCCTTTCCATATGCCTTGTTACTCTGGCTCTTTACGCCCTTAAGTACAGATTTCCCTGTAATGATCACAAGGCAGACGATCATAAGTATGATAACGATTACGTATGTACCGGCGATGCCGACCGCCGGAGTTAATAATCCTGCCGCCGCCGCTCCTGTGCCGCCGCCGCTTTTATTTATTAACTGGAAAAAGGTACACAATAATACTGTTAGAAAAACAGCCGCAAGAGCTCTGAGATACGCTTTAAAATTCTCCTTATTAGATACAACGAATGCAACAATGCCAAATAATAAAAACGGCACTATATAGGTCACTGTTCCAAAAATATCTGTGAGAAATCTGGAAACCACTTTTCCGACTCTGCCTCCCAGTCCGAAAAGACTAAGTAAGATCAGAATACTGACCGCAAGAGTTATCCAGATAACGATCTCGTCTGTTATAAAGCTTTGTTCTGACTTCTTTTTTGTCCTTGTCTGCTTGGTACCCCTCTTTTTCTTTGACTTTGCAGCCATGTATTTTCCCCCTTACTGGCTCAATCAAAAAGTATTATATCATCTTTGCCGGGGACTGTCATTACAAATTTTTACTCTTTTTTTTCCTCTCCTCATCGATCATTTCATGCAGTTTTCCTAATGCATCACTCATTCCGCCGACCTCGTCAATAAGCCCTTCCCGCACAGCTTCCCGGCCTTCTAAAAGGGTACCTACATCCTTGACGAGTTCTGTCGGATTCAACATAAGTTCTTCAATTCTCTGCTGTGTCATATGCGAATGGCCAGCTAAAAACTTGGTGATCCGATCCTGCGTCTTTATCATGTTCCTGAGACTTTGCGTCACGCCGATGAACATCCCGTTAGAGCGCACTGGATGTACGATCATCGTACCGCTCGGCACAATAAAGGAATACTTTGCCGACACCGCTAAAGGTCCCCCGATTGAATGGCTTCCGCCTAAAACGAGCGATACTGTAGGCTTACTTAGGGAAGCGATCATTTCCGCAATAGAAAGTCCTGCTTCCACATCTCCCCCCAGTGTATTCAGAAGGATGAGAAGTCCCTCGATCTCCTCACTGTCCTCTACCTCTGCAAGCATAGGAAGAAGATGCTCGTACTTTGTGGCCTTTGCATTTCCTGACACGGCTTCATGGCCTTCAATCTCGCCGATGATCGTTAAAAGCTTGATCTTATGTTTATCTTTGCCTTCATTTAAATTCAGAGAACCCATTTCTCGGATCTGCTCGTTTTTCATTTCCTGTTTTTCATCCTGCTTTTCATTTCCCATAAAAATACACCTCCATACTTTTTAATTAGTATGGAGGTGATTTCTGATTTTATACGTGCAAAAGCGCCTGTTCAAGGTCTGCAATGATATCTTCAATATTCTCGATTCCCACGCTGAAACGAATCAGATCCGGCTGTACGCCTGCTTCCAGAAGTTCCGTATCGTTCATCTGGCGGTGGGTATGACTTGCCGGATGAAGGACGCAGCTTCTCGCATCTGCCACATGGGTTACGATGGCGATCATCTTCAGACTGTCCATCATACGGACTGCCGCATCTCTCCCGCCCTTTAAGCCGAATGTCAGAACGCCGCAGGTTCCGCCCGGCATATATTTCTTTGCAAGATCATAATATTTATCACCCTCTAAGGACGGATGGTTCACCCATGCGACTTTTTCGTGCCCCTTAAGATATTTTGCCGCTTTCAGGGCATTTTCACAATGTCTCGGCATCCGAAGATGAAGCGTTTCCAGACCGATATTTAAAAGAAACGCATTCTGAGGCGACTGGATAGAACCGAGATCACGCATAAGCTGCGCGGTAGCCTTTGTAATATAAGCCCCTTTGCCGAATCTCTGCGTGTATACAATTCCGTGATAGGTCTCATCCGGCTGAGTCAGTCCCGGGAATTTTTCCGCATGAGCCTCCCAATCAAAATTGCCGCTGTCCACGATAGCGCCGCCCACACAGGAAGCATGGCCATCCATATACTTTGTTGTGGAATGGGTGACAATATCCGCTCCCCATTCAAAAGGACGGCAGTTAATCGGCGTCGCAAATGTGTTGTCTACAATAAACGGAACCCCGTGAGCATGAGCCGCCTGTGCAAATTTTTCAAAGTCAAGAACAACCAGCGCCGGATTTGCCACAGATTCCCCGAACACAGCCTTCGTATTATCCCGAAACGCCGCATTCAGTTCCTCCGGCGTACACTCGGGATCGACAAAAGTGGCCTCTATGCCCATCCTGCGGATCGTATGCGCGTAGAGATTGTAAGTTCCTCCATACAACGCGGAAGCACATACGATATGGTCGCCTGCCTGCGCGATATTCATGATGGCATAAAAGCTTGCCGCCTGTCCCGAAGAGGTGAGCATCCCTGCAGCTCCGCCCTCCAGATCACAGATTTTTGCAGCTACTGCATCATTGGTTGGATTCTGCAGGCGGGTGTAGAAATATCCCGATTCCTCCAGATCAAAAAGCCGTCCCATCTGCTCACTGCTGGAATATTTAAAAGTGGTGCTCTGGTAGATCGGAAGAACTCTCGGCTCCCCGTTGCCCGGTTCATAACCCGATTGGATACATTTGGTTTCGATCTTATATTTGCTCAATTGCTTCTCCTCCTATGCATATAAATACTTCTTTTTGAGTCCGCACATCATAGATACGTAGTGCTCCAGACATGCTTCTTTCTTTCCTTTCTCAATCAACTTAAGGCAGGGTGCAAGATATTCCTTGTAGATACTTTCATAGATATCCTTCGCATGATCCTGCATATTGATCAGCATGACAATCCCCGGCGCAATCTCGTAATACTCTTCTATAAGTTCCCGCCCCGCTTCGGTTTCCATCAGATAGCCGTCCCGGAAATCCCGGAATGTCCGAAGCTCATAACAGTCATCCGGCTTTTTCATGCTCTCACAGACCGCCGTCGTAATATAGCAGAGCTTCCGTTCAAACCCTGCGGCTATCTCATCATAAGTGCTGTGCGTAAGATGCATGTTTGTTATGCCTTTTCCATTCCACAGTTCCACCATCCTCTTTGTAAGGGCGATGCAGTCTTTCTGTTTGGAATAATTTAAAAGCGGAACTACATACACCGCCATATTCAGATTATAATCCATCGAATCTCTGTCTCTGTTCCTCTTTTTTACAGACTGCATCTTCTCATACGCATGATTTGGAATTACCTGCGCAAGCTCCTCTGTCAGGGCTTCCCTTTCTTCCTCCGGTGCCTGCACGAAGCACTGCATGATATCTTCCATCGTACGCTCATACCTTTTCAGGGCATCTTCTATGACACCCGCATACTGCTTCCGCCTGAATTCCTTCCTGTGGTCCAGCATCTCATCAAAGAGAACGATAAGCTCCTTCTTAATCCTGTCTGTCTTGTCCATCCGTTTCCTCCGCTGTTATTCTTCCCAGTTGTGATATACGTCCTGCACATCATCATCATCGTCCAGCATATCAAGCGTCTTTTGGATGCTGGTGATGTCCTTCGGCTCTGTAAGCGCTACATAAGTCTGCGGAATCATAGTCACTTCCGCTACAGCCATAGGAATCCCCGCTTCTTCAAGAGTCTGGCGCACTGCGCTGAAATCATCCGGTGAAGTCAGGATCTCGTAGCTGTCCTCCTCCTCCGAAAAATCATCTGCACCTGCATCTAACACCTGCATCATCAGCTCGTCAGAGTCTCCTTCATACTCTTCCTTATCAATAACGATCTGTCCCTTCTTATCAAACATAAATGATACGCAGCCTGGCGTCCCCACGTTACCGTTCCCTTTTGTAAATGCGTTCTTTACATTGGTTGCGGTACGGTTGCGGTTGTCCGTCAGCGTCTCGACGATGATCGCCGTCCCGTTGGGGCCGTAACCTTCATATGTAATATGCTCATAATTCGCTGCATTGGCGTCTCCGGATGCTTTCTTAATATTCCGGTCAATAGTCTCGTTGGGCATGTTGTTGGCTTTCGCTTTTGCAATTACGTCCCTGAGACGGCTGTTATTCGCCGGATCAGCGCTGCCGCCTTCCTTGACGGCTACTGCAAGTTCTTTCCCTATTTTGGTAAAAATCTTTCCCTTTGCCGCATCATTCTTTTCTTTCTTGTGTTTAATGTTGGCAAATTTTGAATGTCCTGACATGTTTTATCCCTCGCTTTATGATTCTAATCTTTATGATCTTGTCTTCCTTCTGCTGACATTACGCATTGCTTTTCACTTTGCGCTCCCTCAATTCTATCATTATTCCGGCAGTTTTTCAATCTTAACTCTGCGGATCGTATTATTATCCACAAGAAGCACGGTAAAGCGATACCCCTCATATTCCACTACGCAGTGCTCGTCCTGCGAAGGAATCCGCTCAAGCTGGTCGATCAAAAATCCGTTCAGCGTCCCGTAATTTTCTTTATCAAACTGTATTCCGAGATAATCCTCCAGATCCTCCAACTCAGCAAATCCGTTTACAAGATAATTTCCCGTCACAAGGCGGGTGATCATCTTTTCCTCAACGTCATGCTCGTCCAGAATATTTCCCACGAGTTCCTCTAAGATATCCTCCATCGTCACAAGCCCGCTCGTCTGTCCATACTCGTCCAGAACGATCACCACATGATTATGTGACACCTGCATTTCACGAAAAAGCGTGTCAATACTCTTCGTTTCAGGTATGAATGTTACTGCCCTTATGTAATCTCCAAGCTCTGAGACAGGAATCTTACGCTGCTCTCTTGCCAGATAACATTCCATCGCGTCCCTCAGGTGAAGAAATCCGACAATCTCGTCAATATCCTCCTTATAGATCGGGAATCTGGAAAAATTCTCATCCAGCATAAACTTCAGCGCATCTTCCAGCGTCTCCTTCCCGTCGATCGCAATGATATTCTTCCTGTGTGTCATAATATCCTTCGCATCCTTGTCCATATAGCGGAAAATATTGCGGATCAAAGCGGCTGCTTCCTTTTTCAGCCCATCATCCATCTCATCTTCTGCCTGAAATATCTGCCGTATTTTTTGAAACAAACTGCCTTCTTCCATCTTAAATTTCTTAAACTCCTTTGCTATGTATGAAGCTCAAAACTCACCTTCAGCGCTTCATCAACTTTGTTCATAATCCCTTTATCCAGATGGCATACCATGTCCTTTAATCTCTGTTTATCAATGGTACGGATCTGTTCCAGTAAAATCACCGAATTTTTTACAATCTGGCACTTTCTTACGTCCAGCTCCACATGGGTGGGAAGCTTCGCTTTATTCATGCGGGAAGTAATCGCCGCACATATAACTGTAGGGCTGTGCCGGTTGCCCACATCATTCTGTATAATGAGCACCGGACGGATTCCGCCTTGTTCGGAACCGACGACCGGGCTTAAGTCTGCATAATAAATATCTCCGCGCCTTACCTGCACTCTATTCACACTCCGATACATATAAGATAAAGTAAGTATTTCCATCTTTTTCGGATGTATTCCATAGAGTTTACGTATTTAACTAAAATAATCTCTCTGTTCGGTCACTTCGCCGTGCCGTAAAAATTCATGGGGTACACGTTTTCCCAGATTGCACACAAATTCATAATTAAATCTCCCGGACAGCCCGCTTAATATCTCCACGGGAAGGCTTTCTTCCCCGTCGCTGCCGATCATGGTGATTTTGTCGCCATATTTCACGTCCGGGATATCTGTAACATCCACCATAAGCTGATCCATGCAGACACGTCCCAGAATTCCCGCCTTCTTTCCGTGTATGAGCACATAGCCTTTATTAGAAAGACTTCTGGGATAACCGTCTCCGTATCCTACCGGGACGGTTGCGATCTTCGTTCTCTTCTTTGCGGCAAATGTTCCCCCATAGCTGATCAGAGTTCCTTTCTCCACCCATTTTACATGGGCCACATGGCTGATCAGCTCCATCGCAGGCTTTAAAGGAACCTTTTCTTTGTTGACTTCTTCCGACGGATAAAGCCCGTAAGTGGATATCCCCGCTCTCACCAGATTCAGATTCGCCTCCGGCATGTCAATGATCCCGGCGCTGTTGGAACAGTGATAATAAGGAAATGTCACACCTCTTTCTTCAAGACTGTGCTTCACCCGCAGATACGCGGCAAGCTGCCTGCGGGTAAATGTCTTATCTGTCTCATCCGCTTTTGAAAAATGTGTGTACATTCCTTCCGGCACAAGGCCCGGAAGCGCGGCAATCTCCTCTATCTCCCTGATATCCTCATCCTGTGCCATAAACCCAAGCCTTGACATCCCCGTATCGATCTTGATATGGATATATACCTTCTTGTGAAGTCTTTCGGCTAACTCCGATACTTCCTTAGCCATCTCCTTTGTATAGACGGTCATCCGGATCCCTTGCTCTATCATGCATTCTCTCTGATCCGGGAAAATGCATCCCAGAACAAGCAACGGTTTTATGATCCCGCCGTTTCTAAGGGCTACTGCCTCATCAAGAGTAGCAACTGCATAGCCCCAGATATACTCCTTATCGTCAAGGAGCCTTGCTATCTGCAGACCACCGTGTCCGTAGCCGTCCGCCTTAATGACAACGAGCATTTTGGTACTGTCACTAATATTCTTTTTCATACTTTCCACATTGAACTCAATCGCATCAAGGTCAATTCTCGCGCACACTCTCGTATACTTCTTCATATACTCTCCTCCTCATCCTGTGCCAAATGTTTGAAAGCAATACCGATATGGTTCATGATATCTTCTGCAAGCACACTGTATGCGCCCTTGTCTTCTCTTGCAGAATCTCCTGCCCTTCCATGCAGGTATGCTCCCAGAACTGCCGATTCAAAACAGTCACGTTTCTGCGCCAGAAGCCCCGCCGTAAGCCCTGCAAGTACATCTCCGGAGCCCGCCTTCGCCATAGCGCAGTTGCCGGAACAGTTCAGGCATGCCCGCTTTCTATCAGTATATGTCACTGTATCGGCATCCTTGAGGATGCAGGTGATGCCGGCATTCTTATCTCCCAGAAAGCGTTTCAGCGCCTTTAACCGGTCTTCTCTGATCTCCTTTACCGACATTCCTGTAAGTCGTGACATCTCTTTCATATGCGGAGTCAGAATATATTGATCATGAAGTCTCTGCTCAAAGGCTTTTGGATGTACTGCCATCAGATTTAAACCGTCCGCATCTACCACGCAAGGACATCGGTTGTTTTGAAAGACTGTCTCCACAAGCTTCTTTGCCGTCTCTTCCATGCCGATACCAGAACCCATGCACACAACGTCTGCCCACGACAGCAGCCGGAGAAGTTCCTTTTCATCGAAATCTTCGTAAGCAGTAATCACTGCTTCCGGCAGAAGCGTCTGCAAAACGGCAAGGTTCTCTTCTGCCGTATAGATACGTACCAGCCCCGCGCCCGCCAGATAGGCGGATTTTGCGTTAAAATAAGCCGCGCCGCACATACCCCTGCTCCCGGCGATCACAAGCACCTTTCCGTAAGTTCCTTTGTTTGAATCTTCCATGCGGGCCGGAAGGAGCGATCGGTAATCTGTTTCCATAAGCTCACAGACAACCTCTGTATCCTCCTTAAAAGGCGCGTCGCTGATTCCGATATCGGCGATCACCACTTCTTTCGCATATTCTTTTCCCGGATAGATGCCCATGCCGAATTTCATCTTCTGAAAAGTGACGGTAACATCTGCCATAAATGCGATTCCGAGAACATTTCCCGTATCAGCCGAAATCCCTGACGGTATATCCACTGCGAATTTCAGCGCCCGGCTCTCATTCATCGCGCCGAGGATCTTCGCGTATTTTCCTTCTATATTACGGCTTAATCCTACGCCGAACACAGCATCTACTATAATACTATATTCTCCTGCTTTGAATTCATTGCCAACGATTCCTCCCGCTTTTTCAAAAAGCCGTATCTGCTCCTTACATTCGCTGGTGCACCGATCCCTGTTTCCTGCCATAACAGCAGTTACACGATGTCCGTCTTCTATCAGCATTCTTGCAATCGCAAAACCATCGCCCCCGTTATTGCCCGAACCGCACACAATACAGACATCAGACAAATCCATATCCTGCTCTCTCATATATCTGACACAGGCAGCGGCAGCCCGCTCCATCAATGCAAGAGACGGTATGCCAAGCGTATGGATCGTGTACTGGTCCGCCTCCTTCATCTGACATGCTCCCGGTAAATACCTCATATTCTATCTTCTCCATCTATATTCATAAAATTATGAAAATCTCGTCTGTACACAAAGAACGTGTAAAGACCTGCCCGCTTCCAGCATGGCTCGTCATTACACGTCTTTTGGGCTATGATTCTTTATGCTCCTGACGATATCTGCTGATGTTGTATGATAACTGCATCAGGCTTTCCGACAAATGCACATTCTCCACGATAATGTTATCCGGTAGATTCAAATCTGTATGAGCGAAATTCCAAATCGCACATACACCGTTATCTACCAGAAGATTCGCGACTTCAATCGCTTTTTCCTTAGGAATCGTAAGCGCTGCAATCTTCACTTCGTTGTTCTGGACAAATTCCTTAAGCTCATCCATCATACGGATTGGCACGCCTCTTATAGAAACACCATTAAGCCTCGGATTAACGTCAAATATACCCTTGAGGATAAATCCCCTGTTCTCAAAGGCAGCATAATTGGCAAGCGCCTGTCCAAGATTACCGGCGCCGATAATGATCATGTTATGGTCTTCCTCAAGACCAAGAATCTTTCCAATCTCTGTGTATAAATATTTCACATTATAGCCGTAACCTTGTTGTCCAAATCCCCCAAAATTATTGAGGTCCTGCCGAATCTGGGAAGCCGTGACTTTCATCTTCTTACTCAGGTCATTGGATGAAATACGCTCCACACCATTTTCAAGCAATTCCCCCAAGTATCTGTAGTACCGTGGCAGTCTTCGAATGACAGCCTGAGAAATCCCTCTTTCTTCCACTGATGTTCACCTTCCATTTCTTTCATAAAAACATTATAGTAAATTGTCAAAGCAAAGTCAAACTTTTTGGTTGTGTTTTCTTTCATTTTCGCTATAATGTAGAAGTAATGCTTAAATTTCTGGGAGTTTAACAGGAGGATATTATGATATTAGCATGTCACAAAATCAGTAAAGCATTCGGTGAAGAAATAATTGTCACCGACGGCTCATTTCATATAGAAGACCACGAAAAAGCGGCTCTTGTAGGCATAAACGGTGCGGGAAAGTCCACGATATTAAAGATGATCGTAGGCGAACTGCCCTTAGACGCCGGAACGATCACTCTGACTAAGGGTAAATCTCTGGGTTATCTTTCCCAGCATCAGGATATGGCGGGGGAAAATTCTATCTACGAAGAAGTAAGGACTGCCAAAGCAAAGATCATAGAGACCGAAAGACGTCTCAGGCAGATGGAGATGGAGATGAAGCATTTATCCGCCGAGCGTCTGGAAAGTCATATGGAAGCCTACAACCGCCTGACGGCGGAATTCGAGCGCGCCAACGGCTATGCATATCAGAGCGAGATCGTCGGAGTATTGAAAGGTCTTGGATTTTCCGAGGATGAGTTTTCAAAGCAGACAGGAGCTCTCTCCGGAGGGCAGAAAACCCGGGTATCCCTTGGAAAGCTCCTTCTTACAAGACCGGACATTCTTCTGCTTGACGAGCCGACTAACCATTTGGACTTAGGTTCCATCGCATGGCTGGAGAACTACCTTTTGAATTATCCGGGAGCTGTCCTTATCGTCTCCCACGACCGGTATTTTTTAAACCGGATTGCCACAAAGATCATAGAGATTGAGAATGGGAATCTTATGACTTATTCCGGCAACTACACCCAGTACGCCGAGAAGAAAAAGATGATCCGCGATGCACAGCTGAAAGAATATCTAAACCAGCAGCAGGAAATCAAACATCAGGAAGCCGTCATAGAAAAGCTCCGCTCCTTTAACCGCGAAAAATCTATCAAGCGGGCAGAGAGCCGTGAAAAAATGCTGGAGAAAATAACGCCTGTGGACAAGCCGGTTACGCTGCATACCGAGATACACCTAACCCTTACTCCTTCCCGCACAAGCGGCAATGATGTTCTTTCTGTCGAGCATCTTGGCAAGGCATTCCCGCCCCACATCCTTTTTTCGGATGTAAATTTTGAGATAAAACGGGGGGAGCACGTGGCAGTGATCGGAGATAATGGTACGGGAAAAACGACGCTTCTTAAGATTTTAAATAACGTGATTGCTGCGGATGAGGGATCGTTTGCGCTTGGGACTAATGTACAGATCGGATATTATGATCAGGAACACCATGTCCTCCATATGGATAAGACAATTTTTGAGGAGATTTCGGATGATTATCCTTCTCTCACCAACACGGAAATACGGAATATGCTAGCAGCATTCCTCTTTACGGGGGATGACGCATTCAAATTGATCGGGGATTTAAGCGGCGGCGAGCGGGGGCGGGTATCTTTGGCGAAGCTTATGCTCTCGGAGGCAAATTTTCTCATCCTCGACGAGCCGACCAATCATCTGGATATTGTTTCAAAAGAGATTTTAGAGAAGGCGCTTAATGATTACACCGGAACGGTGCTTTACGTCTCCCATGACCGTTACTTTATCAACCAGACGGCAACAAGGATTCTGGATCTTGTGAATCAGACTTTTATCAACTATATCGGAAATTATGACTACTATCTTGAAAAGCGGGACGAGCTGACCGCCGCCTACTCCTGTCAGGAAGTTAATGAGAACGTCACATTCGATAAAGCTAACAATTCCGGCGGTTCGGACGGCAGGCTAAGCTGGCAGGAGCAAAAGGAAGCGCAGGCGCGCAAACGCAAACGCCAGAATGATCTCGCAAAGACGGAAAAGCGTATCGCCGAACTGGAAGACAGAGACGCCAGGATTGATGAGCTGATGGGGCTTGAAGAAGTATATACGAATTCAGTCAAATGTCAGGAGCTGGCCGGGGAAAAAGCGCAGATCGCAGAAGAACTGGAAAAATTGTATGTCAGGTGGGAGGAATTAGCAGAATAATACAGCAATGATAACAGAGCGGCCCAAAAAGAGACTTCCGATATTCTTTAGCTCTAAGCCTTAGAGCTAAAGAATATCGGAAGTCTCTTGACTCTAAACTATTTTGCATGTGCTACTGTATGATTAGAATAGGTATCCCATGTGGGTTCATAATCTTCGGTTGCCTGATTTCCCCACATATCCCAACCTTCTCGAACTCCTCTTGCGAACAGTTCAATTCGGGGACCCTGACTGCATTCCTCAATGATAGGAATAATTTCGTCTGGTTTACGGCTATGTTCCCGTTTCATTGCCCGGATAATATTAACCTGCGAACGCGCCGGCTGCAACGTTCTATTAGGCGCGCTTTTTTTCTTAATGCCGAATAAAATCAATTCCGTAACATTTCTAAAATAAAATCCAACCCCCCTGCCGTCAGGACCTCCGTCTTTTCGCACCTTTTCCCACACAATATTCCCTTTATATTCAAATCCCCACGCGTCCATTACTTCTAAGCCATCTGGAAGCAGCGCATTTGGAATCCACAAATACAAGTGCGCTTTTTCTCCTGTAATATCCGCAATCGGCAGTGCTTTAATATCTGCAATCGTCATTGTCTCATATCGAGTTAAACGTTTATGTTCGGGAGAAACTTTTCCTTTTCTGTTCTGAAATTGCCATGGCGGATCCGCATAAATTGTATTATATTTCTTCCCGCTCGTAAATTTCATTAAATTTTGTATAGTACTTGTTAAATCTGCCATATTCTTCAACACATTCCTTTCCTATCCCTACTGCTAAAATGGGACACCCGCCATTGCGGCGGGAATCAAGCCGATAACGCAATTTCCCCATCCACGTAGTACTCGCACCATACTTTTTTATTAATGGCTGACCATTATTGTCTTTTTCTTGTTTAAAAATATCGTTAAGAGATTCTGTTCTCGTTACAATAACTCCAACATCGATTAGTCCGCAATCAAAATACGTTCGCATTGCCAGCAAATCGCGGTCAAATGTCTGATCTTTACTATTCCACTCAAGATCAAAAGCAACTCTATTTTTCAAAAAGTCTATATTATGGCCATCAATATATCCTTTGATTGTTTCAACATCATATGGTTCGTCCGCAAAACGTCCCCTCCGCTGTGCTGTTTGCCTTGGATATTTTTTTACAATCAGATCACCGCTTATTCTAATCTCTCTCCAGCCATACGGGTATAATACATCATCAAATTTTTTGAGTATTGGAGATTCATTACCTCCGGATTTTTTTATATCTGCCAAAGTTAGCTTCAATTTTCGCAAGCACTCTTGTAACTCCTTCCACTCTGTCGGAAATGCATCATGGAGTATCTCTAAAGCATGACCATAATTATAAAATTCAAACCTTCTTAAAAGATCACTATCCACATATTTTTCTACATCCATATCACTTATTCCTTTTCATATTTCTTACCATGGTATCCGTGCCCGCATCTTCTGTCGCTTCTGCATTTTCCGGTACTTCTGCTGTCTTTGAAGATTCAAACAATTCCGCTTCCGGCCTCTTAAGAAACGCTTCATTTTTTTCTGCTTCCGCCTGCTCTTCTGTTTTCGGTTTTTCTGCTATCCACGGACGCTTTTCCCCAAGCCATCCCATCTCCTGCCAGTAATCCGTATCGACCTGCTGCATAAATGTCCGGCTGTGCATATACCGCATGACATAAAAAAGAACTCTCGTATAAAGCGACGGCGTTACGTGTTCCCGCTCATGAACAATCTTTGTCATAAGCCAATCCACGTTACTGTCGATTTTATCTTTAATTGATTTATCGACTTCATCCCAATCCATGCTTCTGACTGCAACCCCATATGTATAAATCCGTCCGACGCCCCACCATTTCAGGCTGTCCGTAATATCCTTCAGCGCGCTTTTCATACCGCCGCCCGCCGCCGTCGCAAAGCACACCGCCTGCTTCTGGAACATAGAACGCTCTGGCCGGTGTACCATCCAACGGTATCCATAATGGTCAAGAAGAGCCTTTACTTGGCCTGTTGTATGGTAAACATAAGTGGGCGTTGCGAATACAAGGAGATCTGCCTCATCAATAAGCCTTGTAATGCGTCTTAAATATATAAAATAATCCGGACATTTTTTGGCGTCCCGCGTGATGCACAGCCCGCATCCGCGGCAGAATTCCGGCATATCCTTCGGTAGGAACAATTCATTTACCGTATCTTTAGACAAGGTAACTCTCTCCACAAACATCTTCGCAATCCGGTACGTTGAGCTCTTTCTCATCGTACCGTTAATCATCAGTATATTCATACAGAATCCCTTCCTTATAATCTTTCAGCGATTGCCCGTATAAAGTCTTCACTGTTTAAAACCGCCGGATTCTTGATCGTTGTAATCAGTGCAAGATCTTTTGTCATCTTACCTTCCTCAATCGTGTCAATCGTCGCTTCCTCAAGCCTGTCCGCAAACTTCATAAGTTCCTCGTTGCTGTCTAACTCTCCGCGCTTTCTAAGAGCGCCTGTCCATGCAAAAATTGTTGCCACAGAGTTCGTGGAAGTCTCCTCTCCCTTCAGGTGCTTATAATAATGACGCTGAACTGTACCATGCGCCGCTTCATACTCATAATAGCCTTCCGGTGACACGAGAACAGATGTCATCATAGCAAGAGAGCCAAATGCAGAAGATACCATATCGCTCATTACATCCCCGTCATAATTTTTACAAGCCCAGATATAACCGCCCTCGGACTTCATCACACGGGCAACCGCATCATCGATCAGCGTATAGAAATACACAATCCCTGCCGCTTTAAATTTCTCGTCATATTCTGCGTCATAGATCTCCTGAAAAATATCTTTGAACGTATGGTCATACTTTTTGGAAATGGTATCCTTTGTTGCAAACCAAAGATCCTGGTTTGTATCTAAAGCATAGTTAAAACAGCTCCTTGCAAAGCTTGCGATCGACTGGTTAATATTATGCATTCCCTGTATGATTCCTTCGCCCTCAAACTCATGGATCAGCTCCCTTGTCTCATTTCCGTCTTTATCCGTATAGACAAGCTCTGCCTTTCCGGCTCCCGGGATCTTCATCTCACTGTTTTTATATACATCGCCGTAAGCATGCCTTGCGATCGTGATCGGCTTCTTCCAGTTTTTCACACACGGCTCAATTCCCTTTACAACGATCGGCGCGCGGAATACGGTTCCATCCAGAATCGCGCGGATGGTCCCGTTCGGACTTTTCCACATTTCTTTCAGGTCATACTCCGTCATACGGGCTGCATTGGGCGTAATGGTAGCGCATTTTACCGCAACTTTATGTTTTTTCACTGCATTTGCCGAATCGATCGTGACTTGGTCGTTCGTCTCATTGCGGTGCACAAGCCCCAGATCGTAATACTCTGTATTCAGCTCAAGAAACGGCTCTAAAAGATGCTCTTTGATCATCTTCCAGAGAATCCGGGTCATCTCGTCTCCATCCATCTCCACAATAGGAGCCGTCATTTTTATCTTATCCATTGCTCTATCCTCCAATATTTTCTAATCATGCCATATTGCCGGTTACTTTTCCAATGCTGATAACAGCTTAGTACAGCTTCGCCCCAATCTCTCTTGGACGGAATCCGTCGTTTTCCAGTGCCATCAGGATATCATTCTTATGCTCCGTACCGAATGCCTCCATGGTAATACGAAGTTCCACGGCCGCATTCCGGTTCGTGCTTACAAACTGGTTATGCTCTAATTTAATCACATTGCCGTTCGCATTGGCAATGGTAGTTGCCACACGCACAAGCTCTCCGGCTTTATCCGGAAGAAGCACTGACACAGAAAAAATCCTGTCCCTTTGGATCAAGCCGTGCTGCACGATCGAAGACATGGTGATAACGTCCATATTACCGCCGCTGAGAATCGCCACTGCCTTTTTGCGGGTCAGATCCATCTGTTTTAACGCTGCGATTGTTAAAAGACCAGAGTTTTCCACAATCATCTTGTGGTTTTCCACCATATCAAGAAAGGCGCCGATCAATTCATCATCCTCCACTGTAAGAATCTGATCAATATTCTCCTTACAATATGGGAAAATGTTTTCACCTACCCGCTTGACTGCCGTCCCGTCTGCGATCGTATTGGCGCTTGGAAGTGTTACCGGCTCTCCGGCCTCTAACGCCGCAGACATACTCGCTGCCGATTTCGGCTCCACTCCGATGATCTGAATCTTCGGATTCAGCATTTTGGCCAGTGTTGCGACACCTGTTATCAAGCCGCCGCCGCCGATCGGCACAAGAATGTAATCCACCGTCGGCAGCTCCTGAATGATCTCCATGGCAATACTTCCCTGTCCTGTGGCAACGTCCAGATCATCAAAAGGATGCACCAGTGTCTTGCCGGTCTCCTCAGCCAATTTTACCGCATATGCATAAGAATCGTCAAATACATCTCCGTAAAGTATCACTTCCGCCCCATAATTTTTTGTGCGGTTTACTTTAATAAGCGGTGTCACTGTAGGCATGACAATCGTTGCCTTACAGCCGAATTTCTGCGCTGCGAACGCAACCCCCTGAGCGTGATTTCCTGCAGAGGCTGTAATGAGGCCTCTCTCGCGCTCCTCTTTTGTCATGGTACTGATCTTATAATAGGCGCCGCGCACCTTATAAGCGCCCGTACACTGCATATTCTCAGGCTTTAAATACACCTTTCCTCCGGTCAGGCTGCTTAAATTTTCACTGTATACCAGTTTCGTCGGCAGCGTGACTTTTTTCACAACTTCACTGGCTTCTTCAAACTTCTCTAATGTCAGTTCCTGCATTTATAATTCCTCCTTATCAGAATCATAACCTCTCGGAATCTTCAGCCCTTATTTCATGGGGCTTTCAGAACCTATTTTTCAAAAATCACCCACTTTTTTTCTCAAAAACACTTGACAAACCAATCAAAAAATGCGGCGCTTCGCGCCCTTGATCAAAAAGTACATTTTTTTGATTGGAGGCGATTTTTGATGTTACCTGATAACTCTGGCGGTCATGCCGCCTTTCAGGATACTTTCGTATCCCAGTTCCATAAATTTTACCCGGACCCCTTTGTGCTTCCCAAAAGCACTTGGGATTATATCGTGCAGTTCTGGTATCT
>VIQU02000153.1 GCA_010206225.2 Lachnospiraceae bacterium MD308 | reverse complement strand
ATATGAAGATCCACAGCAAAAAACGGTATTCTTTCTTTGCTATGATTGCCGGTATCAATATCCATTTGGACGCCCGGATTAAAAAGCAGAAAATGGATTCAGCTTCATAATAGCAACCTTTAATCCATAAAGATTTTTTCTTGACTTGCCTCTCAAAGGCAGGTCTGGAAAAGTGCGCCCTTCACCAAAATCCCGTATCTGTTTCAGGCACAGCACAACCTCTGTCATCTGTTTGAACCCATTATGCAGAATTTTCATCCATTATTCATTAAGTTTCCGAGACTACTCTTAATAACCGCCAAATAATGCAAATTCCGCACGAACGGCGTAGCCATTCCGCTTCCGACGGCGTAATCATTCCACAGTAACGGCGTGCTCATTCCGCTTCAAACGGCGTATCTTCCTTTATACTTTGAGATGGAACAAGCAGATCAGAGTGTAAAGAAAGGAGCATGTCATGCAAAGTTACACTACTATTATCGGCGTTGTAGAACTACGCCTACAAAAACAGAGTTACACCACTGTACAAAAGCGTTATTCCATCGGATCCAGTACAGTGACGCTCATTATGAAACGCTTTAAAGAATTAGGACTTTCTCTTGATTTCTCTTGAT
>VIQU02000152.1 GCA_010206225.2 Lachnospiraceae bacterium MD308 | reverse complement strand
CCAGAGGAAGAACTGTCTCTTACTTTTTTAGTTTGCTGTGACAATCAGCCGGCAGACTGGCGGACCAGGGGAGAAGTTCCAGCATGGCTCCCTTTTCTGGAAAAGGACCAAGATCTTTCATCCTTTCCATCACATAGGTGAGATAATTGTACGGTTTCTTCCCGTTCAGCATAGCTGTTTCTGTAATGCTGTACACTGTTGCGCTGGCCTGCGCTCCGCGGATACTCTTTGCAAAAAGCCAGTTCCTTCTCCCGGTCGCAAAGTTTTTCAACGCCCGTTCTGCCGCCAGATTATCGATACTTAAGCGGCCGTCCTCCAGATATCTCTTCAGATAAACTTCCTGGTTCAAAGCGTACCGGACAGCCTCTCCGATCATCGAAGACCGGTCTACGGAATCCTCCAGTTTATGGAGCCACTCAAAGAAAGCCTCTAAAAGCGGTCTCGCCTGCTTTTGACGCTCTTTGTACCGTTCTTCCGGTGACTTGTCACGGATCATTTCTTCAATCTTATAGAGCATCCCGATCCGTGCCAGTGCCTGATATGCGGTTGTCTCCTTCAGCTCTTCTTTGGTGAAGTCCTTTTTCAGAACCGTCAGGGCTTCATCAAATCTGCGCCTCGCATGTGCCATGCAGC
>VIQU02000151.1 GCA_010206225.2 Lachnospiraceae bacterium MD308 | reverse complement strand
CGTGGGTGTCACGTCACGGCAGCCATTTTGTGATWCAAAATGGCYGCCGTGACGTRRCASYCACGTGACGAGTCACGTGRCGGGGCCTACTTCCGCATATGACGYAGCAGGACCCAGACACGTGACTTATGACGTAGMTGYGACCTTTGACCCGGATGTTTTTTGTCCGCCATTTTGTGYARGTYCCGCCGAGGATGCCCTCTGACCCGGAACAGCAGTCCTGGACGGCACCTACTTAAAATGGCGRCCGTGACGTCAYTRAATCCGCCATTTTGGTAGTCCGGAAGGCCTAAAACYGAGSCCGAAGCCTATGGCGACCCCCKAYACGGACMAATGGCAAGAAGATAAAGGCCYTATGGCGAAGTCTGGCCCCACTCACTTTCGTTACTGATTCACAGCTACAGTATCCAATGGCAACTCGGTGTCTGTTAGCAAAGTTCCCGACCCCCGCGAGCCCGAAGTGGTCTGACGCGCGCGAGCGCGTCAGCACGAGCGGGGGTCCGAGGTGCCGCGCGCAGCCGAAGGCGTAGCGCGCGGCCGCCGAGGGCGTTGCACCAGGGTAGAGGGTCGCACTCCTCGCTGACGCTCGGAGTGCTTAGTGACCTTAAGAGGTAGACACCGACAAGTGAACAG
>VIQU02000150.1 GCA_010206225.2 Lachnospiraceae bacterium MD308 | reverse complement strand
GATATGAAAAGGCTGCGAATCCATTCCTCAGCAGCAATGGATGGACGGATGTTTATCCAGTATATCGCCCTGATATTTTCTTCTCAGATTAAAAACATCATGGATAAGGCCGGATGGTTCAAGAGCCATAATATGCAGGAAGTGATAGATGAGATGAAATCCCTACGGATGGTTTCTGTTGAAGGGAAACGTAAGCAGATTTACACAACGGCAACAGCCTTTCAAAAAGAAATTATTGAACTCTTTGGGATTAACATCGGCTGACATATGTATAATTGATACGGGATTTTAGGTATTAAATCATATGGCAGCAGAAATCTAGCAAAATAATAATCCCACTTATCAGAATCCATCTTTTCAGTATCTACTATCTTCTTATACTCCGCTCTCTGCCGTTCTAATTCATCTATATCCATCGTTGATGAAATTGTCGGCTGTAAATACTTTGTTTTTAACGTCATTGCAGGAGCAGGGTATAATTCATTTGGCGGCACCTCATGAAATGTTTTCTCAAACATCCGCTTCTCAATATCATATAAAATTCGATATGGCAGCAGTACCTTATTGAAATGTAGTTTTCCGAACGCCATTAAATGAAACGCCATAGCCCTGTGTTGCTTTCTGTCCAACCCAAC
>VIQU02000149.1 GCA_010206225.2 Lachnospiraceae bacterium MD308 | reverse complement strand
CATCAAGAGAAAGTCCTAATTCTTTAAAGCGTTTCATAATGAGCGTCACTGTACTGGATCCGATGGAATAACGCTTTTGTACAGTGGTGTAACTCTGTTTTTGTAGGCGTAGTTCTACAACGCCGATAATAGTAGTGTAACTTTGCATGACATGCTCCTTTCTTTACACTCTGATCTGCTTGTTCCATCTCAAAGTATAAAGGAAGATACGCCGTTTGAAGCGGAATGAGCACGCCGTTACTGTGGAATGATTACGCCGTCGGAAGCGGAATGGCTACGCCGTTCGTGCGGAATTTGCAATCCTACTCCGCGAAATTCAAATTACAACAAAAATCTACTATATATATGATAAGATGTAAGGGTCAAAAGAGTTGACAAACAACGCCATAACCCTCCATATAGTACCTTGAAAATTTCACACAACCGTTTTAAAGCCGCTTGCTTTGTATACTTAGGCAACAGTCAGGCTGTCTGTTCCTTAACCATTACGTTAATATCGGATTTTGCGCATAGTGTCCCCTGCCCTTTCTGTAAGAGAAGAGCTTCCTGAAGTTCAATGCTCCGATTTTACAGCCAAAGAAGAACCTGCCCCGCAATAATCCTCTGACCGGCATCCTGTCTGCACGGTACAGCCGTCTGAGGATGGA
>VIQU02000148.1 GCA_010206225.2 Lachnospiraceae bacterium MD308 | reverse complement strand
TTTCTCCTCTCTCTGCTATTTCCTTAATAATATCATATAGCAGAAGAGTTTTACCAGTTCCCGCTTTTCCTGTTATCCCTAAAACATATTCCTTATCACTCAATAAAATCAAATCTACTATCTTTTTCTCTATATCATGCTGTTGATTTGTCAAAAAATAATCACCATACATAATTTTTGATGTGAATTTAAAGGAGAAATAAGGTAACTATTCGCCTGAAACAAAGATTCAAGGTTCTCCCCAAGACTCTCCTGAAATAACTGCATGGTATCTTTTAAATCCTCTACCCCGACAAGCTGAAGTCCTTTGGATGTATATTTATATAATTCTTTTCCAGTTTCCACAAAAGTATACAATCGTACATCTGGTGCTAAATGTTTTAGGTAATATCTATTCTTTTCTAATTGATTTTGAATAGCCTCCACTCCTATCTCTTCACTTTTTAATTCAATATTCAAAACGAGATTATCCTTATCAAGTTTTATCAAATCAAATTCTTTTCCAATTTGTTCTATCGTAAATGAAAGAAAAAAATTTTCAAAATCCTTTATTTCAACCCCAATACCTAATAACATATTAACAAGACTTCTTATAGCATAAAACTCTTGTGGTTTTACCTTTAACTTTTTTGACCTTTTTGACAAAATATTTTCAAATTCAGTAGCCATATCC
>VIQU02000147.1 GCA_010206225.2 Lachnospiraceae bacterium MD308 | reverse complement strand
GTCGCTTTTTTTAGTATTTCGTTCTCGATCTTAAGGCGCTGGATTTCTTTTTGGAGAGCCTTATACTCCTTGAGGGTAACCGTTTCCTCCTCTGATACCTTGATAGGGGAAAGCTGCTTTACCCAACCGCTAATCGTACTCCGATTTACGCCATATTCACGTTCCAGTTGTGGATACGAGGTTCCTCCAGCATTATACAGATCCACGATCTGCTGTTTAAATTCCGGAGTGTAAGATTTTTGATTTTTCGCCATGCCTTTCATCTCCTTTGCTCTTTCATTTGATAGTATAGGTTGTTCAACTTTTCCTGTCCACATTTATATACTAACACCACCATCGCTTCTGGTAGAATTCCGAAAACGTCTGACTGACGACATCCTTGGGGACATCAATGAGATGATTATTGGATTCAACCATCCGGATGATCATACCCCAGCTGGCGGCAGCGGTGATTCTGGAAACACAATTGCTGCAGGAGATGGCAGTTCAGACAACGAAGGCACGCTTATACTGGATGCCACCTGCGCACCACAGAACATTGCATTTCCACAGGATATCAACCTGCTGAATGAAGCAAGAGAAGATCTCGAAAGGATTATTGATACAGTCTGCTATGAATACAATGAGCCAAAGCCGCGTACCTACCGAAAAAAAGCCAGAAAAGACTATCTTGCC
>VIQU02000146.1 GCA_010206225.2 Lachnospiraceae bacterium MD308 | reverse complement strand
GTAAGTAGGTAATAATCCGTATCTACAAATTCCCTTCCATTTTTGATAAGATAATTTCAAATGATGGAGGTGATACTAATTAATACGAATGATAATATAATCTCAAAAGCTGCGCTTTGGGCAGACCGGATTCATACGTTCCAAGAAAGCGGTTTATCCCGCAAAGACTGGTGCCAGCAGAATGAGGTGCCTCAATCCACCCTAAGCTATTGGATTCGAAAGATTCAGGGAAAGGCCACGCAGACGGAAAGCAGTTCTGATCCGGTGTTCGCAAAGCTTCCTTCAGAACGGGAGCTGCGATACGATGCCGTCGCAGGGAATTCTCCTGTAACAATCCTTCTTCCGGAAAATATCCGGATTGAAGTTGACGCAGACTGCCCCGCCCGGCTGATGGCTGCGCTCCTGCAGGCTTTGAAGGACTATGCTTGATTTTTCAGGAAACACAACCGTCTATCTGGCCTGCGGTGTGACCGATCTGCGCAAGAGCTATACCGGCTTGGCCGCAATCATCAAACTGAAATTCCATCTCGACCCGTATTCCCGCTGTATGTTCGCCTTCTGCAATCGCAGACGCACATTGATCAAGATCCTCCAGTGGGACGGCTCCGGATTCTGGATCCTGATGAAACGGCTGGACCGGGATTCTTTCCATTGGCCGGACACACCGGGTGAACTGAGGAAAGTTACACGGAAAGAAATCCACTGGCTGTGCGACGGA
>VIQU02000145.1 GCA_010206225.2 Lachnospiraceae bacterium MD308 | reverse complement strand
GTATAGGGTTAGAATCCATAAAAAAGATTGCCAGTAAATATCATGGTTCAGTTGTGGTCGAAACATCAGAAGAAATGTTTAAAATTAAAGTAATCATTTGTGATGTTCCGAAAAAAGTAAACATTTAACATTTAACTTCAGGGTGGATTTTATTCACTCTGTTTTTGAGTGTGATGTGAATATCCTTGAGTAGTAAAAGAGTAGAGGTTTAATTATCCTTATTTGATTCTGTGATTGTAGACGCATACAAGATTAGAGAAAACATATATCATGATACGATAGAAACATATTTAGGTTTGTCCAGTCCCATTTCACTTGAAGTTTTGGATTGTCTGATTTGGCGGCTTTTCGGTGTTTCTTATAATCAAGCTAATAGTGACTGGACATTTTCTTTTGTTGGAAATAGAGACATTGTCTTTCATTCATTCCGATGAGGCTGTAAAAAATCCTGTGTCTATGGAAAGCAAGACTTTCTGATATGAATTAGATATGTAAAGAATTACTTGTCGGTTTAACATTTTTATTGTTGTCGATTTGCTGTCGAAGAGTTCCTTGTATTTATAGTATAACCATATCAGGAAAATATATACAATTCTTTCTGTTTTTTTGCATGACTATTAAGACCCTGTATGATTGCCTTTTTGTGGGCGCTGCCCACACCTGGCCTCCGGAATAAGTCTGGAGATTTTGGGCAATAATACAGAGGCCGATGGAATAGGAGTGGGATGGTT
>VIQU02000144.1 GCA_010206225.2 Lachnospiraceae bacterium MD308 | reverse complement strand
GTAAGGGTCTCTTTCAAACTCAACTTCCAATAAAATTTCA
Source organism: Lachnospiraceae bacterium MD308 (assembly GCA_010206225.2). Taxonomy (GTDB): domain Bacteria; phylum Bacillota; class Clostridia; order Lachnospirales; family Lachnospiraceae; genus MD308. The sequence goes on along the minus strand of VIQU02000144.1, from coordinate 716 downwards.
AGGCCGTGGGAGTTTCACTTGTCGGTGTCTGCTTCTTAAGGTTACCAAGCACTCCGAGCGTYAGCGAGGAGTGCGACCCTGGGGGTGGGTGCAACGCCCTCGGCGGCCGCGCGCTACGCCTTCGGCTGCGCGCGGCACCTCGGACCCCCGCTCGTGCTGACACGCTCGCGCGTGTCAGACCACTTCGGGCTCGCGGGGGTCGGGAAATTTATTAAACAGACTCCAGGTTGCCATTGGACACCGGAGCTGTGAATCAGTAACGAAAGTGAGTGGGGCCAGACTTCGCCATAGGGCCTTTATCTTCTCGCCATTTGTCCGTGAGGGGGTCGCCGTAGGCTTCGGCCTGGTTTACAGGCCTTCCGGACTACAAAAATGGCGGATTTCGTGACGTCACGTCAGCCATTTTAAGTAAGGCGGAAGCAGCTCCACTTTCTCACAAAATGGCGGCGGAGCACTTCCGGCTTGCCCAAAATGGCGGGCAAGCTCTTCCGGGTTAAAGGTTACCAGCTACGTCACAAGTCACGTGGGGAGGGTTGGCGTCACAACCCGGAAGCCAATCCTCTCACGTGGCCTGTCACGTGACTGCTACGTCATCGGCGCCATCTTGTGTCACAAAATGGCGGTCAACTTCCGCTTTTTTGAAAAAAGGCGCGAAAAAACGGCGGCGGCGGCGCGCGCGCTGCGCGCGCGCGCCGGGGGGGCGCCAGCGCCCCCCC
>VIQU02000015.1 GCA_010206225.2 Lachnospiraceae bacterium MD308 | reverse complement strand
ATCCATCCTCAGACGGCTGTACCGTGCAGACAGGATGCCGGTCAGAGGATTATTGCGGGGCAGGTTCTTCTTTGGCTGTAAAATCGGAGCATTGAACTTCAGGAAGCTCTTCTCTTACAGAAAGGGCAGGGGACACTATGCGCAAAATCCGATATTAACGTAATGGTTAAGGAACAGACAGCCTGACTGTTGCCTAAGTATACAAAGCAAGCGGCTTTAAAACGGTTGTGTGAAATTTTCAAGGTACTATATGGAGGGTTATGGCGTTGTTTGTCAACTCTTTTGACCCTTACATCATGGAATACTAAAAATTTAATGTTTCCACGATGAAGAAGTCTTTCCTTTAGCATTACAATATGTTGTACAAGAATATTTGAATGACTCCAATGTCATATGTACTTTATCTGTTCCTATATTAAGTTTTCCCGTAAAAGTATTTCTTACATAAGCATTATAGGCTGCCTTTCCTTTTATTGCTTTTTTATTGGTCACATTCCAAACAACTGCGGAATATGTTCCATATGCATCTATAGGCTTAGAAATCTTTCCATTTCTTTCAAAAACACCATATGCTTTTAATGTTACAACGGTTTTGCCAAGTAGATTTTTCAATCTTCCAATTGATCCTGCAGTCGTATGATATACAGTTCTAGCAGCTTTTGCAGAATTATCATTTATCTGTACAAAATCATTATTTATCAACAACCCTTTTTTTTCAAATGACTCTACCTCTAAATATAAATTGTCACTAACCTTAACTTTAGCTATTTCTCCAGCTTCTAAATCAGGGATTCTTTTGAATGCATCATTAAGATTTATGGTAAATTTTATATCTATTTTTAGATTATCCACATAAATACTATGTTTTCAAGTATTTTGAAGTATAGAAAATCATTCATTTTACCACGAATTTACCACGATTGATTGAGCCTTGATATGACAATAAAATAGCGCTAAAAAGACACCCTTAACTTAAGCGGTGTCTTTTTATGTACGGATATGAAATTGTCAAACTGAGATTTGTACTTCTGAACAGCTTGGATTTATCTATTTCACGATAAATCTATAAATTGCATAGGCAACCCATATAATCCAAGAAAAAAACCACAAATCAAAGAGAATACTTATTGTTAAATAAACGATAGCAACAGCGATTGCTATTATCCAATTTTTCTTTTTAGTATATTCCATAATCAACCACCTCCACAACTGCAAATCTATCCCAGTTATATAAACTGGGATTTGTCAATGAATCACCTCATAGCGTAATCTAAGATACGAGTTCTCCAAAACTACACATTCTTGCAACTTCACAACACCCAATTTTGATAATTCGCATTCTTCTGTCAAAGACTTTCCATCAATTAGAGTAGAAGTATCCTTGCCGCCAATCAAAACAGGTGCAATAATAATATCTACATAATCAAACAGCTTTTCACGAAGAAATAAGTTATTCAATGTTCCTCCAGTCTGGATTGTTATTCTCTCACAACCATATTCCGATTTAAGTTTTATAAGTGCATCTTTTAAGGATAATTCATTTTGGTATATGATATGAAGATTTTCATCCTCTACGTTAAAGGCAGGATGTCTTGTATTCGTCGTAATCAGCACAAACTCTTTTGATAAAGCACAAAAATAGCGAATACCATTTTCATTCAAATGTTTATTATCAATTACAACAAAGGAAACCGGTGTTTTCCTTGGTATTTTCTTTTTATTTACTCCCATTTTTTCTTGCACTCTACCCGAGTTGAAAGACCACAAATCTGTTGTCTGCTCTATTTCGTAATATTGGTGTAATCCCTCATTAACGCCTTTAATTTTAGGAAAATCCTTATCTACATCCAAATCATCTGTTGCACCAGTACTTATTTTCCCATCAACAGACATTAGCATAAACAATGTTGTAATAGGTCTATCCATTTTATCTTTCCTCCACAAATTCCAATTCGCTTTCTTCATATCCATATTATAACAGTTCCATATATCCGCCACAACAAAAATCAGCATACCCTTTGATATTTTTCTGCCTTGAAAATGCACACTTCTTTCTTCCTCTTGATTACCCAACACAGAAAAGAAAAAAGGCTACTCGTCCTCATTATCAAAATGATTATTCCTTAATACTTCCCGTAACAGTTCCATATCTTCTTTTGAATTGGGGTTTATCATTTTTACAACCTGATAAGGCGTACCGTACTTGTGTCCGTCTGTGCTTTCCCCAAACATATCCATGCTGTATAAATCATCATAGCGGTTTAATATTTTCTGAAATTTCAAGTGCTGGATAAATTCCTTGATAGGGTAAAGGTCGGACGCTTGTATCTCCGTTCCGTTGATATAGTCTGTGATGTATTTCCGCAACTGTTCCAGCTCATACTCCAGCCATTCTTCTTCGCTGTCAAAGAAGTTATCATAGTGTCCATGTTTCAACTCTGCATTTAGGCGTTCTTCCGTCCTTAAAAACTGGCAGACTTCCTTTTCGGCTTGATTAACATACTTCCATTTTCCCGACAATAATTCATTGGGCGTTACTCCCAGCACGTCCATTATCTTTTCCAGCGTATCAAAGGTAGGATAGTTTACCCCTCTTTCAATCTTGGAAAGGCTCTGCATATTGATACCGATTTTGTCCGCAAGCTCCTGCTGTTTCATTTTCCTGTGTTTTCTTATGGTCTGTATGTTCTCTCCTAAGAAAATCATTTTCTTTATATAACCCTCCATAACTTAGTATAACCGCTCCTTTCGTTGCTTTTCTTTCTGTTTATAAGCCTATCATACTTATTTTATTTTGAAAAGTCAAGAAAAACTTCTTGACAAGTAATCCTGCTGGCGTTATTATCGTATCAAATGAAGTGATTAAGCACGCTAGGGTCAATCACACACTTGAGTAAGCATATAGATGAGTTGTTTTCGCTTTGACAGCATGAACAGGCATGGACTATCAGACCGAAAATCATGGTTTCCAAAAGGGGCTGGCTGGACGGGACACGTCCCCCAGACGTGGAGCGGACAGACAGTTCCTTTTGGAAAGGGAACGCCTTTCGGCGTTCGCAGAGGGCGTATATGTAACACCGCCCTGCGTATACATGTCATAGTACCTAGAAACTGTGATAAATAAAGGAAAAAATGCAATTTATACCCCGCAAAAAAATCGGGAAGTACGAAAGGAGAAATGCACTATAACTACACACGAAAATTTATCCGTTAAGATTGATTACATCAGCATTGTATTTGAAACTACAACAGCAGAAGATGTTATCATGCACATTTTAGGTTTACCGACTGATATTTTCAATGTCTATCCAGCAACCGTAAAATTCAAGACCTATCAGACACGCTGGGAGATTGGGGATATTTATGTATCGGGGGACGCAAAAAAGACAGAGGACAACCCACAGGGACTTGGCTGTTATCTCGTCATGACAGGAAAAGGCTGTGATGATATTTACCGTATCCTTGAAGATAAGGGCTTGACCTTTGGAGATATGTTCGGACGCTGTGAGCGAAGATATGGACTGGATAACTTCCATTTCACAAGACTTGATATTGCCATTGACGATAAGAACGAAAATCCATTCTTTACCATTGAGCAGATAAAGAAGAAATGCGAAAAAGAGGAATTTATCTCAAACAGTGAGGGCTATAAGTTTGACGAAAGCAAGTTTGATGATTTCGACACCGCAAAGACTGTCTATATCGGAGCTGGAAAATCGGGATTGTCCTACCGCTTTTATGACAAGGATAAGGAAGTCTGTTCCAAGTATAATAAGTCGCTTGATGAAGTGGGGAGCTGGAAACGGACAGAAATGCAACTGCGTGACGAAAAGGCTCATGCCTTTGCCATGACATTCAAGGACAGACCGCTGGAACTTGGGGAACTGGCTTTCGGACTGCTGGCAAACAACCTGCGCTTTGTCGTGCCAAACAGAAATGAAAGCAATAAGAGCAGATGGAAAACGTGTCGGTTTTGGGAACGCTTTTTAGGGGCTGTGGAAGTCTTGAAACTGCAAGTACCCAAACCACATAATTCCCTTGAAGAAACACAGCAATGGCTCACAGAGGGTGGCGTGATTTCAGCGGTCAAAAGTTTTTACTTCTTGGAAGAACATGACGCATTAGGTGGACTGGAAAAAGTGGGAACTATGCTGGATAAGGCAAGATACAGCAACTCCCTTTCCAGTAAACTAACTGCTCATTTACAGAGGATTGACCGCACCGACCTTATCCCCTATATCCAGTATGACACGAAACATGGGAAAGGGGGTATCTGATGAACAGCAACGATATTCCTGTATGGGAAAAATACACCCTTACCATTGAAGAAGCGTCAAAGTATTTCCGTATCGGAGAAAACAAGTTAAGACGCTTGGCAGAGGAAAACAAGGACGCTGGCTGGCTCATTATGAACGGCAACCGCATACAGATTAAACGCCGACAGTTTGAACAAGTTATTGACAAACTGGACGCAATCTAATGCAAATGAGCCTTGTATGTGTTATGATGAGCACAAGTCATATCAAGGCTCTTTCCAACAGGGAAAGGAGCAGACACCATGAAAGAAAAAAGACGGGATAGCAAAGGACGTATCCTGCATACTGGAGAGAGCCAACGAACAGACGGGAAATACTTATATAAATATGTGGACGCATTTGGAAACACAAAATATGTGTATGCCTGGAGATTGACACCCACAGACCCGACACCAAAGGGAAAACGGGAAAAACCCTCGCTCCGAGAACTGGAACAGCAGATAAGACGGGATATGGAGGACGGTATCGACAGCACAGGCAAGAAAATGACGCTTTGCCAGCTCTACGCCAAACAGAACGCACAGAGGGCAAACGTGAAGAAAAGCACACAGAAACAACGGGAACAGCTCATGCGGTTATTGAAAGAGGACAAGCTGGGTGCTAGGAGCATTGATACGATAAAACCCTCTGACGCTAAGGAATGGGCGTTACGCATGAAAGAAAAGGGCTTTTCCTACAATACCATTAACAACCATAAACGCTCGTTAAAAGCGTCATTCTATATCGCCATACAGGACGATTGTGTGAGGAAGAACCCTTTTGATTTCAAGCTGAGTGAAGTCCTAGAAAATGATACGAAAGAGAAAGTCGCATTGACAGAGGAACAGGAACAAGCCTTACTGTCATTCATCAAAACGGACAACGTGTATCACAAGTATTATGATGATGTGCTGATACTGTTAAAGACTGGACTTCGTATCTCGGAATTGTGCGGACTGACAGTAGCCGATATTGATTTCAAGAATGAGGTTGTGGTTATCGACCACCAGTTATTAAAAAGCAAGGAACAGGGCTATTATATTGAAACGCCTAAGACAAAGAACGGAATAAGGCAAGTTCCATTAAGCAGAGAAACGATACAGGCATTTCAACGGGTCATAAGGAAACGCACAAAAGGGAAACTGATAGAGATAGACGGATACAAAGATTTTCTGTTCATCAATCCGAAAGGCAATCCCAAAGTGGCGATTGATTACAACGCCTTATTTGTCCGTATGGTAAAGAAATACAACAAACACCACGAGGACAATCCCCTGCCACATATCACACCGCATACGCTACGCCATACGTTCTGCACGAGATTGGCAGGCAGGAACATGAACCCGAAAGATTTACAGTATATCATGGGGCATTCAAACATCAGTATCACAATGAACTGGTACGCTCATGCGTCCATAGATACCGCAAAATCAGAGGTTCAGCGTCTAATCGCATAGAAGTATTTACCACGATTTTAACCACGTTTGATAGAGAAAATATAAGAAGATAGACCTAGATATATGAGGTTTACCGCAAATGCAAAATGCCCGTAGAGCCCATAAAATAAGGCTTTGCGGACATTTGAGAAGATATAAAAAGATAGTCAAAAAGACATATATAATTTTCCCCTAAATTTTCTACTTCTTTTTCACTTACTTGAAATTCATCGGCAATCCGTCCTATCTTTTTCTTATATTCATTTTATGCAACTTTTTCTAGCGGAGCTGCATATACCGAACTTGAGAATACTGTACATAAAATTAATGCACCAACCAAAACTCTTTTTAAAACTTTTTTGTAGATACTTTTCATGTCTTTACCTCCTAGTCGTGTTTTTATTTATTATTAATATATATCAAATAATATTTTATGCCAATATAATTATTTTAATAAAATTGATTTTTTATTTAATTTTATTAAAGTTTTTTTGTTTTTCAATATAATTATTGATAACTTTATAATAATGTGTTATACTTTCTAAAAAGGAAGTGCATGTATGTATGTCAATCTATTCTTTACCAAAATGGATGCGTGATTTAACAGAAGAAGACATGATTTTTATGAAGCGTTTTTTACTTGCCTCCGGATCATTAAAAGAAATTGCAAAAGAATATCACGTAACCTATCCAACTGTCCGGGTACGTTTAAACCGACTGATTGAGAAAATAAAGTTAACAGATACAAATACTGAAGATTCATATGTTTCATTGATCAAGCGGATGGTCATCGATGAACAAATAGAATTCGATGCCGCAAAAGTCTTGATTTCTGAATATAAAAAGCTTAAAGGAGATGACTAGATGAGTTTTAAAGAAATCGTATTACTTTTTTTATTTGGTATCATAGTATTTACAACCGTAAAGTTTCAAATATACTTATCCAAAAAGAAAAATCCTCTTTACGGGTTGATTTTGCCCATTATTTCGTTTTGTACTGTACTTTGCTGGTATGTTCTCTTTACCCCAGTAAGCTTTGAAATTTCTGAGGATTTTTCCACTGATACCGTTATTTCTCAGGATGCTGAAAGCGATGAGACTGCACAAGAAGAAATACCAGTGCCAGATATCGCTGTGAATAAGATCGAAATGGATCATGAAATGATGATAAATTCTTTTATTATCACGGTTATAACTGGTAATATCGGAACAATAATTTTACTGATCATCTACTGGAGCCAGCGCAGAAAATGTTCGTTAAATTCCGAGTTAAAGCAAATGCAGTTAGAAGAGCTTTAACTGCATATATACAAAACACCTGCATGAAAATATTTTATGATTTTCATGCAGGTGTTTCTATAACTATCTCAGAGATTTATCTCTAAAATGCGATCCGCAGTATTTAGTCCACAATCGCGATCCGCATCATGTTGCTGACTCCGGCCTGACGGCCGCCTACTACCGGCGACGGGATTCCGGCGGTCAGGATCACGACGTCGCCGGTCTCTGCGATCTGCTTTGCGCACACAAGCTCAATGGCGCTGCTGCAGATGTCTTCCGTCGTGTGTACTTCGATGGATTTCATCGGGCGCACGCCCCAGTAAATCTGCATTCTCCGTAGAGATGCCGCGTCTGGACTGACGCCGATGATCTCCGTCTTTGGCTTGAACTTGGATACCACTCTCGCAGTCGCCCCGGACATGGAAGGCGCAATGATACATTTTGCTTTTAAATTCATAGCGGTAGACACCGTAGCAAAGCCAAGGGCGCTTGAAGCACTCTTCATGCGGTGTGCCTCCGACTGGCGCAGAATCGTCTCATAATCAAGATGTTCCTCTGTGCTCTCAACAATATGTACCATCATCTGAAGCGCTTCTACCGGATATTTCCCATTTGCCGTCTCACCCGACAGCATCACGGCATCGGTTCCGTCATAGACCGCGTTGGCGACATCCGTAACTTCCGCTCTCGTCGGACGGGGATTGCGGATCATGGAATCAAGCATCTGCGTCGCGGTGATTACCGGTTTAAAGTTATCGTTGCATTTCTGGATCAGCACTTTCTGGAGGTAAGGAACTTCCTCCGCCGGAATCTCCACGCCAAGATCTCCTCTGGCAACCATGATCCCGTCTGCACAGCGAATGATCTCATCAATGTTCTGAATGCCTTCTGCATTCTCAATCTTGGCAATGATCGGGATATAAGGCGCCTTAAGTTCTCTTAAGTATGCCTTGATCTCTAAGATACACTCCGCATTGCGCACAAAAGACGCAGCGATAAAATCAATCTCCTGCTCTACGCCGAACTTAATATCTTCCCTGTCCTTTTCCGTGATCGCCGGAAGCCTTACTGGTACGTTGGGCACGTTGACGCCCTTTCTCTCGCCCAGTTCACCGCCGTTGGTAATCTTGCATATGATCTCGTTCTCCGTCTTTTCCTTGACCTCAAGACCAATCAGCCCATCGTCGATCAGAATCGTGCTTCCAATCTGCACATCGTCGATCAGTCCCGCATAGGTAATGGATACCTTCGTCTGATCTCCCTCTATCTCTTTCGTTGAAAGGGTGAATGTCCCACCCGTCTCAAGAATCACTTTCTTTCCTTCCTTCAAAACGCCCGTACGTATCTCAGGTCCTTTCGTATCCAGAAGAATTGCAACCGGCACCTTTTCTTCCTCACGCAGTCTTTTGATCATATCCATGCGCGCCTTCTGCTCCTCATGGGTTCCGTGAGAAAAGTTAAATCTGGCAATATCCATGCCGTCCTGAATCAGCTTTCTTACAATCCCCGGATCATTCGTTCCCGGTCCCATCGTACATACAATTTTTGTCTTTTTCATTTTTCCTGACCACACTCCTTCGCTTATTCCTGCAGACAATGAGATATGTGACTGCCTGCAGGCGTTTGACCGTCATTTTTTCAGACAATCTTCTGATTCATATTTTACTTGTAATCGATATGACTTGCAATCGTTTTTCCATGACAGACTGCACAAAAAATTCCCAAAAAGATTGTGGGTGCTGCCACCTGTTACTTTACATGCGTATGTGTAAAAAGGTGATCCTGACAGTACTCATAATTACCGTTGCACTTGGAGCAATACCTGAATTCCAGTTCCGGATGCTCAAGCTCTGTCCGGCCGCATACGGCGCATCTGTGTTTCGCCCCGCCCGCGTAAGTGTTACTCTGGCGCTTCGCCTGCCTTACATTCTTCTTGAACTCATGCTTGCGCCTGATCTGCTGCGGTGTATAAGGCTTCATATTTCTGGAGCCAAGGAAAAAGATCAGGAAATTTAAAATAGACACAACCGCCGCCAGCGCATTGGCTTTAAATGTGATACCGTACACCGGATTCCCTCCGTATGCCGGAAGGAATGCCTGAACCACTGCCCACAGAAAATACAGCCCATCCAGCAGTGCCAGCCACTTCACCTTCACCGGAATAATCATATATAAATAGAACTGCATATCCGGGAACAGCGCCGCAAAGACAAAAAACAGGGACATATTAAGGTAGTGCGTCCCCATCTGAAAGGACAGACCTGTAAGCAGATATACCAGAAGAGCCGCTATCACATGGAACAACATACCCGAAAAAAAGTACAGATTAAAACGGAACGCCCCCCACGTCATCTCAAGCTGTCTTCCGATGAAATAATAGAGGGACAGCGCAAAAAGGATCCAAATCAGACTGTCTGACGGCGGATCTATGATAAAGGTAACTATCCGCCAAACCTGTCCATGCAGAACCGCTTCGGCATCCAGACTTAAGAAACTGCTGTAGAAGTACGGATTTATCAAATTCAAAACAAATCCCGCTCCATATAGGACAATAATATATGTCATCAGGTTCGGTATTGCATACCTGCCGTATTTCCGTTCTAATTTACTAATCCAATCCATAAAAACTACTCCTTCAAACTTCCATAAATTTACTGTTCTTAAAAAAATACATTGTATTCATCTTACCCGTTTGACTGGTGTTTGTCAATTCTACCATGGAACTTTCATACGTTTTTTATATTCTTATTACATTTTATTAATTGTAAAGTCAAAAATTTTGTCGTATAATGTTACCGGCTGTAAAGTCAAAAAACACATTTAATAGGAAAACACACATACACATAGATAAAGGAGTGTTATATTTTATGGCAAAGAAAGAAAGCTATACACTAGGCATTGATATAGGCTCTACTACTGTAAAGATTGCAATTTTAGATGAACAGAACGATGTTGTTTTTTCCGACTATGAGCGTCATTTCGCCAATATACAGGAAACGCTGTCCGACCTTCTGGGACGGGCGACTTATAAACTTGGAGCCATCTATGCCTCGCCGATCATTACCGGCTCCGGCGGGCTGTCTCTGTCTAAACATTTAGACGTACCTTTCGTACAGGAAGTTATCGCTGTCTCTACGGCGCTTCAGGATTATGCGCCTCAGACGGATGTGGCCATCGAGCTCGGCGGCGAGGACGCAAAGATCATCTACTTTGAGGGAGGCAATGTGGAACAGCGTATGAACGGTGTGTGCGCCGGGGGGACCGGCTCCTTCATTGATCAGATGGCATCTCTTCTGCAGACAGATGCCTCCGGTCTCAATGAATATGCAAAAAATTATCATGCGCTCTATTCGATCGCCGCAAGGTGCGGGGTATTCGCAAAATCCGATATCCAGCCTTTGATCAACGAAGGGGCGTCAAAGGAAGATTTGGCGGCCTCCATCTTTCAGGCAGTGGTAAACCAGACGATCAGCGGGCTTGCCTGCGGAAAACCCATTCGGGGACACGTGGCGTTCTTAGGCGGACCGCTTCATTTCCTGTCGGAACTGAAAGAAGCATTTATCAGAACGCTCAAACTGGATGACGAACACACGATCGCACCCCATCATTCCCATCTGTTTGCCGCTATCGGTTCCGCGCTGAATTCTCAGAGAAACCTGCATGTATCCCTCCGGGAAATGCAAAAACGTCTTGAGGGCAAGATCAAGATGGAATTTGAGGTTGACCGAATGGAGCCGCTCTTTAAGACAGAAAAGGATTTTCACGCATTCACCAAACGGCATAACAAGCATCAGGTTCCGGTAAAGGACTTAGAAAGCTACCGCGGACACGCTTTCCTCGGAATCGATGCCGGTTCTACTACAACAAAAGCCGCCTTGGTGGGCGATGACGGAACCCTTCTTTATTCCTTCTATCACAACAATGAGGGGGATCCGCTCGGTACTACCATAAGCGCTATCAAAGACATTTACCGCAAGCTTCCGGAGGGTGTCAGCATCGTCCACTCCTGTTCTACCGGATACGGGGAAGCTCTTGTTAAATCTGCCCTTCTTTTGGATGAAGGGGAGGTTGAGACGGTTGCACATTATTACGCCGCGTCCTTTTTTGAGCCGGACGTTGACTGCATTCTTGATATCGGCGGACAAGACATGAAGTGTATTAAGATCAAAAATCATACCGTTGACAGTGTTCAGCTCAATGAAGCCTGCTCTTCTGGCTGCGGTTCTTTCATTGAAACCTTTGCGAAGTCCTTGAATTATTCGGTAGAAGATTTTGCGCATGAGGCGTTGTTTGCACACAATCCGATCGATCTTGGCACCCGCTGTACCGTTTTTATGAACTCGAAGGTAAAGCAGGCGCAAAAGGAGGGGGCAGAAGTTTCCGACATCTCTGCCGGACTTGCTTACTCTGTCATAAAAAACGCATTGTTCAAAGTTATCAAGGTTTCTGACGCGTCAGAACTCGGAGAACATATCGTTGTGCAGGGCGGCACCTTTTATAACAACGCCGTACTGCGCAGCTTTGAAAAAATCGCGGGCTGCGAGGCCATCCGCCCGGATATCGCCGGTATCATGGGAGCTTTCGGCGCTGCCCTGATTGCAAGAGAGCGCTGCTTAGCCGGGGAAGGGACAACCATGCTCTCCATCGAAGATATTGAAGCGCTTGAATACTCCACATCCATGACAAAGTGCCGGGGCTGTACCAATACCTGCCGTCTTACGATTAACCATTTCAGCGGAGGACGTAAGTTCATCACCGGAAACCGCTGCGAGCGGGGGCTTGGCAAGGAGAAGAATACCAACAAGCTGCCGAACCTGTTTGAATACAAGCTGAACCGGTATTTCGGCTATCAGCCGCTGGAGGAAAAGGATGCAGAACGGGGCGTCATCGGCATCCCGAGGGTTCTCAATATGTACGAGAATTATCCGTTCTGGTTCACTTTCTTCCATACGCTGGGATTCCGGGTTCTTCTCTCGCCGGTTTCTACACGCAAGATCTATGAACTGGGCATTGAGTCTATCCCGAGTGAATCCGAATGCTATCCGGCAAAGCTGGCTCACGGCCATGTACAGTGGCTGATCAATCAGGGAGTAAAGCGGATCTTTTATCCGAGTATTCCTTATGAGAGAAAAGAATTTGCCGATGCCAACAACTGCTACAATTGCCCGATCGTTACGTCCTATCCTGAAAATATTAAGAATAACATTGATGCGATTATAAACGGCGAGGTTGATTTTATCCATCCATTCCTCTCCCTGCAAAGCGAAGAGACAATCTCCTGCCGGCTTGCAGAAGAGCTTTCCGGGAAATTTGGCATTGATGAGAAGGAGATAAAGTCTGCCGCCCACGCAGCATGGACCGAGCTTTCAGACTGCCGCAGGGATATGCAGAAAAAAGGCGAAGAGACGATAAAATTCTTAGAAGAGACAAAAAACAGAGGAATCGTCCTGGCCGGCCGCCCTTATCACATCGATCCGGAAGTCAACCACGGTTTGCCGGAGCTTATTAATTCCTACAATATCGCTGTGCTGACAGAAGATTCTGTCTCGCACTTGAATCCGGTAGAGCGTCCCATCAATGTAATGGATCAGTGGATGTACCATTCCCGTCTCTATGCCGCGGCGAACTACGTGAAGACTACGGAAAACCTTGACTTCATCCAGCTTAATTCCTTCGGGTGCGGTCTGGATGCCGTTACCACTGACCAGACAGCTGATATTTTGAATCAATCCGGTAAGATCTATACCTCTTTGAAAATTGACGAGGTAAATAATCTTGGAGCAGCAAGGATTCGTATCCGCTCGCTCCTTGCCGCCATCCGTGTACGGGAGCAAAAAAAAGAAGCCCGACAGATACAGCCTTCCTCCATCGAGAAAGTCGTCTTTACAAAGGGAATGCGTAAAAACTATACCATCCTCTGCCCCCAGATGTCTCCGATTCATTTTGAGATTCTGGAACCGGCGTTTAATGCCTCCGGCTATTGCCTTCAGGTGCTTCCCAATGACAATAAACGAGCAGTCGATGTAGGATTAAAATATGTCAATAACGACGCATGTTATCCGTCTTTGATGGTGGTTGGTCAAATTATGGATGCCATCCTGTCAGGCAGGTACGATACAGACAGGATTGCTGTCATCATAAGTCAGACCGGCGGAGGATGCCGTGCGTCAAATTACATAGGATTCATCCGGCGCGCGCTCAAGAAAGCTGGTTATCCCCATATTCCTGTTATCTCCATCAATTTGAGCGGACTTGAGGAAAACCCAGGCTTTAAGCTGACGCCGACTCTTATTATTCGGGGACTGTACGGTGTCGTGTTCGGCGATATCTTTATGAAATGCGTCTATCGGCTGCGTCCTTATGAGGCAATCCCCGGTTCTGTCAATGCGATGCATGAGAAGTGGAAAAAGGTCTGCCAGAAATTCGTATCCGATGGATACCCCTCAAGACATCGGTTTAAAAAGCTCTGCCAGGATATCATTGCAGACTTTGACAATAACATAGAACTTTTAGACATAAAAAAACCACGGGTAGGCGTTGTCGGGGAGATTCTTGTAAAATTCCTCCCTGCCGCCAATAATTATCTTGTTGAACTGCTGGAAAACGAAGGCGCCGAAGCGGTTGTACCGGACCTTTTGGACTTCCTTCTCTACTCCTTCTACAACCAGAACTTTAAGACAGAAAAGCTTGGCTTTGCGAAATCAAAGGCACGGATTGGAAACCTTGGGATCCGTCTGATCGAGTGGCTCAGAAAGCCTGCGACAGATGCCTTTAAAAAGAGCCGACACTTTGATCCTCCGGCAAAGATTGAAGAACTTGGCCGCATGGCTTCCGAAATCGTCTCTCTCGGCAATCAGACCGGTGAGGGATGGTTCCTTACCGGAGAGATGCTGGAGCTGATACATAGCGGAGCGCCCAATATCGTATGCACCCAGCCGTTTGCCTGCCTGCCGAACCACGTGGTAGGCAAAGGAGTCATTAAGGAGCTTCGCAGACACTACCCACAGTCAAATATCGTGGCGATCGATTTCGATCCTGGAGCCAGCGAAGTAAACCAGCTCAACCGTATTAAGCTTATGCTGTCTACGGCGCATAAAGCGCAAGGTTAACAATACATATAGGGCTTAGTCACATAGCCGTAAAAGCGGCGAACTCCCTGTAAAAATCAGGGAAATCGCCGCTTTATCAGGCTTTGGATTCCAGATTCATCTCTCTTTTATTCTCACTCTGTCTCTATTTTCTTAAGTCTCTTTCTGGCCTCTTTATAATCTGGGTAATACCGCCCTACTTCCTCCCAGAATGCCGCCGAATGATTCATATGTTTCCGGTGGGCCAATTCATGCACCACTACATAATCAAGAAGTTCCTCTGGCAGATAGTAAAGCTGGTAATTAAAGTTGAGATTCCCTTTCGCACTGCAGCTTCCCCATCTCGTTTTCTGATTGCGGATCGTGATCCTTTCGTACGTAACTCCCATCAGGCTGCTGTAGTACTGCACGCGCTCCGAAAATCTCTTCTTTATCTTCACGATATCCTCAGGCAGAAGCTCCCGGACAGGACATGCCCGCGAAGGCTCCATATCCTTCTGCCTTTCCTCAAGAAGCTTTACCTTTTTTAATATCCATCCTTTGTGTTCCTCCAGAAATTTTTCAAGCTCCCCGTCTGTAAGATACCCTGGTATTCTCGCCAATATATTTCCATCCGTCTTCACTTCCAAACCAACGCTTTTTCTTCTGGACCGGATAACTCTGATGGAAAGATTCTGTTTTCCGTCTGATATTTTATACTCTGTTATCATTTGCCTTGTTCTCCCCTAACCTTTTGCAGTTATTGCAGCTCATCTGCATGATAGAAGGAATCCTCTCCCTGTATTCGGATATACAGCGTTCTGACAAAAATTCCGCATTCCCTTTGATGACCGTCAGCGGCATCTTGATTTTATACCACTCACGACATTCCTTCTTCTCTCGCATAATATTTTCCCACCGGAAATTTTAAAACCATCTCTGTTCCTTTATATTCTTCCGAAAATACAGCGATCTCTATCCCCAATTTCTCGCACAATTCCCTGCAAAGATACAGGCCCATCCCTGTAGCGCTGCCGGTCTGCCGTCCGTTGCTGCCTGTAAAACCTTTCTCAAAGACGCGGGGCAGCTCTTCCTTTTTTATCCCCATGCCGTCATCCTGCAGGGTAAGCCAAACCCCTTCCTTCTTCTCCTCCGTACGGATGAAAAGCTTCTCGCCCTCTCCGTTTTTATACTTCACACTGTTTAATATCAGTTGGTTCACTATAAATGCGATCCATTTCTCGTCCGTATAGACAGAATGATTGCAATGAACCTCTGCCTGCACATCATTCTGAATCAGAAAATATTTATTTCTAGAAAGTACCGATGTGACAATATCCGATAGATCCGTTTTCCGAATCATATAGTCTTTATATACATGATCCGCTCTGGCATAGTAAAGAGCCATATCCACATAATTCTCTATCTTCCGGTTCTGTGTCCAAATCTGTCTTGTAATCTCATTCTTATGATTCTCACAGATCAAAGACACACCCGTAATGGGCGCTTTTATCTCATGCACCCAGCTCTCAACAAACTCCCGATACTCTTTCTTCTCCTTTTCAATGGCATGAATCCGCTCTATGACTGATTTATTGGAAAAACGGATCATATCCCGATAAAGCCTATCCTCAAGTCTCGGGGAATCCGGCATCAGCTCCCCCAGAAGGTAGCGCGCATCCATCTGCTCCAATAAACGGGACATTTCTAGAAAATAGTTTCTCCTCTTCCAGAAATCAGTCCCAAAGTACACACCTGCAACAATAATCCAACACCCTCCGATCAAAACACAAAAATCCGCAGGATATCCCGTAGCGCATAAAAACCCAAAAAGTACAAGCGAACAGAATATCTGCAGGATTATGACTAACAGCCTGTCCTTTATGTATTCATCAAGCCTCATATCCGATACCCCATTCCCCGCTTCGTCTCTATAAAATCGTGAATGCCAATGCTCTCAAGCTTATTTCTGAGCCGCGTCATATTGACACTTAGGCTGTTGTCATCAATAAACACCTGATTATCCCACAAATATTCGATCAGATCGGCTCTCGATACGATTTCTCCCCGTCTGCCAAAAAGACAGTGAAGAATCTTTATCTCATTTTTGGTAAGCTCAACGCTTTTACCTTCAAAATTCACACATCCCTTTGCCAGATGGAGCTCCACATCCTGATATCGAAGTACGGATACTTGCTTTTCCAACCCTCTTTTCGTCCGCTTTAAGACCACCGCGATCCGCGCAAGCAGAACCGGCGGATAAAACGGCTTTGTGATATAGTCGTCGCCGCCCTTTAATATTCCGTTTAACTCATCCACAGAGTCTGTACGGCTTGTCAGAAAAATAATCGGCACATCTGATTTTGCGCGTACCTTTGTACAGATAGCAAAACCAGACTCCTGCGGGAGATTCAAGTCTAAGAGTACAAGGTCGGGATTCCTTTCCAGAATCGAAGCATCTACTCTGTCAAATTGTTCCAATGCCTCCGCATGATACAGTGAATTTTCAAGGAGTATTTTAAGCTCCTGCCGAATGACCGGATCATCCTCAACAATTAAAATATTCATCTGCTCCTCCTTAGATATTATCCAGCTTTTCCATGTTCATTCCATTACAGCCAAAAAGGTTCCTGTTCACTGCAACCTAAAAAGACTGCCCGCCGCCGGGCAGCCCTCTTATATTTTCCCTTAATTTCAGCCTATCTCACGATCAATGATTTTCCTGTCATCTCTGCCGGCTGAGTAAGTCCCATCATCTCAATCAGCGTCGGAGCAATATCTGCCAGACAGCCGCCTTCTCTGAGCTTATAGGACGGATCCGCATTCACAAGGATAAACGGCACCGGATTCGTTGTATGGGCGGTAAACGGCTCTCCTGTCTCATCGTCAATGAGCTGCTCTGCATTGCCGTGATCCGCACAAATAAACATCTGTCCGCCCACTTCCTTCACTGCTTCCACAGCCTTTCCTACACACTCGTCAACCGCCTCGATCGCCTTGATGGCAGCCGACTCAACGCCGGTATGTCCAACCATATCTGGATTTGCAAAGTTTATGATGATCACATCGTAATCTCCGGACTTGATCGCTTCTGTCAATTTATCGCACACTTCATACGCACTCATCTCAGGCTTTAAATCATAAGTCGCAACCTTCGGGGAATTGACTAAGATTCTGTCCTCTCCCTCGTTCGGCTCTTCCACGCCGCCGTTAAAGAAAAATGTTACGTGTGCGTACTTCTCTGTCTCAGCAAGACGCGCCTGCCTGAGACCATTTTTTGCAAGGAACTCTCCAAAGGTATTGGTTATCTCTTCTTTTACAAATGCAACCTGCTTGTTTGGTATCGTCACATCATATTCTGTGAAGCACACATAAGTAGTCTCGATTCTCTTTTCCCTCTCAAATCCCGTAAATCCATCGTCACAGAAGGTCCTTGTAATCTCTCTTGCCCTGTCAGGCCGGAAATTAAAGAAGATAATCGAGTCATTGTCCTTGATTGTCGCGACCGGAGCGCCGTCCTTCATAACAACGGTAGGAAGCACGAACTCGTCTGTCGTATCCTTATCATAAGAGTTTTGGATCCCTTCCGGACCGCTTGCCGCCTGCTCGCCTTCTCCGTAAACCATAGCCCTGTATGCCTTTTCTACACGCTCCCAGCGATTATCCCTGTCCATAGCATAATAGCGTCCCATGACGGTTGCCACTTCACCGACGCCGATTTCTTCCATTTTGGCAACCAACTCTTCTACGTATTCTTTACCGGATGCAGGAGGCGTATCACGCCCATCCAAGAAGCAGTGTACATACACTTTCTTAAGCCCCTGTCTCTTTGCCAGTTCCAAAAGCCCGTAAATGTGTGTATTATGGCTGTGCACGCCGCCGTCGGACACAAGTCCGTACATATGAAGCGCACTGTCATTTTTTTTCGCATTCTCACATGCCGAAAGAAGCGCTTTATTTTTAAAAAAGTCGCCATCCTGAATCGCCTTGGTAATCTTCGTAAGATCCTGATATACGATGCGTCCCGCACCCATATTCAAATGTCCTACCTCAGAATTCCCCATCTGTCCGTCCGGAAGACCTACCGCCAGACCGCTGGCATTCCCCTTGACAAACGGACACTCTGCCATCAATTGATCCATGACCGGCGTCTTACCTTCCAAAACTGCATTGCCGGTCTCTTTATCATTCAGGCCATAACCATCTAATATCATTAATACCGTTGGTTTCTTGCTCATTTTATACCATCTCCTTTAAACTTTACAATATCATTCTAAGCCACGTCAAAGCCAGTCCCATCCACTGCTCGCACTGTCCGTTCAGACCGCTTCCGTCAGCCCTCTCCACCGTTTTTCCCGCCAGACTGAGCCCATGCTCTCCCTTAGGAAATACATGAAGCTCTGCCGGAACACCTGCACGCTTTAACGCTGATACCATGAGAAATGAATTCTCCACCGGAACCGTGGCGTCATCAAGTGTGTGCCAAATAAAGCAGGGAGGCGTATCTTTTGTCACTTGTTTTTCTATGGACAATTCTTCTGAAAGCTCAGAAAACCGCTCTCCTAAAAGATTCTCAAAGCTGCCTTCATGGGAAAGCCCCTTTTTGGAAGTGATAACAGGATAGCAGAGTATCATACCCGCCGGCTTTAATTCCTGTGCCGTCACATGAAGTGTTTCACAAAGCCGCTCCCGATTCCAGAATACTCCAAGCGATGCCGCCAGATGCGCTCCAGCCGAAAATCCTGTAAGAATGATCTTTTCCGTGTCCACCTGCCAGTCCGCCGCATTGTCACGGATCAACTTCATGGCGCCTGCAATCTCAAAGAGCTGCGCCGGATGTCTTACAGGCGCGACCGAATACCGCAGCACACACGCATGATATCCCTGATTTAAAAAACGAATGGCGACCGGCTCTCCTTCCCGGTAGCTTAATCTCTCATAACCGCCGCCCGGACAAATGAGTATCATAGGCCGCTTCTTTATCATAATTTTTTCCGTCGGCGTATCTAAAAGATAAGTTTCCAGCTTCACTAAATCTCCGGAACCCTCCGCCCGTATCGGGATTTCCATATAACGCATATCATATTACCTCAAATACAGCAAAAGTCATACTTCTCTTGAAGAAAGGCCGCCGGTAAAACGGGCGGCCTTCCACATGTCATAGTATGCAAAGTAAGCTGCAATATTATTTGTAATTTACAATCTTGCCAAAATCTGCTTTCAAAGAAGCACCGCCTACAAGGCCGCCGTCAATATCAGCCTGAGC
The DNA here is from genome assembly GCA_010206225.2 of Lachnospiraceae bacterium MD308. Classification (GTDB taxonomy): domain Bacteria; phylum Bacillota; class Clostridia; order Lachnospirales; family Lachnospiraceae; genus MD308. The sequence goes on along the minus strand of VIQU02000015.1, from coordinate 70,249 downwards.
AAATAACTCTGCTGCATTTCCTGCATTCACAGAACCGCCGTACTGGATACGGATTGCTGCTGCTGTAGCATCATCATAAATCTCAGCGATACATGCACGAATTCCTGCGCATACTTCTTCCGCCTGCTCTGTTGTAGCTGTCTTGCCTGTTCCGATCGCCCAGATCGGCTCGTAAGCGATAACCGCTTCCTTTGCCTGATCTGCTGTAACATTTAAGAAACCAACCTTAACCTGCTGACGGATAAAGTCCATGGTCACACCCTGCTCTCTCTGCTCTAATGTCTCGCCGCAGCACATGATCGGTGTAATACCATGCTCAAATGCCTTTAACATCTTCTTGTTCACAGTCTCGCTTGTCTCAGCAAAATATTCTCTTCTCTCAGAATGTCCAAGAACAACATATTTTACACCGGCATCCACCAGCATTGCCGGAGAAATCTCTCCTGTGTAGGCTCCGCTCTCCTCAAAATACATATTCTCAGCTCCAACCTGAATATTCGAACCCTTGCATGCCTCTACAACCGGAATGATGTCAATAGCTGGAACGCAGAATACAACATCCACATCCTCGCTTGCTACTAATGGTTTCAATTCCTCTACTAAAGCAACTGCCTCGCTTGGAGTCTTGTTCATTTTCCAGTTGCCTGCAACAATTTTTCTTCTTGCCATTTTATTATCCTCCAAAATATAATTTCATGTAAATTCACTTTACAAAGTTCGCGAATTCCCTTTCCACTTGCTTTCGCGCCTAGAAACTTCACCTTACTAAGCTCGCTTTTCCTCTCTAAGCTCATCCTATGGTAGTTCGATTCGCTTTGCTCATCGAACGACTTTCACACTAAGCTCGATAATACCTCGCTAAGTGTTCAATGCCAAGTGCGGTGAAGTAAGTTCGCGAATTTCCTTTCCACTTGCTTTCGCGCCTAGAAACTTCACCTTACTAAGCTTATCCTTCGCCTGAGCTCGGATTCGCTAAGTGCGGTGAAGTAAGTTCGCACTAAGGCTCGAAAAGACCGAGCCTAAGTGCTTACTTATCGTTAGCTGCTGCTACGCCCGGCAGCTCCTTGCCTTCTAAGAACTCAAGGGAAGCACCGCCGCCTGTTGAAATATGTGTCATCTTATCGCCATATCCTAACTGATTTACTGCGGCTGCAGAATCGCCGCCGCCGATGATCGTTACTGCCTCTGTATCAGCAAGTGCTTTTGCAACAGCTTCTGTGCCTGTTGCGAACTTCGGCATCTCGAAGCAGCCCATCGGTCCGTTCCAAACAACCGTCTTAGCATCTTTTACTGCCTCGCAGAAAATCTCAACCGTCTTCGGTCCGATATCAAGTCCCTGCCATCCGTCCGGAATCTCGCCGGATGCTACAACTTTAGAGTTTGCATCATTGGAGAAATCGTCTGCGATCACTGTATCGACAGGAAGAAGTAGTTTTACGCCCTTCTCCTCCGCTTTCTTAAGCATATTAAGCGCATACTCGCAGTAGTCCGCCTCGAGAAGGGAGTCTCCTACGCTGCCTCCCTGCGCCTTGCTGAAGGTATAAGACATTCCGCCGCCAATGATCAATGTATCAACTTTGTCAAGCAGATTCTCGATTACAGAAATCTTGCTGGATACCTTTGCTCCGCCAAGAATGGCTACGAACGGTCTTTCCGGATTGTTTACTGCATTTCCGAGGAAATCAATTTCTTTCTGCATCAGATACCCAACTGCTGCTGTATCTACAAACTGTGTAACGCCTACGTTAGAGCAATGGGCACGATGAGCCGTACCGAATGCATCATTTACAAATACATCACACAGAGAAGCAAGATCTTTGCTGAACGCCTCGCCGTTCTTTGTCTCTTCTGCTCTGTAACGAGTATTCTCAAGAAGAACAACATCTCCGTCATTCATAGCTTCAACCGCAGCTTTTGCGTTCTCTCCTACAACTGTCGCATCAGCGGCAAACTTTACTTCCTGTCCGAGAAGTTCAGACAGACGCAAAGCCACCGGTGCAAGAGAAAGTTCCGGCTTCGGCTCTCCCTTCGGCTTTCCGAGGTGGGAACAGAGAATAACCTTTCCGCCGTCAGCGATCAGTTTCTTAATAGTAGGAAGAGCCGCAACAAGACGGTTCTCATCTGTAATCTTACCGTCGATAAGCGGAACGTTAAAGTCACATCTGCAAAGAACCTTTAAGCCTTTTACATTAATATCGTCAACCGATTTTTTATTAAGCATAATATAAGCCTCCTGTAAATAATAGGTTTTCATGTGAAAAAAGTCCGGTCCAAAAGACCGGACCCTTTTTTGAGTCTTTTTATCCCAACTCTGAGAAGTATTTGATTGTTCTTACCATCTGGCTTGTGTATGAATTCTCATTGTCATACCATGATACAACCTGAACTTCTGTTGTTCCGTTGTCTAACTGACAAGCCATCGTCTGTGTAGCATCAAATAATGAACCATATCTCATACCTACGATATCGCTGGATACGATCTCATCTGTGTTGTATCCGAAGGACTCTGTAGCTGCTGCTTTCATAGCTGCGTTGATCTCGTCAACTGTTACAGTTCCGTCTACAACTGCTGTAAGAATTGTTGTTGATCCTGTCGGTGTAGGAACGCGCTGAGCAGCGCCGATAAGTTTTCCATTCAGTTCAGGAATAACAAGACCGATAGCCTTAGCTGCACCTGTGCTGTTCGGAACAATATTAACTGCTGCTGCACGAGATCTTCTTAAATCACCTTTTCTCTGCGGTCCGTCAAGTGTCATCTGGTCGCCTGTGTATGCATGAATGGTGCACATAATACCGGATTTGATCGGTGCAAGATCATTAAGAGCCTTAGCCATAGGTGCCAAGCAGTTTGTTGTACAGGAAGCTGCAGAAATAACTGTATCTTCTGCTTTCAGTGTGTCATGGTTAACATTGTAAACGATAGTCGGAAGATCATTTCCAGCCGGTGCGGAAATAACTACCTTTCTAGCTCCTGCTTTAACGTGAGCGGAAGCCTTCTCCTTGGATGTATAGAAGCCTGTACACTCAAGAACTACGTCAACGCCAATCTCTCCCCAAGGAAGCTCCTCAGCTTTAGCCATTGCATAAATCTTAATCTCTTTTCCATCAACGATAATAGAATCTTCTGTAGACTCTACTTTGTCAGCTAAAGCGTATTTGCCCTGAGATGAATCATACTTAAGTAAATGTGCAAGCATCTTTGGAGATGTCAAATCGTTGATTGCAACTACCTCGTACCCTTCTGCTCCAAACATCTGTCTGAATGCAAGACGCCCAATACGTCCGAATCCATTAATCGCTACTTTTACTGCCATGATTAAATTCCTCCTAAAAGTTTTATTAACTGGTTACACAGCCTTTTTTAATGAATTCTTTAATCATTGTTAAAGAATCATCAACTATTAGCTATTGTACTAAATATGGTACAAAAATTCAAGTATCTTTTCTATATTTTTACTGTAGTTCAGGCCTGAACTGGTATTTTCAGCAGCTTGCACATAGGATTTTCAAAAATCTGTACATACTTTCTCTTGACAAAAATGCCTGTGCCGATGCTCCATAAAACTAATACTTCCAATATTGTACTTTTCTTTGTATCGTGTATCTTCGTACCGGATATCTTTTCCTTCCGTAAATATTTTTCCCCCAACCTGCAAAATGAGCCTCCGGATCGTAATTTTTTCCATCGATCCTCACCCATGCATGGCGGGTAAGTCCGTCCCTTGCCCTGTCGCGCCTGCCGTTTATGCGTCCGCAGATTACGTATGCATCATAACCGATCACATTCGCCATAGCTGCAAAGGCACATGCAAAGCTATAACAATTTCCTTTCTTCGTCCGCAGCATATCTTCTGCCGTGATTCTCTGCCATCCTTTTTGGTTCAAATCCGGGTATTTTGAAACATACCGGAATCTCTTCCTGCTGACCATATACTTCCAACATGCTCTAAGCTTCTGCTTTTTGGTCATCTCTGGCTTTGTCACAGTGTTAACTGTTTTCACAGTCTGTATCATGGTGACTGTATCCTGACATTCTCTGGCCGCCCCGGTATCTGTGAACACAATACCTTTATATTTCACATTTTTCCTGATCTCACCCGTCTGTTTCACATTGTATAGCTTTTTATTAATAATCTGCCATCCGCTGACTGCCATTCCCGCAGAGTTGACATAATATGACTTTTTTCCTACATCTGCCAGAGATTTTTTCTTTGGCGTAAGCAGCTTTCCTTTTCTGTCAAAGACATAATATTTTCCTTTAATCCGGCAACTTCCAACCGCCTTTTTCCCGCTAGACAGAATATAATATTTTTCGCCGTCCTTCTTTTTCCACCCTCTTTTGGCGGCATCCACATCTTGTACAGGTATCGTACACAAAACAATGGTAACAGCCAATAATCCTGCTAAGATTCTTTTTATTCTGCCGTATCTTCTCATTCCTTTTCCTCCGGTATATTTTCCATATCACCTAAATCACGCATGGAGAACAGACTCAAACCTTAAAAAACGTCGGCCTGCGCTCCTTAAACTCTGCATAATATTTAAATCCGCAGCTTTCAAATATCTCCTTTACCTTATGGAAATCATAGGCGATATGATCCGGCCTGTGCCCGTCGGCTCCTACCGTGATCAGTTCGCCCCCAAGTTCCCGGTATCTTTTCAGGACATCCGTATGCGGATGGGCAAACGGCAGACCATACTTTAGTCCCGACATATTGAGTTCGATTCCGCATCCCTTTTCGATCAAAAGCCGAAGAAGCGTATCGATCTCGTCCGCAAATTTCTGATACGAATATTCCTTTTCATGGTTCCTTCCGTATCTCGCCACATAATCTATATGCCCAAATATGTCAAATCCATGAAAAACCTTCACATCCTCCACCATTTCCCGAAAAATGATCCGGTACGTCTCTTCATCCGTTCTTCCTGCAAATATCCTTTTCTGGGCGATATCTGATCTCTCTGCCGAATGCACGGAACCGATCACGAAATCAAAGGGATATTTTTTTACAAATTCCTCATAGTAGCCGCCAAGATGGGGCTGAAGCCCCAGCTCCACCCCGATCCGGATGCGTATCCTATCCTTATATTTTTCCCGTACTTCTGTCATCTTTTCAAAATACACTTCCGGCTCAAAGATATCCTCCGGTCCCCAGTCCATATTGTCCTTATCGTAATGGTCGGTAAAACAGATTACCTCAAGCCCCTTTGCTATAGCTCCTTCCGCCATCTGCTCCGGCGTACTTTCAGAATCGTGGGAAAAATTCGTATGCATATGTACGTCTGCTTTTATCATACTGTCTTCCTGCCTCCTGCAACCTTCTTATTCTTTACTTATCGCTGATTATGATTCCTCCTCCGAGGACATACTCGTTATCATAGAGTACAACCGCCTGCCCCGGCGTAATGGCGCGCTGCGGCTCTTCAAACTCGCAGAGAAGTTCATCTTCCCCTGTCATCCTCACAGTACACCACGCGCCTCTATGATTGTAGCGTATCTTTGCCCACACGCGCTTCTCACCTGCGAGCTTCGGAACCGACATGAAACTAAGTCTGTTTGCCCGGACATAACAGGACAAGGATTCTTCATTGCTGCCAAGAACAACCTCATTCGTATCCGGACGGATTTCCAGTACGAACACCGGATAACCCAGTGCGATACCCAGACCCTTCCGCTGACCTATCGTGTAGTGGATGATTCCTTTATGCTGTCCAAGCACCTTTCCGTCTGATGTGACGAAATTCCCGGGTACAGATTTTTTGCCCGTTGCTTCTTCAATAAAAGACGCATAGTCTCCGTCCGGCACAAAGCAGATGTCCTGACTGTCGGGTTTCTTTGCGATCTGAAGTCCCACAAGATCCGCCATGGCACGGATCTCATCTTTATGGAAATTTCCCACCGGCATCATCGTCCTCCTAAGCTGTTCCTGTGTCAGATTATAAAGAGCATAAGTCTGGTCCTTTGAACTTGTCGCTGAAGTACGAAGCGTTAACCGCCCGTTTTCCATCTCCTTGATCCGCGCATAATGTCCTGTGGCAATATAGTCCGCGCCTATCTCAAGACTCCTTTTCAGAAGTGATTCCCATTTTACATAGCGGTTGCACGCGATGCAAGGGTTCGGAGTTCTTCCATGAATATATTCATCCACAAAATAGTCGATGACATTTTTTTTGAACTCCTGCTTAAAATTCATGACATAGTAGGGAATACCAAGCTTTGCCGCCACCCGGCGCGCATCCTCCACGGCGCTTAGTCCGCAGCATCCCCCGTTTTCCTCCATAGAAATGTTATCTTCATTCTGCCAGATCTGCATCGTCACTCCGATAACATCATACCCTTGTTCCTTTAAAAGCCATGCCGCAACGGAAGAATCCACTCCCCCCGACATGCCTACGACCACTTTTTTCTTTTCCATATATCCCGTCCCTTAAAAATACCGTTTCCGTGCAGCATTGATCCCCACATCTTAATACTCTTCTTCTTCCTCTTCCTCGCCCTCATGGATATCGGACTTCGGTTTCTCAAGGCCTTCTATCTTAATGTCATGTTTTTCGGCATAATCCCAAAGCGCCGCATGGATGGCCTCCTCCGCCAGCAGAGAACAGTGTACCTTTACCGGCGGCAGTCCGTCCAGCGCCTCCATCACCGCGCGGTTCGTCACCTGCATGGCCTCCTCAATGGATTTTCCTTTCACAAGCTCCGTCGCCATGCTGCTTGTAGCAACCGCAGCTCCGCATCCAAACGTCTTGAACTTTACATCCCTGATAATCTTATTTTCATCAATATCAAGATAGATCCGCATAATATCTCCGCATTTTGCATTGCCCACAGTTCCTACTCCGCTGGCGTCTTCTATCTCTCCTACATTTCTTGGATTTTGAAAATGATCCATTACTTTTTCTGAATACATCGTATCTTCCTCCTAACCGTGATTCTTTTTCACAAAATCTTCATAAAGCGGTGACATCTCCCTGAGATGCTTCACAATCTCTCTCAAACAATCTACCGTATAGTCAATCTCCTCTTTCGTCGTCTCCTCACTGAGCGTCAGCCTTAAGGAGCCGTGGGCGATCTCATGAGGCAGTCCGATCGCCAAAAGCACATGGGACGGATCCAGCGAGCCTGACGTACACGCCGAACCACTGGAAGCGCAGATCCCCTTCATATCGAGCATGATCAGAAGCGACTCACCTTCCACAAAACGAAAACTAAAATTAGCATTATTAGGAAGTCTCTTTGTCGGATGCCCGTTAAGCTTCGTATACGGGATCTCCTCAAGCACACGCCCGATCAGGTAATCCCGAAGCTTCGTTTCCTTTTGGATTCGCTCATGCATCGTGTCAGCAGCACGCTTCGCCGCCGTTCCGATTCCTATGATCCCTGATACATTCTCCGTACCTGCCCGGCGCTTCCTCTCCTGTGCGCCGCCATGCACAAAGGAACGGATCTTCACACCCGTACGGATATATAAAAATCCGATTCCCTTAGGCCCGTTCAGCTTATGGCCGCTGGCGCTTAGCATGTCAATGTTGCATTCATCCGCAGAAATCGGAATCTGTCCGAATGCCTGCACTGCATCCGTATGAAACAAAATCCCATGTTCCTTCGCAATCTCCCCGATCTCTCTGATTGGCTGAATCGTTCCAATCTCATTATTCGCAAACATAACGGAGATCAGTATCGTAGTCGGGCGGATTGCCGCCTTAAGCTCATCAAGCTTTACAACGCCATTCTCATCCACATCCAGATAAGTCACCTCAAAGCCTCTCTTTTCCAGATACTGTGCAGAATGCAGGATCGCATGGTGCTCAATCTTCGTGGTGATGATATGATTTCCCTTTGACGCATAGCACTCTGCAGCAGCCTTAAGCGCCCAATTGTCCGCCTCAGAACCTCCTGCTGTAAAGTAGATCTCTTTCGCCTGCACGCCAAGGACCCCTGCGATCGCTTCCCTCTGCCTCGCAACCGCCTCTTTATTCCTAGCGGCAAATCCATACACGCTGGAAGGATTCCCGTAATTCTCTGTAAAATATGGAAGCATCGCCTCCACAACCTCCGGCGCCGTCTTCGTGGTCGCCGCATTATCAAGATATATCAATCTGTCCATCTTCGTACCTCCGCTCTTTTTGTCTTTATAATCAGATCACTTTAGCCGCACATATGATTCGTATAGTCTCCCTCCGGATTAATGCGCTGGCTCTCCTGTACCAGTTCCTTCAGATTCATCTCATCGACTGTCCGGGCAATACTCTCATTAATCTTCTGCCATACGTATTTCGTCACACAGCCGCCAGCGGCTATACAACCGTCCTCCGAATCAAATGCGGCACATTTTACCGGCTCAAGACTCCCCTCCAGCACACGTAGAATATCGCCCACCGAGATTTCCTTCATCTCTTTTGCAAGTACGTAACCTCCCGAAGCGCCCCGGATACTTTTTACCAGCCCGCCTTTCTTAAGGAGCGCCACGATCTGTTCCAGATAACGCTCCGAGATATTCTGGCGCGCGGCAATGCTGCTGATCGTAACCGGCTCCTGACCACTGTATCTGGCAAGGTCGATCATCGCCCTCAGTCCATATCTTCCTTTTGTCGAAAGCTTCAATCTATCACCTTCTTTTAATCCCTAGTAATTTACTCGGATTTATTTACATCAGTAGAATACCACCATCAAGTGTATCTGTCAAGCCTTTCTAAAAAAATGGTGCAGGTACATTATCCGCACAGTATTTTGCATGCGCATAGTTTGGATCCACTTGGAATATGCTGTAATAATAAGCTCAAGGAGCATTGATCATGTCTGTCAAACGTACAATTTTAAAAGGAACACTTATTTTGACCATCACTGGTTTTGCGACCAGATTCATGGGATTCTTTTACCGGATTTTCTTAAGCCACACCTTCGGCGAGGAAGGCGTCGGACTGTATCAGCTTATTTTCCCTGTCTACGCGCTTTGTTTTTCACTTACTTCCGCCGGAATCGAGACCGCCCTCGCCAGATGTGTGGCAAAACGTGTTTCCGTAGGCAAAAAAAAAGAAGCCAGAACACTTCTTTTTACCGGCATGGCGATTTCTGTCAGCCTGTCTGTCATAGTCATGCTGCTGCTGCAGAATTATGCAGAACTGATCGCCGCACAGTTTTTACAGGAGGAGCGCTGCAGCAGTTTCCTGATCATACTTTCCTATTCCTTCCCCTTTGCCTCCATCCACAGCTGCATCGTCGGCTATTATCTGGGGCTGAAGGAAACGAAAATCCCGGCCTTCTCCCAATTGATCGAACAGCTCGTCCGAATTCTGTCCGTATATCTTTTCTATCTTGCCGGGATAAAGAACGGAACCAAGTTCGGTATCTCTATCGCTGTAGGCGGTCTGATCGCCGGAGAGATTGCCTCTTCCATGTTCTGCCTGAAAACGATCACAAAAAAGACTCCGTATTGCCAGAGTCTTACAAAACGAATCACAAAACTCCCGGAATATGTATCCTATGCCGGAGAACTCCTTCTGCTCTCCGCCCCGCTGACTGCAAGCCGGGTACTATTAAATCTGCTCCAAAGTATCGAAGCAGTTTCCATCCCTTTAAAGCTCCAGTTACACGGGATGACAGTTTCCCAGTCACTGAGCACCTACGGGGTGCTGACCGGCATGGCTCTCCCCTGTGTGCTGTTTCCTTCCGCTATCACAAACTCCGTTTCCACCATGCTTCTCCCGACAGTGGCGGAAGCCCAGACTCTGAACCGCAGACAGCAGATGAAAAACATCATCCAGAAAAGTGTCTGCTGCTGTGTCCTGCTTGGAAGCCTCTGCTGCATTTTTCTGCTTCTTGGCGGACAATGGATCGGCTTTTTTATCTTTAAGAGCCGCTCCGCCGGAGATTACATCGTGACACTGGCGTGGATGTGCCCGTTTTTATATGCCAACACAACACTCATCAGCATTATCAACGGGATCGGAAAGACGACGCTCTCTTTCTTCATCAATACCTTCAGCCTTCTGATCCGGATCGTCAGTGTCTTTTATTGCATCCCCTCTTTCGGAATCGAAGGATACCTGCTGGGACTGCTGGCCAGCCAGCTCGCCGCCTTCTCACTGTGCATCCTGTACTTAAGCCACTATCTGCGCTCCCAGAATGCTCATCATTAAAGCGTCCGGATAAACATCTGCATGATAACCGGATTGACATAACACTCAAGAAGAATCCCCACCGCCATAAGAAGGAGAAAGATCACTGTCTTCGTCAGATTCCACCGGATCTGCGGATAGGTGTAAAGATACCAAAGCAAAGCAAGATATCCCGCGATATAGAACAAAAACTGGGGAACGAGCGCGATCAGGCACAAGATGATACCCTTCACTCCCATCTTAATGACTGCCGAAGAAAATAGCAGGCCGCTTGAGAAGCCTGTCCACAAGATAAACGCCGCCGCCGCGCCTTTCTTAAGTTTCGTACATCCAAGCGCCCCTAAGATAAACACCGGAGTCAGCCGGATTCTTGCCACATACCAGAGGTATTCCGCTATCTGAATATCATCTGCACTGTATTGGTTCAGAAAATATTCACTGAGAATCCCCATGCTGATGATATAATCCTTGGCAAATAAATTCGCATACAAAATCCCTGCGCAAAAACCTAACATATAATACAGAGCAAAATGCTTCCCGTTTTCCTGTATCCTCACTGACGTTCCCTCCCTGGTCAAGATACTCCATTATATGTCCGGTCATAAGCAATATATTCTAAAATCTTTTGTACTAAGAGCGCAGATATTTTACTTCATAAGCCAGAAGCGCCGCGATCGTCTTAGAGTCCTGAATCTCGCCGGCATAGATCTTTTCCTTCAATTCATCCAGAGTATATGCCTTCACATCCACAAATTCATCCTCGTCAAGATTCTGCTTGGACGATTTCAAGTTTCTTGCAACATAGATTCCAATCTTTTCATCACAATATGCCACCGTCGTGCAAAGAGTAATCAGCCAGTTCAGCTCATCAGACTTGTAGCCTGTCTCTTCCTCCAGCTCGCGTCTTGCACACTCAATCCACGGCTCGCAGGGCTCGTCCAGTTTTCCGGCAGGAATCTCAAGCGTTTCTCTTCCTAACGCATTGCGGAACTGTTGAACCATCAGTATTCTGCCGTCAGGAAGAACCGGCACTACTGCTGCCGCCCCGTCATGATGAATAAAATCCCAATCTGCGTGATGACCGTTGGAAAACTCCATATGATCCGTATATACATCAATGATCGCTCCCTTATGAACCAGATCTCTTCCGATTCTTTTTACCTCTTCACCCATATTCTTTTCCTCCTGTTAATATAAAAATAAGGAAAGCCTAAAATATTACTATTTTATGACTTTCCTTGGTTTTAAAGCTTAGATTTCTATTACATTACGCTATTTAGCAAAATCTGTCACCCGCGATTCACGGATTACATTGACTTTAATCTGACCAGGATATTCTAACTCGTACTCAATCTGTTTCGCAATATCCCTCGCCATCAATACCATGTCTGCATCAGATACCTGCTCTGGAACTACCATAACACGAATCTCTCTACCTGCCTGAATTGCAAAAGATTTATCAACTCCCTTAAACTGGTTGGTGATTTCTTCTAATTGTTTTAATCTGTTTGTATATGTTTCTAATGTCTCTCTTCTCGCGCCCGGTCTTGCCGCAGAAATCGTATCTGCCGCCTGTACAACACACGCGATCAAAGTTTCCGGTTCTACATCGCCGTGATGCGCTTCCACTGCATTTATGACTGTCGCAGATTCCTTATATTTTCTGCAAAGATCTACGCCAATTTGGATATGGGAACCTTCCACATCGTGATCGATGGATTTCCCGATATCATGCAGAAGACCGGCTCTTTTCGCGATTCTGACATCAAGCCCAATCTCGCCGGCAAGAAGTCCTGCAAGCTGGGACACTTCCATAGAATGCTTCAGCGCATTCTGCCCATAGCTTGTACGGAACTTCATTCTTCCGAGAAGCTTAATAAGCTCCGGATGGATTCCATGAACACCTGCCTCTAAAGCAGCCGACTCGCCTTCCTCACGGATCATCGCTTCCACTTCTCTCTGCGCCTTCTCGACCATCTCCTCAATTCTTGCCGGATGGATACGCCCATCGACAATGAGCTTTTCAAGAGCGATTCTGGCAACCTCACGCCGGATCGGATCAAAGCCTGATAACACAACTGCTTCCGGAGTATCGTCAATAATCAGCTCTACGCCGGTCATCGTCTCCAGTGTACGGATATTACGGCCCTCTCTTCCGATAATACGGCCTTTCATCTCGTCACTCGGAAGCTGTACAACTGAAATCGTAGTCTCTGCCACGTGATCAGCCGCACATCTCTGTATCGCAGTTACTACGCACTCTTTCGCGCGCTTTTCCGCCTCTTCCTTCGCCTGCGCTTCCAGTTCCTTTACCAGTTTTGCGGTGTCATGTTTTACATCATCTTCAACAGTTTTCAACAAATATTCTTTTGCCTGTTCGGAGGTAAGTCCTGAGATTCTTTCTAGTTCCTGTACTCTTTGCCTGCCCATCTCTTCCACCTTTGCTTCACGGTGTTTGAGCTGTTCTTCCTTTGCTGCAAATCCTGCCTCACGCTTCTCAATGGCGTCGGACTTCTTGTCTAAAGCCTCTTCTTTGGAAAGGACACGCTTCTCATAGCGCTGCAATTCCGCTCTGCGTTCCTTGGTCTCTTTTTCAAGCTCATTCTTATTCTTGATAGATTCCTCTTTAATTTCCAAGAGAGACTCCTTCTTCTTCGCCTCAGCCGTCTTGACCGCATCATCTATGATCTCGCGGGCTTTTGTCTCCGCATTGCCGATCTTCGACTCAGCATTGTTCTTCAGACGGGATACGGTAACAAAATGACTGATTACTGCCGCTGCTATGATAAGCACTATTGCAATTGCAATAATGAACCCATTACTTAGCACAGGAGCACCTCCTTATTTAGTTTTCATTGTACAAATACAACAGTTAAATTTTATACTGTTTTTTCAAAGATGTCAAGCTTTTCAGCAACGCTAAATATATCCTCGCACCGAAAACCTTTTCGCGTCAGATAACCAAAAATCTTCTCTTTCTCTTTTCTGCCGCTCTTTTCGGGATCATAATGCTTCTTTTTTAAAATATTTTCAATTGCACTCCTTGCATCGTCTTCTTCATAATATTCCTCAAAGACTCGCTCGATCACTTCTTTATCAACCCCTCTTTGCACAAGGGCGGCAAACATCTCTTTTCTGCTTTTTTTATTCTTTCTGCCTTCCATAAAAACCCTTGCATAGTTCTCATCATCGACATAACCAAAGGATTTCACATAGGAAAGCGCTTCCTCAATCATATCTTCTTTATAGCCATCCTGCTCAAGCTTCTGACGAAGCTGCGCCTGCGTTCTCCCCATATCATTCAGAAGGTGCATGGCGCGAAGTTTTGCCCGTTTTCCCACAATCTCCGTACGTATCTTTAAGTAAACAGTCTCCTCTAACTCGCATCCAACCGAAATATGATAGCGGGAAAGTTCCTTTTTATATAGGATAAATGCATATTTTCCTTCGATATAGACTTTATACTTTGCATTCGTCACAGCTTCTATATTCGTGATAACCATCTGATTTCTCCGATCTCTAATCTTCTTTCGCCGTCCGTTTTCTCGCGGCCTTGGCCGGCTCCTTCACGCCTTCCGCCGCCTTCATGGCTTTTGCCTTTGTTTCATCCTCTATATCAGTGCCGTCTTCCTTTGAGCCGTCAAACTGATAATGCTCACGGATTTTTTTGTCAAGCTCGCTCATGATCTCCGGATGCTCCGCCAGATACGTCTTCGCATTCTCTCGTCCCTGGCCGATCTTATCGCCGTTGTAGGCAAACCATGCACCGCTTTTATTCACAAGATTAAGTCCTACTGCCAGATCAAGAATATCTCCCTCCTTTGAGATTCCTTTTCCGAACATGATATCAAACTCTGCCTCCTTAAACGGCGGTGCGATCTTATTCTTTACGATCTTGATCCTTGTACGGTTTCCAGTCATCTCTCCGCCCTGCTTTAACGTCTCGATCCTTCTTACATCCATGCGGACAGACGCGTAGAACTTAAGCGCCCTGCCTCCCGTCGTCGTCTCCGGATTGCCGAACATGACGCCTACCTTCTCGCGAAGCTGGTTGATAAAAATCACGATACAGTTAGACTTACTGATTACAGGAGTCAATTTCCGAAGCGCCTGAGACATCAGTCTTGCCTGCAGCCCCACATGAGAATCTCCCATATCCCCCTCGATCTCCTGACGGGGTACCAGTGCGGCTACAGAGTCAATCACGACAATATCCATAGCCCCGGAACGAACCATTGTCTCCGCAATCTCTAATGCCTGATCTCCGCTGTCCGGCTGTGATATGTATAATTCATTGATATCAACGCCGATATTTCCGGCATATACCGGGTCAAGCGCATGCTCCGCATCAATAAATCCGGCAATTCCGCCTCTTTTTTGTACCTCCGAGATCATGTGGAGAGCCACCGTTGTCTTACCGCTGGATTCCGGTCCGTAGACTTCCACTACTCTCCCTTTGGGCACTCCGCCCATACCCAGCGCGATATCAAGACTCAAACACCCTGTGGGAACCGTCTCGACTACAACCTGCGCCGCCGGATCCCCAAGTTTCATAACCGTACCTTTTCCGAAATCTTTCTCTAACTTTGCAATTGCCGCTTCCAATGCCTTCTGCTTATTTTCATTACCTGCCATAATTAATTCTCCTTCTTGCTTCCGAACGAATGTTCGTCGTATGGTTATTATAGTATTATAAATATTTTTAATTGTCAAGAGCAAAATTTCATAAACAGATGAAAATCATTTCTGCCATCATCCACAAGCCTCCTTCCCTTTTTTCTCCGTATGTCGGAATCATGCTTTGATCAAAGCGTGAAGATCAGACAGCTTCTTAAGCCGCCCATATCTTAAGATTGATTCTGCCGGCAAGAATGCCGGCAGACTTGATAAATCAAAAATAACATACTATTGTTCAGAGCGCAAGAACTTTCTTGCCTGAAATCCGTCACTAAAATCCGTCACAGAAAACTTTTCACTACCAGTACAGCCCCATCCGCCGCCAAAATCGCCGCAAGAACCCCAGAGACTGCGCGAAGTACCGCTGGAGACATACGCTTTGTCATCTTGACGAATAAGGGCTGAAAAACGTACAAAAAGATCATGCCTCCGATTCCAAACCTTACACTTGGATTCAGGGCGATCCGCCCTTCAAAATTAAAAGCAAATCTGCGGTAATCCCACGCCCATCCTCCTGTCAGAGCCTCCATAATATAGCTCCCGGTCAGTTCCACTGCGGTCGTGACCGCGATGATCCCAAAAAACACCAGAACCGGCGTCACCAACGCCTTCCCTATATAGATCCGTTTTTCCATCAGCTTTCCCAGAGAACACAGCAGGATCAAAGCGCCTGTCCCATAAATCACACAGTAAGGCCCAAACAATACCCCCCTGTTTGAAAATCCCCACCGGTACACTGCGACTTCCAAAAAGACCTCATAGAGCCATCCGATCATTGAATACAACATAAAATAGATAAAATATTCCTGCACTTTCTGTTTCATAAATTCCGTTCCTTCTAAAAATATCTTCTGGCCGGACTGTTACCTTTTAATCTTTACGGTAGAAGCCTGTCCTTTCTTTTTAAGCAGCTTCTGATAAGCCTTAAGCTTTTTGGAAGGCACCTTGATAACCGCCTTTTTATGTATCCCGCTAAAAGCCTTCTTCCCGACTTTTTTCAGAACTGTCGATTTGATCTGAATCGTCTTCAACGAACTGCATTTTGCAAACGCTTCTTTTCCGATCGTCTTTACTTTCGCCGGAACAACCAGTTTTTTCAGTCTTTTACACCCGCCAAAGGCGGCATCGCCGATGGTGATAAGTCCTTGATCCAGAGACACAGCCTGCAAAGACGTACATCCCATAAATGCCTTTGCTCCAATACTGGTAATGTTTTTACCGAGTGTTATTTTCTTGAGCTTCGTGTACTTATAAAAAGCTTTGCCTGATATCTGCGTCACTTTAAATGTATAGCCGTTCTTTTTCACAACTGCCGGGACGGAAGCCGCCGTCTTCTTACTATCGCCTTTTACGAGTGCGGCAGTCCCCTTTTTCGCATCGGACTTTGTCACCTTATATGTCATATTCTGATACTTAAAAGTACTGTTTTTCTTTGGAAGTTTGCTGCCGTTATTCTGTCCCGGGATTCCTCCGATATACGGTTTGCTGCCGGAGCCTGTAGTGCCCGGATTCGTCTCTCCGATCCTGATTCTGACAGGAGACTTTATATTTTTACCGCTCCCGTCTCCAAGCTGGCCTTTCCATCCTCCTCCCCATGTATAGAAGCTTTTGTCATTCTTGATCATCGCAGCGTGGGTACTTCCAAGCTCTACAAGCTTTACTCCCGCCGCGATCTTCTTCCAGGTCTTCTCCCTGAACGAGATAAAAGTATTATTCCCGCTCATCCAGAGACTTCCGTCATTCTTGATCACGGCGCTTTCCCAGGTGCCCAGAGAGAGCTGTGAGACGCCTTTCATGATTTCTACTGGATTAGAAATATTACTGCTGTTATTATTTCCCATCTCACCGTCCGTGCCGTGCCCCCACATCCAGAGACTTCCATCCTCTGTAATCGCCGCACTGTGGGTATCGCCCAATGCCACCTTCACCACTCTCTTCTCAGCAGCCTGCGCCGTTTCCCCGGTAAGAAGTCCTGCCAATAAAAAGAAAACCGCCGTCCCCGCCAGCAATCCAATCCTCTTTTTTACTCTCATCCTTTTCTCCTTTATTTTTGTGAACCGTTTTGTTTCACCTACATCTTACCTTTATTTTCACGCGGCTGTCAAGAATAATGAACTATATTCTTACGGGATGCACTGCTTATATCCGTTCTGCGGACCGCAAAAAGCAAAGAGGTTCGCACAGAACAAAAGCACCCCTATGACCGAGACCGCCTTTCCCGCCGCTGTTCCCGGCGCATGGTAGACGATCCGAATCTCATGCTCCCCTTCTTTCACCCTGCACCCCAAAAATGCAGAATTGACCTTCTCTGTCTTAGCGCTTTTTCCATCCACAAATATTTTAAAGTTCTGATCAAAAGGAATGGTAGTGATCAAATAGCCCGCTTTTTTTGCGGCGGCACTTCCTGCGATCACATTTCCTTTCGTCCGCTCTCTGTCGAGGATCAGTCCCGACTGGTACAGCTCTTTTGCATCTTTTTCCGCCGGAAGGGTTCCCATAAAACATTCCGCATCCGAAATCCGGTAATGGCCGGCTGAAAAGACCAGTTCTGCCTGCCGTTTACTCCCTTCGGCCGGCACTGCATAAGTAAACACTGTATTTTCATTATAATAAAAATGTCCTTCGGCAGTCAGCTTACTGCGTTCTCCCTCAAACCAGACCGTAACATCTCTTGACGGCCGCAGGTTTTCTACGCAGAACTTCAAAAACAACACTCGTTCCGCCCCATTATTTTTCTCGCTTTCAGCAGCAGAGCTTTCCGGGATATTCACACGGACAGTCTGGCTTTTTTCAGAGTCAATCTCCGCCGGCAAAGATACAGGAACCGGAACGGCCTCTCTTTTTTCCGCTCTCTTTTTCTTTGCTGCGCCATCCTCTTTTACGACCGCATAATCAAGCAGCGCCAGTTGATTTTCCGGGAAATGCATCCGTTCATACTCCTTCTTTTCCATCACCTTATCCGTCACATAGGCCACCGGGGAAGCCAGCCGGTTTTCGCGCAGCTTTCCATCTTCCACCACATATTTTACGCCCATAAATCTCTGATAGACCGGGTTTTTCAAAGCCGGCTGCATCAGAAAATTGCGGTATGGCTGTTCCACGCCGAATGCCTTTCTGAATTGCTGGTAATCGTCGTTATACAAAGAGGAGTATACCGAGGATACATACTGCCCCATATCCCAGATCCGGTTCAAGTTTGCCGCATTCTCATCCTCTGTTCCAAGCTGCTCCGTCCGGTAAAATCCTTTCTCCGTTTTCACCGCCTCTCTGATCGCTGAGACATCCTCTCCGTCTGTTACTTCCTCATAAAATTTCCTGCTTACATAGTTGTTTTTCTGAATGTTGTACGCGTTTCCAAACAAAGCGAGCAGTATCACCGGCGGTATCAGCAGGAAAAGTACATTTTTCCTCATACAGAACAGCACATAGCTAAGCAGCATTATCACAGCATCCGCCAGCAGCAGCTTCCCGTATCTTCCGAAACCGGAACGGATGAAATGAACCGTCAGGATACCAAAAACGGCTGCATAAGGAAGCGCTCCCATAAAAACATTCCCTTTTTTCTCCCGCCGTTCTCCCATGCCGTCCATATGATCTGCATAATAAGCCGTCACATAGCACAGAAGGGGCAGAAAAGGAATCATCACCTTATCCCGCACATAAAGTCCGCCGTTGAGCGCCCATGCAAAAAAAGGCACTGTAAGGACGATCACGCATCCCCATGCAAGCACACGATCCCGCCATCTTTTAAAAAACAGCATCGACAGCAGCGCCGTGACTGCAAAAGTCGTAAGCCCTATCCCATAGGGGGAATAGAAAAATCTTCCGGCGGAAAACTCCGGCAGAAAAAGATCCGCCGCAGTAATCCCCGCTCCCTTACTGCCTCCCTTCCTTCCCATCAAAGCCGCGGCCGTTGGGATCAGCAGCACGCCGCTCATGCATACTGCAATGAAAAAAGGCATAAGGAACCGAATCCCTTCCTGAAAAAATGCAAAAACGGCTGCTTTCTTTTCCTTTCTGCCCGACCCCCCGCCATACTCTGCCCCGCGCTCTCCGATATACCGATGCAGTCCATACAAGCCAAGCGCCAGCATTCCGCCGATACTGAAATAAAAACTTGTCATGATCATAAGAAATACACCGGCTGTAAGCAGTCCGCTCTTCCTCTTTTCAAAATGTCTTTCAACTCCCAGAAACCCCATGCACAAAAAGGGCATATAGTCAACAAACATAATCTGATTGTAGGACTGGTATACCATCGGTCCGGCCAGCAGAAACAGAATCGACGTAAGGAAACTGATCCTCCGCTCAAATCCTCTCCCCAAAAACCACTGGTATAATAACACTCCCGCCGCCGCAAGGCACACGATCTGAGCCGCCATCAAGTAATCTGCCATTTTCACAAACGGAAAGAAGTAAGACAGCAATATAACCGGGCTGTAAAGCCCATAATAAGAGAAGTTGTAGATATTCTGCCCGCCTCCGATATTGGCGGCGAATTCCGGGAACAGATTCCCCGTCTCATAGAACTGCCTTCTGAAATAGTCCGGCAGTACGCTGTGCTGACTGATCCAGTCCACCTTCGAGCCAAACATCCCATGCCGCAGGCAGAAAACCCAACAGATCAGCAAAGCGCATACGCATAGCATAAGCTTTGCTTCGATACCGCGGCGCATAGCATAAGCTTTGTCAGACGCTGTCATCCTGCCGGCACTTTTTTTTCTATGATCATTTCTTTCTCTAAGATAATATGGAACCGTTATACTCATTCTGCTCACTCTTACGTACCTCCTGCTTATGAATTTTCCCGATATTGGCATATTCTAATCTCCAGTTCTTAAGAAACGCCAAAATTAATTCTTAAAAATTCTTAAGAACAAACGAATATTTCTCCAATATTTGATAGAATAATCCTTAAAAGAGGTGACAAAAGATGACTGAGAAATCACACATTTTAATTGTAGACGACAACCCCGAGATACGGGAGATCATACAGGTGCTGCTTGAGGGAGAGGGGTTTGAAATTGAAGAGGCAAGCGACGGCAAAACAGCGCTTGATCTTGCATGCCGTATAGACTTTGACCTGATTATCCTTGATATCATGATGCCTGAAAAGAACGGTTACCAGACCTGCATCGAAATCCGAAAAAACAGCAATGCTCCGATTCTGTTCTTAAGCGCACGCACAAAAGACAGCGATAAGACGCTCGGTTTTTCAAGCGGCGGCGATGACTATCTGGCAAAGCCGTTTTCCTACAATGAACTGATCAGCCGGAGCAAAGCACTGATCCGAAGGTACCAAATCTACAGGGGAAAGAATGATACACAGACGGCTCAGACAGGGAAAGACGTGAACGCAGATACGGACACTCCCGAAATTATCTCCTATCACCATCTGGAAATTAACGAGGAGAAAGAACAGGTTTTCTCAGAAGGAAAGCTGCTTACCCTGACCGCCACGGAATACGCCATGCTGCTTTTGCTCATCAAAAACCGGAGACAGATCTTCTCTGCGCAGCATCTCTATGAAGCAGTCTGGGACGAGACATATTACTATGGAGCCAATAACACAGTCATGGTGCATATTCGGAACTTAAGACGCAAGATCGAAAAAGATGCAAAGAATCCGGTTCTGATTAAAACCATATGGGGAAGGGGGTATCGATGTGATTAAGAAACTATTTGAACGAATCTCAGGGTGGAAGCTGCGCACACAGTTCGCGGTATTGATTCTGTGCGCCATGCTGCTTTCCTTCTGGCTCTTCTGGATGCTCTGGGCGAATAAATGGAGAGTTTTAGATTATCTGGGGCTTGCGGATTTTTATTTTCATAATGGAGTAGATATCATGCTTACGGATGCTCTCTATGAACAGGCTAAGAATTATGAACTTCCCGAATCTGAAGATGACAAAGAACGGATTCAGGCCCTTGATCCTCTTTTCGATCTGGCGGACGATTATACGGGGATATCATTTTATGGCGCTGATGACGGATTATACCGGGCAAGCCGACCGGCAAAGATCATGGAGGAAAGTGGAATCTTTTCTACCTTCTTCTATCTGGGGTACCGCCTGACCGACGGCGAGGGGGAGGACTTTCGTTATTTCCCGCTGGAATTTTCCAACGGAAGGGGGAATGCTTTCGTCGTCACCTACCGGCGCTCGATCGTCGTCTACCCGTTTGCGCTCCTATGCCTGATTGTCTCGGTCCTCTTGTTCTTCTTTATCGTCCTGTTTTTTATCAACCGGAAGATAAGATCAATCCTTGCGCTTGAACGTGAAGTGCTCGTCATGTCCTCCGGCGACTTAAGCCATCCTGTCCCAGACCTTGGAGGCGACGAGATTGGCATCCTGGCAAAGGAGCTTAACAACATGCGGATGACTCTGAATGATAACATTGAGAAAGAACAGGAGAGCCGTCAGGCCAATCAGGACTTGATTACCGCCCTCTCCCACGACCTGCGCACTCCGCTCACTATACTGAATGGCTATCTCGAGGTTATCAAGTTTAAGAAGAATCCAAAGCTTTTTGAGGAATATGTGGACAGATGCCTCAAAAAGACAAAAGACATCAAAGAGCTGACCGACCGGATGTTTGAATATGCTCTCGTCTCAGAAGAAAATGAGACGCCGGAGATCACATGTATATCCGCAGATTTCATCAGGCAATGCCTTCAAGAGAATGTAGATTTTATCAGACTCGCCGGTTTTCAGACAGAGCTTTTCCTTGACAGTTCGCCCGCCGGTTTCAAAAGCGATAAGACCGTGATAAAGAGGATACTTAGCAACCTTTTTTCAAATATCTTCAAATACGGGGACAAAAAAGAAAAGGTTCTCATATCCTTCTACATGAAAAAGGATACGTTCACCATTACGATAGAAAACGCTGTCAAACAGGAGCATTCTCCCGAAGACAATAATAATATCGGTTTGAAAAGCGTCCGTAAGATGATACGTCTTCTGGACGGAGAGATTTTTGTATCGCACGCATCAAAAACCTTTACCGTTAAGCTTACATTAGGAACAGGGGTATAAGATTACCCCTCTTCCTCAAACTCCAGCGTGTCCAGCCACTCGTCAAACTGGTCGGCCACCTGCTCATATTCATCCTCATCCTCGATAAAGATAAGTTCGTGCTCGTCTCCTCCTGAAACATCACGCTCAAACTGATAAAACCAGACTTCTTCCGACAGCTCATCATGCTCATCCAGCGGAGAAATGGCGATATACTCCCTGCCGTTCATCTCAAACACTGTGATAATGCCGCAGTCAACCTCCCCATCATCTGTCATCAAAGTAACGACATCAACCTCTAATTCCAATTCCTTTTCCATCTTTTTTCCTTTCGTATATTTGTAAAATAATGAGAAACGTCTCCAATGCTGTAATACACAGATTGGAATCAGCCGTAAAAGACTGATTCCATCATAACATATCCCGTATCAAAAACATATAGTAATTTGCACGATTATTCAGATATTACTCAAAAGTTCCCTGCTTCTCTATTTTTTTCAGTGTCTCGGAATCCGTATATACTACATAAGACTCTTCTCCGGTATCTGTCAGTATTGTCGCTGTCAGGTCGATGGTTGCATCGATTGACTCGATTCCGTCAAGCCACAGTTCATCTCCATAGCACAATCTGTCTTTGATTGAATTGATAAATTCCTCATCATAGATCGTAAGACTTTCCGCAACATCTGAATCCTTCCGGTATCTGGAAGCCTCAAGCTGTGTGATCGTAAGTTCCTTCATGGAAGTTCTTAGATCTACTTTCAGCTCATCCCGCAGATATTTGATCGTCTTTTTGAAAGAAGGATAAAGGTAATATGCATCCGAGTCTTCCATGGCAAAATTCTGATATGGATTATTCTCCGTCATTGCTTTTGGATCATACCCATGCATGATCATGATCTGCCCGAAGGGAAGGGTATTCTTAACTGTATCGTAGTCCAAAGTAGAGTGGTCCTCTAGATAGCACCGGAACAGCTCTGCTCTCTGTTCCTTCGTCAGATCCAGCGTCTCTGTATGTGTCGGATAGCTTACCTTTATGTCTGTCACCAGAGACCAGTCCGCCGTATACAGAGAATACGTATCCTTTTTATACTCCATCGTGTTAAATACCTGCCCCATCAGCTCATCCTTAAGCTCAGCCGAAACCACATACTGACGTCTTACTTCCTCCCCGTTCTTCAGCTTATATCTGACATTATAATGCTCGAAACCTCTCCATTCATCAACGCTTCCATTATTATAAATGTCTGCGTTCTTATCATTTTCTCTGACAACCCGGTCAAGAATCGCAAGCGCTCCTTCCATTGTCTCGCCGCTCACTCCGTTCTTCTCCTTGCCCCAGAAGGATCCTTCTGAAGACTTTTCAAGTCCGATTGACTCAAGGTCTTCTGCCTCCGGAAGATACCTGTCATAGCCGCTTACATCCGCCCAGAAGAATCCGACGATTGCAAAGGATACTGCCATGCCTGCCAGCATCTGGCGCTTATTCGACCACAGTCCCCGAACGTCAAACTGATAGATACACTCTATCACGCCGTGGGAGAAAAATCCTCCTATGATCACACCTGCGACGATCCACGGCTTGAAGGATGTAAAGGATACGGCATACAGAGCCAGACCTACGTAAATAGCTGCCGGAACGACTAAGAGGAACCGGATAACCGGATTTGCTGCCGGGAATGCCATCGCTTTTCCTGCCATCTCGGAGGGACGCCGCTCAAACAGCAGATAATTGATAATCAGAAGCACTGCCGCCCATACGGCGATAACCGCCAGATGAATCATGTGATCCTTCCATTCCCATGTTCCATACGATGACAGCAGCATATTTGTAAGAGACGCCGGTGAAAAATAATTTAAATACTCTGCTCCTTCCATTCCGTCACAGTAAGTCGCAAAAAATGTCGCCGCCAGAGACGGATACAGCCAGTAAAGCATAACCGGAAAATACCCGGCAAACACGCCAAAGCCCAATATTCCGATAAAAGTATTTCCTGTCATAACCATAGCTAACGACATAGTAAGGTATATCACTGCAAATACCGCAATACAGCAGACGATCGACCACGCTGTATTTATGAGAAACGCTCCGCTGACATACCCTGTCGCCGCGGCAACGATGCATTTGAACGCCGATACAAAAACAAGAGGCGCTGTAAAAAGCACAAAATCATTCGTCAGCATCAGATACAGCATCTCCCGCCTTCTTACAGGCAGAGAATGATAAAAATCAATCTCCGTCTTCGAGTGAAGATACTTAAAGCTGCTGATCGCAAGCAAGACTGCCGCCCCCACGGCCACTATGCCCATTCCGAATTCCGGTTCGGAAAGTCCTGTGATCATTTTCAGCTTTTCAGAAGCATTCTCCTCTCCGCCGCATATATTCTGTACATTCATCAGAAATATAAGCAAATACAGGAAGAAAAAGAAGAATGTCACGAGTATCATGCCGATTCTATGCTTGATATTTTCCCGCCTTAAATTAATAAATGAGATTTTTGATGTCATATCCGACCACCTCCGTTTCACTGATAAAGATTTCCTCTAAGGACAATGGCAGGACTTCATAGTAGACCGGTTTTAATCCTTCCATCTTTCCGGCAATGTCCTCTTCATTCTCCCTCACCGTCATAGTGATAAGCCGCCCTTTCTGATTCAGCTGCAGGATATGGAACAGCTTGTACAGCGAAACCTTTGAATCCTCCGGGAATACACACTGCACTTTGTGCATATTGCACTTCAGATCCGCAAGCTCCTTCGATAGCAGCACGCCGCCTCTGTGCAAAAGTCCGATATGGTCACAGATATCCTCAAGCTCACGCAAGTTATGCGATGCGATGATGGGCGTCAGCTCACGTTCGTCTATCTCTTTTGCAAAGATACTTTTAATGCCTTGACGCATCACCGGATCCAGCCCGTCAAATGTCTCGTCGCAGAACAGGTAAGATACATTAGCGCAAAGACCGATCAGTATCGAAAGCTGCTTTTTCATACCCTTAGAATAGGTCTGTATCTTTCTTGCGCCGTCCAGTCCGAACTTATTCATCATCTCATCAAATCTTGTATAATCGAATTGCATGTAATATCTACCGTAAAAGGTTGCCATATCCTTTGCCGTCGCGTTGGGAAAGAAAAACTGATCATCCGAAATATAGAAACACCGCTTTTTCACATCCGGATTATCCCACACATTCTGTCCGTCGATCACGATCTCTCCCTGCTGCGGTTTCAGAATCCCTGCCATCATACGAAGAAGGGTGCTCTTCCCCGCGCCGTTCGTTCCAAGCATCCCAAAAATATTCTGTGAGCGGATCGTAAGGTCAATCTCTTTAACAGCTTCAATTTTTTCAAAGGATTTACTAACCTGTTTTATCTCTATCATGCCAAAACCTCCTCCGTCACTTTCTCTATGCAGCAAATAAGTTCTTGCCTGTCGATCCCCTGCTTCATACAGGTACGAGCCTGTTCCTCCAATCCTGCAAGAAGTTTTTCCCTGTGTTTACGTATGAATTCCTCATCCCTTTTCACGAAATTCCCCCTTCCCTTCACCGTGTAGATGAATCCGTCCTTTTCCAGTTCCGTATAAGCCCGCTGAATCGTATTCGGATTGATCGACAGTTCCACCGCAAGGGTACGGACCGACGGAAGCTTCTCATCCGTTTCCATCACGCCGTTTATAATGAGCGTCTGGAAACGTTCGATAATCTGCTCATAAATTGGACGTTTGTCATTGTAATCAATAATAATCATAGCGTCCCCCTTTCAAAACATTAGTGAACTAAGCGTATTAAGTGTCTTAGTACACTAATTGTATACATGATATGCAAATCTGTCAATAGATTTAATAAAATCATAATAAAAGGTACATGAACTTTTATGATCCATGCACCTTTTAAACTATCGCTATCACATTTACAGGCAGATCATCTCTGCGATCTTGTCAAAACACCATTCCTTATCTCTCTTTTCTATAGCCTCCAATGTGACGATATCCAGACTTTTAATCTCCTCTCCCTCTAGCATATAAGTAAATTCACCCACACGTTCTCCTTTTTTCACAGGAGCATCGACAGAGCTTTCTGCTTTCTTTTCTGTCGTCACCTCTTCATCCTTGCGAAGAAGAACGCGAAACTCTCCGCCCTGATCCTCCGGCTTCATACCGGCGCGCACCCTGCATTCAAAATCAAAGTCATCATCCGGATTTACTCCGCCGTCCACTTTGATCTCTTCTTCCGGAAGCTCCTGCCATACATCCCGATATTCATAATTTTCAAGGGCATACTCCATAAGCTTTTTCGTATCCTTCCACTTATACCCTTTATTGTTCGGCCAGCCGCAGGCCAAAAGAGCCACAATAAACGTGCGCTCATCCCTCTTTAGCGCTCCCACATAGCAGTATCCCGCCTTCGCCGTGAATCCGGTCTTTCCCGAAAGAGCCCCTTCCATCATAGTCAGAAACAAATTATGATTGTTACAGGAGAAGTGACGCTTTCCGTCTATCGAAGCAAATTCATAGCTCTTCGCCCTCGTAATCGAAAGAAACTCCTCTTTTTTCGGCGACTGTGTGATGCAGTATTTCATAATACGCGCAAGATCTGCCGCCGTCGTCGAGTGAGCGCCACCGTCGTCCTCTCTGTCGAGACCATTGGGCGTCACAAAATGGGTATCTGTACATCCAAGCTCCTTCGCCCTCTCATTCATCATCGCTGCAAAGCTCTCCACAGAACCCCCGATCGTCTCTGCGATCACAACCGCACTGTCATTGTGTGACTCAAGCATAAGAGAATGAAGGAGATCTTTAATATAATATTCTTCCCCGCTCCTTACACCCAGCCGCACCTTAGGCTGTCCGGCCGCTTTATCAGAAACCTTCGCTTTCTGTCCCTCTGTCATATTCTCTAATGCAAGGATACAGGTCATGATCTTCGTGGTGCTCGCCATAGGACGCACCTTGTGCTCATCTTTCCCAAACAAAATACGCCCGCTGTCAGCATCGATAAGCACCGCCGACTGGGCGTAAAGTCCTTTCGGCTCATTGCCTATCTCCTGTGATACTTCCTTTGCAGGCTCCAAAGACTCTTTGTCCTTCTTTCCTGAAAATCTTAAGCCGCCTGACACCATAGCAAGTATCTGAACTGTCAGCAAAACCGCCAAAATTATATATAACTGCAATCGTCTGTTTTTTTTCATGTACCGCACCGCAAATATTCCATTACTGCAATATATGCAGGAAAAGATACGGCTATGTATGTATCCGCTAAATATCCAGCTTAAGCTGCACTTCTTCCTCTGCTTCGGTCTTTAAAGACTCCACCTGTTCCGGATTCATGATCGGAAGCTCGTCAACAGACTGGATACCGAATCTCCTTAAAAATTCCTCCGTTGTTCCGAACAGCAAAGGTCTCCCCGGAGCGTCCAGCCGTCCCACCTCACAGACCAGATCATATTCCACCAGCTTATTTACCGCGTGATCTGACTTCACTCCGCGGATCTTCTCGACTTCAAGCTTTGTAACCGGCTGCTTGTAAGCAATGATTGACAATGTCTCCAGAAGAACATCCGTAAGGACATATTTTTTCGGCTGCTTCGCGATCCGTATAAGATATTCATACATTTCCTTCTTTGTACACATCTGGAAAGAGTTCTCAAGTTCCATGATCCGCACACCGCGTTCCTCGAGAGCATATTTGTCCATCATCCGGTGAATGATCTTTCTCGTCGTATTCTCGTCATGTTCTATGGCCGCGGCAATCTTGCCAAGCTCCACCGAATCACCTACGGCAAACAAAATCGCCTCTATCACGCCTTCCAACTTATTAATCTCCACTGTATCATACCCTTCTTTCTCTCAGCTGTAAAGCAATGCTGCGCCGGATGTCAGCCTGTCAATACATTAGAGCCAATCATGATATCGTCAAAGGGCTGCGTTTGTTCTATAAATATCGTGCCCTCTTTCATAAGCTGCAAAACAGCTAAAAATGTCACTACAATCTGTATTCTGGAACTCTGTCTTGCAAGAAGTTCTCTGAAACTGAACTTCTTATGCTCTCTGGCATATTCCGACACATAATCAAGCTTATCCGGAAGCGTAACCTCTTCCTTTTCAAGCTTGCCGAACTTACTTCTGACCGGATCTATCTTATCCGCCTGACGCTTCATAACGTCCCGGAACACATGTCCTAACTTTGCCAGCGTCAGATCCTCTAAAAGCTTGTCCAGATCCACCGGCTCCACATAGTCAAGCACCTCCTCCGGAATCGTAGGACTCTTGCAGAATGTCTGCTCTCCGTCGATCTGACGGTCCTTAAGCTCATAAGACATATATTTATACATCTTATATTCCAAGAGCTGCTCCACAAGCTCCTGTCTCGGATCTTCTTCTTCTCCTTCGCCGTCTTCCTCCTTTGGCAGAAGCATCCTGCACTTAATGTCAAGAAGCGTCGCTGCCATCACAAGAAACTCACTCATAATATTCAGATCCGCTTTTTCCATCGCTTCGATATATTCCATATACTGGTTTGTAATCTCCACGATGGGGATATCGTAAATATCTATTTTATTCTTATCGATCAAATGTAAAAGAAGGTCCAGCGGCCCTTCAAATACAGGTAATTTCACAGGAATTCCCATCTATCTTCCTCACTGTCAGCCCCGCTCAGAAAACGTCGCCTCTCGCGCCGCCGCGGGGTATAAAGTTATAGCCTATCTATTATACAGGATTTCATAGATTTTCTCAACACCTAAAATTTGCACCTGCTTCCTTCAAGCTCCAGCACCACCACCTCGGCCGGATTAAACAGGCGGACGCATATGGTATGCACTCCCAACCCTTTACTGACTACAATATCCTTACTCCCTTCCCGGTAATGATCGCCGGAATACTTGGGAAACAGCGAAAATGCCGGAGAGATCGCCCCCACCCCTCCGGGAAAGCGCACAATCCCTCCGTGAAGATGCCCTGACAGCACAAGATCCGCTCCCCACGCAAGATATTCTTTCATATATGCCGGATTATGAGCCATAAGAATCTCATAATCTTCTTTTTTTGCCTTTCCGATCCGTTCTTCCATCGTCCCTTCCGGCATGGGGACCCTTTTGAAATGGCTGTAGCACTCCAACGGAATCTCAAGTCCGGTTATCCTAAGCCTGCATCTGCCGCAAAGAAGTTCCTGAGAATCATTTTCAAGAAAATGTACTCCCGCCTGACAAAGCGTCTCCTTATATTCTGCAAAAGCTCCCCCATACTCCTCCGGGAATTCCTTCATCCTCTGCTCATGGTTCCCGCTGGCATAGTAGACCGGAAAAAGTCCTGCAAGTTCTGTCACAAACTCAAGAGCCGTCTGATAGGATGCGCCTCTCCTTCCTACCAGCATATCTCCTCCGATCAGAACCAGCGCAGGATTTATCTTCCTGATCTTTTCAAGGAGCCGCCGATTTCCCTTTCCGTAAGACTGATTATGGAGGTCGCTCAAAAAGATAATCTTCCTGTCCTTTTCTATCCTCTCAAGCTTCTTCGACCGGATCCGATATGTCACCACACGGAAATGATGAAGCTCCCTCCAGATTTCTCCGCATAAGGCAGCCGCCGAAAGAGCTGCCGCTGTCAGTAGCATTTTAAAATGCATAATAAGCTTCCTCTCTGCTTTTACGAAATTCCTGATAAAGCTTTTCAATATTTTCAAATGTGTAATCCGGCATGAACACAGTATCTGCCAAATCCTTTTCTTTCGCTTCACCGGTGTAGACCAGCGCCGTCTCCACTCCCGCGTTGATTCCACAGGCAATATCTGTATACAGGCGGTCTCCCACAACCAGCACTTCTTCCGGCTTCGCATTCACCTGCTTTGTACACAGGGTTACGATCTCGGCCGAAGGCTTTCCTATATAAAGAGGCGTCCGGGCAACTGCCGCCGTAAGCATAGCGCAGATTCCGCCGCAGTCAGGCACAAAGCCAAAAGCCGTAGGGCACTTAAGATCCGGGTTCGTTCCGATAAAATCCACCGCAGGACGAAACAATAACTCACAGGCCGTCTCTACCTTTTCATAAGAAAGCGTCCTATCAAATCCTACTACCACGCAGTCCGCATCCTTTTCGGACTGTTCTGTCACAGCGAGCCCAAAACTTCGTAATTCCTCCACAAAAGACGGCGTGCCGAGAGCGAAAAGCTTTTTGTCCTTATAATGCTCTTTTAGATAACGGCACGTTGCATAGGATGCGGTCATAAACTGGCTCTCCTTTGTCATAATCCCCCAACGCCTGAACTTTTCCACATAGTCCTTCCGGCTTTTTACAGAATTATTGGTAATGTAAAACGCCCTTCCGCCGATAGATTCTATATAATCGATCAGCTCTCTGCTTCCCTCATACAAGGTATCATCCACCGCAAGCGTCCCGTCTATATCAAACAAAAAATATTTTTTATCTGAAAGCATATATCCTCTCCTTATATCACAGCATGAAGTCCCGGGTTCATGCATGTTTCACTTACATGGATTACAGTATCACAAAAAAGGCTCTTTCACAACCTTTTTCCTGACATACCCTAAAAACGCCTTCTGCGCCGGAAATGAATTTTTTACGAAATTTTCTTTCTTATTTCAAAAAATATGTACACATATGATAAAATGTTATTTTTTTGCCAATTTCTTCTTTACAAATCTTCTCTCCTGTGTATAATGGAACACATCAAAAACAAAGGCGTTTTCCTTTTGGGGAAGGCGCCTTCTTTTTGTTTCATAAGCTGCAGGTAAAGGAGGAGATTCTTATGAAGAAACTGGAAATCATCATCCAGCCGGAAAAGCTTGAAGATCTCAAATCGATTCTCGATGAGAGCAATGCAAGCGGGCTGATGATCAGCAACGTAATGGGATACGGTAATCAAAAAGGACACAAAAAGGTATACAGAGGCGCGGAATACAGCGTAAATCTTCTGCCGAAGGTCAAGGTTGAGACAGTCATTGAACCAGATGCCGCCGAAGTCCTGATTGAAAAAATCGTATCGGAAATACGCACCGGAAAATACGGAGACGGAAAAATATTCGTATATGAAGTGGAAGACGCTGTACGTATCCGTACCGGAGAGCGCGGAACCGAAGCACTTTAATAACTAGGGAGGAATGATTATGGATTTAACAAGTTTAACTGCATCCGGCATGGACAGCGTTGATGCCGCCGGACTGCTGATCAATATTATGTGGACGATGATCGGAGCGTTTCTTGTGTACTTTATGCAGGCGGGCTTCGCCATGTGCGAGGCCGGATTTACAAGAGCCAAAAACACCGGGAATATTCTGATGAAAAATATGATGGATTTCGTTCTGGGAAGCCTGTTCTTTTTCCTGTTCGGATTTGCCGTCATGCACGGAACAGACTGGAACGGGATCATCGGTATAAAAGGATTTCTGACGCCTTCCGCTCTGGCGGATGCCGACGGATTATTCAACGGGCTCCCGATCGGCGTCTTCATGATCTTTCATACCGTATTCTGCGCGACTGCCGCGACCATCGTGTCCGGCTCTATGGCAGAGCGTACAAAATTCTCCGCCTATCTGGCCTACAGCGCGGCGATCAGTATCTTCATCTACCCCGTATCCGGACACTGGATCTGGGGCGGCGGATTCTTATCCCGGCTTGGCTTCCACGATTTTGCCGGTTCTGCCGCCGTACATATGGTAGGGGGGATCTGCGCGCTGGTAGGCGCGAAGATCTTAGGACCCCGTATCGGGAAATACGGAAAAGACGGCCGGGCAAGAGCCATCCCGGGGCATAATCTACCGATCGCGGCTCTCGGCGTATTTATCCTGTGGTTCTGCTGGTTCGGATTCAACTGCGGCTCCACCACCGCCGCTACCACAAGCCTCGGACACATCGCCATGACGACAAACCTTGCCGCAGCCGCTGCCACCCTGATGGCCATGATCGTCACATGGGCGCGCTACGGAAAGCCGGACGTCTCCATGACCTTCAACGGCTCCCTCGCCGGTCTGGTAGCAATCACTGCCGGATGCGACGTGGTAAATGAATGGGAAGCGATCCTTATCGGCTCTGTTGCCGGTGTTCTGGTAGTATTTGCTGTAGAATTTTTCGACCAGAAGGCAAAGATCGACGACCCGGTAGGCGCCATCAGCGTGCACGGAGTCTGCGGCATGGTTGGAACGATCCTTACAGGAATCTTTGGAGAAGGCTGCAGTTTTACGACGCAGCTCTTAGGCGTAGCCGTCACAGCCCTCTATGTACTAATCATGGCATTCCTTGTATTTACGGTTATCAATAAGACCATCGGACTCCGCGTTTCAAGAGAAGAAGAGATAGACGGACTTGACGTACACGAACACGGTTCATCTGCCTATGCAGATTTTAATTTTAGGATTTAAGCTTTTAAAGCTAAATACTGCTTAAACGTCAGTACCTAAGAACAAAAGAAACACCGGGCATGTCAGAAATGCCGGTGTTTCTTTTGTTGTTTATGTAGGCGAAGTCCGGACTCAGCATGTGTATATCAGAAAATTCTCCGGCAGATGGTGAAGTTGCAGAATTGGGCGGATAAGATACTACCAAAACAGAAACAATATACATAACTCCTACCTCCATTTCTAATTTTCGTCACATCCGACCGGCATTATTGTAGGAAGGTAAGGCTGGGAAGTCCATACTTCTCAGGATGTATTTCCGGTAGTATTATCGGATATCCATTCCACCTCCCCGGAAATGAATTTACTGTTAAATCTTCGTGCAAAATATTGTATTTTTCGTGCAGATAGCATATACTGTAATCACCAGCAGGAAATACCGCAAGGGTATCCTATTATGCCCTAGGAACATAGGCAGGAACAATGAAAGGAGATGATTATATGGCTGGCTCTACTACAAACATCAGCATCCGCATGGATTCAGACCTAAAAGCGCAGGCTGACAGGCTGTTCGGGGAACTCGGCATGAACCTGACAACGGCGTTCAATATTTTTGTCCGTCAATCTCTACGTGAAGGACGGATTCCCTTTGACGTTTCCCTCAACCAGCCAGACAGCGAAACGGTTGCTGCCATGCTGGAGGCAGAAAGGATTGCGAAAGACCCGGCAGTGAAAGGGTATACCGATCTGGACGAACTGTTCGCAGACCTGAAAGCATGAAAAACGTAAAATATACCGTTAAGCCCACCACACAATTCAAAAAAGATTACAAGCTGGCAATGAGACGTGGGCTGGACATTCGTCTGTTGGAGGGCGTGATCGCCGACCTTGCCATGGGAATCCCCCTCCCAGAGAAAAACAGGGACCACGCCCTATCCGGGAACTGGGCCGGACACCGTGAGTGCCATGTGCTGCCCGACTGGCTGCTTATCTACCGCATTGAGGATGATGTTCTGGTGTTGACCTTGTCTCGGACCGGGTCGCACAGCGATCTGTTCGGAAAATGATCTTTACCCGCCGCCGTATGGGATGTTTCCTTGTACGGCATTTTTTCTGATGTAGGCATAGCTCGGAATGGGATGTAAAAGTGGATATTGATATGCAGAAGAAAATGTCTCATAGCTGGTTATCCGCACCGATTTCAAAATGCAATATCTTTGTATTTATTCTTTACAAATACGTATTCCCTGTCCGAAGACTCACTCTCTGAAAACTGATACCCCAGACGCGCAAAGCCTTTCAGCTCCTTTGGGTCTTCAATCCTGTGTTCCGCCAGAAACCGCACCATCTCACCTCTTGCCATCTTCGCCTGTGTTCCCTTCTGGATGATTCTACCGTCCTTTGGCTCCCCAAAAACACATGTGAAAAACTGCACCTCCGGCTCCAGATATCGCTCGATGCATTTTGAATATTCCTTCGAGGCAAGATTTACGATTACTTTTCCTCTTTCTTTCACTTTCCGATAGAGACGGTCTCCCCAGTAATCGTAGAGATTTTTCACACCGTCTATTGCTACCTTCGCCTGCATTTCCAGACGGTAAGGTCTTACTCCGTCAAGCGGTCTTAACGCCCCGTAAAATCCGGACAGAATCCAGAGATGTTCCTTTGCATAATCCCACTCTTCCCGGGTAAATACTTTCGGCGCCATATACTGGTACTGGATTCCTTCATAGGATATGAGAGCCGGGGTCAGGCTGCTTTGCAGATCCATTTCCCGGACGCGGCGGTAATTCAGCTCTGCGATTTTTTCGTTGCAGCGCCACAAAGACTTAAGCTCTTCAAAAGAGAGCGTCCTCATCCAGTTAAGGAGCCCTTCTGTCTCGCCTAAAAGAGCGGGGATCTGCCGATAATGGACGATATCTGTATCTGTGTTCATCTTTTTAGCGGGTGAAATGATAATCTGCATCACGTTTTATGTACCTCCGATTTCTACTTATAAAAAGAGACATCCAGAAAACAGAATACTCCGTCATTCCTGATGTCTCTTTTTTTGATCTTCTCTTTGGCAATCAAAAATATTCTTATATATCCTAACAGAAGATAATAATAAGCTGCGATGCCAGCACGACTGCAATCAGCGCGATCGGATAGGTCGCGGCATAAGCAGACGCGATATCCTCTGTCCCTGCCATATTAATCAGCGTCCCAAGCGCCGGCGTACTGGTCATACCGCCGGTGATAGAACCGAGATTGTTAAGAAGCGGCAGCTTCAATACGTTCTTTGCCACCATAAATCCGATAATCATCGGCAGGATGGTCATGATCGCCCCGTACAGGAAGTATACCGGCTCAAAGTATTCTACAAACTTCGCTCCGCCGGATACGCCTGCTCCGATGAGGAACAGCATAAGTCCAAGCTCTCTAAGCATCTTCAAAGTAGAATTCTTCGGCACGATGGATATCTTACCGATATGGCCGTAATGACCGAATACAAGTGCGGTCAGAAGACACCCGCCTGTGGTTGTCAGTGAGAAATTCATATAGCTGATACTTCCAATCAGGATACCGACGATTGCCGCCAGTGAAAACGCCATGAATCCGAACTCGTCCACTTCTGTGAGGATCAGGTTCTTTTTCTTCCGGCCTTCCCCTTCTTTGGCAGTGATCTTCTCCACCTCTTCATTCATGTTCGCCTTCAAAACCTTTGGAATGATCTGCACAAACAGCACAACTCCCACTACACCGAACAGATAAGAGATACCATAGCCTACAGATACCAGCGCCTCAAGGTCTGCGCCTACCGCCGCTTTTGATGCTGAAAATGCCGGCGTACTGGTGAGGGCTCCCGACAGGATTCCCACTAAGATCGCACGGAACTCCTCATGCGTCAGATCAGTGAAATTCGTACCGATCAGGATACATGCGATACAAGTTCCCGCAGCAGCAGCGATAATGACTACCCCCAGCATGACATAGGATTTAAAGTTCCGCTTCAGATTGCCGAAAAAATTCGGACCTGCGATAAATCCCACAGAAGTTACAAAGAAGATCAGTCCCATATTTTCCACGATCTTCAATGCATCAGACGCAAAATCCGTCTCTCCCGCTACAAGATTGCCCGACAGCCGGCTATACAAAAAGCACCCGTACACAAGGGCAACAATAAATACACCCGCCGTTCCCAGATTAATTCCTTTAATTGTTATTCTGCCGATTGCATAGCCGATCGCCGCAATGGCAAAGACCGAGAAAGTAAGAAACACTACAGATTTGACTGCTAATATTCCTCCAAATAACTCCATGTCTTACGTTCTCCCTTCTAAGTTTTGTAAAATTTTCAAAACTGATTATGGATTATCTATTCCTGCCATAGCGCAAAGTAAAAAGCTATGGCAGGAAATCATAATCTCTATTTGTTCTTCTGCTCCAGATATGCGGCGCGTCCGCTCTCATACAGATTATTTCCCTCACTGTCGATGATGACAACTAACGGCATATCCTCCACATAAAGCTTTCTAAGCGCCTCTGCGCCAAGATCCTCAAAAGCAATCAGCTCTGCCTTCTTGATACATTTTGCAAGAAGCGCGCCAGCGCCTCCGATGGCTCCGAAGTAAACGCCGGAATACTTCTTCATGGCTTCAACAACCTCCGGAAGACGCGCGCCTTTTCCGATCATCCCTCTTGCGCCTACAGACATCATGGTCGGTGCGTAAGCATCCATGCGCCCGCTTGTCGTAGGGCCTGCGGAGCCGATCACTTTGCCCGGCTTTGCAGGCGTAGGACCGACGTAATAGATGGTTGCATCCTTCGGGTCAAACGGTATCTTTTCTCCCTTTGCCAATGACTCGCACATGCGCTTATGTCCAGCATCGCGGGACGTATAGATCGTTCCGGTCACGAGCACGCTGTCTCCTGCATGGAGTGTCTTTGCAAGCTCTTCGGTAAGCGGTAATGTAATCTTTCTTGCTGCCATCTAAATCACCTCCGTTTTGTGGCGTGTCACATGGCAGTTGATATTAACCGCACATGGCATACCTGCGATATGAGTCGGTAATGTCTCGATATTAAGGCCGATCGCCGTTGTCTTTCCGCCAAAGCCCTGCGGACCGATTCCAAGCTCATTGATCTTAGAAAGCATTTCTTTTTCAAGATCTGCATAGAACGGATCCGGGTTCTCAGAATCAACCGGCCGCATCAGCGCTTTCTTTGCAAGAAGGGCTGCCTTGTCAAAGGTTCCGCCGATTCCTACGCCGACTACCATAGGCGGACACGGGTTCGGCCCCGCCGTCTCTACAACTTCAAGGATAAAGTCTTTGATCCCCTGAAGGCCGTGGGATGGCTTAAACATACGGATCTGACTCATATTCTCGCTTCCGAAGCCTTTTGGTCCTACCGTTACCTTGATCTGCTCTCCTGGAACGATTTCCGTATAGAGCATTGCCGGTGTGTTGTCGCCAGTATTTCCGCGGCGAACCGGATCCTTCACAACCGATTTACGAAGATAACCCTTGTCATACCCACGGCGCACGCCTTCATTGACGGCTTCCGTAAGGTCTCCGCCTGTAAGATGTACGTCCTGTCCGATCTCTAAGAACACACACGCCATGCCGGTATCCTGACAGATCGGCACGCACTCATTGTCAGCAATCTCGAAGTTCTCGATAATATTATCGAGAACTCCTTTCGCAATCTCTCCATCCTCACATGCGCGGCAATTCTTGATTGCACACTTTACATCCTCCGGAAGATGCTCATTTGCTGCGATACAAAGTTTTTCAATTACATCAGTAAGCTTGCTAACTTCTATCTCACGCATAATTTTTAATCTCCTATTAATTTCACTGTTTCTATCTCTCGTGACGGGCATATTTCGGAAGAAGCTTCGGCGACACTTCTCCTGTAGCCATCGAAGCATCCGTTAACTCCTTCTCATAGCCTGCCACATGGTCAAGGTTCATCGTGCCAAGTTCTACTTCTTTCGCTTTTGCAGCAGCCTTCTTACCGGCATTGCGTCCGAATACGATCACGTCAAGAAGGGAATTGCCCATCAGACGGTTTCTTCCGTGGATTCCGCCTGCGACCTCTCCTGCCGCTAAAAGATTTGGAATTGCCTTCGTAAAGCCTTCTCCGTCGATCTCAAGACCGCCGTTCTGATAATGAAGCGTCGGATAGATCAGAATCGGCACTTTTCTCATATCAATTCCATATTTCATGTACATGCGGAACATGGCTGGGATCCTCTTCTCGATGGTTCCCTCTCCGCCGAGAATCTCGATCATAGGCGTGTCAAGCCATACTCCCTTTTGTCCGCTTGGCGCTTCCACGCCGCGTCCCTCTTCACACTCACGGATAACGCCGGAAGCATTGACATCACGTGTCTCCAGAGGATGAATGTAGGCTTCGCCGTTAGCGTTTACAAGCTGAGCGCCGACGGAACGCACCTTCTCTGTAACAAGAGCGCCCTGAATCTGTACCGGATGAGCCACGCCTGTCGGATGGTACTGGATGGAATCCTGATAAAGAAGCGGCACTCCTGCCCGGTATCCCAGTACAAGTCCGTCTGCCGTTGCCCCATAATGATTCGATGTCGGAAAGCCCTGATAGTGCATTCTTCCTGCGCCGCCTGTTGCGATAACAACAGTCTTCGCTCTTGCAACAGAATAATCTCCTGTCTCCATATTCAGCAGTACAGCTCCTGCCGCCTGCCCTTTATCATCCTTCAAAAGCTCTACGGCAGAGGTAAACTCTATTACCGGAATGCCAAGGTTTAATACCTCGTCTCTTACGGTACGCATGATCTCAGCGCCGGAGTAATCCTTACATGCATGCATTCTCTTTCTCGATGTACCGCCGCCGTGTGTCGTTACCATACGTCCGTCTGCATCTTTGTCAAACATAACACCAAGTTCATTTAACCACTTGATCGCATCCGGGGCTTCCATAACAAGACGTTTCACAAGCTCCGGCCTTGCGGCAAAATGTCCGCCGCCAAAGCAATCTAAGTAGTGCTGTACCGGTGAATCATTTTCCTTGTCTGCCGCCTGAATACCGCCCTCGGCCATCATCGTATTGGCATCGCCGATACGAAGCTTTGTTACGATCATTACGTTAGCGCCTGCGTTGTGCGCTTCGATGGCGCAGGAAGAACCGGCGCCGCCTCCTCCGATTACCAGTACGTCTACGTCATAGTCAATCTTTGTAATATCAATATCCTTATTCAGAATCCGGCTTGTTGAGTGAAGCATCTCTGCCAGTTCAAGGGGCGCCTTCTGCCCCTTATTCGGACCTACCTTGATCTCTGCAAAAGCATCCGGATTATAATCTGGATGGAATTCCTTCAGGAGAGCCTCTTTTTCATCAGCAGTCAGACGTCTTGGTTCCGTAGCCATACGCTCTGCCCTTGTAGCCTCTACCTTTTTGATGGATTCCATCATATTCTCTGGATATGGTGTATACATAATTACGCCCTCCCTTATTTCTCAATCTCTCTTGTATTGTAAAGTTCCTGCATCTCGGTGATCGGTTTTTGCATAATCTGCTCGATCAATCCGTCATACTCGCCCTTATTGATCTCGTCTACGCGGTTCGTAAGATGCTCTGTCTCTGGCGCGATATACTTTCCGGTCAGTCTTCTTGCCAGAACACCTACGTGCGGATGGGAAATACCGGCCGGACATCTTACCGTACAGCAGCCGCAGCCGATGCAGTCAAAGGACTCCTCCGCGCATTTCTCAAACTCACCTCTCTGGGCATACGCGATATACTGCATAACATTCAGATCCTGCGTACAGGCATTTGTACAGGCATTACATCCGATACAGCTATAGATCTCTGGATAAAGCTCCATCATAATCTGCTGTGTCGGCTTGATATCTTTGATATCGTAAGTTCTCTTGTCTGTCGGGAAAAACGGAATGCTTGCCACATACATGCCCTCTTCTACCTGAGTCTGGCATGCAAGGCAGGTTTTTAACTCGTTCTTCCCTTTAATTCTGTATACGGTTGCACAGGCTCCGCAGAAACCGTGACGGCAGCCGCAGCCTCTTTTCCATGTATAGCCAGCGTACTCCATGGCGGTCATGATCGTAAGGTCTGCCGGAACGCTGTATCTCTTACCGCTAAAATATACATTTACCATATTTTCCATGCTATTTTGTATCCTTTCGTTATTTTTGACTAATACTCATTCGGAAGCTCATCGATCTCATCAAAGCGGAACACTGGTCCATCTTTGCACACGTACTTGGAACCGATATTGCAGCGTCCGCATTTTCCGATACCGCACTTCATACGAAGCTCTAATGTAGTATACACCTGCTCTGTCGTGAATCCAAGTTCCTTAAGACCCGCCAGCACGAACTTGATCATGATCGGAGGACCGCATACAAGCGCTGTCTTATCTGTATCAAAGCCAAGCTCCTTTACATAATTCGGGACAAATCCTACGTGGCCGTCCCAGCCTTCCTGCTCTCTGTCAATGGTCAGATGGACATTGATCCCCTCTGTCTTCATCCATACATCCTGAATCTCCTTAAGCTGAACCAGATCATCTGCAGAACGGGAGCCATAGACAATATCAACCGTTCCATAGTTTGCTCTGTTGTCGATCACGTAGTTTATTACGGAACGCAAAGGCGCAAGACCGATACCTCCGGCGATGAACAAAAGATTCTTTCCCTTAAGCTCTGTCTCTACCGGGAAGGAATTGCCATATGGTCCCCTTACCGTGATCTCATCGCCCACCTCAAGGCTGTGAAGATAGTCAGTAAGAACTCCGCACTTTTTAATACTAAATTCCTGATACTCTTTATTAGTAGGCGAAGAAGTAATGGAAAACATACCTTCGCTGACGCCCGGCACGCATACCATAGCGCACTGCCCGGGCATATGCTCAAAAAGCTTTCCTCCTTCCGGCGCATTGACGCGGAAGGTTTTAACATCCGGCGTCTCCTGGCGGATATCGGTGATCACGCCAACCTGCGGAATCAGAGTATCTAATGTATAATTTTTATGACAGGTACATTCACTCATTATTTTTCACCTCCCTGTTTCTGAAATGCTTTGATAACCTTTACGATATTAAGGGATGCCGGACATTTTTCCACACAGCGGCCGCACCCTACGCAGGAGTACATGCCGTCATTGTTTGCCGGATAATACACCAGCTTGTGCATGAATCTCTGGCGGAATCTCTGCATCTGGCTCGTACGGTTGTTGCCGTGGGCCATCATCGTAAAGTCTGAATACATACAGGAATCCCAGCAACGGTAACGGGATACGCTGTTTCCTGTATCATAATCTTTGATGTCATAGCACTGGCAGGTCGGGCACACGAAAGTACACGTACCGCAGGCCAGACATGGCTTATATAACTCTTCCCAGAGCTTGTCGTCAAATTTTTCCGAAAGGGCGCCGCCATTCCATCCGTCTAAAGAAAGGTTCATATATGGCAGTTTTTCTATGATATTATGGATTGACTGCTTCTCTGTCTCTACAGCCGCCTCGTCTCCGTCTGAAAGAAGCTCTTTCACCTTCTCAGTCAGAGCCTCGCCCTTTTCAGTCAGAGCTTTCCAGTGAAGCTCATCCTCGATCATCCAGGCTGCAACGTCTGCCGCCGGATTTGCCGCGTCTACTCCGAACACCTTGCAGAAGCAGGATTCCTCCGGCTCATGGCAAGCAAGAGCAACGATAGTTCCATGCTCTCTTCTTGCCGCATAGAAAGTATCAACCGGATCAGATAAAAATACATTATCCAGTACCTCCAAGCCCTTCACATCGCAGGCCTTCATGCCGAACACTACAAAATCCTGCTCCTTAAGGCTCTCTGGCTCTACCTTCATCTTTCTGCCTTCCCGTCTTACCGTGTACAGACCCTCACTCTGCGGAAAGAATGCATCCTTCGGAGATTTTACGGATTTGAGCGTATCAAGAGCGACTTCTGCCTCCTCGCTCCATGCGGCAAAGTTTACCTGTCCGGCTGTCTTTACCGGGAGGTACAATTCCTGACTATCCGCGATTAACCGGAATAATGCGGAAAGATTTTCTTTTGCGATCTTATACATACATTATCCCCTCTTTCCTACTATACTTGGTTCCGCATCCTCAAACGTATAGTTTGTGAGCGGTGCTTTTGAATCGGTGTCGTCTCCCGCCTGATACTCGCCGTACAGCTCGTCAATATCCTTGATAAACTTCCGGTTGAACAAATGAAGCGGGATTCCCTGCGGGCACACGCGGCTGCACTCGCCGCAGTCCGTACATCTTCCTGCTACGTGGAAAGCTCGGATAATATGGAACATCTTCTCCTCGAAGGAATCCACATTCGCCTTCTGGGAGCTGTCAAACTTGTTGCTGTCAAAGACACATTTGCGGCAGCTGCATGCAGGACAGACATTTCTGCAGGCATTGCAGCGGATACATTTGCTAAGCTCCTTCTTAAAAAATGCGAATTTCTCCGCCGGCGCCATAGCCTCTATCCTAGAAACCTCGTCAAAACGCTCTCCGTCCTTTGTCTCCTTAGATTCGCCAATCTGCTCGTCATAGATCTTATGCTCTTTTCCCTTGCACACATGGCATCTCTCAAGCATAGCGTCAGAGTAAGCGCAGGTCTTCTCCCCGTAAATGGTCTGGATTTTCAGAGTCTCGGCCTCATCGGTAATCTCAGCGCCTTCGATGCTCTCGATCCCTTTGATCCCCTGTGCTCTGATCTTTTCAATATCAAGCTTTCCCTTGCAGCCTACGCCGATGACGTATGCTTTCTCCCGGTCTACCCGGTGCTCTTTTATGAGCTGGTTAAAGCTGTATGTATCACATGGCTTTAAGCATACTAAAGTCTTTCCTTCTAACTTTGACGCCTCAATCATGTATTTACTTAGATTTGCTCCGCAGAATCCGTTGTAGACAAAATCCTTCAACGATTCCGCATTCTCAAAGTAAGCCGGCTCCGGATTGTAAGGCAGGTCTCCGGCTCTCCAGCCGAGAACTCGCGCTACTGTTCCGTCATCCAGCAGTTCCTTCGCACGATTAATTAATTCCTGCATCTTAAATCCCCCAATCTTACATTTTCACCAAGTGAGTATATCTTCTCCACGAAGCTGTTCATGGTGTCAGAGAACTTTACGCCCTCTGCGGCAGATACCCACTCTACCCGTGTACGTCCGTTTTCCACGCCGATATAATCTAACATGGAGAACAGAAGCGTCATACGTCTTCTTGCGTAGAAGTTACCTGTGCTGTAATGGCAGTCTCCCGGATGGCAGCCGCACATGATCACTCCGTCTGCGCCCTTTTCAAATGCCCTTAAGATAAACATCGGGTTTACCCGGCAGGAACAGGGAACACGAATGATCTTTACATCTGCCGGATAACCAAGACGGCTGCTGCCTGCAAGGTCAGCTCCTGCATAACTGCACCAGTTACAGCAGAACGCCACAATTTTCGGTCTGAATTCTTTCTTTTCTATCGACATATTGCATCCACCTCCGCTATGATCTGTCTGTTCGAGAACCCTTGAAGGTCCATAGCTCCTGACGGACACGCTACTGTACAGGCGCCGCAGCCCTGACAAAGCGCACTGTTAACAACTGCAAGACGGCGAACCTCACGAATACCGTGATCATTAACCTCTTTATCCTCATATGTAATCGCCCCGTAAGGACATACATTCTCACAGGTTGAACATCCATTACAGAGAAGCTCATCGGAATGAGCGGTACACGGATTCGTCATAAGCTTATCCTTTGCAAGGAGTCCGATTGCCTTAACTGCCGCCGCGCCTGCCTGCGCAACAGTCTCAGGAATATCCTTTGGTCCCTGACATACGCCGGAAAGGAAGATACCTGCCGTCGGCGACTCTACCGGACGAAGCTTTGCGTGAGCCTCAGTTAAGAAGTTGTTCGTATCGATACTTGCAGTCAGCATCGTCGCGATCTTTCTTACATCCGGATTCGGCTCGATCGCCGTAGCAAGGACAACCATATCCGCCTCTTTTAAAATCTGACGGTTGTCGAGAAGGTCTGAGCCCTGTACTAAAAGCTTGCCGTTTGGCTGCGGGATGACTTTTCCAACCTGACCTTTAATATAATTGACTCCGTACTGCTCTACGGCTCTTCTGTAGAACTCGTCAAAGTTCTTACCCGGCGTACGCACATCAATGTAAAATACGGTTACGTTCACATCCGGATATTTATCGCGGATGAGCATTGCATGCTTTGCTGTGTACATACAGCAGATCTTGGAACAGTAAGGCTTCCCTCTGTCGTCGGAGCAGCGGCTTCCTACGCACTGGATAAATACCATCTCCTTCGGAGCCTTGCCGTCGGAAAGGCGCTCTAAATGTCCGTGAGTCGGTCCTGCCGCATTCATCACACGCTCAAGCTCTAAAGACGTGATAACATCCTTACTCTGGCTGTATGCGTATTCATCATACTTATCAAGGTTAATGGTATCAAAACCGGTTGCAACGACGATAGCGCCGTACTTTTCTGTAATGATCTCGTCTTTCTGCTCGTAGTCAATGGCTCCCGCCTGACATACCTTAGAGCAGATTCCGCATTTTCCCGTCTTAAACTTGATACATGCCTCTCTGTCAATGACAGGAACATTCGGGATCGCCTGCGCAAACGGAGTGTAGATGGCGCTCCGGTTATTTAAGCCTCTGTTAAACTCACTCGGCGCTTTTTTAGAAGGACATTTCTCCTGACAGACGCCGCAGCCTGTACATTTGTCCATGTCAACGCTTCTTGCCTTTTTACGGATATCCACCGTAAAGTCGCCTACAAATCCGCTTA
Organism: Lachnospiraceae bacterium MD308; assembly: GCA_010206225.2. Classification (GTDB taxonomy): domain Bacteria; phylum Bacillota; class Clostridia; order Lachnospirales; family Lachnospiraceae; genus MD308. The sequence continues at coordinate 26,301 of VIQU02000015.1, read as the reverse complement.
CATTCTCTACTTCACTGTATGTATAGATCTTGATCTTCTCATGAGCGGAGGCTTCCACCATCTTTGGTGTCAGGATACACGCAGAACAGTCCAATGTCGGGAAAGTCTTGTCAAGCTGTGACATCCTTCCGCCGATACTCGGCGTCTTCTCCACGATATCCACCTCATAGCCTGCATCTGCAATATCAAGGGCTGTCTGAATACCTGCAATACCGCCTCCGATAATGAGCGCCCTTTTTGTTACGCGGCTCTCACCGGGCTGAAGGGGTGTGTTTAAGTTTACTTTGGCAACTGCCGCTCTCATCAGGATGACGGCCTTCTTTGTCGCCTCTTCCATATCCTTATGAATCCATGAACAATGCTCACGGATATTGGCAATCTCTACCATATATGGATTCAGGCCCGCACGCTCTGCCGCTTTCCTGAATGTAGCCTCATGCATACGCGGAGAGCAGGAACATACAACAATACCTGTTAATTTTTTTTCATGAATGGCGTCAGCGATCTTTGCCTGTCCTGCTTCAGAACACATATACTGGTAATCTTCCGCATGGACTACTCCCGGCTCCATCAGCGCCATCTCTGCCACTTTTGATACGTCTACCGTCGCCGCGATATTACTTCCGCAATGGCAGACAAATACTCCAATCCTCTGCACGCTTGTGTCACCTCCTGTATCTTCTATATGCACTGACTAAAAGCTGCTGCGGGATTTCCGGGTCGAGTAATTCCGGAACTTCATCCGGCGACAGATAGGTATTATTCCTTTGGCGCACTACCATCTGCCTTGCAGCGTCAATAAGTTTTCCTGGTTTCACGTCTCTCGGACACCTCTCCACGCATGCGAAGCAGGAAAGACATTTCCAGAGAGACTCTGAGTTTACAAGACTCTCCACATCTTCATTAATCACATAGGATACAAACTGGTGAGGCTTGATGTCCATCTCATTATAGGATGGGCAGGATGCAGAGCATTTTCCGCACTTCATACATTTTAACGGGTTCACGCCGCTGATCTCCTCGATCAGTTCCGCCTGTTTCTTCTTAGAACTCATTATGCCTGCACCTCCTTAACTCCCAAAGCCTCGGCAAGAAGCTCTGTAAAGTAATATACAGGAATTTCCCTTGCACTGCTCTTGTTCAGATTATACATACACAGAGGACAGGCCGTGATGAGCATGTCTGCCCCAAAGCCTTCTGCGCTCTCTGTGATCTTGTCGCACATTGATTTTGCCATGTCCTTTTCCTTCAAAGATATGTACCCGCCGCAGCACTCGTTGCGGTACGGATAAATCACCGGCTCTGCGCCGATGGCGCGAATAAAGTCTTCCATGATCTTTGGATTCTCCGGATTATCAAACTCAAGGAGTTTTCCCGGACGAAGAAGAAGACATCCGTAATATGCGCCGATCTTCTTCCCCTTAAGCGGATTCACCACTTTCTTTTTCAGTTCGTCAAATCCCACTCTGTCGCGGAGCACTTCCAGATAGTGAAGAACCTTCGTCTCGCCCTTGTAAGGCGTATCAAGCTCCATATAATTGTTCGCTCTGGTGCAGATATCTTCTACGTTTTTCATATCATCGTTCACGCGCTTGATAACATGATGACAGGCAGAGCAGATCGTTACCAGCTCCTGATTCTTTTTCTTCGCCGCATTCAGCGCGCGTACAGACGAAAGCTTTGTCGCGATCTCATCCGTACCGAGTGGGTATACGCCGCCGCAGCACTGCCAGTCTTCGACTTCTTCCAGTTCGAACCCTAAGACTCTCGCACTGGCTCTGGCATAGTCGTCCAGATCTTTCGCCTTCGTCCGCAAAGTGCATCCCGGATAATAGCTGTACTTCATAGTTTCACGTTTTCCTTTCCTATATTTTTAGAATAATCTTACTGATTACAGTTCGATCTGAGCAATCACATCTTTCAGAGCGTCCGCGCTCTTCTTAAGAAGGGCGACTTCTTCATCTGTAAGCTTCATGGAAAGCTTGCCCTGAATTCCATTCGGACCTACTAAAGTCAGGGTACTTAAGCAGACGTCCTCAATGCCGTACTCGCCGTGCATCATAGAAGATACAGTCGTAACTGACTCAGATGCTGATAAGAGGAAGCCACATAATTTGCACACGCCTCTTGTTACCGCATAGAAGGTTGCGCCCTTATTGGAAATGATCTGTCCGCCTGACTTCTGAACATAAGTAAGCATCTCTTCCTTGTCAAGCTTTTCAAAATGCTTTCCAAAGTGCTCTGCCATCTCATAGTAATCGTCTACATTAACGCCCGCGATACGCGCCGCCGACCATGGGATAAATGATGTATCCCCGTGCTCGCCGTATACATACGCATGAATATTTCTCTGCGCAACTTTGAAGTGATCAGAAAGTCCGCAGCGAAGGCGCGCAGAATCAAGAATCGTACCGGAACCGATGATCTGATTCTCTGGAAGTCCTGAAATCTTTGTAAATACGTATGTCATTATGTCTACTGGATTGCTTACGATGATGTAAAGGGCATTCGGAGCTGCCTTTACAATCTCTGGGGTGATTTCCTTTAAGATATTTACATTCGTCTGCGTAAGCTCAATTCTTGTCTGTCCCGGCTTACGTGCGATACCGGATGTAATAATTACGATGTCAGAGTCTTTTGCGTCTTCATATTCTCCTGCCTTGATAGAAATCGGATCTCTAAAGCAGGTACCCTGCTCGATGTCCATTACCTCTCCTTCTACCTTTGCCTTGTTGATATCGATGAGCACAAGCTCTGATGCGATATCCTGTCCGGACAATGTGTAGGCAATTGTAGCTCCTACGCTTCCTGCTCCAATGATTGTAATTTTGCTGCTCATGGTTTCTTCTCCTTTTTCGTTATTTTTTTAACAACTCATTGTCAAAAAACAAAATCTTTTATAAGACTTTATCTTTGTTAAGAATATCACAATCTTTCAAAATACACAAGTGCTATTTTGCTGAAATTGTATATTTTTTGTCAAATTATGAAAAGCATTTCTTTGTGCTCCCACAATCCTAATATATTTCATAAACGAGAGGTACATTCCATAAATTATTTTAAAGACTTTGACTGAAAGAGCCGCCATGACATTTCCTATTCATATTTTCAGGAGGATTTCCCTGCCGTTGTTTTTAATTGCTTTATTTATTATCATGCTTCTATTCCCTGCCCCGGTGCTGAGAGGCGCAAGCGAAGGTCTGCTTTTGTGGTTCAATACGGTCCTTCCCACACTGTTTCCCTTTATCCTGATCTGCAATCTGATGGTTCAGACAAAAGCAATTGATATGCTTCTCTATGTTACAAAACCCATGTTCTGCAGATTTTTCGGCGTGTCGCCTTTCGGCTCTTTTGCCGTGCTGTCAGGATTCTTATGCGGATACCCAATGGGCGCCAAGGTGACTGCAGACCTGTACCGTCAGGGCAGTATTTCAAAAGAAGAGGCTTCTTACCTTCTCTCTTTCTGCAATAACACAAGCCCCATGTTCATCTTAAGTTTCCTTGTTATGCAAAATTTGCGCAATGACAGCCTGAAACTGCCTACCCTTGCGATCTTATTACTGTCCCCGGTCATCATAAGCTTTTTCTGCCGCCCGCACAGCGGAAAATGCTTTAAAACTTCTGCTTCTTTGCAGATATCAGGCACTCCCTTACGTTCTTCTCTGTCCGACGCGCTGGACTTTTCTATTTCCAATGCTCTTGAATCCATTACAAAAGTAGGAGTTTATATTATGATTTTCGCGATCTTTACAGAACTTTTAGGACTGCTCCCTTCTGGCAGCAGCCTTTTACATCTGTTTCTCTTATCGAACCTTGAGATTACAAATGGTATCACATTGCTGTGCCAGTCAGGTTTAGAAAAGGAAGTGGTCTATATCCTGTGTCTGTCTGTCACCTCCTTCGGTGGATTGTGCGCCGCGGCACAGACTGCCTCCATGATAGGAGGAACCGGGATATCTTTGTATTCTTACATACTAAAAAAACTGGTCACCGCTCTGGTGACCAGCTTGCTTGCATTTTTATATCTGTACCTGATCTGACATCTCCTGCTTACATCATCGGATCATCCTCAAAATCAAATGACGGATCGAGCATATCCGGTCCTTCATCACTAAACTCTGTCTCAAGGCTTCTCGGAGACTGCTCCGGAACTTCTAATTCTGTACGGTTATTGTGAACCATATCATAACATTCCTGAAGGGAATTCACCAAACCGTCGTATTTTGCAGTATAGCTGTCGAGAGTATGTCCGATAATACTCTCAGCGTTAGCAAGAAGATCGTCTGTATACTGGATCGCTCCGATCCGGATATCGTTGGCATCATTAGCCGCGTTATCAAGGATCTGCTGTGCCTGCTCCGTAGCTGCTGTAACAATCTCATTAGCCTGTGAGTAAGCCTGCTGCATGATCTCATGCTCACTCACCAGTTCGTTAGTATGGATCTGTGCCTCCTCGATCATGCCGTCTGCTTTTGCCTGCGCATCTGCTAAGATGGCATCCTTGTTGGCAATGATCTTTTGGTATCTCTTGATCTCATCAGGAGTCTTCATGCGTAATTCACGCAAAAGCTCATCAATCTGATCTTTATTTACGATAATCTTAGAAGTAGATAAAGGCTGGAACTTGCAACTGTCAATATATTCCTCAATCTCTTCTATAATCTGTTCAATACGGCTGCTCATTGGTGTACACTCTCCTTTTCCATCATTTTCTCTTGTATCATCTTCTCAACACTCTTTGGCACAAACTGGGAAATATCCCCTCCGAAACACGCCACCTCCTTTACAACCGTGGAACTTAAATAAGCATGTTCCAGACTGGTCGTAAGGAATACAGTCTCTACCTTCGGTGACAGCTTATGGTTCGTCTGCGCCATCTTCAGCTCATTTTCAAAATCAGTGATTGCCCTTAATCCTCTTATGACCATACAGGCATCCATCTGCTTCGCGAAATCTATTAAAAGACCCTCAAAAGGCAAAACCTTTACATTCTCTATATCCTTCATAGCATCCTTTAACATTCTAACACGTTCTTCTGCGGAAAACAACGGTGTTTTTGCGTTATTATTCAATACTCCGACAATTAATTCATCCACAAGGGCTGCCGCTCTTTTCATGATATCCAGATGCCCGTAGGTGACCGGGTCAAAACTGCCCGGATAGATTGCTCTTATCATTATTCCTCTCCCATCTTTAAAAGCCTGTAACACCGCCTGTGCTATGTCATCGTCTCCATGCCGTCTTTCTTAAGAAAGACATGCTTATTCGTCTTATAGATCTTACTTTTTATAACAGAATATCCAAGCTCCTTTACATAATCAAGCTCTGTATCCAAAGACGCTTCTATGATAATGATACCATCTTCCTTAAGAAGACTTGAATCTGTCAGCTGACAGAGAACTTTTCTCTCCAGCTCTTTACCATAAGGCGGATCCATATAAATATGATCAAACTGATACTGTCCCTCCAGTCGGGTCAGGGCGCTGAGCGCATCCGTCTGCAATGTCTTGGCGCGATCCGAAAGTTTCGTATGGGCAAGATTTTCCTTCACATATGACATAGCCTTTGGATTCTTTTCTACGAATACTGCATACTCCGCTCCCCGGCTTAACGCCTCGATCCCGATACCGCCGCTGCCGGCAAACAGATCCAAAAACATACAGCCATTAAGTTCATTGGCGATCATGTTAAAAAGAGTCTCCTTGATGCGGTCCGTCGTAGGTCTCGTGTCCAATCCGTCTAAAGTTTTCAATTGTAATCTTCTGGCATTTCCGGCTATCACACGCATGATCAACCTTCCCTTCATTTCTGTATTTACGATATTTCCCGTACATTATAAATACAGAGAGAAGAAATGTCAAATACTGATATAGATTTTCACGGCAAATTGATCAAATTCAGGTTCCCCGCAATGAAAAACACGCAGAGGAGAGTCTTCATCTGCGTGTTTTTCATCTATTTCACAGTTTGAGAAAAAGCACTGCCTCCGCGCCTACTCCTCTTCACTGTTGTCTACGATCGCGATACTTGAATCTCCCTTTCTCGCCTGCTCAAGCACGGCCGCTTCAAGTTTCTGAAAAGAACCGTAAGACGAAGTCGCCCCGCTTAACGCATCGATCTCCTCCTCACCCTGCCCATCTAAGAGCTGTCCGGCGTAGTAGCGGGTATATTCATTCGGGTATGTTCCGTTAGAGTGCAGCATAGTCTGCATATAGGCATTATCCCAACTCTTGATAAAACCGCTGGCATTCTCCGCGTTATATTCTACAGAAACAATGCGTCCTCCTTTCACGATGATCGTGACATATTCTTTCCATCCAAAATGAAAATCTGAAGCCTGGGCAGTATAGTAGCCGTCCTGCAATCCTTCTGTCTTGCCGCACCCGACAAGACAAACAGCCAAAAATAACGGCAGCAATTTACGGATTATCCATTTCATCTGTCACTCTCTCCCTTCAAAACAAAATTTTTCACCTGTGCCTGAAGCTTTTCCGCCTCGTCTGCCAGCAATCTGCTGGATTCCTCTGTTCCTTCTGCATTCTGCAGATTCCGGTCAGCAATCGCGGTGATTCCTCCGATCCGCTCTTCCATGGAGATCAAAGCACTTTCCTGACCCTCCACCGCAGTCACAAGCTGGTCTGTTATGCTGCTGATTTGTTCGGAAACATCGGATATAGCCTCTAAAGAGCTTGCGGTCTCTTCATTCAGACTTACACCGGCGCGGATGATGGCAATAGTATCTCCGATCATCTGTGTGGCACTTTTAGCCGCTTCAGCGCTCTTAAACGCCAGATTCTGGACCTCATTGGCTACTACGGCAAATCCGCTGCCGGCGCTTCCTGCCCGCGCCGCCTCCACAGATGCATTGAGCGCTAATATATTTGTCTGGAAGGAAATATCCTCAATAGCCTTGGCAATCTTCGTGATCTTATGGGCATTGGCGCTGATATCCTTCATAGTGCCGGACAGGGCAGACATCTGCGTATTGGCCTTTTCGATACACTGGGTGATCTCCTCTGTTTTGCTGCGGGTCTGGCTGCTGCTTTTAGTAACGTCTAAAAGCCGTTCTTTCACCGTAGACACCTCACCTACCAGTGCCTCCGCAGATTCATTCTGCTCAAGGGAGGCCTGATGGAGCTGGCCTGACTGACCGCTAAGTTCCTCCGCCATCTCAGCGAGCCTGACAGCGGCCGAACGGAATCCCGCTATCGTATCATTCATTGACTGGATGATAGAAGTCAGGCTGTCCCGGATCAGGGTAAAGTCTCCTTTATAGTCCATCTGCGGCTCTACGCCCAGATTGCCGTCCGCAATCCGCCTAAGCACCTGCTGGATATCCGATATGTACTGGTTGACACTTTCCACCGTATCGTTAAGAGTCCGCGCCATCACGCCAAGTTCATCCCCAGATTGTACGGCCACTGCTTCTGTATGCAGATCTCCGTCAGAGAAGGAAACCATCCGGTCCGTAACACTCTTTACCGGACGCGAGATTGAACGTGCCAGCTTAAGAACCAGCAGAATAGAAATCACAAGCACCGCAAAAGTGCACAATACAGCTACTAGCATCGCCTTGTTGATCAGGTGATTATAATCCGCTTTTGGAACCTGGATGACAAGCGACCACTGCGTGCCGCGGATCGGTGAAAATGCTACCAGCATCTTTTTCCCGTCGATAGGAAATTCTATGGATCCTGTTTCTCCGGTAGTCACCCGGCTTATGGCATCCTCGTTGCCGTCACTGACCTGAGTCAGCGTCTTCTGTTCAAGAACCGCAGACTGGTCCGGATGACCAACGATAATCCCTTCCCGGTTCGCTATATAAGCCATACCATTCTTGCCCAGATTGATACTGCTGATAATATCATCAATGGCATCATATTTGTAAACTCCTACGACATACATGTAAGTCTTTCCTTCTTCCTTCACCGGCATACCCATAGTAATGCCAAGGCTGTCCTGAAAGATCGTAGCAGAATCGGTAGTCAGGTTATCTGTTTCCTTAAGAAGCCCCAAAAAACTGTCATCAAGAGCCTTTGGCGCGCCGTCAATCCCCTGTATAAGATTCCCGTCAAGGTCATAAAGCGCAATCGTGTACAGCTCATAAATCTCGGCGGCTTCAGTCAAAACATCGCTTCGGCTTTTTCTGACTGCCTTGGCAGTGTCTGCACCTAAAGCTCCCGCTCCTCCTGTCATTCGGTAATCATCGGCAATCGTCATCATCCGGTCCGCCAGGATATGGATATTAGCCTCAACGGATTTAGCGGATTGGCGCACCATAGGCTGCAAGCTGTCCAACAGGATACTGTTGGCTAACGACTGCATAGACAGCGCCATGATCACACAGCAGATAACTACCAGTATCAGGATATTAAAGATTGTGTTTTTCAATATTCGTCCGCTCAGACTCCGCCTTTTCCCTTTTTCAAAAACGGAGTCTTTTTGTTTTTCTGTCATCTCACACTTCATCCTTTCTTTTGATCATCAACGAAAAATCGCACACAAAAACATGGCAGCAACCAAAACCGCTTCCATGTTTTCCAATGTATGGCAATCTTTTAATAATATAACACAATTGCTGACTGTATTACAATATTTTTATGGAAAAACAGACATGTTTTTATTTCTTTCCTCTCCGCAAAAAATTCACTGAATCTGATTCTTTATCTCATCCGCCTCTTTCTTCGTTATGACCTTATTTTTCACCATACTTTTAAGCACCTGTTCTGCGCGTTTTGCAGCCAGTTTCATGTTTTTATCAGGCGAATAGGCCGAAGGCGCGTTAGGCACTCCGGCAAGCAGGACAGACTCATGATCACAAAGCTTTGACGGCTCTTTTCCAAAATATCCTTTCGATGCCTGATAGATACCATAGTATCCCCCGCCGAAGTCAGCCATATTTACATACAGCTCAAAAATCTCTTCTTTCGTATATTCTGATTCTATCTCCGATACCGCAAACACCTCTGCCGCTTTACGCTCCATCTTCTTATCCTTGGTAAACAGCATATTTTTTGCCAGCTGCTGGGTTATTGTACTCCCGCCTTCTTCGAAAGCCCCCTCCTTTATATCCCTCCACGCCGCGCGCGCGATCGCGAACGGGTCAATACCTTTGTGGCTCTTAAATCTTCTATCCTCCACAGATATGATAGCCTGAATATAAAACTGGGGCAGTTCAGAATAATACGTGAAATTCTCCATATCACGGATTTCCTCCACCCTCTTTGAAAGTGATTTTTCATCTATTGCATTTTTGTACATATTATATCCCTTAATGCCGTAAAAACCGCCTGTCAGTAGAATAAGCATAAAGCTTATTATAAGCAGCCTGACTGACAGCCATCGGACAAACCGGAATCGCTTTTTCATATGCAGACATCTCCTTTATTGATATGACCATTATAACAGAAATCGGCTTGCACAGCATAACAACTTCTGTTTTTTAATTTTAAATCAGAAAACCTTAAGAATTTCATTTTTAAAAGTTCTTCTTTAGACGATTCCAGAATACCATTCACGGCTGGCATCTTTGTGACATCTTTCAATTTCCATTTTCAATGATCCGTAAGAACCGATTTACATACACCTGATCCAGATCGCACCGGTCCGAATACTTTGCGCTCCCTTTTTTAGGCACTCCCAAGGACATCACTCTAACATCAAATTCCTCAAGCTCCAGATATGTATCCTCCACATAGCGTTCAATACTTTCGTTAATAGACGGCTGAGAAAAGACCAGCTTTTTCTCCCCGATCGAAATCCGGTATGAAAATGTCCCCTTCTTCTTATATTCTCTGACATCAATATTTTTCCATCCAAAAGAGGTATCTACCCTGCTAATATCCTTATATTCATACGTAACTCCCGCAGGGTGCAGCGTACTATATGAAACGATCGTTTCCGGCGTGACAAAAGCCACGTTCACAACGGCAAAGTAAAACAGCGCACACCAGACCACGAAAAATATCATCTTATGATTCCATAATATCTCGAACAACACAGCCAGATCACTGGACTTTTCTTTCAATACATGACGTATCCGTTCGATCAGGTACACGATCGCTCCAAAAAGCGGCAGCTCCGTGATCAAGATTAAAAGAATATCTCCGCCGCCCTGAAACTCGTAAAACAGCCAGTCCCGGGGCGCAAACAAAGAGATAACAAGCCTGTCTATCAGGACAAGCACAGTGAACATGCCGATAAGAACAGGTATGATAGCCAGAACAACCCAGACATCCTGCTTTCCTTTTTCCTTCATCCGCTCTTTTTGATATTTGCGTCTTTGAAAATAATCCCTCCACTGCAGACTAATCCATACAGCCCCGATGAGTGCAAATACCGCATTCATTATAAGTATTTCCTTATTTCCGCTATGCATTTGGATATTTAAAAATAATCCAAGTACAGGCGCCCCCAGCACCAGCGTACATACAATCATCTGCGGCAAGGATGGGCAGGCAAGCTCTCTGAGACTTTCCTGAACCTCTTCAAATTCCTTCCCCTTCAAAAATTCAATAGCTTCATCATACTCCCTGACCATCCGGTTTTTCATATCATAGTCTTTGCTCAAAGAGATGCAAAGAGATTTCTTCAAATCGCAGGTATCACTCAGGGATTCAAACTGTTCTGCCTGCCTCTGTAATGTCCTCTGGATTTCCGGAAGCTCCTGTTCCTGAATACAACGGATCTCTTCAATGCTAAAGTCCAGATAACGAAGCACCTTGATCCGTTTTAAATGCAAAACATCCTCCTCCGTATAGATACGATACCCATTTTCCTTATTATGCTGCACAGTGATCAATCCTTTTGACTCATAATAACGGATACTTTTCGCTGTCAGTCCAGTCAGTTTCTCTACATCGTTAATTTTCATAAGCACCTCATTTCATGATATCTCACAGATACAGCTTAAAAATACACCCTGACCCTGGGGGAATGTCAATAGATAAAGCTTCTTTTGCGTCGTTAGGAACCTGCCCGCTTAAGAGCTGCTATTGAAATCGTAATATTTTCTGTACTCTGTTCTTCAATCTGTAACATATCCATCACCTCACTCTGATGATCCGCCCACTCCACCGATGCCACAGCAGATATGACCGCAGGGCTTCATCCAGCAAAAACGCCGCAAAGATTCCCGGAAGCCCCAACTGAAGCGCACACCCCAACACCCATGCCAGTCCCGTTCCGATCCCCCACATGGATATCACTGAAATTACCACCGGATAATTCACATCTCCTACAGCCCTCAGAGAATTTCCAAAAGTAAGGTTCACATTTTTGGCAAACATAGTCACGATGTCCATCAACAGTACGATATATGCCATCCGCAAAATATTCTCATTGTCCGTAAAGATACCAAGCAGCCTTCTGCCAAATATCGCTAACACAACTCCCAAAACCGCAACCGCCGCCGTACCCTTTCGAATACATGCATATGAAGTCTGCTCTGCCTCTTTCGGTCTGTCTGCTCCAATATGCACTCCGACTATGATTCCCGCTGCAGTAGCTATTGAATTTGGAAGCAGCACCATCATATACGAAAAATTCATCGCATATATCCTGGCTGTCAGCGCCTCAGTTCCCAAAATTCCAATGATCATCGTCACTGCCATCTGAGAGCATTTGTAAGAACAGGACTCTCCCGCCGCAGGAACCCCTAATCTCAGAATCTCCCTGAGATCTGCCTGTCTGGGTCTTCCCATAATCTTATCCCGATCCCTCATCAGAAAAATCGCGAACGCTGCAACAGCCGCCGCGGCATTCGCGCTCACAGTCACCAGCGCCACATCCTTTACCGTCCCGCATATATGCAGGTATCCTTTGACTACCAGAATATCTCCAACGATATTCCATATATTTGCGGCAATGGAAATAGCAGACGTAAAGACCGCTTTTCCATAACTTCTGAATATTGATGTAAATATGGCAAATAAAGCCTGAAAAAACAGCCCGCAGCTCATAACTCCCAGATACTCTGCCGCCGGTTTCCAAAGAACCTGATCCATCCGTAAAATATATATGATACTATCCTTCAGTAAAAATATTACGAAAAAGGCCGTCAGTCCAAATACCGCTGCCAGCCAGAATGCCGCGCCGCAAATAGATCCTTGTTTTTCATCGTCATCCGCCCCGATTGCCTGTGCCAGTAAAATGGATGTTCCTGCCGCCACTACCCGGAACATGAGCAGAACAATGCTAAGAAACTGATTTACATACCCTGCCGCGGCTACAGCCCTGTCTGCATACTGACCAAGCACATATGTATCAGCAAACCCAAAAAGCATCTGAAAAAAGGACTCAAAGGCAATCGGAACAGCCAGCGCCCACACCTGATATGTCTTCTTCTCCACTGTTCTTCTCCTTCCTTAACTATGATCCACATACAGATATTCTCTCTTCTTTCAATAAATTGATCCAACGTTTCCTCATTTGCCCGCTCCCTCAAATTCTGATCTTTCATCCTTCAGATCAAAAAGAACATTTTCATAATCCTTCACATAATACCTTATATTTTTGCGGCCTCTCTGAATGATCGTATGTCCCTCAACTTCCAGTTTTTCTTTCTGTGCTTCAACGCCGCCCGGATATTTTGCGTTTAACTCTCCATTTGCTTTTAATGTCCGCCAATACGGAGTTTCATCCTCAGAACGCTGATAAGACGCCCATGCCGCAATAGACACAAAAATTCCCGCTGTTATCGGATCCGTAAAGTCCGCATTGTTCCTTTTCGCCAGATGATTCCTTATTACACCAACAGTAATCACTTGTCCGCGGGGAATCTTTTTCATAATTTCGTCATAAGTCACAGGCGGGGCAAAATACATTCTTTCTCCGCCGTATTTCTTGATCGAAGCCTCATCCGTGATGATCTGCACTTTAGGCATATCGGTATCCTTGTGTAACATCGCGTTAAAATCCTTCTTATCTTCATTAGCCATATCTTTACGCACCTCCTGCCTAGATTATATAGAATTGTTAAGACACATGCAATGAGACTGTTTGAAAAATCACAGCGCTATTTTTAGAACTATTGACATTTATATCGCGGTGCGATATAATATATATCGTAGTGCGATACATATTGCGGTAAGAAAAGAGGTGGCGGAATGAACGCACATATCAAAAAAGTATATGTACCAATGACAGAAACAGGGTTTTACATCTTGCTTTGTCTGCGGGATACCATGCATGGTTACGGGATCGTACAAAAAGTAGAAGCCATAACACAAGGAGAGATAAAGCTCAGCCCGGGAACGATGTACGGCAGTTTATCAAAAATGGAAAAAGACGGGTTAATTCATTTTGTCCGAGAGGAAGATAAAAGAAAGCTTTATCGAATCACGGAATTGGGAAATCAGGTCTTAGAATTGGAAATAATGCGGATCGAACGGTTATACCGTACTATGAAGGAGGTACAATAATAAAATGAAGACTACAAAGACAGAATTTAGATTTTTTACCATCCTTGAGTGGACACAGGAACAGGAATATCTTCGGAAACAGCATAACAACGGGTGGAGATTTATAAATATGAAATTTCCCGGGTTGTATCATTTTGAAAAATGTGAGCCAGAAGATGTGACTTATCAGCTTGACTACAATCCTGAAGGCATAGCCCATAAAGCCGAATATATCCAGATGTTCCTCGACTGCGGCTGGGAATATATGCAAGACTACGCGGGATACAGCTACTTTAGAAAACCCGCGTCAAAGATGGATGGCACGGAAGAAATATTTTGCGATGATGACTCTAGATTAGATATGATGAAACGAGTATTCAAACATCGTATCATCCCTCTGATTCTTATTTTTTGCTGTGTGATCATCCCGCAAATGTTTTCTCAGTATCATCATCTCAACCGTTTGTCCGGCATAATATTCACAGGAATATTTACTGTTATGGGTATCTTTTATTTGATCCTGTTTCGCACATTTGCAATTCAGTTTTGGAGATATCGGAAATCATTAAAATAACTTCAAGTTGATCTACCATATCCTTACACCACTTTCATCCCCAGCAATCTGGCCATCTCCAATGACTGGATTGCTGTAATCTTTGCTCCGCGGATTTCTTCAAGCGTATCGGAAATAATCAGATTCTCTAATTCACAGCTTGTAAAATCAAAATTTTTCAATTTAGTATGAAAGAAATTCGTCCCTATAAACAAACATCCGCTGGCATTCCAATTTTTATGGATAGTCTCTGAGATTGAACTTTCTGTCATATCACAATGGTTCATCTCCACGTATTCAAATTTTGCGTTATTCAGGCTCGCGTACTTTAAAGTACTATCCATAATCTTAACATGCTTCATTACAGCTTCATTAAAAACAGTTCCAAGACATTTGCAATTTTTGAATTCACATCTATTAAAATATGCTTTCACAAAATGGCTGTTTGAAAAGTCACAATTATCAAATATCACATCTATAAAAGAAGCCTTTTCAAATTCACAGTCTATAAATCTGCATCGCTCAAAGAGGGAAGCCTCCGCATCCAGTTTATAATAATCCTGTCCCGTCTCGTTGTCCTCATGGATCATTGCTCCTATTATACGCGCGTCATCCTCTAATGAACACTTCATCGCCTGCAAGTCTTCCACCGTCATTAATTGAGATGGAATTCTTGGAGAGATCACTTTTGTTTTCATTATTATCTCCTCATCAAAACCCGATTGTAAATCCGCCATTTTGCAGGCGCTTACCATCCCTTAATTATACTGGAGGATTTTAAAATGGACAAGTACATTTATGATGGAAGCAACGGACTCTGGTATAAGCAAGGAGCAAAAAATGTGGCAGCTTATGTTGGAAAAGCGGCATCATGCGTTTGCGTCAATTGATAGATGGACAGAATGGAAGTATAATATAAATGCTTGAAAAACTCAGGAAGGCGGTGGAATTGTGAAGATAGAGGTTTCTGTTGACGAAAAGGCAACGGATCTGAAAATATCCGTTACCTGCAGACAATTGACACCCGACATAGAAAAAATCTTAGCAACTTTGCGAATGATGAATCATCAGCTTACAGCTAAAAAAGACGCTGAAATTTATTTATTGGATACAACTCAGGTTATCTACATAGAGAGCGTGGGCAGAAAATGCTTTATTTACACATCGAATGAAATATACGAATCGGATTTCCGACTATATGAGCTGGAACAACAGCTTGAAGAATATGGATTCATTCGTGTGAGCAAATCATTCCTGATTCATCTGCAGAACATTCAATCCTTGAAATCTGATATTAACCGAAAGATCAGGATTACAATGTCAAATGGGGAGCAGATCATAGCTTCTCGGCAATATGCCGATGAATTAAAAAAAAGATTAGGAGTAATATAGTATGGATAAAAAGAAAACTGTCTTTAATTATATGGCGCAAGTAATGATCGTATTTGGATTTGCAATGCTTGTGATGAATATTTTTTGTCTTGTCTTTGGAAATTCAGCAAAAGGCTTTTCCAGTATGTTTGAACTTGGAAATCAAGGCGTTCCGGTAAAAATCGCTTTTCAATTCTTGCTTGTTTCTGCTTTGATAACAGGACTTAGAGTCATATTCTTTACAGATATGCTGATAAAAAAAATGCCGATCTGGTTAAGAACAATTTGCATGTTGGTTTCAGTAGTTACCATCATCGCAGCCTTTATCATTGCATTTCACTGGTTTCCTGTAGATATGTGGCAGCCCTGGGCAATGTTTTTTATTTGTTTTGGAATCTCATTTCTTGGGAGTTATCTTATAATGACGCTAAAAGAAAAAATAGAGAACAGGCAGATGGAAGAAGCATTGCGGCGTTTGAAAGAAAAGGAGAAAAAACAGAATGAATGATACGATCATGATCAAAAATCTCTCTTTCGGCTTCGCCGAAAAGCAAGTTTTGAACCACATTACTTTTCATGTACAGGAGGGGGAAATCTTTGGATTGTTGGGTCCGTCCGGAGCAGGAAAGACAACGTTAATAAAGATTTTGACCGGGCAGCTTCAACAAAGCGATGGATATGCAAAGCTTCTGGGGAAAGATTCAAAAAAGCTCAGTGGGACAGAACGCAGACAAATTGGTACAATGATGGATAACTTTGGCTTGTATGAACGTCTGTCTGTATACGATAACTTGTCTTTTTACGCAGACATCTATCATGTATCCCGCAGCGCCATAAACGAGATATTAAAAAATATTGGTCTGTATGAAGGACGGGGTATCGCTGTTTCAAAACTTTCAAAAGGCATGAAAAACAGATTGTCATTAGCAAGAGCGCTGATGAACAACGCTAAGATACTTTTTCTGGATGAGCCGACTGCCGGACTTGATCCCGCCACAACAAGAGAAATTCATGACGTTTTGTTAAGTCAAAAGAAAAAAGGAACAACCATCTTTCTCACAACACACAATATGTTTGAAGCGGAAGATCTCTGCGACCATATAGCATTGCTAAGTAAAGGTAATATCATAGAAACTGGAAAACCAGCGGACATTTGCAGGAAATACAACCACTTAAATAAACTTCAGATAACTCTTAAAAATGGAGAGACGATCATATTAGAAAACGGAAGCGCTTCTGCTAATACAGTAAAAGAATATTTAGAAAACGGGAGTATCGATGCGATACACTCCACAGAACCAACACTTGAAACCGTTTTTATTGAACTTACAGGAAAGGGACTGGACGGATATGAATAATACTATTGCGATCATAAAAAAACAACTGAAAGATACATTAAAAAATAAGACTGTACTGATTCAATTCATCATGTTTCCCATGCTTACTTTGATCATGAATCACACAATAGCGATAGATGGAATGCCAGAAAATTTCTTTGTAAATCTGTTTGCTACGATGTACATAGGGATGGCTCCATTGACGAGTATAGCAGCTATCATAGCAGAAGAAAAAGAAAAAAACACACTAAGGGTATTGATTATGTCAAATGTAAGACCTTATGAATATTTATTGGGAATTGGCATTTATGTTTGGGTTATATGTATGATCGGAGCAGTCGTAATCTGTACAGCCGGCGGTTACAAACCACAGGGAAACATTACCTTTATGAGCATTATGGCTATAGGTATTCTGGCTTCATTATTAGCGGGAACAACGATAGGCACATATAGCCATACGCAAATGATGGCTACATCAGTCACACTACCTGTTATGATGTTTTTCTCTTTTATGCCCATGCTGTCATTATTTAATACCACTATTGCAAAAATAGCCAAATTCACTTTTACAGAGCAGATCAGCCTTGGTCAAGTAACTAATCTTCAACTCAAGGCAGAAAATATTTGTATTATTATAGTGAATATACTTATTGCAGCCGTACTGTTTTCTATTACATATAAAAAGTGCGGATTAGCATGATACTTCCAGTCTGTTACTACAACACTTTTCTAAAAAACAGTTCCATGGGCTGGTCAAACGGCGTATGAGAAAATACCAGTCCGCCGCAATCGATATACCCGAGCTTTCGATATAAATGTTGCGCTTCTTCGTCAGCCTGTGTTGAAATCAGAGTCATCTTATAGCTCTGCTGTTTCATTTCATTTTCCCAAAAAGCAAGTGCCTGCGAAGCAAAGCCCTTATTTCTATATTTTTCATCAACAAATATAAAGTTCAAAAAAGGAAGATTATCCCACAAAACACTATAATGCATCATCCCGACCGGTATATCGTTCTCCCACATTATATAACCCGTTTTTGTATAAACACGTCTATCATACCCAGTATCATCAACATGCTTATCAATGCTCATCACAAAATCCTTATCTTGTTTCTCCATCAATCTTACTGTCATCTTATTTACCCTGCAATTATTAATATATACCCATGGAAGCATGATATTTTCCTCTACAGAAAGGCTGTCCATCAGATAAAAATCCGATAATTTCGAACTAAGTTTCTTACCTGTGGATACCAGCTCTGACAGAGGCACTTGCAACGCAGAGTTTCACCGCAGCATAAGAAAAAATACCAGCCCCGCTTTCAGTGCCTCCGATATCCGAAATCTTACCGTCTTTTTACTCCCTGCTTATTGTATCCACCACCGTCATTTTCTTGATCTGCTTCGCCGGCCCCATAACTGCCAGACATACAGAACCAAGCATAATGAACACAATCACCAAAAGCTCCCATCCCGGAACGCTCCATTCATCTCCCCATCTGGAAGTCACAAGGTTTTGGAACAGAACCTTATTAAGAGGCAGCCCAATCACACATCCTAAAAAAACACCAAAGACCGTATAGGTCATTGTCTCACCCAATACCATCCTGTTTAACTGCCGCACGGTCATTCCAATCGCCCGCATCGCGCCATACTCCCTCATCCGCGCCGACACGCTCATGGCAATGTTATTGATGATATTAAAGAAACCAATCAGAGCAATCACTGCCAAAAAACCATAGAGAAATACGGACATCGAATAGCTCGCCCCTTTCGTTTCTTTGTTTCCGATCCGTTTGTCAGAAAATGCGACACTACTGCCACATTCCTGTTCCATTACCTTGCGGATTTCCTGCACCTGTGAATCCGTTGCATCCCGATTAAGCTGTACATCAAGAACCGCATACCCGTCTTCCCCTGTCAGTTTCCGGAACAATTCTTCCGAACAGACTGCCATTCCTGTCATACTGTCTGTATTACCGTCTACTCCATAACTGTACGGAACATCTCCAAGGATACCGACTATGGAAGCTTCCTGCTCCCTGCCGCCTGCCGATACCGTGACATTGCTGCCTGCGGCAAATGTATTCCCTTCCCGATGTACGGAAAGCATTCCTTTTCCATCTATCGCATCCTGAAGATTTCCCTCAATCAGAGAATCCTTTGCCCACTGAAATTGCTGGTCATCATAAGAAATCACGATAAGCGTACTCCCTTCCCCTGGAATCATAAACTCTGCATAACCCCTGCCAAATGCACGCTTCACGCCCGGGTATTTTCTGATTACTTCATCAAGCCCTGACGGAATCTGATTAGTATAATCTTCCTTATAAATATAAAGATCGGGAGCGGACGCACGAAGCGGCGTAAGCGCATGATGCATAAAATCAATAGCTGTGCTAAATGCAAGGAACAGAATAATGCTGAATGCAAAAGAACCTGTTACCAAAAGGAAATTCTTCTTACTTCCAGAAGCATGATGAACCCCCAACGCCATATCCACTTTAAAAATCCGTGTATTTGCCGTCCTTTTCACTGCCTGCACGGTTCCTGCATTTCCGGAAACTGCTGTTAACGGAGACACTTTCGCGGCACGCTTAGCCGGAGACCTTGCAGCCAGAAGTACAGTAACGAATCCCACGATCATTCCGGCTGCGACCGCTATATAACTGACTCCGAACACCGGCAACCCTTCAAAAAGCCCCGGGCTTAGACAACGCAGCATTCCACAAAGAACCCATACCATACAAATCCCCGCAATAATGCCCGCTGGAATGGCCGTCCTGCACCAGCTGAGCGCTTCTCTTCGCACAAATCGGATCACTTGCTTTCCGGTTGCTCCAAGGCATCTCATCATACCAAAGAATTCTGTCCGCCGTGCGATATTACTGTTCATACTTGCTGTAATCATAAAGATTCCTGCAATCACGACTAACGCCGCCAAAACTGCCGCCACAAAATATAGCTGCAGGATGTAGGTATCTTGGCTCTGAAACATTAGCATAAGAACCTTTACATTCTGACGCACCTGTTCCTCTTTCAGGCCAAACTGCGCGCTGATCTCACGGATTGCTTTCTGGATATTACAAAACTTCCGAAACTCCACATAATAAAGCACTTCCTGTGCCGATTTAGTTTCTTCCGGCCGCAATGCAGAAAATCCGTCCGTATTCAGATACATACCAAACGCGTCATGCTCTGCCTCTAATGCCGTATCTTTCGTAATCCCGGTAATATGATACTGCTTCATCTCCCCCTGAGGAGTTGCCATGCTGACAGTATCTCCCACCTGCACGCCCAGCCGGGCCTTTGCACTCTCATTCAGAACTGCCTCTTCGGTATTTTCCGGAAATGTTCCCTCTGTAAGCTCCGCTGCTGGAAACATTTCCAAAAGCTCTTTGTCAAACCCACAGATTGCCGTCTCGATTCCCTCAATCCGATAACCGTCTCGCAGATGATAATTCAGCACCCCATACCGCGCGATATGTTCCACCTCCGGCCGTGCTTTCAAAAGCGCTCCCTGTTCTTCATCCACCAAAAAACCTGCATGCCAGCTTCCATCGCTCTTAACCGCCTGTATCATCTGGGAACGAATCTCCATATCCGCCATCCCAAAGATCACCGTGACCAGAAACACTGCCAGCACGATGCAGAGCCTGGTCATCCGGTTCTGTTTCTTATGCTGTTTCGCCGATATTTGTATCAAATCCAGATAATGCTTCAATCCGACACACCTCCCAGCTCACTAAGCTCTCCGTCCGTAACCTGGAACACCCGGTCTGCCTGGGACGTCAGGTTCATATTATGGGTAATCATTAAAACAGTCTGCTGATAATGCCGTGACGCCTTGCACAAAAGATCCATTACATCCTGACTGCTCTGGGAATCCAGATTCCCGGTCGGCTCGTCCGCCAGGACCAGCGCCGGCCTCGTAATCAAAGCACGCCCTATGGCCACCCGCTGCTGCTGTCCGCCAGAAAGCTGTCCCGGCAAATGCTTCCGTCTGTTCGTAAGCCCCAGTACCTCTAAAATCTCATCCACCCGTTCCTGATTCGGTTTCTTGTAATCTAACAGAAGCGGGAAGATAATGTTCTGCTCTACATCAAGCTCTGGAATCAGATGAAAGGACTGAAAAATAAACCCGATATTCTGTCTGCGGAAGACTGTCCGTTCATTTTCCCCCATCGCAAATATGTTTCTTCCATTTAAAAATACGTTTCCAGAGTTTGCCTCATCCAGCCCGCCAATACAGTTCAGAAGCGTGCTTTTCCCAGAACCGGATGCTCCGACGACCGCTCCGAATTCTCCTTTCTGCATGGATAAAGAAACATTCTTTAACGCGTCTACACGGGCCTCCCCGCTTCCATAAACCTTACAGAGATTTTCTACTTTTAATATTTCCATACAATCCCCTGCCTTTCTCAACTATTCTTTTTTGGATGTACAAAAAAGAATAGCATCTTAACCTTACATTCCGGTGAATGGAAGCTTACAGATTCGTAAGAAAGGTCAGCCAGAATACACTCCCCTCTCCCAGCCTGCTCTCCACAGACAGATTACCTCCCTGACCTTCCACAATTGACTTCGCCAGTGAAAGACCAAGCCCTGTCCCCTGCCGGTCACTGGAAGACCGGCTCCGATAAAACTGTTTAAAAATATGATGGATGTCCTCCTGCGCAATGCCTGACCCGTTATCTTCTACTGTCATGCGAAAAACTGCAGGGGTTCTTTTCCACGATACACGGATAACATCTCCTGTTTCCGTATGATCGAGCGCATTTTTTATAAGATTCCCAACCGCCTCTTTCGTCCACTCCTGATCGCAGAGCAGTCTCTCCTCTGGCCTGCCGTCTATCAAAATCTCTTTTCCCTCCTGCTTCGCGCGTTCCAGCAGATCGTTCACTGCCTGCCCTGCGACTTCTGCAGCAAAACACTCCCGTTTTTCAAAAACTATATTCCCAGTATCCAGACGCGCCATTTTTAAAAGAGACTGTATTAACTGCTCCATCCGTTCCAGAGATTTCATGGATTTCCGAGAAAAAATCTCCACCGTTTCTTCATTCTCCGGCTCCTCCTTTATGATCTCCATATACATATTTAGAGCTGCAAGAGGCGTTTTTAGCTGATGTGAAATATTCGATATCATATCTCTTAAAAACATCTTTGCTTTATGTTCCATCTCACTCTTTGCCTGCAGCGACATAGCAAGCTGTTCAATACTGCCAAACAACTGGAAAATTGCCCCTGTTTCTCCTGCGGGCAGATGGTTTTCAAACCGGTTCTGGTCATACTCTGCAATCACCGTTTCTATACTCTCATACATCTGCTCTCTTCTTCGCAAAAACAATCCCGTACCGCCCAACACCATAATCGCAAACACCAGACCTGCAGAAAGCAGCGCTGCAATCCACCAAACAGACGTTTGTTCTGCGGGCAGCAGTAAATAACTCTGCGTATGTTCTGTATGTCCGATGGTTTCCAACAGTTGTTTCCCTTCTTCCGTTACCTCCACATGATTCCACGCAGAAACTACCAGCGCAGGTGAAACTTCCTGTTCCAACAAATAAGAAGCTGCCGCAAGCTCGCGTTTTATAAGAATTCTTCTGATATCCTGTGCCTGAAAAATGCCGCAGATTCCCAAAACGAAGATCTGCAGCAAACAAATCACTACAAGAAACAGATAAAACCTTCGTGTCTGCCTTTCATATAGAAATTTCAAACTTCTCACTCCTCCCACTGGTATCCAAATCCCCGGACCGTTTTCAGATGTTCCGGCCGAGACGGGTTCTTCTCCAGTTTTTCACGCAGGCGGCGTATATATACGGACAGTGTGTTATTATCCACAAAGTTCCCTGCGCCGTCCCACAGTTTGTCCAGAATCATCCCACGGGTAAGAACACTCCCGCTGTTTTGCAGCAGCAGACAGAGAAGCCTGTATTCTGCCCCTGTAAACTCTGCCAATTTATCTCCTAAGAATACTTTCCCTTCTGCAAGGTTTACCGTCAGATCACCCGAACGCAGGATATTCCCTTCCTCATTCTTCCTATTACTGCGCCGCAGTAGCGCGCGGATACGGGAACACAATTCTCCAAGCCTGAACGGTTTTGTAATATAATCATCCCCTCCGCAGTCAAGACCACGAATTACGCTTGTTTCCTCATCGGATGCCGTCAGGAAAATGATAGGAACCTGGTTTCCAGATTCCCTGAGCTTCTCACACAAGGTAAATCCATTCCCATCCGGCAGTGTCACATCAAAAAGAAGGATATCAAAATCGCTGCTCTTCGCAATCCGTTTTTCTGCCTCCTTTATCGTTCTGGCAACATCTACATCGAATCCATTTTTCTTCAGAGAATATGTCAGACCGTCAATCAGACTAATATCGTCTTCAAGAAGTAACAGTTTCTGCAAATCAAACGCCTCCCTTTTTCGCATAATAACTCTGTTAAAATATATTATACATTATTCTCATGGAACAATATATATTTTTCTCAGACAGCCAATATTTCCAGTATTTACAAGACTTTCATATATCACATTCTGGTATTTTACACCACGTTTGATTCATCGACTCCTTTTCCCTCTAAATCTGCCTTAATCTCGGCTTTCAATTTCTCCGTCTGGGCTTCCAGCTCTTTCATTTTCGCTTCAATAGTCTGCAGCTTTTTAACTCTGTTCTCAATCATTCTCTCCGTCATGACGTGTTCTCCTTTCATGCAACCCCATGAGCATCTTCCTGGCTATTGCCTGCTCGCGGGCGGCTCACAGTGATATGATTCATAGTTTCAAGTGCTTTCGGCTTTCCCGGTTTCGTTTTTCTTTATCTTTATGTATTTATTCTATATTATTATGTAGAATAAGTATGCTTTTTATAGATTATCTATATTTTTTTGTAGATTTATTATTGCATTATATAGAAGCATCCACTATAATACAATTACCGAAAGGAAGTGAGCAAATGGCTTTTTCTTATGACAAACTATGGAAATTACTAATAGACAAAAAAATGACTAAAGAAAATTTCCGTATATTAATCAAAGCATCTCCTACAACAATAGCAGCAATGGGTAAAGGGGAAGGTATTTCCCCTAAAGTCTTAGACCGTATATGTACAGCTTTTAATTGCCAACCTGGTGATATCATGGAGCATGTACCTGACACTAGTTCAGAAAGGGGAGAAATTATGCATATCAGTGGAGTACTCGCTGATGAATTAAGCAAAAAGTAATTCGGAAAGGAAGTGTTGCCATGTCAGCATTACAACCACAACCTATCATTACCACTCTGGAAGAATATGAAGCACTCCCGGAGGATACAAGAGCAGAAGTCTTTGACGGACAGATTTATTACATGGCCAGTCCATCACAAGATCACCAGACTATTCTCACAGAACTGCTTGTCTCTATCCGCAATCATATACGGAAGAAGGGCGGAGGATGCCAAGTATTCCCGGCTCCATTCGATGTGAAGCTTTCTACGGAGCTGCTTACCATTGTCCAGCCTGACATCATGATTGTGTGTGATAAGGACAAGCTAGATGGTAAGCGCTGCAATGGTGCCCCAGACTTCATCATTGAGATTGTTTCCCCAGGGAATCCGTCAGATGATTATATCCGCAAACTCTATTACTACAAAAATGCTGAAGTCCGTGAATATTGGATTGTAGATCCACGCCGTAAGACTGTGACGGTTAACTATTTTGAGAGAAATATGCTCAATGTTCAATATTCCTTTGATTCTACAATTAAGGTTAATATCTATGATGATTTGTACATCAATTTCTCTGATATTGCCGGTTTGCTGAATATTTAGCCAAAAGAAAAGGCATGTGCTCCGCTGCATATGCCTTTCATTCCGTCTATGTAATTTTCTGTTATTCTCTACTGTTCTTTCTTATTTTCTTCTAACCACTGCTCAAAATTCCCTCTGGATTCCACTTATAAAACACTATTTTCATATTTTCCAAAGTAATTTGTACATTTGGAAGATCTAACCCTACATTTCCTGATTTTGGATACAGGAATATCTATATATCATCGACAAAAAACATCAGTCCTTGGCATAGAAGTTTCAATATGCTAAATCTTATGTAAATTCTGCGGGTAACATGGGATGTCTCCTTCCAGACTTTCAATTTATGTACACTCACATGCTTAAGCTGACCAGGCCAGTTTTCCAATAAATTATATAGTTAATGGAAACACCCCGTATATAATAAGGAACAAGAGAAATGGAGACCGGTCTATATGCGCACACAAAACAATTTCAAAAAAGGAGCACTTGAAATGCTGTTGCTTCACATTTTAAATGAGAAAGCAGATTGCTATGGTTATCAATTATCCCAGTTGATCCAAACTCTCTCTGATGGCTATTTGGTTGTTCCGGAAGGCTCCATGTATCCAGCCTTATATAAACTCATTGAAAAAGGATACATTACCGATTATAAAAAACAAGTGGGTAAACGTTTAGTGCGTGTATATTATCATATTGAAAAAGTACAAGCCGAGGCAACCTCTTACAAAAATGTTGGCTGTCCTGCATCCTCATCAAAAAGCGACGGAAACAATAAGCGGTACACTAAGAGGTTGAAATTCAGTCTGTCGAACGAGCTTTATAAACTTCAATCCCCCTAAAACTTTATTCAGCACCTTTAGTATACCGCTTTGCAGAGAGCTCCCATCATAAAAACCTATGACAGCCCTTCAATCAATTCCTTCTCTTTATTCATCCACAGATACAGAAACCGGTCTGCATCAAGGCGGAGACCTGCTGCATTGTCCGGTTCCATCGCCTTATCCGCCACCTCATTAAAAAGCTGGATAAAATTAATCTTTTCATGTACGTCAAATCCACTCAAAGCTTCCCCGATAAAATTTCCGCCTCCAACTCGTGGAATCTGAGCTGTAAGCACACTGTCTCCCTGCTTCTTCAGGTGGGCTTCCAGAGCCTTCATCTCCGCTATCGTCGCATTGCGGGGATCTACCTGATTGACATAGATCAGTTCCTCATATTCCTTCCCTCTTGAATCTACTCCCCATGCTTTTATCACGGGGTTTTCTTCCGTTGAACTTTCATCATAATTAAGATGCAGCTCCTGCCCGTTGTCTCCGCCACCTGTGGTATATAAGGCATCTTTGTATACATGTATTGGTCTGTCCGAATAAATACCTGCATGCCCAAAATAATAGCGGTTCCTGAGAGACATTCCTGACGCTTTCCCCGACGTATATTGTTGTGTCTGATAGCCGAATCTTCCGGCTCCACCTAGAGTAATACTGCCAATAGTCATACTGATATCCTCCCCTAAGGTATTGTGATTGTTTTTACTGCTGTAATAACGTTCACTGACTGCCAGCCGCGGGCTTTGACTTCAAAAACATATTCTCCCGGAAGCGGCTTTCCGCAGTCGAAATAATTAATCCATCCAACTGCAATATTTCCTGCTCCTAATATACCTTCAGAATCATAGCTTTTTTGCAAAATATTCATAGTTTCCATTTCCTTTCTCAAATTTATTAGATTAGTAATGTTTCTCAATTAATTGCAGTGCTTTGGCAGTGAACGTCCATCTTGAAAATGTAAAATGTAATTATTCGCCAAATGCCAGTAAGGACAATCTTCTTGGCATACAGATAACATGG
>VIQU02000143.1 GCA_010206225.2 Lachnospiraceae bacterium MD308 | reverse complement strand
GGATAACGTCCTGTCCGTTCATAATAATTCTCGACCGCACCGATCAATACGTCACTTTCATTGTAAGCATCAAAAGATTGCTTTTCAATTCGCGCCATGCCATTGTCATCGATACTCAGGTCAAGCTTGACTCCGAACTCCGTTGGTGTCTTGGCTTTTCCTCTTACAATTGGACGAATGTATGGCTGACTGATACTTACAATCCTGTCCGGAACAGAGTGTACCTTGTTATCGTACATGTATTTCTGCTGCTCATAGACCTTTCGGATCACATTGAGCTGCAATTCCTGTTTGATGGACAGTTCCTTTCCTTCTTTTAAATACTGGCCGATGTATCCAAGATCCCGCCGGACGTATTGAAGCTGTTTCTTGATCGCTTTGCGGATAATCTTTGCTGACCGTTTTTACGCTTGGCAAGGCAAGATAGTCTTTTCTGGCTTTTTTTCGGTAGGTACGCGGCTTTGGCTCATTGTATTCATAGCAGACTGTATCAATAATCCTTTCGAGATCTTCTCTTGCTTCATTCAGCAGGTTGATATCCTGTGGAAATGCAATGTTCTGTGGTGCGCAGGTGGCATCCAGTATAAGCGTGCCTTCGTTGTCTGAACTGCCATCTCCTGCAGCAATTGTGTTTCCAGAATCACCGCTGCCGCCAGCTGGGGTATGATCATCCGGATGGTTGAATCCAATAATCATCTCATTGATGTCCCCAAGGACGCTGCCGCCAGCTGGGGTATGATCATCCGGATGGTTGAATCCAATAATCATCTCATTGATGTCCCCAAGGA
>VIQU02000142.1 GCA_010206225.2 Lachnospiraceae bacterium MD308 | reverse complement strand
TATTCGGCCTAGAAGCGCTGTCTGAATACAGCGCACGGAAAGGCTCCTCATTTATGGAAGGAAAGATGTCTTCAGCAAATGTCTTTGCCCAGGAGTTCTCCAGGGCTTTCTGCTCCCGGGAAGTAAGTCCGTTAAAGCTGTCGGTGAAAGATATCTGTTGGCTGGAATTTGCTCTAAATGACATATTTATCAACCGCCTTTCTCTGATAGATATAGTATACCACATTTGGCGGTTGATGGGAATCTGTGTGAAGTTTTCAAGGTGCTATATTAGGGGGCTTTTGACCCCAACATCTTTATCATAAATGTATTATAAACAATAAACATACTACCTATTGGTATTAATAATAATATCATGTTATTTTTTTTAGACAAACTTTTTATGTTTTCATTTCCAAAAAATATTTTTATCCCTACAATCAGCATTAGCGTTAACAACTTGGATAACAAAGATCCTAAAAGTTGTGGAATATAATAATGTATTTGAGCACCAACTAATAAAAATAAATATCCAACTAAAAATTCCGCTAACATCCAAATTGCATTTATCAAAATAGAAAAGAGGCTGTAAAAAATCCTGTGTCTATGGAAAGCAAGACTTTCTGATATGAATTAGATATGTAAAGAATTACTTGTCGGTTTAACATTTTTATTGTTGTCGATTTGCTGTCGAAGAGTTCCTTGTATTTATAGTATAACCATATCAGGAAAATATATACAATTCTTTCTGTTTTTTTGCATGACTATTAAGACCCTGTATGGTTGCCTTTTTGTGGGCGCTGCCCACACC
>VIQU02000141.1 GCA_010206225.2 Lachnospiraceae bacterium MD308 | reverse complement strand
TTCCAGGATATTGAACAATAAGAGTAAAACTCTCTTTTGAGCTTGTTTGCGTAGGAAGAAACGTCTTCCAGTCATTATTTTTATTATTTGCCAAAATAAAAGGCCCTCCAGATAATTATCTAGGGCGCCCTCGTCTTGTTTCTTATTTAGTCCAATCCACTTGACCTTTTCGGTCTTTTCTGATAGAATCTAATAAGAATTAGATGAGGACGTTGAATCAGCTTGCCGGCGATAGACGTCCTTTTTCTTTTTTTTGGTAATGCTTTCTTATAATTTTAGCACTTTTAAAAAGTAACGTCAAGGTAAGCTAGTTCTTCCCTAAAACTATTATACGTTCTTTTTTTTTGCGCAAATGGACGTGAAATCCCCATCACTCCATTTTTTTATTTTTTCATTTTTTTCATTTTCTTGTAGAGAACAAAGAAAATCAGCTTTATTTTCGCTTGAAGCTCGTCCTGGTACGATACCTCTAAAACTTCTCTAAAACGCCAAATTAACGGGAAATTGGAAAAAGCCATTTTTACAGGGTTTTCCCCCCGTTTCGGGCACCCTTCTACAAGCGGAGCCTCTTGGCTAAGGTCCAGGCGGACCATCCCCCCGAAAGTCTTTCAGCCTTTCGGCTGGCGGTCATAAGCCTACCTTGCCAAAGTCCACTTGTAAAGGGTTCACACAAGTGCCCTTTCTGTATCCAAAGCCACTACAAAGCCCCCCCATTTAGAAACATTTTCCAATTTTCCTAAAGCTGGAACCTGGTACCGACTCGGCTCACGTCCTCGCTGTCCGTCTATGT
>VIQU02000140.1 GCA_010206225.2 Lachnospiraceae bacterium MD308 | reverse complement strand
TCAGGCTTTCAGATTCCTTTTTTATTAAAATCCCCCACTTTTTTGCCAAAAACACTTGACAAATACATCGAAAAATGCGGCGCTTCGCGCCCTTTTTTATAAGACATATTTTTCGATTGGAGGCGATTTTATGTTACCTGTTAATTCTGGCGGTCATTCCGCCTATCAAAACTTTGTTATTGAAAATCTCCGTAAATATTATCCTGACCCTTCCTCTTTTCCCTCTTCCACCCGGGATATTATGGAACGATTCTGGACTCTTGACCTGACTTATACAGATGAACTGCTCCGCAGCAAATCCGAGGCTGATTAATTTTCCACCCCGCAACAGTGAAAAATGGAAACTGGAATACAATGTCAGAACGTCCGTAGAACGTTCCAATAAACGCGAGAAAATAGACTTTAAATTAGAAAGCGGCAGACACCGCTCTACTAAGATGTGGTACTGCCGCCTCTATCACATCCTCATGCTACAGCATCTGGATGCATGGGATTTGCCCTTTGAATCCACCCTGCGAAAGTTGATTTTAGAAGTAGCATAACCCCTTAACCATTATATATCATTTTTCAAAGCATAGCGACAGTTATGTCTATTTTCCATGTCCATTTTTATTTTTTGGGGATAATATTTACTTTTCAATGTTCGCTGCCAATAATAACTGGCTATAATCACTCAGGATTCCGAGAGATTATTTTTTTCAAATGTAGACGAATAAATTCTTTGAGATTCATCTACAAATATAAATTGATATCTTTTTAAATTTTCAACTCCATCACCATTCAATTCCTTTGCTGAGAAAATAGTTACATTATTCCACTTTGCACTTAATATTCTATGTCCATCACATAAAATACCACTATGAATCAAGCAACAATTTTCTCCTCTCTCTGCTATTTCCTTAATAAT
>VIQU02000139.1 GCA_010206225.2 Lachnospiraceae bacterium MD308 | reverse complement strand
CGGCTGTACCGTGCAGACAGGATGCCGGTCAGAGGATTATTGCGGGGCAGGTTCTTCTTTGGCTGTAAAATCGGAGCATTGAACTTCAGGAAGCTCTTCTCTTACAGAAAGGGCAGGGGACACTATGCGCAAAATCCGATATTAACGTAATGGTTAAGGAACAGACAGCCTGACTGTTGCCTAAGTATACAAAGCAAGCGGCTTTAAAACGGTTGTGTGAAATTTTCAAGGTACTATATGGAGGGTTATGGCGTTGTTTGTCAACTCTTTTGACCCTTACATCATGATAAATTCTCTTGAAGGAAATTATCAGCATATAAAAATATCATTGATCAGTTCTGTTTTAGTATTAGTCGTCAATATAATTATTTTTAAGCTTTATTTAGATTTATCAAAAGAAAAAGAATTGCAAAGACATAATGCAGTATATGAAAAACAACTAGAATTGTGTAATCAACATATGATAGAAAAGGAATCAATGATGCTGGATTTTCGAAACGCTAGACATGATATGAAACAGCATTTTATTGTACTTATGGAAATGTTGGACACCAATCAGAATAAATTAGCGATAGAATATCTAAGTAAACTAATAGATATGAATGTTTTAAGTAGTACAGGCATATCAAAAACAGATAATATAGTGGTAGATTCTCTCATTAATGCAAAATATTCATTGGCTTTAAAATATAAAATAAAATTTGAAATAGATATCCATATTCCAATGCAGTTGCCATTTGAAAGTGCAGATATCAGTATATTATTAGGAAACATTTTAGATAATGCGATAGAGGCGTCTGTAATAGTACCAATTGACGAAAGAATAATACGATGTTTTATGAAGTATGAAAGTAATATTTTAATAATAACTGTTGTAAATTCATTTTCTGGAAAACTAAATAAGAATAAAAACGGTAAAATCAAGACCACTAAGAAATCACCGGAAAATCATGGTATAGGGTTAGAAAGGGTTAGAA
>VIQU02000138.1 GCA_010206225.2 Lachnospiraceae bacterium MD308 | reverse complement strand
TTCTTTGAGTGGCTCCATAAACTGGAGGATTCCGTAGACCGGTCTTCGATGATCGGAGAGGCTGTCCTGTACGCTTTGAACCAGGAAGTTTATCTGAAGAGATATCTGGAGGACGGCCACTTAAGTATCGATAATCTGGCGGCAGAACGGGCGCTGAAAAACTTTGCGACCGGGAGAAGGAACTGGCTTTTTGCAAAGAGCATCCGCGGAGCGCAGGCCAGCGCAACAGTGTACAGCATTACAGAAACAGCTATGCTGAACGGGAAGAAACCGTACAATTATCTCACCTATGTGATGGAGAGGATGAAAGATCTTGGTCCTTTTCCAGAAAAGGGAGCCATGCTGGAACTTCTACCCTGGTCCGCCAGTCTGCCGGCTGATTGTCACAGCAAACTAAAAAAGTAAGAGACAGTTCTTCCTCTGGTAAGTGCCAGAGGATTTCTTATTTTGTCAAGGTACGGATTATTACCTACTTACTCAAAAGTTAAGCCTCAACTTTTGACACCGATATCAGGAGGTAAGTCTATGAGTTCAGAAACAACCATAGTGGCTGAGCAGTGCCGTCTCCAGGAATGGGCGGCTCAGATCCGGGACTGCCAGAGTCGTCCAGCCGGCATGAGCGTTGTCACCTGGTGTGCCCATCACGGCATCACAAAAGCAAACTATTATTACCGGCTCCGCCGCGTAAGGGAGGCCTGCCTGAAAACCATCCAAGGGAAAATGCCCGCACAGCAGGTGGTTCCTGTAGAGCCAGAACTTTTACAGTGCCGGGAACAGGAAGGCAGAACCCCACAGTCCGGGCTGGATATTTCCATAAAAGGGTTCTCCATCCATGTAACAGAATCCACATCCATGCCCCTTCTGGCAGAAGTTCTAAAGGCGGTGCGGCATGCTGAATGACGCCACATGTTTCAAGGCCGTTTATATCGTCTGCGGATACACGGACCTGCGGTCGGGAATGGACCGGCTCGCGGCACTGGTGGAAGCACAGACCGGGAACAGGCCTTATGTCCCGGATACCC
>VIQU02000137.1 GCA_010206225.2 Lachnospiraceae bacterium MD308 | reverse complement strand
AGGGGAATGGCCGTTCCGTTTGTTATCTGTCAGCAAGCCACCCTTTTGATTTTTCTCGTAACCAAGGGTAGCATCCAGTTCTGCTTCCATAAGCTCCTGAAGGATGTCTTTGAAACTCTCTTTGAGAAGAGAATAAACATCTGATACGCTGTTAATGTTGTTTTGTGAAATAATCTGTCGGATCTGCTCCTTTGCAACTGCCATAAAAACACTCCTTTACTATAAGAATTGTCATATCTTAATTCTTACCAAAAAGGAGCCATTTTCTTCCAAAAACACAAATTAATTTACACTACCAAAAAAAGCAGCATAATCTTTCGACTTTTTTTGTCCAAAGTATTGACATAGGTCCAAACCAGAGGAGGACAGCGGCTCTATCTCCTGTTCTTCAGTTATCTCTTCCGGCTGTTCGGATGTCCCCTGTACCTCTATCTCTTCTTCCCTCTGCTCTTGCGGCTGGCTTGTATCTTCTATTGGATCTGGCTCATTCTCTTCCGTTGATTGCATCGTCTCTGTCTGTCCTGTTTCGGAAGTCTCCTGTGAAGTTCTTTCCGTATCTTCTTCCTGACCTGAATCTTCCATTACCTCTTGATCTGACACATCTTCAAGACTTTCTTCGGGTTTCTGGCTTTCGTCTCCTATGTCTTCCTGTACTTCCTGCTTCTGGCTTTCGTCTCCTGCATCCTCCTGTACTTCCTGCGCCATCGCAGTCTGTACTGTCACTTCACTTCCGCATAGCCCAAAGACCACAGTCAGGCTCAGAAGCATTGCAATCATTTTCTGTCTTTTTTTCATCTTCTTTCCTCTCTTTCTTTACTATTTTCCATACAATGTACATATCCCCTATATCTGATCTCATTTCCTTGATGCCGCGGATCGCCCCGCATGTCATACATGGCCTTTTGACTCTGGGGATGTTGGGGTCAAAAGGTTTTTGCCCCCGTACAGATCATTGATCTGGTCATGGATATCACGAGTACTCATTCCGCGTGCATAAAGTGAAATGACTTTCTCTTCCATGCCAGAAATATCTCTCTGGTATTTGGGGATCAGCTTTGGTTCAAACTCTCCATTCCTGTCTCTTGGGAC
>VIQU02000136.1 GCA_010206225.2 Lachnospiraceae bacterium MD308 | reverse complement strand
GTCTATTTCTTCAATGCTTTTATGAGATTTTAAACATTCTTGCTGATAGTTCAACTCTCTTAAATGAGTTTCATTTTGCAAGATTTTCCAAAAATCTATGCCTTTTTCTTCGCTGATTTTAGCTAAAAGAGACAATGACGGAGCAACAGAACGATGAAGCCAGCTCAGCATTGATTTTATATCATTTAAGCCAGGTTCAGGCTCTTTCAACTCGTGTTGTGTAGCTTTTTGCTGACTTAGGAAGTTGAGCCAGGACTGATCAACTTCCCAACGACTTTTTTTCTTGTCCTTACCTTGTGGCGGAACTTTAAAAGTCACAACGTCAGCAAGCAAAGCCAAATGCAAAGGCAATAACTCGCCTTTTCGGGCTATAATCTCCCGTCTTACAAGTTCGGTTTTAGTTCTACCGTTGAAAGATAACTCAAAACGCTCTATAGTATCGCAACCATTTGCCCAAGTAGGCAACTGCTCGCCTTTAGAGATAAGCTCTAAGTCCTTGCGATAAGCTCTTAAATAGACGTTTCCCTTGCTTCCTACGTCAGCCCGACTTTTACCAAAATACACAGTAGAACCTAGCAAGTTACCCGTTGCATCTCTTTCATCAAATCGGTTAAAACGTCTTTTCTTGCTTGTAAACTCTTGATTTTCAAGCTTTTCAATCATTTTAGACAAAGGAAAAATAGTATTGTTTGCAACGTCCAGGGCTATATCAATGCGCGAAATCCAGCCCCCATTTTGCTCAATGTATTTCATCACTTTCACTAAAAAATCTTTATCGCTCAAGCCAAGACGAGCGCAACCAATACCTGAAAATGAGTATAAAATGCTAGAGTTGTCAGCTTTCCACGCAATAATTACACCATCAGAGCGAACACTTTCGTTATATCCATAAATCCCTTTTCCCTCAGAAAAAGAGCCACTAACTAAATCCAACCCCAAAAAATCAAGGAAAGCAAACCGAGGAGAAACAACCTCGTCACCGTCCCAAATTAGGTCAGACGTAAAAACCACGTTCAAGTAGTCAATAGACACATTCAGAACATCTTTCAAAACATTGTTTAAATTTTTTTCTTTTTTCATAAAAACACCCGTTTGTCCTTGAAC
>VIQU02000135.1 GCA_010206225.2 Lachnospiraceae bacterium MD308 | reverse complement strand
GGATATATTCGCGATTTATCGTATAAATTATATACTGTAATCTTTTTCCCTGTTTTTTTCACTGTGATATAATGTATACTTTTTGGAGCCATATAAAGCATAATTCCATACTTTTTCTTTTTGATCAATGCCGAAAACCATCCCACATTCGTTTCATAATACGCTTTCTGATATCCACTGATCGCATCACCTACTGTTCTTGGAATTATTCCAAACTTTCCATTGACTACCATATGATAGTCAAATTCTGCAACAAGTTTAAAAAAATCTCTATATTTCCCGCATAATTTTAAGAAGTTATATGTTGCAATAATCCCACAACCTGTTTTCCCTATATTACTACTTCTAAATTTTATATAATTCAGGCTGTTTTGATTATTAATAAATTGATATTGATTGACTTTATTATATGTCCTCTTTTTATTTTGCTTCACATTCTTATTATATCGAGACATCACCGTTTTTGCTTTTGATGTCTTTTTCTTCTTAATTGATTCAAATTTCACCCATTTATGCCCGCTAGGATCTACATAATTTATCGGATTATTCTTACAATACACATACAAATGCAGCGTATCCGGCTCATTCAGCTCTCCCCGATATGTATCTTCCGTCAGAAATCTCCCATTCTCCGGATCATAATACCTCGCATTCAGGTAGTAAAGTCCAGTCGTCTCATCATAGATTCCGCCCGTGTAGCAGATTTCATTCTGGAACACACTGCTTCCATTGATCTTCGTCTCTCCGAAATCATCATACTCATAGGACAACTCGCCTGCTCCGTCTTCATTCAGGACACTCGTCGTACTTCCCTGTATATCCTTATTATAGAGATAATAAAGGAAGCTGTCACTTTTCACTTCCTCAGATGCCGCACTGTCTGCCGCCGCTTCCTTACCTTCGGCACTTTCCGGCGCTGTCTCTCCGGATATCTTTGAGGCATACTCCGCCATGATGACGTTATCTTCAAGCCCCAGCAGATTCTGTATTGCTTTCGTATCCCCGCTTCCTTCTGTTGTATAGGACACCACGCCGTCCTGATAGAAGTAATTGGTTTCCTTCGCGCCTTCACTCTTTTTAATCCGCTGTCCGTTCCCATTATACAGGTTTTCCTGCGTAACCGTCTTAATCTGATCTTTCTTATCAGCGCTCTCTGT
>VIQU02000014.1 GCA_010206225.2 Lachnospiraceae bacterium MD308 | reverse complement strand
GGATGGGACTCCCACCGGGAATGTTATTTCTTCGGCTACCACCTCTACATGTATGTGGCTTCCGATTCCTTCAGCGACCTCCCTGTGTTTCCGCTTTTAGAACGGGCCTCCCGGCATGACATGCTTTCCTTCCTGCATTCCTTTTTCACCATGAAAGCGTATCTTCCGGAATTACAGATTGAAAAGCTCCTTCTGGATTCTGCACACGACGCTTACCCTGTTTATGAATACTGCAGGCGGGAACATATCACACCGTTTATCGACCTCAATCCCGGACATWCCGGGCATTTTACCTATAAGGACGATTTTACAATCGATGACGATGGTGTCCCTGTCTGTAAGTTGGGCTTACGTATGCATAAAGATGGATATGAAGCTGCCAAACACCGGGCAAAATACCGCTGCCCAAAATCAAACCGGAAACGTGGCTGCTTCTGTGAACACCCTTGTTCACCGGCGAAATATGGTAGAACCGTACACATCTTTACCGATGACAATCCAAGGTTATTTAACATACCGCCAAGGGACTCTAAAGCATGGGAAAAGGAATATGACAGAAGGACTTCTGTGGAACGCTCCAACAAGCGCGAAAAAGAGGACTATAAATTAGAAGACGGCAGGCACCGCTCGACGAAGATGTGGTACTGCCGCCTCTACGGCATCATGATGTTACAGCATCTTGATGCTAAATTAGAAGACGGCAGGCACCGCTCGACGAAGATGTGGTACTGCCGCCTCTACGGCATCATGATGTTACAGCATCTTGATGCCTGGGAAATGCCCTCTGCTGAGGCATTTCAAGAATCATTATTAGGATTGACCGCCTAATAATGATATATTAAGCGATTCCATAAGATTTTTCAAGGCATAGTACCCGCTATGTCCAATGTTTATGTCCATTTTTCTCAAATTTCTTTTCCTGCACGATATTCAGTTGTCAATCTTCGGTTGGAATCTCATTCATTGAGATTCCGAGAAGTTATTAGGTTCTCACATTATCCAGAGTAAGGCTGTATCCCGCAAGAAAGATTTCCCGGTGCGGGACGCTATTCAATTCATCCGAAGAGTTAAAAACCAGTCCGATATTTTGAAAACAGACGCCGTTCCCTTCCAATTGAATCGGACTGCGGGAAATTATTTGAGCATCCCCTGTACCCTGAATGACCGTGTTTTCCGGTATTTTTATCGGAAGCATCCTGCCATCTGTATCCGCAGCTGATTTTATCGCAAAAGTACCCTGCACCGTAATCGGGCTTTTCTTCTCCTCCAGCGCAGTCATGAGTTCATCGTGATTAGTTACAGTCGCTCTTATCCCCTCAGCCGCACGGGCGGTTTCAGTCTGATGCACGTCTTCCTGCGCCTTCACTACCAGCGGCATACGCATTCCCCCGAATAGTGCCGCCGCCGCGATCAGCATAAATAAATATTTTTTGATTTTTCTTTTCATACACAAATCTCCTCTCATTTAACATGATCATACCTGATATATTTTAAGGTTTCATTAAAATCATCATCTCGGACCTAAAAATTTATCTCCATTCAAGTGTATCATATGCTCTGGCAATTCAGCAATCCATACTTCCGTTTCCCATGGTACATAAAAATCGATTCAACGATTTTTGCCATTCTAGTTTGCCACGAACCTTGCCGTTTCCATACTTGTAAAAAACTGCCCGTATTTCTCTCTTTCTTTGGCATACTATCTATATATAAGTTCGTGGTTTCAATAACCTTTTCCAGCAGCTTAACCTCACCTCACATCCATCTCATAGAGTATTCTTTTTCACCGGTACTTTCATCCATACCCTCGGATTGAATCTGAAATTTTTCTCTTTGATAAAATTTTATTGCCCGCATATTTTTCTGGTACACATTCAAATGCAGTTCCTTCTTAATACTCTTTACAAAATCCAGAAGCTGTTTGCCGATACCGCTGGATTGTACTGCGTATCTGACAAAGATTCCTGCTATATAGTCATCATTCAGTCCAATAAAACCTTGTATTTCTCCTTCATCTTCGTAAACATACACTTCTGCCTGCGCAAGCATTTCTTTTACCGTCTCAATGTTCTCCAGCCAGTATTGTGCCGCT
Source organism: Lachnospiraceae bacterium MD308 (assembly GCA_010206225.2). Taxonomy (GTDB): domain Bacteria; phylum Bacillota; class Clostridia; order Lachnospirales; family Lachnospiraceae; genus MD308. The sequence continues at coordinate 92,126 of VIQU02000014.1, read as the reverse complement.
ATAAAGTCATGGGCTTTTATATTGGTGTCAAGCCAAATATCCGCGGCACTGTCTATATCCGTTATCCGTAATCTCCGAATCATAACAAATCTACTTCTCCTTCTGGTACATAGACAGCAGTTTATCCAGATACACAGACTTAAACTGCCTGCTTGCCAATGCCTGTTTTAACGGCGGCAATTTCAAGATGGTTCCGAATACTGCTGCCATAGCTCTGTGATTGGCAAACGCCTGATTATCGAAAACGAGATTCTGCAGCGTCCCCTTCTCAATCGCCTGAAGCACAAAACGGTGGGTACTGTTCACCGGTGTGATCACCTGTATCGGCCTTTTTTCCAATTGAATCGCTTTTGTCGGGCAATTTCTCGCGCATACGCCGCAGCCGAGACATATCTCCTCGTCAATGACCGGATGTTTTTCTTCTATGGAAATCGCCAGTATGGGACATACTTTTGCGCACTTTCCGCAGCCGATACACGTATCTATTGACACCTTCGGAATATAATTCGTAGTCGCTACCGGCTGCATGGGGCTGAACTTGCGCGCCGCCTGCAATGCCTCGCAGCAGCACCCACAGCAATTACAGATAAACGCCGGATGCTCTCTGACATTCTCCCCGATCTGCACCAGATTACTCTCGTAGGACAGCTCCAGAACCTCTTTCGCCTCTTCTTTAGAGATCAGTCTTGCGTAATCTCCATGCTCCGCAAGAGACCGCGCTACATTGTCAAAAGTCAGGCACACGTCCCACGGCGCATTGATCTCACAGGGATGTCCCGCATGGTACATCTTATGGCGGCAGTAACAAGTTCCGAGACCGATATATTTGGCTTCCTCCACAATATGGGTTGCCCGTTCATAATCTAATATATGATTTGTCTTGTCATTTGTCAGCACAGGCTCCTGTACATACACTCGCCCAAGCCTCGTCTCTGTGGCAAAGAACAGATCCTTTACGAAATCCTCTTCTACATTCATATACTGATAATAGAGCTCACTTAGATATTTCTGATCGATATCCCCTCTTGTCCGCATCAGGGCGAACTCAATGAATCCCGCCATCGGAGGCGGCATTACAAACTGTCTTTCCCCATGATAATCAGAATCTACCAGAAGCGCTTTCTCGCAGAGGTGATCCAATAATTTTTCCGCTTTGGCTTCCGTCGTTCCCCATATCTTTGCCGCCCGCTTAAGGGTAAACGGACGGACCGGGAGCAGCGCCACCCATTTCGCTTCTTTCTCCGTATATAGTACCTGTAAGATCTTATACAATGTATCAGATGCAGGCGCGCCCTGCGTAAACCAGTTGATCCTCTCCTCTAAATTCTTATATGCGTCCTTCGTCGTCAGATGACCCATGCCATACCTCCTTAAATGTCAATATCTGTTATGTACATCCTCCGCAAAGCAGAGAACGTCCTTTATCCGAAGTTCTCTTCCGTCATCCAGCACAGCCTTCCCGCTCATCCTGCCGAACACCTGATGCTGATCGGATTCAATGATAAGAGCATTCGTCTTTGCGGCTCGGTCAAGAACCGGAACAAAATCCATCTCAAACCTTCCGTCGCTGGACGTGAATCTCCACGGCTTCATATAACTATTCTCTGGAATATGGAATACCACGTCATCAAGCTTATGCCCAACGCCGTCGTAAAACAGCATATTTTCCGATGCCGCAGACGTATCTCCAAATCCGTAACCGATATTAAAACCAAATGGCTTTCCGTCAATCACCGTATTCCCGGATCCCCAGTACCAGCGGTTGTCATACGTCCACACGCCGCGCCCCCAGTCCAGAGTGCCAAAGTCCGTATCCTCATGAAAGAAATAGGTTTTCCCGGCATATTTCATGTATCCGGAAGCTGGCATACAGTTGATCTTCTGATTATAATAGAAAGCCCTCTTCCTTTCAAATGGTGTCGCAATGACCATCGTATCCATATCCGGCTGTTTCAGCGTGATATCGCAGGAAAATGTCTTTCCTTCGTAAAAATTTTTAAAGAAACAGCGGATGCGCCTCTCACCGTTTTTTACTGTGTACGCCATATGCAGACGCTTATCACGGTACTCAACGTCTCCTTCCTCTGATGTCTGGGGGAGTCCAAACTTCCCCATAGGAAATGCGTTTAATATTGTCTCCGTATGCTCCCAGCCCTCCTTAAAATTCAGCAAAGATACGGACTGCAGTCCGATATATCCGTCATCGGATAAGGTAAACGCTCCCGCAAAATCTTCGTTCAGGACAAGATAATAATCCCACTCTTTAATCCGGAATTTCGGCGCCTTGATCTGGCTTCTTTTATATGTCTGGATCAGTTTCCTCGACCACCCCGGTTCTCTTAAACTGCCGTCTGGCGTTAGCAGATCCTGCCGCTTTGTTACTTCATGATTTCTCATATGGCTTTTCCCTTTAATATCTCTTTGTAATCTTTATAGTTCTTCTTCAAAAGTTCCGGCGTGTCAAGGCCATACGGACACTTCGACTTGCACTGCCCGCATTCCAGACATCCTTCTATTTTTTTCATCTTTTCCTGTGTCTCTTCATTCAAAAAGTTAGCCGAAACTGCCCGGCGGATCAGAAGCGACATTCTGGCACAGTTATTGATCTCTATCTCTGCCGGACAAGGCATACAGTATCCGCAGCCCCGGCAGAAATCCCCCTGAAACTCCTTAACATCCTTTGCGATCTGCTCCGCGATGTCTCCTTCAAGCTTCGGCGGATTTTCCTGACAGGAAAGGAATTCATCCAGCTCGCTCTCCCGCTGTATTCCCCAGATTGGGAGCACATTGTCATATTCATTCATAAAAGCATACGCAAGAGATGATTGGTTGATCAGCCCTCCCGCCAGCGCTTTCATCGCTAAAAATCCCATATCCTTTTCTTTGCACAGCTTCACAAGACTCTTCTCATTTTCAGAACTCAGATAGCTGAACGGGAATTGAAGCGTGTCATAAAGCCCGCTCTCTATAGCCTCCTCGGCTACTGCAAGACGGTGATTCGTGATTCCGATATGACGGATCTTTCCCTGCCTTTTCGCCTCCAGCATCGCGTCATACAAGCCGTCCTCTCCGCCCGGCTTCGGGCAGAACGGCGGATTGTGGAATTGATAGACGTCAATATAACCCGTACCTAAAGTGTTAAGAGAAATTTCCAAATCCTTCCAGAATCCTTCGGCATTTACTGCCATCGTCTTTGTCGTAATGTAGATCTGTTCTCTTACATCGGAAAGCGCAAAATTAATCTTTTCTTCGCTGTCAGTGTAAGCCCTTGCGGTGTCAAACAACCGTATGCCGTTGTCATATGCCTTCCGAAGTATCTTAGCTGCTTCTTCCTTACTGACACGCTGTATGGGCAGCGCGCCGAACCCATTCTTGTTCACAATGATCTTTGTTTTTCCTAATCTTACTTTGTCCATAACAAATCTCCTGTCTCATATTGAAAATATTTTCTGATTTCTTACCTCATTAGTTTCTTGTATATATTCAGATCCTCATCCTTGAACACATTAAACACTACCCGTTCAAGTCTGGACTTTGAAAGATAGCGGTCTACCGTCTCGACCGCGATCTGTGCTGCCAGCTTATTCGGAAAATGAAATTCTCCGGTAGAGATGCAGCAGAACGCTATAGACCAAAGTCTCTCCTTTTCCGCAAGAATCATACTGCTTAAATAACAAGACTGCAGTTGCTCCCTCTGCTTTTCCGTAACACTGATGCCTACGATCGGTCCTACCGTATGGATTACATGTTTTGCGGGAAGATTGTAACCCTTCGTTATCTTCGCCTTTCCCGTCGGCTCCTCGTGTCCCTGTCTGTCCATGATCTCAGCGCATTCATTGCGAAGCTGGATACCTGCCGCTGAGTGGATCGCATTGTCGATACACCCATGACACGGCACAAAGCAGCCCAGCATCTGACTGTTCGCGGCATTTACGATCGCATCAACCGAAAGCCTTGTAATATCTCCCTGCCAGATAGAGATTCTGTCTGCATTTTTAATCCCGCTGCAGGGATACTCATCCTCCACAACCGGAATATCTTTAAGCCTCACAATTCCCTTTTTCTTAAGTTCTTCCTTTAACAGCTCATCCTGAAGCTTTAAATATTCCGGCGACGCCTCCCCCGGCCAGCGCACATTCATAAGACTCCTTAGAAGATTGCGCTTCTCATGGTAATTCACCGGCTCCATGATCGATGCGTAACCGTCATTTTCCTTTTTCAGATAATTGATAAGGCTGCGGACCCTCTGTTCCCTTGTCATGACTTTTCCTTTCTGTTGCTCTTACATAATTTCCATATTTTTCCGGGATATAAAAAATATTTCGCCCCATGTTTTACAAGTCCTGAAGTCCCATTCATGCATGCAAGTATGAGTAAATGGGACTTTTTAATTTTGGCATCATATCATATTGATAATAAGTATAGCATAGCAGGAAAAAGATCAGCAATATATATTTTACCAACTCAGCCATAACTGCCATATGCTTTCTCCAAAGAGCGCCGAAACTGCCAGTCCTATACTTAAGAAAGGCCCCAGAGGAAAACGCTGCCCCTTATCCGCTTTCTTTTTTACAATCAGGAACAATGCGTATCCCCCCGCGGCGAATAACGCAAGCGCCGCTGAGACAACCACGGCTTTCCATCCTAAAAATAACCCTGATGCCGCCATCAGTTTTATATCTCCTCCCCCAAATGCGCCGGGAACCATAAGTGTTAACATAACCATAGGCACGCTGATACACAGCGCGCCTGAAAGTCTCGATAAGATATCTGTATCCGGCGCGATCAATATTGCTGCCGCAGCCAGCACGGCAATGGCTATGTGGCAGCCGTCCTTTATCTCCATTCTCCTGATATCCTGACAGGAGACTACGATCAGAATGCTGAAAAAAACAAGTAATAAAACTTCCATAAACCTCCTTTATCTCCAGTCGTACTTTTCAAAGCATTTGTTCCAATAATAATTATTCCCGATAACGGCGGCAAAAGACAGTGCTAACAAGATTAAAAAGATAACGCTCCCTTTTCCCCTCCCAACACTTCCTTTTTCTTTCCGGCCATTGTCAATATCTTTCTTGTATCTTTTTTTTGTTTATGCTATAATTTTTCTGACGTACTAATCACAAAGGATAATACCTGAGTGAAAAGGCGGACGGATTCGAGATGATATTATTGCCGGGACATTTTTGCCTCCGGTTTAGAACCTGACGCCTTCTGTGTCAGGATTTTTTATTGGGAGAATTATGGATAGATACATCAAACTGATTGACAAATTATACCAGAAGCATACCCTTTCCGACGCGGAATGGACTTCTCTGATCGCCAGCCGGACACCGGAACTTTCTGAATATCTGTTTTCACTGGCGCGGGATGTTCGGGAGCGATATTACGGAAAAGATATCTATGTGCGGGGACTGATCGAATTTTCCAATTACTGCAAAAACGACTGTCTCTACTGCGGTATCCGCAGAAGCAACCGCAATGTTCACCGATACCGTCTGGAGGAAGACATGATACTCTCCTGCTGCCGGGAGGGGTATGAACTCGGGTTCCGCACTTTCGTCCTGCAGAGCGGCGAAGACGCTTCCTATACAGAAGACCGGCTGGCGAACCTTATCCGAAAGATCCGCAGGAATTTCCCGGACTGCGCGATCACACTTTCTGTCGGGGAATGGGAAAGATCAAGTTATCAGGCTTTTTTTGACGCAGGAGCCGACCGTTATCTTCTGCGCCACGAAACGTATAATGATAAACACTACTCCATGCTGCACCCCGCCTCACTAAGCGCAAAAAAACGCAGGCAATGCCTCTGGGAACTAAAGGAGATCGGCTATCAGGTGGGAACCGGATTTATGGTAGGGGCGCCTTTTCAGACAGCACAGCTTCTGTCAGAAGATATGCTTTTTCTAGAGGAACTGAATCCCCAGATGGTAGGGATTGGACCATTCATTCCCCACCATAACACTCCTTTTAAGGACGAAGCAGCCGGGACGCTGGAACTGACGCTTTTCCTTCTCGGCTGCATCCGCCTAATGCTTCCGAAGGTTCTCCTTCCTTCCACTACGGCCCTTGGAACTATCCATCCAAAAGGCCGGGAGCTTGGTATCCTGTCAGGCGCTAATGTCGTGATGCCGAACCTCTCTCCCACAGAGGTAAGAAAGGATTATCTTCTCTACGACAATAAGATCTGTACCGGGGACGAATCGGCACAATGCCGGCGATGCCTTGAGCAGAGAATGGAGTCCATCGGATATCGGATCGTGACTGCAAGAGGTGATTCCCTGAATATATAAAAACGGCGACACGGTCCAAAGCATCCGTCTGACACAATACAACAATCAGAATAAAGAAAACTTTAAAACACATAATCTAAAAGGAGGTACTATATGTACGACGTAAATTCAAAACATGCTGATGATTTTATCAGCCATGAAGAAATTCTCGAAACCCTGACTTACGCAGATGAGAACAAAGACAATCTGGAATTAGTGAAATCTATCATTAAAAAAGCAGAAAACAGAAAAGGCTTAAGCCACAGAGAGGCTTCGGTATTATTAGCCTGTGACAATCCTGAATTAAATGAAAAGATCTTCCGCCTCGCAGAGCAGATTAAAAAAGATTTTTACGGCAACCGAATCGTGCTTTTCGCACCGCTCTATCTTTCCAATTACTGTATCAACGGCTGCACCTATTGCCCGTATCATGCGACAAACAAGCATATTTTGCGTAAGCAGTTATCTCAGGAGGATATACGCCGGGAGGTTATCGCGCTTCAGGATATGGGCCATAAGCGTCTGGCTCTGGAAGCGGGCGAGGATCCGGTACATAACACGATGGAATATTATCTGGACAGTATTAAGACTGTCTATGATATCAAACATAAAAACGGCGCGATCCGGCGTGTCAACATCAACATTGCCGCAACGACCGTTGATAACTACCGTTTGCTCAAGGAAGCGGAAATCGGAACTTATATTCTGTTTCAGGAGACTTACCACAAGGAAAGCTACCTAAAGCTTCATCCGACAGGACCGAAGCATGATTATGACTATCACACAGAGGCTATGGACCGCGCTATGGAAGGCGGCATTGACGATGTTGGAATCGGCGTTCTCTTCGGACTTGATAAGTACCGATATGAATTTGCCGGACTTCTCATGCACGCAGAACACTTAGAAGCTGCCTTCGGTGTAGGTCCGCACACGATCAGCGTTCCAAGATTGCGCAACGCAGACGATATCGATGCAAGTACATTTACCAACGGAATCGACGACGATACATTCGCAAAAATCGTTGCCTGTATCCGAATCGCCGTACCTTACACCGGCATGATCATTTCTACAAGAGAAAGCCAGAAAACACGAGAGAGGGTACTTCATCTTGGTATCTCCCAGATTAGCGGCGGTTCCAAAACAAGTGTCGGCGGCTACTGCGAACCAGAGCCGGAGGATGCAAAATCCGAGCAGTTCGATGTCATTGATGGGCGTACCCTTGACGAGGTCGTGCACTGGCTGATGGAGATGGATTATATTCCCAGCTTCTGCACCGCATGCTACCGTGAAGGCAGAACCGGCGATCGCTTTATGTCGCTGTGCAAAAAAGGACAGATTCAAAACTGCTGCCATCCAAATGCTCTGATGACTCTTGAGGAATACCTGATGGACTATGCTTCACCGGAAACAAAGGCGCTTGGAGATAAACTGATCGATAAAGAAGTATGGAACGTCCCAAATGAGAAAGCGCGGCAGGTGGTGCTTGAGAATCTGAAACTGATTCGCGAAAATAATAGGAGGGATTTCCGATTTTAATAAGGAGGCTTTTATGAGTATGAATAATACACCGGCGGCGGAGAGGGTGCATATTGGAATTTTCGGTAGGCGTAATGTGGGGAAATCCAGTATCATTAATGCTTTAACCGGACAGGATCTGGCAATTGTGTCTGACAGGAAGGGAACGACGACCGATCCTGTTTTGAAGGCAATGGAGCTTCTTCCTCTCGGGCCTGTTGTAATGATCGATACACCGGGACTGGATGACGAGGGGGAGCTTGGAAGGTTTCGGATTCAGAAGGCTTATCAGATACTGAATAAGACGGATATTGCTCTGCTGGTTCTTGACGGTACTGTTGGTATGACAGATGCGGATAAAAAAATTTTGGAGCGAATCAAAGCGAAACATATCCCTTATCTGATTGTGATGAATAAAGCGGATCTTCTTTCTGACTTTCAACACAAGGAAAATGACAAGGATTGTCTGTGGGTAAGCGCTCGTAACCGAACGCAGATTCATGAATTGAAGGAGCGAATCGCGCACCTTGTTCCTTCTGATGAGCCAGACCGTTATATTGTGCGTGATCTGGTCTCTCCGTTAGACTTGGTTGTGCTTGTAGTTCCTATTGACAAAGCTGCTCCAAAGGGACGGCTGATCCTGCCGCAGCAACAGACAATCCGCGATCTTCTGGAAGCAGGCGCAGCCTCTGTTGTTGTACGTGATATGGAACTTGAAGATATGTTGAAAAAGCTTGAGACCGCTCCCGCTCTCGTTATTACAGACAGTCAGGCATTCAGAACAGTCGCACAGATTGTTCCAAAGAATGTCCCGCTAACATCTTTCTCTATTCTTTTTGCAAGATATAAGGGAAATCTTGATACGCTTGTAAATGGCGCAAAGCATATTGACAACCTGCAAGACGGCGATACGATCCTTATCTCTGAGGGGTGTACTCATCATCGCCAGTGTGATGATATTGGCACTGTCAAGCTGCCAAACTGGCTGAAAGAACACACAGGGAAAGCTTTAAATTTTGAATTCACCAACGGAACAGAATTTCCGTCTGAGCTTAACAAGTACCGCCTTATTGTCCACTGCGGCGGCTGTATGCTCAATGAACGCGAGATAAAATACCGTATGAAATGTGCACAGGACAGCGGCATCCCTGTGACAAATTATGGGACTGTAATTGCATATATGAATGGGATATTAGAGAGAAGCCTTGAGATTTTCCATACCTTGCACTAATAAACATCAAACGCGCCGCCAAATACCATGCTCCCCATCATCAGAAGCATCCCGATCACCACGCATCCTACTGCCGTCATGATCATCACAGTTAGCGTCCGCTGCTTTTCTTTCGGGAACAATCCTTTTATTAATTCCATGAAAGAGCATAGTATAGAACATATTTCCTGTCTCCATCAGCACATATCCCATAGCTATGCCTAAGAAAAATGTAGGAAAAAACCGCCAGATACTACCGTGAAATGCACCGAACACTGCTGCTGTGACAAGGATTGTGATCCATTTATTCTGTTCCGGCTTAAAAATGCTGTTGAAGAACACACCCCGGAATACTGCTTCCTCACAGATTGCCGGAGCTATTACTACCACCGCAAAAGCAACAACAAACGGAACACTCCTGATCGCACTGCTGATCCCCTCGCTCACCTCTGCCATTTCCTTCGGAAACAGAAGAAGCATGATCATAGCAACTATCATCATAACAAATAACGTGCCAAGCCACAATACAAACGTCCCGAATACCTGACACGCTTTTGGCCGCCTGACTGGAAACACCTTCTTAAAGTCGCCGCCGAAGACAAACACAACACCAACTGCCAGCGCAAGCAGTATCAACTCGCTAAGCAGTGTTCCGAAAAAACCAAACCACCGCCCCAGATATCCTGCAATAAAAAAAATATCAATCGCTGCCAGAATGATCAGAATAATGCCATGATACACCTTCAGCTTATTTTTAGTCATACCCTTATCCTTTCCATAATCTCGCCGATAGGAGCCGATACCGTAAGCCCGGCTCCTACTTCCCTTGCTGCCTTGCTCTTGTTGATCACTGCAAGATGCTTTCCTCTGAAATAATCAATAAATCCTGCTGCCGGATACACGACAAGCGAAGTTCCTCCGATCAGAAGCATATCTGCCTCACTGATCGCACGTATGCTCCTGCTGATAATATCAGAATCTAATCCTTCCTCATAGAGTACTATATCCGGCTTGATCGTTCCGCCGCAGGAGCATTTTGGAATCCCTTTACTCATTTTTACATAAGAAGCGTCATAAAACTTCCTGCAGCTCTGGCAATAATTGCGGTGGATACTTCCGTGGAGCTCCAACACATTCTTACTCCCTGCCGCCTGATGAAGTCCGTCGATGTTCTGGGTTATAACAGCAGAAAGCTTTCCTGCTTTTTCAAGCTCTGCCAGCTTTTTATGCGCCGCATTTGGCTTCGCGTCAAGGAACATCATCTTTTCCTTATAGAACTCATAAAAGCTTTCTGTCCTGCTTACAAAAAAAGTATGGCTCACAATCTGTTCCGGAGAATATTTATATTTCTGCTGATACAATCCATCCGCACTCCTGAAATCCGGGATATTGCTCTCTGTAGACACCCCGGCTCCCCCGAAAAATACGATTCTGCTGCTGTCATCAATCATTTCCTGTAAGGTCTTTACTTCCTGCTCGTACATAACCTTCTTGCCTCCCGTCCCAATCTGATATACGATAAGTAATATCAGAACTTCTCATCCTGCCTGAATATGATTTACAAATATATCAACTCTGTTCACTGTATTCTTTGAAAAAACTTGTCAGGGCATCTAATGTCTTGAAAAGAACCGGAAGCTCATCCTCTCCTAATCTCTCACGGATTGCCATCGTCATCTTATGATGATAATCGGCGTGATGGTTATATGCCTTCGCACCCTTCTCAGTAAGTCTGACATAAACGACTCTTCTATCCTCTTCACTCCGATAGCGCTGCACATATTTTTTTCTCACGAGGCTGTTCATGGCAGTTGTCAGCGAACCCACTGTAATGCCAAGACGCTTGGCTATAAAAGACATATTATGGCCGTTGCCAAGCCCGATCGCCTCTATGACATGCATATCATTGTTCGTAATATCCTTAAATTCCTCTGTAATGATTGCCTTTCCCTCTAAGTCCCAGATTTCATTAATCAGATTTACCAGAATATAATTGATTTTTCTATATGCGTTATCCATACCGCAATCCTTTCATATTTTCCGTTGCCCTAAAGACATTATATCCTTTTTTTCTTCAAATGCATATCGTTTCTTATATTTTACAGCAATTTTTTCAAATCTTCTAGTACTTCTTTTACCGTCTCTATCCTATTAGCCTTATAAGCATTGGCGCCGCAGAAGAGGAGCGCTTTCTTAGTCTCTCCCTTTGCTGCATGGATCAGGGCATCCGTAATACAATATGGTATATTGGCGGGATCACACCTGTTAAGACACCGATGGCATGGGCTGTGGAAAATTCGCTCGCCATTCTCCACTTTTTTTATCATCTCGTTGTTGATGGCTCTCCCAGGCATCCCCACCGGGCTTTTTACGATTATGATGTCTTCTTTCGACGCATTGATATAGCTTTCTTTATAACGGATATCCGCGTCACATTCCTCTGTAGTCACAAATCTGGTTGCCACCTGTACGGCATCCACTCCAAGAGAAAGTGCAGCTTTCACCGCCTCCGGCGTATCAATTCCGCCGCCGAGAGCGGTAGGAATCCTTGTCCCGTATTTCTCTTCAAAATCTTTAACTACAGCAAGAATCCGCCTTACTTCCCCGGCATATACTGCCGGATCCTCGAATTTTTCAAGCTTCTCCCTTGCAAATCCAAGATGGCCGCCTGCCTGCGGTCCCTCGATGACAAGCAGATCCGGAATTTTTCTGTATTTTTTATCCCAGAATTTCAGGATAACCTTTGCAGATTTTTCCGTGGAGACGATTGGGGCAAGCTTTACGTCCGCATCCTTTACAATCCCCGGAAGATCTGTAGGAAGTCCCGCTCCTGATACGATCAGGTCTGCCCCGGCCTTTACTGCTGCTCTTACATATTCCTCATAATGGCGCATAGCTACCATTAGATTGAATCCAATGATACCCTCTGGCGCAATCCGGCGCGCTTTTTTATATTCTTTTTCTATCGCTCTTAGGTTCGCCGCTTTTGTATCTGTATCAAAATCCGGCTCCTTAAAACCAATCTGGGCGGCAGAGATCATCCCTATGCCGCCCTCTAAAGCAACTGCCCCGGCAAGGCGCCCCAGACTGATTCCGATTCCCATACCGCCTTGAATAATCGGCACTTTTGCTTCTATATTTCCCATTTTCAGTGGTTTCATTCTTTTTTCTCCTGCTGCTGGCATTTGTTTACATTCTGCGAAAACGCATATAGCGATGACTACTAAGCTCCTGATGGCTTTTTGTCATATACTCAGCCAAAAACCTTACAATCTCTGACTCCATAGATTCTGTTACCTGTATAAGATTCTCGGCCTTGAAATCCTGTGGTTCATCGAATACCTTCTCCACGATTCCAAGCTTATAAAGATCCTTCGCAGTCAGCTTCATCACCTCTGCAGCTTCCTTTGCTTTGCTGCTGTCTTTCCAGAGAATACTTGCAAACCCCTCTGGCGAAAGAATGGAGTATACGGAATTTTCAAGCATCCACACTTCATCTGCCGTCGCCATAGCAAGAGCGCCGCCGCTGCCTCCTTCTCCGATAATCACTGAGAGCACCGGAACCTTAAGATCCGACATCTCATAGATATTTCTGGCTATCGCTTCACCCTGTCCCCGCTCTTCTGCCTCCAAACCGCAAAAAGCTCCGGGAGTATCTACGAAACATATGACCGGACGACCAAATTTCTCCGCCTGCTTCATCAGACGCAGCGCTTTTCGGTATCCTTCTGGAGAAGGCATACCAAAATTACGTTCGATATTCTCCTTCGTATTCGTCCCCTTCGCCTGCGCGACCACCGTAACAGGAATGCCGTGAAACCTCGCCACACCGCCGATGATGGCACGGTCATCCTTAAACAGACGGTCTCCGTGAAATTCTGTAAAATCTGTAAATAAACGCTCGATATAGTCACTCCCAACCGGACGATCCTGCATACGTGAAAGCAATACACGCTCCCATGAGGATAAGCCCCCTCTTGTTCCATCTGTCTTCATCGCCTCTGCTTTATACGCATCTGACTTTTTCGTTATTTTTAATATGTCCTGTATTTTTTCTGCCTCATACCCGCTGTCCGCATGGAGCTTTAAAAGCTTCGACAGCGTTTGCCTAAGCTCGCTTCTTTCTATGATACCATCGATAAAACCATGCTCCAGCAAAAATTCTGACCGCTGAAAGCCCTTCGGGAGCTTCTGCCCAATGGTCTGCTCGATCACTCTCGGCCCGGCAAATCCAATCAATGCTTTCGGCTCTGCAAGGATAATATCACCCAACATAGCAAAGCTTGCAGTTACTCCGCCGGTTGTGGGATCTGTAAGGATGCTGATATAAAGAAGTCCGGCATCACTGTGACGTTTTAATGCCGCTGACGTCTTTACCATCTGCATAAGGGAAGTGATTCCTTCCTGCATTCTGGCTCCGCCGGAACATGCAAAAAGAATCACAGGAAGGTGTTCTTTCGTGGCACGCTCTACCGCTCGGGTAATCTTCTCACCCACCGCCTCTCCCATGCTCGCCATGAGAAATCTTCCGTCGCAGACACCAATTACTGTCTCCACACCGTCTATCTTTGCCTTCCCGGTAATCACCGCTTCATCAAGCCCAGTTTTTTCCTGAAGCCCGGAAAGCTTCTCCAAATATCCTTTATATTCAAGGGGATTCTTCGTCCCCAGACCTTTATCCCATTCTTCAAAGGTTCTCTCATCTGTCACAAATTCTATCCTGCGGTACGCATGCATCCGAAAATAACCGCCGCACTTCGGACAGATATAACCATCCTTTTTTACATCCTCTGCAATGATGGCGGCTCCACATTTGTTGCATTTTCTTAGAAGCCCCTCTGGAACTTCCGGGCGTACGGTCTCAGTCCTGTATTCATTTCGCTTAAGTGTCGAATATTTTGTCTTCTTGAACATATTATCAAGCTTCATACATTTTCACCTTTTTTCGTTTATGATTCACGGTTCAGATTCTCAATAAATTCTATATCGATATCTCCCGAAAGATAATCCGGATGATTTAATATCTCATACTGGTAATCCACATTCGTATCAATTCCTTCGATGATGATCTCTCCAAGGGCGCTCCTCATCTTCGCAATGGCTTCCTTTCTGTTTTTTGCCCATACGATCAGCTTTGCCACCATCGAGTCATAATATGGCGGAATCGTATAGCCGCTGTAGATAGCGGAGTCAATCCTGATTCCCTTTCCTCCCGGAAGATACATATCTTTTACCGTTCCCGGCGAGGGCCTGAAGCCTTTTCTGGGATTCTCTGCATTGATCCTGCATTCGATAGAATGTCCCGTCAAATGCACATCCTCCTGTCTGTAAGAAAGCTTTTTTCCAGAAGCAATTCGTATCTGTTCCTTTACAAGATCGATTCCCGTCACCCACTCTGTCACCGGATGTTCTACTTGAATCCTTGTATTCATCTCCATAAAATAAAAATTATTATTTTTCTCAAGGAGAAATTCAATTGTTCCCGCATTGACGTACCCGGCCGCTTTTGCCGCTTTCACCGCAGCTTCGCCCATTTTCTCCCGAAGCCCGTCATTTAACGCTGCGGAAGGAGATTCCTCGATCATCTTCTGATGGCTGCGCTGTATGGAACAGTCACGTTCTCCAAGATGAATCACATTTCCGTAGGAGTCCGCAAGAATCTGGAATTCGATATGTCTCGGATGCTGTACAAAATGTTCGATATACATTGTATTATCCCCGAATGCCATCTGTGTTTCTTTCTGCGCAGTCTGGAAAGCAGATTCAAACTCCTCTGAGGTATTCGCCACACGCATGCCCTTTCCGCCGCCTCCAAGAGCCGCCTTCACGATAACAGGATAGCCGATTTTTTCTGCCGCTTCCTTTCCATTCTTAACATCATAGATTGGTTCGGTTGTTCCCGGAATAACCGGAACCCCTGCCGCCACCATCGTATTTCTCGCCTCTTGCTTGTTGCCGAGACGGGCAATCACATTAGAACCCGGTCCGATAAATGTAATATTGCACTGCTCACAAAGTTCAGCGAATTTGCTGTTTTCTGAGAGGAATCCAAAGCCCGGATGAATCGCATCCGCTCCGGTCACAATCGTCGCGCTGATGATCCGGTCCATACTCAGGTAGCTTTCCGCCGAAGGCGCAGGTCCGATACAGACTGCTTCATCCGCAAGCTTTGTATGCAGCGCCTCCCTGTCGGCTTCTGAATACACGGCAACCGTCTCGATTCCCATCTCCCGGCAGGCGCGGATAATACGCACCGCAATTTCTCCCCGGTTGGCGATTAATATCTTTTTTATCATATCCATCACCTATCCAATCATAAATGTCAGCTCCGCGCTGACAACCACTTTTCCATCTACGCTGGCAACTGCTTCTCCAATGCCGACTGGCCCTTTTTGGCGAATGATCTTCGTCTCAAGGCGCACTTTATCACCTGGGATGATCTTCCCCTTAAATTTGCATTTATTGATTCCGCCAAAATACGCAACCTTACCTTTATGTTCTTCTTGGCTTAAAATAGCCACCGCTCCCGCTTGAGCCAATGCTTCTACAGTCAGTACTCCCGGCATTACCGGCTCTTTCGGAAAATGTCCTGCAAAAAATTCCTCTCTGTAAGAAACGCATTTATAACCCACCGCATACTGCCCCGGCTCATAATCCTCTATATAATCAAGCAAAAGAAACGGATGACGGTGCGGAATGATTTCTTTGATTTCATTAATATTCAGATGATTCATAACTAAAATACCTCTTCATTTTAATATCTGAGAAAATTACATGAGTAGTTATTTCAATCGGAACAACGGCTGATTGTATTCCACCGGCTGTCCGTTTTCTACCAACACTTCCTCTATCACACCGTCAAACTCGCTCTCAATCTCATTCATAAGTTTCATAGCTTCCACAATAGCAAGAGTCTGTCCTTTTTTCACCATATCTCCTACAGCTACAAACGCATCTGCATCCTCTGCAGGCGCCGCGTAAAATGTTCCTACAAGAGGTGACCGGATCAGCTTACCTTCCGGCTGTGTGCTGATTCCTTCTGTCTCTGTTACACTTATGCTCTGCGTTTCCTGTGTCTTGAGGACGGCCGCGCTCTGAATACTCTGTTCCTTTGCATCCGTCGCGCTTACAACCTGTGCGCCCCCTGATACATCCTTGCTGAGTTTTATCTTCATGCCCTTTTCTTCATATTGGAAACCTGTCAGTCCTGAAGCTGATACGGTTTCTATTAATTTAACGAGATTTTCAAATTCCATATTCAAATTCTCCTCTAACCTTCATACTTTTTTAAAAGCAAGGCTGCGTTATGTCCGCCAAATCCAAGCGAATTGGTCAGCGCATAATGAATATCTTTCTCAACTGGTCCGTTAACTGCATAATTTAAGTCGCACTCTTCGCTGTCAACATCTTTTGTTCCCATCGTCTGATGGATAAAACCTTCCTGTATAGACTTCACACAAGTAATGAACTCCACACCGCCTGCCGCTCCGAGAAGATGGCCGATCATAGATTTAGTAGAATTAATCACTACATCTTTTGCCGCCTCACCGAACGCGAGATGAATGGCTCTCGTCTCAAACAGATCATTGTGATGGGTACTTGTTCCATGTGCGTTGATATAATCTACCTGAAACGGTTCGATACCACCCTCTTCAACGGCAAGGCTCATCGCTTTTGCGGCGCCGCCGCCGTCCTCTGCCGGAGAGGTGATATGATAGGCATCTCCTGTAGCGCCGTATCCCACAAGCTCCGCATAGATCTTAGCGCCTCTTGCCTTCGCATGCTCCAGTTCTTCTAACACTACCACTCCCGCTCCTTCTCCGAGCACGAATCCGTTCCGCGCTTTATCAAACGGAATAGAGGCTCTCAGTGGATCCGTAGATGTAGAAAGCGCCGTAAGCGCTGTAAATCCTGCTACTCCGGTAGGACAGATGCAAGCTTCACATCCTCCTGCAATCATAATGTCCGCATCGTCATACTGAATAGCACGGAATGCATCTCCAATGGAGTTGGTTCCAGATGCACATGCAGTTACTACATTCGTGCATTTTCCCTTAAACCCAAGTTGGATAGATATATTCCCCGACGCCATATTAGAAATCATAAGAGGAACCATCAGCGGATGTACTTTTCCCGGACCTCTTGTCTGAATCTTCGTATATTCTCTCTCCACCGTCTCAAGGCTTCCGATTCCGGAGCCCACGATCACGCCTGCACGATATGGATCTTCCTTTTCCATATCCAGTCCGGCATCTTCGTAAGCTTCTTTTGCTGCCGCAACTGCATACTGTGCGAACGGCTCCATACGTTTTGCGGCCTTTGCATCCATATGTTCCTTCGCGTCAAATTCCTTCACCTCTGCCGCCAGCTTCACTTTATAATCAGTCGTATCAAACTTAGTAATCTCTCCGATCCCGACTTTTCCTTCCTTAATGCCGTTCCAAAACTCATCTGCCGTATTGCCGATCGGCGTTACGGCTCCAAGCCCTGTCACTACTACTCGTCTCTTCATCCTGCTTCTCCTTTCTACATTACCATGCCGCCATCTACATGAAGCACCTGCCCGGTAATATATTCTGCCTCCTCAGAAGCCAGAAAAGCTGCCGCTGCCGCCACATGTTCCGGTTTTCCAAACTTTCCGAGAGGTATCTGGGACACAGAATTCTCCTTCACCTTCTCAGTCAGCTCTTTCGTCATGTCTGTCTCAATGAAGCCCGGCGCTATGGCATTTACCGTAACACCTCTTAAGGCAAGCTCTCTGGCCGCCGCCTTCGTAAGCCCGATGATCCCAGCCTTTGAAGCAGCGTAATTCACCTGCCCCGCATTGCCAGTCACGCCTACCACTGACGCCATATTGATAATTCGCCCACTCCTTTGCTTAAGCATCTGCCTGCTGGCAAAACGGATCGTATTAAACGCCCCCTTAAGATTCGTATCCAACACTTTGTTAAAATCCTCTTCCGACATCTTCATCAGGAGACCGTCTCTTGTAATTCCTGCATTATTAACAAGAATATCTATCCTGCCCCACTGCCTGATAATATCCGTAATGAACGCCTCACATTTTTCAAAATCTGATACATCACACTGATAGATTTCAGCGCTTCCTCCGTTTTCTTCAATCTTCTGCTTCACTTCAAGCGCCCTGTCTTTTGAGCCATTATAATTCACAATAACCTTGGCACCCTCCGATGCCAGCTTAAGGGCTATTGCCCTGCCGATGCCTCTGGACGCTCCAGTCACTACTGCAATCTTTCCTGTCACCATCTGTTCTCCCTTTCTAGGCCCCTGCCTGCTTTAACATGCAGAAACTGCCTTGTCTATGTCCTCCCATGTGCCGATATTGATCACTTTCACATCCCGATCAATCTTTTTCATGAATCCTGCAAGAGTTCTGCCAGGCCCGATTTCTATAAATGTATCAACCCCTTCTTTTATGAGATATTCCATGCTCTGCATCCAGCAAACCGGAGAACTTACCTGCTTTGCCAGAAGTTGTTTTGTCTCGCTGATGTCGGTTACTTTCTTTGCTCCGACATTTGTGATATACGGCACTGTCAGCGGACTCATCTCTACCTGTCCTAGCTCTAAAAGAAGCTCCTCGCCTGCCGGTATCAGCATCGGAGAGTGGAACGGACCGCTCACATTGAGCATGATGGTACGTTTTGCACCCGCTTCTTTTAAGGCTTCTGCCGCTTTCTCTACCGCCATCTTCCAACCGGTAATGACAATCTGTCCCGGACAGTTATAATTCGCCACCGAAACTCCTTCGATGTCCTTTATTACCTGTTCAATTTTTTCAGCATCCATTGCCATAACGGCACACATTGCTCCCTCGCCTGCCGGCACAGTATTCTGCATAAGAATTCCTCTTTTTCTGACCAGACGGATGGCATCCAGCTCCTTCATACCGCCTGCCGCCGCGATAGCCGCGTATTCTCCAAGACTTAAGCCTGCTGTGATGTCTGCATCCAGTCCTGCTTCCTTCGCTGCTCTTGTCATGGCAAGGCAGGTTGTCACAAGAGCCGCCTGGGTATATTCTGTCAGATCAAGCTTATCATTTTCCTCAAAACAGAGCGTCCTCATATCAAGTCCCAGAGCCTCTGACGCCTTATCATAGATATCCTTCGCCAGTGAGCTATTCTCATAAAAATCTTTACCCATCCCGCTCATTTGCGCTCCCTGTCCTGGATAAAGAAATGCAACTTTACTCATAAAATCCTTTTCCTCCGATAATCCCGTCCGTTTCTTTCACTAATTTATTTATCAGCGCCTTACAGGTCAGACGTTCTTTTACCATACCGGCAATCTGTCCCGCCATAACACTTCCATGTACTACATCGCCCTCTATAACAGCCTTTCGTAATCCGCCAAGTGTCAACTTCTCCAGCTCTTCAAAGCCTGCGCCTTTGTTTTCCAATTCAATATACTGCTTTGTCATCTCATTGCGGAGCGCTCTCACAGGATGTCCGGTTGTTCTTCCTGTTACCCTTGAGTCAATGTCTCTCGCCTTGATGATTCTCTCTTTATAATTATCATGTACCTGAGACTCTTCTGTCACAACAAAATGAGTTCCCATCTGTACTCCCTTTGCTCCCAGCATAAATGCTGCTGCAATTCCTCTTCCGTCTGCGATTCCGCCTGCCGCAATGACCGGAATGCTCACTGCATCCACAACCTGCGGAACCAGTACCATCGTCGTACTCTCGCCGATATGCCCTCCGGCCTCACAGCCCTCGGCTACCAGTGCGTCGGCGCCGCTTCGTTCCATACGTTTGGCAAGTGCAACAGAAGCAACCACCGGAATGACCTTTACCCCTGCTTCTTTCCACATCTTCATGTATTTTTCAGGATTTCCCGCTCCAGTCGTAACAACCTTAACTCGCTCCTCGGCAACTATCTGCGCAACCTCGTCTGCATATGGGCTCATAAGCATAATATTCACCCCGAAAGGTTTATCCGTAAGCTCTTTTGCTTTCTGAATCTGCTCTCTCACCCATTCAGCCGGAGCGCTTGCCGCCCCGATCAGTCCTAAACCTCCTGCATTCGATACGGCAGCAGCAAGGTGGTACTCAGCCACCCATGCCATGCCTCCCTGAATGATCGGATATTTAACTCCTAATAATCTGGTTACTTCTGTCTGCATCTTCTTTAAACCTCTCTTTTCTTATTTATGTTCTTCGATATACTTGATCACATCTCCTACTGTCAAAAGTTTTTCCAACTCCTCAGAAGGAATCTCCACATCATATTTGTCTTCTAAACTCATAACAAGTTCAAACAGATCCAGCGAATCTGCTCCAAGATCATCCTTAAAGGAGGCCTCTTCTGTAATTCTGCTCTCATCAATATTCAGTCCTTCTGCGATTAACTCTTTCATTTCCTCAAACATTTTCATTTTCTCCTTTTCTTTGCTTTTTTGAACTGGGTTATCTATTTATCATCTCCACTCTATAATGGAGGCTCCCCACGTAAGTCCGGCCCCGAAGCCTGCTATCACAACCTTTTGACCGCCTGATAATCTGCCGTCGCGTTTCATCTCATCCAAAAGAATTGCGATACTCGCTGAAGATGTATTCCCATATTCCTGAAGATTCATAGGGAACTTTTCCAGCGGTTCACCTAAACGCTTTGCTACAGCTTCCACAATCCGGCTATTCGCTTGATGAAGGATATACCATGTAATCTCCTCCTTTTTTACACCATTCTTTTTTAGCGTCTCATCGATTGCTTCTGGTACTTTCTTGACTGCAAATTTAAACACCGCCTGTCCATCCATCTGGATAGAATACTCCGGATCTGCCATATGCCGGGTATCCGCCAATGTGTGACGGCTTTGGCAAGTAAGAGCATTACCCTTCATGCCATCGGAGCAGGTGACCGGAAAATATGTCTTACCCTCTCCAGCCCTCATCACTGCTGCTCCCGCACCGTCTCCAAATAGAATACAAGTACCTCTGTCCTTCCAGTTCGTCAGATTGGAAAGGCTTTCGCTTCCTATGATCAACGCGGTTTTGTATATGCCGCCGGAAAGATATGCAAGCGCAGTATTATATGCCAGAACAAATCCACTGCACGCCGCGCTCATATCAAAACACGTAGCGTGTTCCGCATCAAGCTCCTTCTGCACCTCGCAGGCTGTACATGGTAGGATAATATTCGAGGATATGGTTGATACGATGATCAAGTCTAACTCTCTCGCATCAACATCCCCGTCAGCCAGCGCCCTTGTTGCTGCCTCACATGCCATGGATACCGTCGTCTCATCTTTAATAATATGCCTTGTGACCACCCCGGTACGTTCTCTGATCCATTCATCACTTGTTTCCACCATTGTCGCTATCTCATTGTTATCCATTACATAGGACGGAGCGTAAGAACCCGTCCCGCAGATGATTCCTGTCATATGTACTCCTCTTATCTCTGCGCCGGATTTGACACATTTATTTTGACTTTAAATAATTTTGACTTTCAAAGTATATAATTATTTATTTTGTTTGTCAAGTATTTTGATTATCAAAATAAATATTTTTTATAATATTTGACAAAACAGAAAAAGAAGCGTTTTTTGCATAATTGATATACCCAAAACACTTCTCTGATCTTGACTATAATTCTAATCCAAACATCTGTTTTTCTCTCATTTCACAGCCGGAGCATATGTTTCATACGTAGCCGTACCATCTCCATTTACTGTAAACATGTGTATAACCGTATCGTCCAAAGTGCTTCCGGTGATCACTCCAGACGTAGGTACTCCCTCTTTATATCCCATCAGGTTCATCGTCCCTTGTGTTTCTCCCTCTTTTCCAAACTCCACCATACCTTCTTTATCTATCTTCAGAACCTTCCTGCTTATAAGAACTGCCGTTTCCTTCAAAAAAGCCGCCTCATCCTCTGTCGCCTCAAAATCACTGATATACCTTTCATAGTCTGCATCTCCGTGGTTCTCGTCTTCATCTTCCTCATCATCAGACGGCTTCTTAAGTCTTTCAATATATTCATCCGCCGCTTTTTCATCTGCCTTTGCCTGATCCAACGGCAAAGAAAACAATGCGTTTGTTCCTTTATAACCAGGCTTTTTACTATATACACCCGTCTTCTCATCCATGAAAAAGGCTTCTGACTCATCGCCAAATTCATCCACAACCCCTACCTGTACACCCCTTGCCGCGAACATTTCCAGATTATTGCAGTCCATTATCGCATAGATAATACTGTCTTTTATAAACCAGCAAAGTCCTACGTCCATTGTCCCGTTGTTCGCAACCATCCAGTCTACGCCGGTAAGCAAAGGCGATACGCACTTTCTTTCATCTTCTGTGATCTTCTTGCCGTCTGTACGGCCAATTGCCACTGCCGCATAGGTCCTGCTCTCTTCAAGCTCTCCCGTACTCTCTTCATCTATATAGGGTGACAGATCCGTACCCGATACAAGACCTAGCAATGTTATCTGGTAATCCCCGCTCGTCTGTGTCTCATTAACCAGAACCGCATCCTTGCTTTCAAACGCTTTCGCCAATGCATTGTTGTTCGATACTTCCTCTGCTACCTGCGACGGACTTAAATACTGGTACGCTGCATATGCCGTGATACTTCCTACTGCCAGTACACAAACTGCCACCGCTGCTGCCATTTTCTTAAAATGATACTGTCTCATTGCTGATACCTCCTTTGACCGGCTTTCTAAAATCCGACGATTCAATCCCGGATCCGGCGCGTTCACCGGAACAAGAGCATCATATAACAGCTTCTCTAACTTATTATTCATTAAAATACTCCTCCAATTCCGATTCCAGACATTTTCTGGCAGTATTCAGCCTGCTCTTTACCGTTCCCTGAGGGATTCCCATTACGGCCGCCACCTCTGCAACGGACATCTGCTCCATATAGTAGAGCAGTATGGGAATCTTATACTTTTCCTTAAGACCGGACACTGCTTTTCTCACCATCTGCAGCTGCTCCTGCCTGAGATAGTCCTCCAGCACATCCTCCTGTACATCAGATATGTTCTTCTTAGCATCCTCGAAGAGCTCCTGTGTCGGCGCAATCCGGTTCCTCCATGCGAATTTCCTCTTCTGATTTTTCCAAAGCCTAAGAGCAACAGACAGGAAATAACTTTTCAGATTGCCGTCCGCTTTTATTCTTTCTGCAATTTCTGCCGCCTTAAGAAATGTATCCTGATACAGCTCATCTGCCATCGTCCGGCTTCCTGTCAATTGCAGACAAAACGAATATATTTCTTTACTATAAAGAGCGATCACCTGCTCAAGTTCCTGAATCGTCATATACTAAACTACTTTCTTTTTTATCGTGTACACATTTTGCATATTGTCAGTTATTGAGACCTTGGCAATATGCCGGAAATATTTCCTCTTCATTTATACATTGTAATGAACTTTTATTTGGTTCAATTTTTTCTTAAATGTATCAGCAATATAGAAAATACCTCTCTTTTTCATTGCGATCAAAAAGAGAGGTATCCTTATATCTTTTATTTTCTGCACATCGTCTCTTATGCATTCAGCTCTTCTGACACTTCCTGTCCCCTCGGACTTACGGCAACACCGCCAAGCGCCGTCTCACGAAGAGTTACGTCCATCTTGTCTCCAACCTCCTTCATAGCGTCAATTACCTGATCAACCGGAATCTGACTGATAATGCCAGCCAAAGCCATATCTGCCGCTGACATGGCATTCACAGCGCCCACTACATTTCTCTTCACACATGGCACTTCCACCAGACCGGCAACCGGATCACATACCAGCCCCATCAGATTCTTAAGCGCCATCGCACAGGCATGTCCAAGCTGTGCCGCGTCTCCTCCCCTGACATGACAGATCGCTGCTGCTGCCATAGCGGAACCCGAACCAATCTCTGCCTGACATCCTCCGGAAGCTCCTGCCAGATACGCACGGTTTGCTATAATCTGCCCTACTCCTGCCGCAACATACATCGCCTCTATCATCTTCTCCTCTGTCACCTCATATTCGCGGTAATAGGTGACGAGAACTGCGGGAAGCACGCCGCATGCACCTGCTGTCGGAGCCGCAACGATCCGCTTCATACAGGCATTATTGCATCCCATCTTCAGTGCGTTGGATATTACTTTTGCAAGGAAATCACCGCAGAGCGGCTGCTCCGTCTTGCGGTAAGCATCCATCTTCGCTCCCTCAGTTCCTACCAAGCCGCTTCTCGACATCAAATCCGGCTCATAAGCATCAAGACCGTCTAACATCGCCTGCCACATATACTTCATCTGATTCCATGAATCCTCTTCGCTCACACCTCGCTCATGAGCATCCTCTAACTGTATGGCTTTCCAAAATTCGATGCTGTCCTTTTCACATCTTTCGTAAGCCTCTTCCATTGATTGATACGACATACTCTTCTTCCTCCATGTTTTAATTCGCGCTCAAGAATTTCACTCGGATAATTCCCGGTTTTCTTACAAGGTTATCGATTACTTCCTGCGGGATGATCTCATCGATCTCGACTACCATAACCGCAATTCCGCCTTTCTTATCCCTGAATAGCTGCATCGTCGCGATGTTGATCTGAGCATCACTGAGCGCCACAGACACATCCTTCACACGCCCCGGCTCGTCCACATTACGGATAATCAGGGTATTGCTCTCACCGCTGAAATTAACATCGATGCCATCCAGCTTGCAGACCTTAATCCTGCCTCCGCCTATCGAATATGCCTGTACCCACATGGACGGAATTCCTTCTGCTTCCATATAGATACGTGCTGTGTTCGGATGAGCTTCCTTAAAATCCTTGTTTTCAATCACAAATTCCATTCCCTCATCCTTCGCAACATTGAAGCTGTCTGGAATACGCATATCATCCGGCTTCATCCCCAACAGTCCGCCGATAAGCGCCTTATCTGTTCCATGCCCCTTTCCCGTAGCTGCAAAGGAGCCATGAAGATAAACCTTTACATTCTCCGGCTGCCTTCCAAAAAGCTGTCTCGCGATCAGACCGATCCGGGCAGCGCCAGCCGTATGAGAACTGGACGGTCCAACCATAACAGGTCCTAAAATGTCAAATATGTTTCCCATTATTTTACCCTCTCTTCATCGTTTTTTGACATGTTGATATTATTTATATTGTATCACATAGCAGAGGGTTTTTCCATTACTTCTGCAACCAAGTTAAGGTTAAATCCCGTCACAAACTATATCCTTTTATAATGTGAATCAGGTACTCCCTATAAGCCTTCTTAACATGCTCCGGCGCTGCAATACGCATCTTGTCTCCGATTCCTGTTAACCATCCGAAAAACTGCGGACTAACTGCCGCTAAAATCCGCACCCGGAAATGTTCTTCATCCGCTGGTACAATCCTTACCTCTTTTCCGAAACGGTCTAAAATCACACCGACAATATCATTGTCACAGACCATTGTCACTTCCTCGTCATGTCCGCCATACATAGAAAATGTCTTCTTAGCAAATTCCGCAAGGTCAAAATCCCGAAACCGATCCTTGCCACGCCTCTCTTTGTCTGTTACACAAGCCTGCTGCATCTTGTCCACCCGATAGTGTTTAATACAATCCGCCTCCTCATCATAAGCGATCAGATAGTAATTCGCATCGTCCCACGTCAGCGACCACGGACTGACTGTATAGAATGCGCCGCCTTTTTTAGGGCGCAATTTCTTTTGCACTGTCCATTCAGCATATTTATATTTAATCTGTTTATTCTTCAAAATAGCCTCGTGAATCTGATCAACGTTATAATAAACCGTCTCATTTCCCGTCTTCGGACGGTTGTAGATAAACACATTACGCTGCAGCTGCCTCGCATCATACTCACTTGCCAGTCCCTCCAGCTTTTTGATCAATTCCTCCGATTTCTTTTTGCTGATAAACTTTGATGCCTGTACCGCATCCACGAGCAACTTGAGTTCTGGAAGTTCAAACTCCCTGCTTCCGATATAATAACCGCCGTTGGCTCCCTTGGCCTGCAATATATCCATTCCAAACTCGTTCAAAGTCTCTATATCACTGTACACCGTCTTACGGTCGGCGGACATCTCAAATCTTCCTAATGCCCTTCCTATGTCCGCCGCCGACATCGGATGCCTTTCATCTGTCTTTTGAAGCAATATTTTCATAATATATAACATTCGTAATTTAATTGAGGATATCGCCATGATACTTTTCTCCCTCCTCTGCCGTAAATACCCAAAACTCTGCTGCATGACCTTTTGACCTTAGTATCATATCATGACAATATCCATCAATCAATTTTAAATATAACTTTTACTGCCGCTGTTTTAAATTATTATCTCAAAAATCATATTCGTCTGGATTCAAGCCTGCAGCCTCTATAACCACTCTTCGTTCGTCTGCTCTCATAAATCCCAGCTCGTCCGCATTCAGCCCCGATAATTCAAATTCTGTCTTCTCTTCCTGCGCAACTCCCATCAACTCAGTCATCCGTAAAAATCCCCCTTATCGTTCAAATATATTCATCAAAGCTTCTTAAATCAATCTTCGATGTATTCTCTGTAATCTGTTTCATCTGCAAATAATTTATATTCTCCATCCACATATCCCATATATCCTTCATTTACAAAATATCCTTTCACTTTCCTGACCTCCTTTTATAGACTTCTGGCTTCAACTTGTTTTCTTAAGTTTTCAATAGTCTATCAAACCGGCTGTCCAAAAGTTTTCCCACCTAGCGCAAAACTGATTCATATTACTCTTCACCACTATTTTCATTTAATTGAAAAACACGTCGGAATATGATAAGATTTTTACATGTTTAAATTAAGGGAGTGTAAATTATGAATAAAAAAGAAGTATTAGAAATCCGCAGGCAGTTCACACCAGACCGGTGTTCCATCACGCGTATCTGCGGCTGCTATGTAAATCATGAAAAGGAGAAAAAAACAGAACTTAGAAAAGCATTCTTATCTCTGCCTGAAGAAGAAGCTTTCAAATACTTTGATATCTTCCGTCATACACTTGCCGGAACTATCGGCAAAAACCTCTTGAACATGAATTTTCCTCTTGATCAGGAAATGCCCGGAGGCACACAGGAATTTCTCTTAAAACTTCGGGACAGCAAGCTTACGGATGAACTTCTTCTTGAGGAGTTTTATGACAAAGTAATAGAGAACTATGAATATGCAGAGAATTATTATATTATCCTAATCCATGCTGCCTACGATGTCCCCGGAAGATCTTCAGACGGCGAAGAGATGTTCGATGCCTCCGATACCGTCTATGAACATATCATGTGCAGTATCTGTCCGGTCAACCTTACGAAAGCCGGGCTTACATATAACGCAGAAACCAATAATATCGAGGACCGTATCCGCGACTGGCTGGTGGAATCGCCTTTGAACGGCTTCCTTTTCCCCGCATTCGATGACCGGGCAAGCAATATCCACAGCATTCTGTACTATACAAAAAAAGCAGAAGAAATCCAGCCGGAATTTATAGACTCAGTTCTTGGGAGCAAGATACCGCTGACCGCAGGGGACCAGAAAACCTCTTTTCAGACAATTGTTTCTGATACCCTTGGAGATAACTGCAATTATGAAACCGTCCGGAACATTCACGATAATATATGTGAAATGCTGGAAGAAACGAAAGAATCTCCAGATCCTTTGGAACTCTCTAAGCCAGACGTAAAGCGGTTGCTTGAAAGAAGCGGCGTCCCGGAGGAAAACCTTAAATCTTTTGACTCCCAGTTTGAAGATATAGCAGGCGAACAGGAAACTTTTCTCGCTTCTAACATCGTAAACACAAAAACATTCCAGCTCGAAACACCAGACATAGTCATTAAAGTTAATCCAGAACGTTCGGATTTAGTAGAGATAAAAGAAATCGAAGGGAGAAAATGCCTAGTTGTTGCAATTGACGAGCACCTTGAAGTCAATGGAATTGAAGTCCGCTGATAAAAGGTTGTAATTTTTAAAAAGTTGAATTTATGAAAAAAGTATTTGCCAAATGATATAATCTATGGTATTATATTATTTGTGAGCGGAGATGGCGGAATGGCAGACGCGCTAGATTCAGGTTCTAGTGGGAGTTTTTCCTGTGAGGGTTCAAGTCCCTTTCTCCGCAGTCATTATAAAAGAAACCATTGGAGAATTCCAATGGTTTTTTATTTTCTTAATCTTCCGATTTTCTTAAGAAATTTTATAAACATTTCTGTTTTCTGTCACATTGGCTTCATATTTCCTTACTATAATGATTTCAACATATAAAGAAGACAGCGGTTGTGCTACTACGTTCTGTATGATCGCTGGACTTCGCCTAAAGAATTTATAAAATCACTTTTTCTTTCAGGCGGCCTATTTTAACCACTTAGCAGGTGAGGTTGCCTGACATTACATAGATTTTCCCCTCCAAGGGCCGGTGCGAATGCATCGGCCCTCTCTTTTTTCAGACAGATTCTTTTCTATTCACATCCATACTTCCCGAACGAAATCCCTCTAAATCCAATGTTACATAAATATAACCTAACTTCTTAAGACCACTTATAATTTCCTTTCTGTGTTCCACAAGTATCTTCAAATCCCTGCTGTCCACCTCAATCCTTGCTATCTCCCCGTGTACTCTCAAACGAACATTGTGAAATCCTTGTTCCTTCAATATCTTTTCGCCTCGTTCTACACTTCGTATCGCATCACCCGATAGCTTCGTTCCATAAGGGAATCTGGTCGCAAGACACGGAGATGCCGGTTTATTACTGACAGACAGACCATATTCTGCTGCCAGCCTCCTCACTTCTTTCTTCGTTAACTCTGCCGCAGCCAGAGGACTTATGATTCCTAACTCCTTCACTGCACGGATTCCCGGTCTGTAGACCATCAAATCATCTTGGTTGGTTCCTTCCATGACTATATCTGCATGAAGCTTTTCAGCCTCTTTTAAAACACTCTGGAACAAATATTTTTTACAACGATAACATCTATCCTGTGGATTATACTCAATATCCGCTTCCTTCAGTTCGTCAATCTCCAGAATCTTAAATACGGCCCCAACCTCATCTGCGATTTTTCTGGCGCTTTCTGCTTCACCCGCCGGATGGAGCATTGTATGAAGAAAAATTCCATAAACAGTGTGTCTTGTTCTTTCTGCCGCTTCACAGGTCATTTTTAAAATCAGACTGGAATCTGCTCCTCCCGAAAAAGCAACAACAATATCACTTTCCGCATAGGAAGCTATCATCTTTTTTAATTTTTCTACCTTTGTAAAATATTTTTCCATAAATACTCTCCGTTTCTATATTGCTACAAAAGAATACTCTCGGCTTCCCTGAAAACTTTTTCCCACACCTCCCTGTATGTAAGCTTCTTTTCTGCTGCAATTGCCGCCACGCTCTCGTACTCCGGATATATTCTCAACGCGCCGCATGCATTGCATACCTTAATCTGCGCCTCCCCTAAAGATGTCATAATCTTTTGCACTTCTCTTTCCAATACTGTACGCTCCACCTTCATACGGCGAATCCCGATCGTGGTTGTTTCTTTAAAAAGAATCTCTTCCATAGCCGCAATATCTTTTTGAGTACATATTATATTAATCTGATAAGCCGGACGATTTTTCTTCATAAACACAGGGGTGTAACTGACATCTCTTGCTCCCTCCGCCAAAAGACGTTCCATCACATAGCCCAAAGCTTCTCCAGTACAATCGTCAATGTTACTCTCCAGTTTATATATATGATCTCTAGAAGGCTCTCTGTACTCTGCCTGTTCCTCTTTTGGACATTCGATTATCATCGTTCTCAAAATACTGGCTCTTTTGTAATCTCTCTTCCCGGCGCCCATTCCTACTGCCTTAATCGTATATCTCTCCGGCAGCTTGTCCGCCGTGCGCACCGCCGCCACGATAGCTGCTCCTGTTGGAGTTACCAGTTCTGCTTCCACATTCGTAATATGCATGGCAATCCCATGATCAGCCACAATGTGCATCACTGCCGGAACCGGAATCGGAAGAATACCGTGCGCACATCTTACCGTACCTCTTCCTTCATACAATTCCGGCACGATGATCTCTTGTATTCCCAGATTATCCAGACATATTGCCGCAGCCGCGATGTCTACAATGGAATCTACTGCTCCTACTTCGTGAAAGTGTACAGTTTCTATCATTGCGCCATGAGCTTTCGCCTCTGCCTCTGCCAGCACATGGAAGATATCCACGGCAATCTTCTTTGCTCCCTTTGTAAGACTCGACTGATCAATGATCCCTGTCACATCTTTCAGGCCGCGGTGTACATGGTCTGCATGATGACTGTGTTCCTCATGACCATGTATATCATGACTATGCTCATGACCATGTATATCGCGGCTATGCTCATGGTCATGGCTATGTATATTATGATCGTGTATATGCGCATGGTCTGTATCTCCCTGTCTGTGTCCATACAGATACACGATATCATGGTCGTGATTATGATACTGCTCTTCCAAAACAACATTAAAATCACAGCAGTCTAGTCCTGACTTCTTTACCCTGCTAATTTCAACAGAAAATCCTTCAAGGGGCAGTGAATCAAGTTGCCGCCTGAGTTCTTTTTCATCAGCACCCATATCCAGAAGCGCGGCTACCGTCATATCACCGCTGATTCCTCCATAACACTCAAAATAAATTGCCTTTCGTTCCTTTTTATCCATGTCGAATACCTTCCTCCTGTTCATTTCTTAATGAGATGAAAATTCCGCCTATCCAAAGATATGCGGAATTTATTCCTTTTAATGTATAAATGGCTTTGCAATATACGGTATATAAATAAAAACTTTACCCTTGATCATCTCATGCGTAACCGCATTCTCATCTACCGTATCGTTTTCTGTCCCCTTTGTATAAAATGCCCGGTTACCGCTTTCATTATAATCATACACCTCATTGACAATCTGATGTGTCACCGATACTCCCTGACTATTTATATAAGTGATCACATCGCCGACTTCAAGCTCCTCCATCGGGATATCATATGAGAAAACCACACTTCCTTTGGGAATGGTATCTCCCATGCTGTCTGTCATCATACAATAACAGTGCAGATGGAATTTATCCATATTAGTAATAAACAAAGCTATCACTAAAATGAGAATGACAAACCCCGCCGAAAAGAATTTGATAACTCTGTACTTTGGAACAGGCTCCGCCTTTAAGGGAACTTCTTGAGCTTTGTCTTCTGCCCTTACTTGCGGATCTACTATACCTTCTTTTTTCAATTGTTCCTGTTGCTTTGACTGTTCTTCCTTCGGCTTTTCAGTTTTTACTATATCCCCAACATCAATCTGAAACAACTCTTCCGGACTCGGAAACTCTTCCGGAAGCAAATCTAAATCTTTATTGTCCATACAATACCCTTTTCCTTATTGTTACTGAATATC
This sequence comes from Lachnospiraceae bacterium MD308, assembly GCA_010206225.2. GTDB lineage: Bacteria > Bacillota > Clostridia > Lachnospirales > Lachnospiraceae > MD308. The sequence continues at coordinate 60,752 of VIQU02000014.1, read as the reverse complement.
CAAATAAAGCAACGGGTTTATTACTGCCCCATTCTTTTCCACCTGAAAATGAAGATGATTTCCTGTAGAATTTCCAGTTGTCCCGCTCAGTCCTATCTGCTGCCCTTTCTCAACTCTGTCACCCGGCTTTACATATACTTTATCATGATGCATGTATTTCGTGACCAAACCATCCCCGTGGTCAATCGTAACAAGATTTCCAGCCGCGCCGGATGGACCTGCATAGGTTACTATACCCGCCTGCGCCGCATAAGTAGGTATATTGTAAGCACCCGTACCTAAGTCAACGCCTTTATGATATGTACTGGCTCCCGCAAGAGGCGCCTCCCTGAAACCAAAGCTGCTGGTCAATCTTGCGCCTGGACATGGATTAGCAAACATACCTATCAGACCGCTAAACTCATCTAATGTCATCTCATCCAAGCGGTACAGATCGTACCGCTCCATCTGCCGAATTAAATTCTGTCCGTAGTTTAAACTGGTCGCCCACCTCTGCCCAATCTTCATCGCAAACGTATTCGCATCCTTCACGCCAAAGGTCAAATCTTTATATACCCGGTCCAGAAGACCTGTTCTATCCTCAATACATTCCGTGTATGTATTATACACCCGGAAACCAGCCGTAATATTGTATCTCGAACCGTCAAGATGCTGCTCTCCTGTATTCATTGCCACACTTCCAGCTGTTCCGGAACCTTTAATTCCAAACAGATTATTATACTGATATGCCAAATAAGATAAACCTTGTCCTTTATCTCCATCCGGTCCGTATTTTCCAAATCCGGATTCCTGAATAATCTGTGCAATTGTAACCGAGGCCGGATATCCCGTCTCATCCTGACACTTCAATGCTCCCACAAGCATCTCCTGCGTTACAAAGCCCGGCAGTCCTTCAACCGGCACATCCACATTGTATTTTACCTTTTCTCTATTATCAATAAACTCAGACGATGGTGTAAAACTACTGAATATATTGTTGCGTTTCGATGTCTTTCCGGAAGCTTCAGCACCTTTTGTTATCTGCTCCTCAGTTTTCGACTTTGGCCGATCGTCCCTCACATGATCTTTTGTCCCGCTGACATCATCTTCTTTATCTTTTTTCAAATCTTCTTTCGGGACCTCCTCGTCACCCGAACCGTTTTCATCTTTCGGGAGTTCTTCCATGCCAGAACCATCCTCTTCCTTCGGAATCTCCTCATCACCAGGATCATCCTCTTCCTTCGGAACCTCCTCGTCACCCGAGCCGTTCTCATCTTTCGGGAATTCTTCCATGCCAGAACCATCCTCTTCCTTCGGAACCTCCTCATCACCCGAGCCGTTCTCATCTTTCGGAAGTTCTTCCATGCCAGAACCATCCTCTTCCTTCGGAACCTCTTCAACACCGGAACCATCCTCTTCCTTCGGAACCTCCTCAGCGCCTGTACCATCCTCTTCCTTCGGTGTTTCTTCGTCCCCAGCACCATCCTCGCTTTTCGGAACATCTTCCCCCGAGTCACTCTCATCTTTCGGTATTTCGATTTCAAATATATTATCTTCTTTAGTAATCTCTTCTTCTGTCGGCTTTTCTGCTGCTGTTGGCTCCTCTGGTCCTTCTGCCGCCGGTTCTTTCGGCTCTTCTGTCTTTGTTGATTCTTCCGTTATTACCGGCCGTTCCGGTTCCACCGGTTCTTCTGCTATTATGGGCTGCTGTGGTTCATCTGCTATTACCGACTGTTCTGTCCCGGTCGGTTCTTCTGTTATGACTGGCTGTTCCGGTACCGCCGGTTCTTCTGCTATTACCGGCTGTTCTATCTTTTTTGTATCTACTTCTTCCAATTCCTCTTCCCGAGTTAATTCCGAATCTTCTCCTTGCCCCGTTTCACCGATACCGAATGTCGCCTGCATCTGTGTTGCAATCAGACATACACTAATTCCAAGAACTACTACTACTTTTTGTAATTTCATGTCTGCCTACACCCTTCCTTCACCGTTTCCGTTTTACTATCCTCTTCATACTCTCCTGTACAAACTGCTCAATCTTTGAAATCGGAATTTTTTCCTTATTTTCAAAAAATTGTTCATATAGCCACTTCTGTTTTTCCAGCTTATCCTTCAACCTTGCTATTGTGTCTTCGCCCTCTTGGATGATCTGTTCCTTTTCCTTTAATTGCTCTTCCAGTTTATAAAGCCGTTCTGCTCCATCCTGCAGATCTTTCTCAAGGTTAAAAATATCCTCCTGCTGAAGGCGTATTGTCTCCTTGTTCTCTCTCAAAGCATCTTCCTGCTTTCTGGCAGCATCCCCTCTTGAACGTATCGTCTCCTTCTGCGCTTTGATAACATTCTCATTCGTCCGAATCTCACTCTTCTGCCGTTCTATAAGTGCTTCCTGCTCTTTACTCCGCTCCCACAAAGCCTTATAATATGATTCTGCTTCCTTAAGTTTTTGTGCATACTTCTCATTCACTTCCGTCACCGATGCCAAATCTTTCTGCAGCTTCATAATCATTGTCTGCAATTCCTCGATATAGGCTTCGGTACTTTTTTTATTATATCCGCCAAATAAACTGCTGTTTATCTTTTTCTCTGTTTCGCTCATTTTCTTTCTCCTGCATTTATATGAACCTAATCGAAATCTCGTATCATTATACTCTATTTATACTTTCCACGCAATATTTCTGTCCGATAATTTATGCTTTCCTCCAGATGCGATCACCCTGAAATATAAACTGATATGTATTCCAAAGCTTCTGTAATTGTATTAAAATTTTTATCTACTCTGCCAGATTCTTTCACATGAATCCCAATCGCAACTCCAGCATATTCAAACATCGAATAATCATTAATCCCGTCTCCGACAGCAATCATATCCTTCGGAGAAACATTTAATACTTCTCCCATAAATTTTACACCCTGTCTTTTATCAATACTCCCCGGCATGATATCAAAGCAGTCCACATGGCGGTAAACCGTAACGTCTTCCATATATGCTTTGTTGCTCTCCAGACATTCGGCTATCATATCAAACTCCTCAGGCTTAGATGGGAATGGTGTCAAACCCACCATATTCGGCTGATACCATATATGTGGAAGAATCCTGTTTAATTCATTTCTTAAAAAGGCAATCGTATGCTTTGCTTTTTCGGAATATGGCAGGCTGTAAAACTGTTTTGGAGGAAGTTCTGCACCTACTTGGATAATTGCACCATTTTCTCCTAACAGAACAGGTCTTTTCAGCCCTGTCTGTCTTGCAAAGCCGCACAGATAGTCGGCCGTCTTACCCGAACAAATAGCCGTCATAACACCCTGTTTTTCTAATTGACGCAAAAGCATCAAATCGTTTTGTGCCATTCCCTGACCGATCTTTGCCAATGTATTATCAAGATCAAATATAACTGCTTTCACAATTGCTACACTCCTAAATATATCACCATATTTTGCATTCTGTATATTTTTCTTGTTTTACATTATAACAAAGAACTCGCCATATGGCGAGTTCCTTTTTGATTTCTCCATTTATGCTGACGAAGAGAACACCGGTTATGAACAAAGTCAGCTGCGAAGCAGCGAGATAGCGCTGTAAGCGCCTTTGCGAATGGTGTGAGAATGAACAGTAACATTACACTTATTGATTTTTTACCAGATTTCCATCCTCATCACGGTAATACTTTGGAACAAAACTGTCTTTCATTCTGATTATATAATGAACCTTGAACCGTTCATCGTAGGTGCCCTTATATTTCCTTACCCATGTTTCAAACACTGCCTTATTAGGATCGTCAGTTTTGACAGATTTATCTTTATGCCATTTCGCATCATGTCCGCTGGCAAATACGGTTCCATTACCACGGTAAACATATGTATGACTCTTACCGATAATAACATCCCCTGCTTTAATCTTTCCTTCTTTCATAAGTGTTCCAAAAGATTTCTTATTTCCTTTTATGATTGTACAATTTTTGTCAAATTCTTCTTTCACAGTCTTTTTGCCAGTATGGTAATGCCGGATTTTTCCGCTGCTGTCACCATAGAATCCATGGTTACTACTGATGACTCCCATATCACGGAATGCCCAGTTTGCAATGGAGCCGCAGTTTCCTCCGCGTATTTTCCTTTTGAGCATCTCCTCAAAAGTACCGCCCTGCCGAACATATTTATTACTGTTGGAATATACCCACTTTTCTCCGTTTGCAACTGCTTTTTCAAGTACACTGTTATAATAGTTGCCGCATGCTATCAAGGCTTCCGGTCCCGTTAACTGATTCCCTGTATTCTCAACTTTTTCAGGCTCTTTATTTTGAACAGTGGTCTCTTTTTTCGTATCAGTGGTCTCTTTTTTCGTATCAGTCTTATTCTCCTCGGCTTGCTTTTTATTGCCGGACTCTTTCTTATTCTCTGAAGCTTTTGACTCATCTGCCGCAACAGGTGTTTCGGTCCTCTCTCCTGCCGCAGCTGTCTGTACCGTTTCGTCACTTTGCGGTGTCTGTGTATCCGAATTAACTGTCTCGTCATCCGTCTTTTCCGTGTCGGGTATCTCCGTCGACTGTTCTCCCGACTGCGCGGCGGCTTGTTGTGTCTGCTGAACATCTTTTTCTTCGATCGTTACAGGAATAGACATCGTAGAAGGGCCAATACTACAGTAAACCATTGTCTTTCCTTCACTGATCGGAGTAATCTCTCCTGTCTGACTAACCTGAGCAATCGAATTATCCGCAGATGCCCAACTGATCTCCTGACCTTCTGCTCCTGCTACTTTAATTGTCTTCGCCTCGGATTCCTCTTTCATTTTCACAGAATCATTACTCAATTGGATCACCGACACATCACAGGATAAGGTTTTATTATTCGCTGTTGCTGTAACCTTTGCAGTTCCAGCGCCAACACCTTTTAACATTCCGTCGACCACTTTCACCTTTGATTCGTCACTGCTCTTCCACACAACACTGCTGTTTCCTCCATTAGCAAGCTGCAGCTTCGAATCCATTCCTACGGCTGTATACGCACGTTCAGGAAGTGACATGACATGCACTTTCCCAGTAAGCTTCTGCCCTTCAATCGAACAAGTAACCTGTGTCTCTCCTCCGTTGACAGCTCTCATATTACCTGATTCGTCTACACGGACAACATCCTTGTCATCACTTCTCCATTCAATGCCTTCGGCATCAAATCCTTCTCCGGCTGCGAGTGGGGACGAATAAACATCGCCTGCCTGCAGATAGATATCCTGTTCTTTCATGGCAACGATATTTACTGTTGTCTTCATTGACTGATTATCCTCTATCCGACAGGACACCTCTGCCGTTCCCGCCGCAACGCCTGTCACGACTCCCGTTTCATCCACAGCAGCTACCAGAGAATCTGAACTTTCCCAGCCCTTCACTTTTCCGATCAGACTTTCATTCGTTGACAACTGCATCTCATTTCCTGCGAACAGATACGGTCTCTCCGACGTAATCCCGGCCACATAGACAGACTGTGATACCTGACGTCCCTTATCGTTACATACGATATCGACAATCCCGTCCTTAAGCGCAACCAATTCACCGTCTACGATATCAACAATTTCCCTGTCGCTGGAGTAAAACTCTGCCTCCTCTGAAGCGCCCGCGATTCCCATCTCTCTTGTCTGTCCCGTAAGGAGCGTAAGTTCAGCCTGCTCAAATCCAAGAACCGACACCTTGCATGTCATCGTACGGAAAGGAACCTTTACCTCCACTTCTGTCTCTCCGGGTTCATATGCCTCGACTCTTCCGCCCTTTTCAGCAGCGATAATGTTGCCGTCTACCGTCTCATATTCCGCTATCATCTGCAATACCGGATTCGTCAATGCAATCTCTGCATCATCTCCCACCGTCAGCGTCAATGACTCAACTTTAAGTTCTCCAAAAAGGAATGCGGGAGCAATTGCAATAACCAACATGCAAACAATGACAACAACAAAAATTTTCATCTTAATGTTCTTCAAGTTTTTCTCCCCTTTCAATTTATATCTCTCCACTCTGTAGATTAACACATATTGAGAAATATGTCGATAACGTTTTTTAAATTCACAACAATTTTATCCATTTTCCCAATATAAACCCATTTTTTCAATAGGATATAGTATGTGATTGAAAAATACAATTTTTAAGGATATAATGATACAATAAAAACAAACAAAAGAGTCCGAAGAAAGACAGGTGCCTTTTTAATGAAGCGTTTTGCTATATTTCTCACAATTGGATTACTATCCGCCGGCGGATATACTGCTCTGTGCGCAACAACAGATGCCAGTCATATGCTGCCAAACACTGTAATAAATGACGTCGATATCAGCGGCATGACACTTGCCAAAGCAACAAAAACGCTGAAGGCCGACGCAGATATCCGGCGTCAATCTTCTAAATTCACTGTTTCATTCAAAGATAACAATTATACAATTGATGTCAGCGATGCACTGACCTTAGATTTCAAAACGGCAGCAAAAGAAGCTTATAAAGAAGGACATTCCGGATTTTTTACCAGAGGATTCGCAAGGATCAAAGCTCTGCTTGCAGGAAACCATGTCAAACATCCGCCTGTCACAGAAGACTCGGAACTGCTCCATGCGCAAATCAAAGCCAGTGGTCTTCTCAATGCCTTCACGGCAGCCAAAGACACTTATACGATCGAGAACGAAAAGCTGCTCCTTACCATCGGAGCTGCCCAAAGACCTGATGAAGATAAATTAAGGAAAAAGCTTATCACTGCTATCCAGACAAAAGATTTTGAACATGTAATCTCTTGTCCCACTATCTCAGATGATATTGAAAATTTAGAACGAATATATCAGGAAATCTGTACAAAACCGATAAATTCCACGCTGGACCGCAATAATAACTATGCGGTTACAGAAGCGGTTACAGGAGTTGATTTTGACAAAGAAAATGCAAAAAAGATACTTGCCGAATCCGAAGAGGGGGAAACAGTTAAAATCGATCTCATCTATACACAACCAGAAATCAGCCCTCAAAACTTAAGAGACCGTTTATTTGTAGATAATCTGAGTTCCTACACAACAAAGGTATCTGGAAGTTCAAACCGACGGACCAATGTCAGACTGGCTGCCGAAAAATGTAATGGCAAAATCCTGTTAAGCGGGGATGAACTTTCTTTTAATGGTGCAGTTGGAGAACAAAGCGCAAAAACCGGCTTTAAACCAGCCGGAGCTACTTTGAACGGGAAACCGGTAAAGGCCTACGGCGGCGGTATCTGTCAGGTGTCTTCAACCATATTCGCCGCTGCACTTTTCGCAAATCTTGAGATTGTGGAAAGATGGGAACATGATTATGTTTCTAGTTATATTGCTGCCGGATTAGACGCCGCCGTTGCATGGAACGAACTGGATTTTCGAATCGCTAATAATTCCATCTACCCCATCATACTTGATGTTACTTATACAGACGAATACCTGACGGTTACGATCCGCGGCACCAAGACTGATGATGCAGTTGTAAGAATCGAGACAGAGACACTGGACAGTTCTACCTCTGACACTCTGGAAGTTGCGACATACCGGAATGTTTACACTGAAAACAAAAGCCAGCTCTTTACAGAAGAAATCGCCCACAGCAAATATGCCAGATAAGATAAAATCCCCCACGGCAGTCCGACATACAAAAGTCTCGATTGCCGCGAGGAATCTTTCTGTGCCTTTTATCGGCTTATCTTTAATATTTTTACACCCTTTGGTTCCATCTTTATTCTTGTCCCTTCAAAAAACGTCTCGTCTGTCAACAAATCTGAGCAGGTTTCTTCAATGTATACTTCCGCAAATGCATCGTTATGATTCAGCAGGAAGAGAAATCTTCCATTTTCATTTTCACGCACCGTAACTTCCACCCCTTCTACATCCCCAAGAAGAGGTGTGATGCTGCACTCTTCACATACGTCCTGTAAAAACAGACGGTAGAAAGCAGCGTCAGAGCGGGTTGCCACATAATATGCTTTTCCTTTCCCGAATTCATTTACTGTCACTGCTGGCATCCCTGCATAAAAATCTTTCTGGTAAGTTCCAAGCGCCCTCGCCCCTTCAGAATGAATGAGATCGCATAAAAGCCTTGCCGGATATCTGCTGCCATTATAGTCAAAGCAATTTTCCTTATCCTCTGGGAGCGCGTCAATCTCCTCCGCCCAGATTCCTAAAATATCCCGAAGCTTTCCCGGATAGCCCCCTGTGATAACTAAGTCATGCTCATCCACAATCCCACTGAAGAAGGTAGTTACAAAGATTCCTCCTTCCCGTACAAACTTACGGATCTTTTCATCATACCCTGTCTTCGTCATATAAAGCAGAGGCGCAATCAAAAGTTTATATTTGCTCAGGTCATCCTCTGCTCCCACCAAATCAACCGGAATATTCTGTGTATGCAATGCCTGATAATAATCCAGTATCTGCGCTTTATAGTCCAAATCTACCGTTGGTCCCGCCGTGCAGGTAAGCGCCCACCAGTTATCCCAGTCAAAATAGATTGCGGCTTTTGCCTCCGTAACCGCACCCAGCACAAAATCTCCAAGCCTTTGAAGCTCCTTCCCAAGCTTAGCTGTCTCCCGAAATACGCGAGTATCGCCGTTTCCTACATGATCAATGACTGCACTGTGATACTTCTCACATGCTCCGATACTTCGGCGCATTTGAAAAAACATCACCGAATCCGCACCATGGGCTACTGCCTGATAGCTCAGAAGCCGCATAACTCCCGGTCGCTTCAGCGCACAGTAATCGTGCCAGTTCGTAACCCCCGGTGTCTGCTCCATTAAAAGAAACGGCTTGCCGCCGCCTACTCCTCTCATAAGGTCATGCTGCATAGCTATCTTAGCAGGCGTCGCATCAACTTCCGGATAGTTATCCCATGAGATCACATCCATATATCTGCCCCACTTCTGATAATCCAGCGCCGGATAGAAGCCCATCAGATTCGTCGTCACCGGAATCTCCGGCGTGATCTCCTTAACCGCCTCATACTCCATACGATAACAATTCAGGATACTGTCCGAATTAAACCGCCTGTAATCCAAGGTAATTCCCTGGAACGTACTCCGATCATACTCAAAATGCTCGCTCAGTGCATTCGGCAGCACAATCTCATCCCAATCATAGAAGGTATGCCCCCAGAAAGACGTATTCCATACGCGGTTCAATTCTTCAAGAGTCTTGTACTTCTCCTTGAGCCATCTTCTGAACGCCTGCTCACAATTCTCGCAGTAGCACTCTCCGCCGTATTCATTGGAAATATGCCATACTACGATATTTTCATAGTCCTTATACCTCTGTGCAAGCTTTTTAGCAAGCCTTACCGAATATTTCTGATAAGTCGGGCTGTTCGGGCAGGAGTTATGCCGTGCGCCGAATTTGCGCTTTCTTCCCTCAAAATCCACCCGCAGAATATCCGGGTGGCGCTTTGCCATCCATGCCGGATGAGCTCCGGTGGACGTTGCAAGACATACTTTAAGGTCATTCTCCCGCACCAGATTCATAATCTTGTCAAGACGCGCAAAGTCATATTCGTCCTCCGAAGGCTGGATCGCCGCCCAGCTAAAAACATTCAGCGTCACGATGTCAATACCCGCCTCTTTAAACAGGCGCATATCCTCTTTCCAGATATCCTCCGGCCACTGCTCTGGATTATAGTCGCCGCCGTATACGATTTTTTGTACTTTATCACTGTATCTCTTCATAATGATGTAAAATTCACTGTCCTTTGTCTGCTTTACTCTGTAAATAATGGCGTGGAATAGTATCTGTCCCCTGTATCCGGAAGAAGAGCCACGATGATCTTGCCTTCATTTTCCGGACGCTTTGCAAGCTCGATAGCCCCATGCAGCGCTGCCCCGGAAGAAATTCCAACCAAAATACCTTCTTTTTTGGCAAGAAGCTTTGCCGCCGCAAACGCAGCATCATTTTCAGCCTTAAATACCTCATCGTATATAGATGTATCAAGGACTTCCGGAACAAACCCGGCGCCGATTCCCTGAATCTTATGAGCTCCTGCTTTTCCCTCTGCTAATACAGGAGACGATGCCGGTTCCAGCGCCACCACCTTAACGTCCGGGTTCTGTTCTTTCAGATATTTGCCTGTTCCCGTAACCGTACCGCCTGTTCCTACACCTGCAATAAAAATATCAACTTTTCCATCTGTATCCTTCCAGATCTCCGGTCCTGTCGTCGCTTTATGAATCGCCGGATTCGCCGGATTCACAAATTGTCCCGGAATAAAGCTGTCAGGGATCTCTTTTGCAAGCTCATCGGCTTTCTCAATCGCACCTTTCATTCCTTTCGCTCCATCTGTCAGGACAATCTCAGCGCCATAAGCCTTTAAAATATTTCTCCGTTCCACACTCATCGTTTCGGGCATTGTAAGGATAATCTTATATCCTTTTACTGCCGCGATAGCTGCCAGACCAATTCCCGTATTTCCGGATGTAGGCTCAATGATGGCGGATCCTTTCTTTAATAATCCTTTCTCCTCTGCATCTTCAATCATCGCTTTCGCAACCCTATCTTTTACGCTGCCTGCCGGATTAAAATATTCCAGCTTCACTAAAATCGTCGCCTTCAGGTCAAGCACCTTTTCAATATTTGTCACCTCAACCAAAGGAGTATTGCCTATCAATCCCATTGCGCCTTTGTAATAACCTGCCATATTAAATTCCTTCTTTCCTTTTCGTTGAATGGATAATACCATTATTTACCTATCAAGTCAATAGGATTAAATGTTTTTATTGAAAAAAATCTACGCCAAAGCTATAATTATAGAAAAGAACGGGAGGTGTATTTCTATGATTTCAACAAAAGGGCGTTACGCTCTCAGGGTAATGGTTGACCTCATTCAGCATCAGGAAGAGGGCTATGTTCCATTAAGGGAAATCGCAAACCGTCAGGAAATATCCGAGAAATATCTGGAAATCATATTAAAGCTGCTTGTCAAAGGAAATATCTTACAAGGACTCCGCGGAAAAGGCGGCGGATATATGCTTATTCGGAAGCCGGAAGAATATACGGTAGGAGAGATTATAGAAATAACAGAAGGTTCTCTCGCTCCGGTTGCATGTCTGGAGCCGAACGCCAAAAACTGCCCCAGAAAAGGAACCTGCACGACTCTTCCATTGTGGAAAAAATATAACGCATTCACCCATGATTTTTTTTATAATATCACACTGGATGATTTAATAAACGGACGTTTTTGAATAAAAGCCATAAACGGAGAAGCCTGCAGCAATAAGACTTCTCCGCTTTATTCTGCCTATATCATTCTATAACTCTTCAACCGTCTGTCTCAGCTTTTTCAGATCTCCATCAAGATGCCGATACATCTCAACATAATACGGATATAATTTATCATAAGTCTCCACCCACTCATCCACCGGCTGTACGATTGAGTTCACCTTCACGATGCGTTCTGCCGCCTTGGACAGATCCTCAAATACTCCGACTTTATGCCCCACGATCAAAGCGTCTCCCACTGGCACATCGCCTGATTTTTCATCCAGAATGTACACTGGCATCTTAAGCATGGAAGCTTTGATCTGACACCATGTCCTGCTCTTTGCTCCGCCGCCGCATATCCGCAGGATCTTTGCCTTCGCGCCCGATTCCTTTACCGTCTCCATAACATGCCGCAACGCGTAAGCGGTTCCCTCGAACACAGACCGTACCAGATCGCTCCGCTTCATATCCATACCCATTCCGATAAACATTCCTCTTGCATATTCATTCCACAAGGGAGCACGCTCACCAAGAAGATACGGGAAGAAAAACAGGCCGTTCGATCCTGCTTTGGATTCCAGCGCCAGTTCATTCAGATAAGTATATATATTCTTGTCATGCGCTTCTGCGTATGCGCGCTCTTCTGCCGCCATAGTCTCAATAAACCACTTTAACGCGGCGCCGCTGGTCTGTATCGGCGCGTCAAAAATCCACGGCATACCGTCAATCGCGCAGGGTTTTGTCACTACAGGAATATCCGGCGCGCTCTTCTTGTCACTTCCTACGAACACCAGAGAGGTCGTTCCCGATGATTCTCCCGCCTCTCCCAAACGGCTCATACCCGTTGCATGCATAGAAGCCATTGCATCAGAACAGCCTGCGACAACCGGGATTCCAGCGACTAATCCAGTCTCTTTTGCTGCTTTTTCCGTCACAAATCCGATGATCTCGTCTACCAGCTTAAGAGGCGGCAGCTTTTCCCCAAGATCCACACCGATTACTTTTCCAATCTCATCCGACCACTGCATTGTACTCATGTCAAGGCACTGGGTTCGGGAAGCCTGATCTATATCAGATGTCATCACATCGGTAAGCTTGTAGTTGATAAATGAGCTTGCCTGCAGAAAATACGCGGTTTTCGCAAATAATTCCGGCTGATTTTTCTTAAACCACAAAATCTTGTTTGGAAGAAATGCCACTGCCGGCTGTCCTCCCACAATCTGGACAAATCGGTCGTATCCGATCGTATCTACAATATAGTGCAGTTCCCCTGCAGAACGGTTGTCCTGATAGGTCATCGCCGTTCTCAGAGGATTCCCCTGTGCGTCTACGGGAAGCATAGTGACAGTATGTGAACTGATCGATATCCCCCGGATCCTTTTTACCACATCTGCACCCGCCTGCGCGCAAAGAGACCGAAAGATGTCTACAGTGTTGCTCCACCACTCATTCGCGTCCTGCTCCTGCATATTGGGACCCGGTGTTAAGAATCTGCTGGGCCTGCTTGCCTCTGCCGCAACTGTTCCGTCTTCGCCAAGAATGATTGCCTTAATGTTGGTAGTTCCGCAGTCCATCCCCAATAAATAATTTTCAATTTTTGCCATCTGTATCATCCTCCACAAATCTTTTTCTTACCATCTACGATAATAAAATCATAACTTTCCCTCAACTTTATATTTTCCTGATTCATGTGGAATCTTTCACCTGACAGACTATTCGCTTCCGTTTCTATGTGGCAATATCGTGTTTGATAATTTGGTCTCTCTCTTATTATACTATATTCATAATTCAAACAAAGAAAGGAGCAACACTAAATTATGAAAGCAGCATTAATGTATGGACCAAATGATATCCGTGTAGAAGAGACAAGAAAGCCGGATTGCCCGAAGGACGGGCTGATTCTTAAGATCATGTCCGTAGGCTTATGCGGTTCTGACATCCGCAATCTTACCACCGATTCCAGAAAAGGAGACTATCCTTTTATATACGGACATGAAATCGTAGGATATGTAGATGAGACCGGACCGGAGGAAACGCGCTATAAAGTGGGCGACAGACTTTTCCTGTTTCCGGGTACTTACTGTATGGAGTGCGATGAATGTATCAGTGGACACAGCGAAAACTGTTCAAATACGGCTGTCGCAAAGCTTGCTGGAACCGGCGGATTCGCCCAATATGTAGCAGTATCCGGCGAAAAGATCCGCCGGGGCGGGATCTATGATATCCCGGACGATGTATCTTTTGATGCGGCAAGTCTCGGAGAACCACTTACATCTGTATTTGCCTGTCTGGAAAATGTAAAAGTCGGATATCCAGACACACTGGTTATCATCGGCGCCGGACCGATCGGCTGCTTTATGTCTCAGCTTGCCAAAATCCGGGGCGCACAAAAAGTAATCATGATCGATATCAATGAATCACGTCTGGAAATGGCTAAGCAGTTCGGCGTAGACATTACCGTTAATAGTTCTAAGGAAGATCCGATTCAGAAAATTCGGGAACTGACAGGAGGAAAAGGCGCAGACAAAGTCATCTCCGCCACCCCCGTCAACGCAACGCAGACTCAGAGCATCCATATGGTGAAAAAGGGCGGGCTTGTCGTATTTTTCGGCGGTGTTCCAAAGGGCTCTATGACAGAACTTGACTGCAACCTGATCCACTATAATAATATCTGGATCAAAGGACATTTCGGCGCTTCCTACAGCCAGTCAAAGAGGGCTTTCCAACTGGCGATCTCTCCGTCCTTCCCGACAGAAAAGTTTGTTACGCATGTTCTCCCGTTAGATAAGATAAATGAAGGGATACAGTTAACCAAAACCGGCGAAGCCATCAAAGTTGTTCTTCATCCGTGGGACTAACTGCCATAACTTGAAAGAACGTTTCACCCTCCTCTTTTGCTGGATATACAGTCGGGACAGGTTTACTGTTCCTGACTGTTTTTTTAATGTTATAATCAAATTACAGTCTGCCAAAAAAAGGAAAAAACCCGGCATTTCTGCCTGATCTTTTCCTTTTCTGATTTGAACATTCACATAATTAATTTTGTGAATCTAATGCCTGCGCATCGGTTGTCGGAGCCTTGATACACGCCACGATTCCGATCACTGCCAGCGCCGCTGCCGATACGATAAACCGGTTCGCAATATCCTCTCCAAGCATATTGGCCAGTGGATTGACAACATATGCGGAAATAAAGTTGCCCACATTATATGTAGCAGATATGATTGCTATCGCTAAAGAAGCCTGTGCCGCCGGAACCATATTTGCTCCAAACGTAACTGCCCCCGGATTACGAATGGCAAAACCAATTCCTACCAATACCGCTCCGACGCAGATCGTCGGGAGGCTTGTAGTCAGTCCGACCAGCGCTGTACCTGCCGCCATCACAAGTATGGATGCCCCGATCGTAAAGCGCTTGAAAGTCTTTACTACAAATCCCAGTATCAATCCGCCTACGATACCGATAACCTGCATAATGGACGCTACTGTTCCTGCCGTGCTCGCATCTCCGATTCCCTTTCGGTCGATATACATTGCGATGTTTGTGTTAAACGTAGCCACAAAGATACCTGTGATCAGACAAAGTGCCCCAAAGTACACCATACTGCCGGATATTCCTGATTTTTCTCCTTTTTCTGCCTGCGGGGTCGTCTCTCCCTTTGGAACAGTCAGAAGAATGATGATAATGATCGGCAGCGCAATAAGAAATACCAGATACCCTCTCTTCCATCCCGCCATAGCCGTCAGAAGTCCGGAACCTTTTGCAATGATCGTTCCTCCGATACTGACGAAGATCGACTGGAATCCCATAACTCTTGATTTATCAAGACCGGTAAAATAATCGGAGATCAGAGAAGAACTTGTTACAACTACAAAAGAAAGTCCCACGCCGATTACAACACTGGCGGCATACAGCATCCAAAGCTGGCTGTTTAAAACCTGCGGCATTAAACCTCCAATCAGCATAAGCGCCGTACCGATGACTGCAATATCTCTTTTTGTGATCTTTGGCTCTAACATCGGTTCCAGAATCATGGCCGGAAGCGTTGTTAAATTAATCAGTGTCAGGACAATCTGGATTGCCGAGTCGCCTGCATCCGGGAAAAATTTACCTACTTCCGCAAGAATCGGCGCTAATGCACTGTTACATGCCATCGTCAGCGACATAACCAAAAGTCCGGCTGCTATGACTTTTTTATTTTTTCCATTTTCCATTTTCTATTCCTCCTCATATATGTATTTTCTTATCTTTTCCAGATATATTTTCTTTCTTCGCCTTTCAGGTAAGCCAATACTTCCTGAGACATCATCTCTCCTGACCAGTTATCTACGTCTGTCGTAAGCCCTGCCATATGCGGCGTGCATACAACATTTCTCATAGAAAGAAGCGGATGATTAGCCGGAACCGGTTCTTTCCAGTACACATCAATCGCTGCACCGCCGATGGTTCCATTCTGAAGAGCTTCTACAAAATCTTTCTGGTCGATAACGGCCGCTCTCGCGGTATTGACAAGGACCGCCGTCGGCTTCATCTTAGAAAACCAGTCTTTGTTCACAATACCCTTTGTCGATTCAATAACCGGAAGATGCAGACTTACCATATCGCTCTCGGATAACATCGTATCAAGATCTACTGCTCTTGCACCGTCTGCCTCGATTTTTTCGGCCGGCATAAACGGATCATACGCAAGGATCTCCATGCCAAAAGCTTTCGCCCTCACAGCAACCTCACGGCCAATCGCTCCGTATCCTGCGATTCCAAGCTTCTTTCCATATAATTCAAAGCCGATTCCATAGTCTGTATATGGATGATTTTCATCTAATGGCCCCCAGATAACGTTCTTTACATCCGGCACATCGTAGATATTCTCTGCCGCCTCTCCCAGATGATCTCCCTTCTTTAGACCTGTCGCCGACAGCGTAAGCTTTCTTGCTACGGCAAGCATAAGTCCGATATTAAACTCCGCTACTGCCACCCGGTTTCTTCCCGGCGTATAGGACAGCTTGATTTCTGACTTCTTAAGTGTTTCATTGTCCACAGTCACCGGAGTCCCCTTTGCGACGCCGATAAATTTCATGCCTGATCCGATCCAGTCGTTCAATGTATCTGCTCCAGCATTCTCATCGCCCAGTACGACAATCTCATAGCCTCTGCACTCTTCGCGCACCATCTCTTCCGTAACATTTCCTTTTCCATGCTTTAACTCACCGGCTATAGTAATATCGCAGTACTCCTTGATCTCCTCCATCCTTTTCTCCGGAAGCTGTGTGCACAAAACTAATTTTTTCTTCATAATATCTTTTCTCTCCTTCCTTATACTAAAAGCGCGCTGTAGTATGCAGTATTCATAGCATCATATATCTTTCCGACCTTTTTGCAGTCTCCGATGATATAAGTTTCCTCTGCCAGATTGGCAAGCTCATCCACCTTATCATAAGGCGCTCTGAATCCAAGAGCGCATACAACAGTGTCTGCCTCTACAAGAAACTCCCTGCCGTCCCTCTCACACAAAACGCCGGCGGGAAGAATCTCTTTAACAGTTGTATTTACAAGACATTCTGCCGATTTCTCTACTTCCGGCAAAAGGCCTCCCCGATAAAAAGAATTTACTTCTTCCGCAATAGAAGACTTCATCTCGATGATCGTACACTCTTTCCCTTCATGAGCAAAACCTACCGCGCCTTCCGCGCCTACCAGACCGCCTCCCATGATCGCAACCCTCTTCCCCAGTTTTTCAGGATGGAGTTCTGCGTCAATCGCCATCACGACATGATCCTGATCCATCCCCTTGATCGGAGGACATAATTCATTGGAACCAATTGCGACAAACAATGTATCCGGAGCAAAATCTTTCACATAATCCGGCGTCGCCTCTGTATTCAGGACAACCTTTACTCCCGCGCGCGCTGTCCTTCTCTCCAGCACACCGATCAGTTTCTTTATATCCTCTTTAAAATACGCCGCCCCTGCTGGATGGAGATTGCCGCCAAGCTTATCGGTCTTCTCCACAAGCGTTACGTCATGTCCTCTTTCAGCCGCCGTAATGGCCGCTTCCATCCCTGCAGGCCCGCCTCCTATAACAAGCACCTTTTTCGAGTACTCCGGTTCTTTTTTCGGATACTTTGCAGAGAGCTGTTCGCCCATCGTAGGATTGACTGCGCACTTCACCATCTCCAGCTCGCCGGTTGCGCCAAAGCACTCGTAACATCTAAGACACGGCGTGATGTCATCCGCGCAGCCCGCCAACGCCTTTGACGGAAGGTATGGATCCGCCAGACTTGCGCGTCCAAGCTCTACCGCATCGGCCTGACCGCTTGCGATGATTTTTTCCATCTGTGCCGGATCATTAAGGGAACCTACGCAGGCAACCGGCGTCTTAACATGCTTTTTAATCTCTGCCGCCAGATATACATTCACTCCGCGAGGATAGAATGCCGACGGGTGCGTCCTGCAGAACATATCCGGATCTTCATGATTCCCGCAGGATACATTGATCAAATCCACCTTGTCGTCTATCATCTGCGCAACCCGGATACAATCCTCAAGCCCCAGCCCCTTATCTGTCAGATCATCCCCTGATATTCTGGCTTCAATCGGGAACTGCGGTCCGACCGCTTTTCTTACCTCCTCAAGAGCCATTATAAAAAATCGTGCGCGGTTTTCCAGCGAACCGCCGAATTCATCTGTACGTCTGTTCCATACAGGCGATAAAAACTGCGAAAACAACCAGCCATGCGCCGCATGCACCTGTACCATGTCAAATCCCGTTTCCTTACAAAGCTTCGCTGCCTTTCCATAAGACCTGATGATCTCATAGATCATCGCTGCCGGCATCTCCTTTACTTCGCCTGCCGGCATGGACATATCACTCGGTCCGTACGCTTCTTTGCAGGTATCCACATCTCCGCCGACACTGGCAAGCCCGCCGTACATCCCGCCGTGTGACAACTGGATATTTGCATATGCCCCGGCGTTATGGATCGCTCTTGCCGCCTCGCACATTCCCTGCCTGACGCCAAAAGCATCAAGCTGAAGCTGCTTATTATGCGATTTTCCTGTTGAAGAGTGCACGATTGCCTCTCCGTATGTGACAACTCCTGCGCCGCCCTTTGCCTTCTCTTCCAGATACGCTATCATCTCCGGTGTAAAATGTCCATTAAGGTCAATCATACTTGGACTCGTGGGCGCGCAGATGATACGGTTTTTCATCCGAATATTCCCTACCCTAAGGGACGAGAACAGGTGAGGATATAATTTTTTCCCAGCATTACATTTATTTCCCATAATTTACTCCTTTGCTGCCAGAGAGCAAAAGTCCCTGCCCCCTTGGCTTCGTGTGTTTACATTGCTTTTCGTAAAATCGAAAGAACATCCTCTTTGGTTACTCCCTGTCTGGGATTAAACCCAAGTACAGGCTCCTTCAATACACCCTCTGCCAGAATACCCAGATTCTTTTCTTCTATTCCATGCTCCGACAATGTCTTAATCTTTAGCGCTTTTGTCAGACTAAGGAGCGCTTTCGGCAAAAGCAGTTTATCTTCATCTATATCCCCGGATAACGGAAGGTTCACGGCCTGCGCAAGTTCAACCATTTTCTTTGGGCAGCTCTGCGCATTATACTCCATGACATAAGGGAGAACCGCTGCATTAGCTGCGCCGTGTGCCAGATGAAAATGTGCGCTTAATGTATGTGCAATCCCATGGACGAGTCCCAGATTCGCGTTAGAGAATCCAAACCCGGCGATAATACATCCTAGCATCATCTGTTCTCTTGCCACCATATCCGCTCCATCCGCTACTGCTTTAGGCAGATTTTCATAGAAAATCTGAAACCCTTTTAAGGAATGATATTCTGTAAGCGGCGTTGCCATATTGGAAATATAACTCTCTACCGCATGTGTGATGGCATCCATTCCGGTTGCAGCTGTTACAGAAGGAGGCATTGTTCTCGTAAATTCAGGATCCGCAATCACCTTATCCGGCGTGAGCTTATTGTCGATGATCACGTACTTACATACAGCTTCCGTATCATTCAGGGCTACCACATTGGTAACCTCGCTGGATGTTCCGGCTGTAGTCGGTATCGCAATCAGCGGAAGCACCGGTTTCTTTACCATTCCGATCCCTCCATACTGTCTGACAGGTTCCGGATTCGTCATCAGGACATTCACCGCTTTTGCAAGATCAATACAGCTTCCTCCGCCGACTGCGACAAATACATCTATTTTTTCCTTCCGGGCAAGCTCCGCAGTTTTTTCTACGATCTCATTAGTCGGATCTGGAATCACACCGTCAAAAACAGTAAGCTCTACTCCCGCTTTTTTGGCTTCTTCTAATACGATATCCGCAATGCCTGCCCGCTTCACACTTCCCCCGTGCAGCACCATAACATTCTTTGCCTGATAGGACTTTAGCATTCCCGGCAGTTCCTTTATCGCATCTTTGCCAAAGAACACATCACTGTTTGCAAAAAACTCACTTGCCACTTTCATATCCTCCTCTTACTTACACTGCCTGATCTGCTGCAATAAGTTCTTTCATCTTCTGAACGCCTTCCTCCGGCATCGGCTCATACGTGCCGAGAAGTTTTGCGTACAGCGTTGTTATTGCCATTTCCTCTGTATACTCTGTCGCTGCCATAGCCGCTTTCATATTCTTTCCGCAGCAGAACATTCCGTGATTCTTTATAAGAACAGCTCTTCCGTCTTTTCCAAGGGCTTCTACGACTTTATCCGCAACTTCGTCGCTGCCCGGCATTGTAAATGGTACGATTCCTACCGGAACAAATTCACACTGCGGAGGAGTAATCGGTTTTAACTGTGCATCGTTTCCCATTGCCATAACGGTCGCGAACATCGCATGTGTATGTACCGTAGCTTTTACATCCGGTCTTGCGCGGAGTACTGCTGTGTGCATCGGTACCTCAGACGACGGTTTGTAATTGCCTTCCAGCCATTTTCCGTTCAGATCGACAATCGCAATATCTTCAAGAGTCATTCCTTTATATGGGATACCGCTTGGCGTGATTGCTACAACGTCATCTTCATCATCCCTCAACGCAATATTTCCGGATGTTCCTTTGATCAGTCCCTGATCTACCGCGTCCAAAATAGCCTCTAATACCTGTTTTCTGATTTTCTCGTATTTCATAATGTATACCTCCTTTAATTTCTAACACCATTCTATTATGTGCACCTTTTCTTATCAAACAGCCTTTTTCCGCTTTGATGAGGAAATATCTCTGACACTGGCAGCTTGACATTTTCCATTTCTACCCGTTATCATTTTCTTTATAGAATGATGCCAGTGTCGAAAGGTCATTTTTGAATAGGAAAAAACAAAACTGAAATTGAGAGGAGAATGAATATGAATATGGAATCTTTATCACTGTCACTCAGGCAGCGGGAGCTGCTCCATTATCTTCAATCTCAGAAGGACTATACGACAGGAGAACAACTGGCCGGACATCTTCATGTCTCTTCCCGTACCATCCGCAACGATATTACGGAGCTCAACGAAGCCTTGAAGAAATACGGAATCCAGATCAGTTCCAAACGAAGCATCGGTTATCTCCTTGAAGCAAAAGATCCCGCTTCATTGAAACAATTAAGTCAGGCAAGCAACTCTTTCCTTTCAAGAGACGAGCGGGTAAGACATATCGTGTTTCAGTTATGCCTTTATGACGAACCTCTTGATCTCTATGATCTGGAAGATGAGATGTTTGTAAGCCGCACAACTCTGGAGCACGACCTGATTGCTCTGAGAAAGCAATATATCCTTCCGGAACCCCACATCAAATTCTTCCGGAACAGAAACGCGATCTTCCTTGAAAAAGACGAACGGAAACGGCGGGCCATCCTAAACCGACTGTTTTCGGAAAACTGGAATTACAATTCCAAAGGCAATACTTACTACCGCTATCAATATTTTGATGAAAAGATTGTCAATCTGGTTATGAACGAGATTCACTATTTCCTGACAAAATATTCCATCCATATTGAGGACGTCAACATGGTAATTTTGGATATGAGCATTGTAATTATGTATTACCGCATCTCTAAAGGCTGCCATCTGACAGAGCCGCTGACAAAAACCTATAAAGATCCGGCGGCTGTTAAGGCGGTTGACGAATTGCTTGATTCTCTGGAAGAAAAGCTCTCCTGCCATTTTTCACCTTTAGAGCGTGAGGATATCTATCTCCATGTGTCCTGCAGCAAACTTCTGGATACAGAACTGTTAAACTTCCAGACCGCTCCCGATTATTTTTCCAATGGTATCATCCGGTTGGCTGATACTTATATTTCCGCAATATATGACACATATCATATTCGTTTTTCGGACAATGAAGAGTTTTATATCACCTTGCTACAATACCTTAGATATCTGGAGCTGCCAGTGCACTATTTTAACAATATCCCTACTCACACAGATGTGACGCGCTCCCGGTTTCTGATAGAATTTGAGATTGCGTTCTCCATCCAGCCGCTGGCGCTTGATTACTATGGCTCCTATCTGAACCATACAGAGCTTTTGTACCTTTCTTTCTGTATATCCGGCGCTCTCGCTTATCTGAACCGAACCGCGCCAAAGCTTAAGACTGTGATCATGTCCCAGTTAAATCTTCCGTCCTCCTGGGAATTAAAGCAGCGCCTGCTCAGCAAATATAAAAGTTATATCGAACTTACCGCGCTGCTTCCTGTATATTTGAAAGACAGTTACAACTTTTCAGATATCGATCTGGTCATTACCACTGCCGACAAAGAGATCACTTCACAGCCCGGCTGTGAAACCCTGCTTGTCACTCCTTTCCTGAACCGGACAGACTTTGAGAATCTGGATGCCTATATTTTAAAGACACAGCTTAACCGGCTGTATCATTCCTCCCTGCCCACTCTTAATGAACTGTTCGCGGAGGCTTTCTGGCACGAAAGAATAGACACACAAGACTACTTTGCAATAATCGAAACACTGGCTATGGATTTTATAAATAACGGATATGTCGGCTCTGGATACCTGACTGCCATCTTAAGAAGGGAATCTCTTCTTACGTTTGCTTTCCAGCCCAGCATCGTGCTGATGTACTCTCTTGTCCCAAGCTCCAGAACCCGCCTTTCTATCGCGACCTTAGAACACCGGATTAAAAGGAATTCTTATAAGATCCGCACAATCATCATGGCGGCGCTGCGCCCCGAAGACGCCACCTTAGTGTTCCGTCTGATCAACGAACTGTATTACCCGGGCTTCAACCCGAATGACACCCGTTTCTTAAAAGCAAAAGAAGAACTGATGAACTTTTTCGAGAAAATATGACATAAAAAGAAGATACGCGCAAAGTCTTCACAACTTATGCGCTTATCTTCTTTTCTTTTTCTATCTGTTCCGTTAAATTCCCGCACGCATACCTATTTTTTCATAAGCTCCGGGTGCTTTAGCTTATCCCATTTTCCTTCCTCTGTTTTCGCGACGATCAGAATATTGAGAAGGAATAATACAAAGTATACAACATATGCGCCCGTCAGGCTTCCGGTAATCTTCATGACCACTGCGTTCACAACAAAATTCAGACAACCGATACAATAGTTGATCGGAAAGATCACTCCATTTACTTTCGGATAGTCCAGCACTCCAAAGATAGAAGCCGGAAAAGACAGCGACATATTGGTACTTCCGCCCAGCGAAAATCCTACGATAAAGATTGACACATATACAAACGGAAGAAAGAATTCAGCCAGAAGATTGAACAAAATTCCCAGCCCGAAAATTCCGCAGTAAATCATACATGCCTTCTTTGTCCCTAATTTTGTATCGATAAATCCAATCGCATAGCTCCCGACGATTCCCACAAGTCCTGCCACAGTCATAGCCGAGATCGCTACGCCTTCCGAAAGTCCCAGCGATATGTTCCTTGGCACAAACTGTGTGATGATCCCTAAAAGTCCCAATGTGATAAAGCCCGGTACGATCGATGCCAGCCATACCTCTTTACAGCTTAACATCTTTGGAATCGTCCAGTCACTCACATACCCATCATATTCTGAAATCTTTTTATATTCTGTCTCATATACCTCCTTTGACACATTGTCCGGATACATCCCTGCTTCGATCGGATTGTCCCGCAGTGTAACATATTCATAGGCTGCCAGCACGAGCGCCGCCGCCGCAAACGCGGCAAGACTTGTCTTATAATCCGCCAGTGTAAGTAAGAAGGTCATTAACGGCGCTAAAATCGCCGTACCTATATTGGCTCCGATCGTACTGATCCCATTTACCACGCCTCTTTTTTTCGGAAACCAGTCTGACTGCATCGGACCGGTACACAGATAAAAGCAGCCCTGTCCGCAGCTAACCATAATGCACTGAGCCAATGCGTACATCACAATATTGGTCGCCCTTAAAAACAGAAAATAGAAAGTCAATCCAAAAATAATAAACAGCGCGGCGCTTACTTTTCTTCCGCCAAACCGGTCGCGGAATTTTGCAATCACCAGCATCATAGCCACACCCACAAATCCCGCCACGGTCCCCATACTTAAGCAGAGCTCATAATCAAGACCTGACCCTTTCGCAATAGCAGGCAGGGCGATATTCAAGCCGTCATTTACCCCAGCGTTTGTCACTAACATAGCCAGAATCGCAAAGACCATCAGATGCCAGCCTTTTCCAAGGTTGAAACTTTCTCTAACAGTTAATTTTTCTTTCATGATTTTTCCCAATCTCCTTATTTCCTTTTTTGGCCGGCCTCTTTATGATTCTATTGTATATTTAAAAAGTCTTTGCAACAACCGCACTTTTTCCTCATTGTTGCGGAAAACCACTGCAAAAAATAAAACAAGTCCCCTTCCACAGGCTTCAAAACCTGCTGAAAGGGACTTCCCTTTTAACCATCTCTCAGAATATATTCCATTTAAACCGCAGTTTATAAAATTGTCCTGTCTCATTCGTCCTGTCTGTGTGTTTCGCCCCATGTACACATCTGATCTAAGATCGGCATCAGTGATCTTCCTCTCTCTGTCAGACTGTACTCAACCTTCGGCGGGATCTGCGGATACTCCTCTCTGTGCACCAGTCCGTCTGCTTCCAGCTCCTTCAGCGTAGCGCTAAGTGTCTTATAGGAAATCCCTCCGATATACTTTTTCATCTCATTGAAGCGCACTACTCCGTACCCCATCAGCGCATACAGAATAAACATCTTATATTTCCCCTGAATCAGCGACATAGTGTAATTAAATCCCGTATCCTCCAATCTGGCATCTTTAATACATTCAAAACTCATAATATAGATACTCTCCTTTTGATATATATTAACTTGTAATAAAATATATCACTTTAAAATACGTACGATCCCGCCGGTTCAGCCATCTCTTCTCCGTATACTCCTGCTACGATTTCATTAGCATCTAACGCTGCAAAAAGCCCTAAAACCCCTCGCATCATTTTCTGGCAATTTGAACACACAGTTCAATTCCCATTTACTACTGAATCGCCCTTCCAAGTTCATACGCCTCTTTAAGCTCTGGCTTTCCTTCGATGTCTCCTACATCCCCGTTTCCGCCGGCAAGTACATGACCAAGATTTTTCCACCGCAGATGCTCCATCAGATGGTCATAGTAAAGAACAACGTCTTCAAACCCGTTTCCTTCCGCAGCCATCAAAAGCGCGGACGCCCTGCCATTTCCCCGAAGCAGATTCCCGTCTCCTTCCTCCAGAGCAAACAAACGGTCAACCGCCGTTCTGAGCTGCCCGCTCATATTCCAGTAATATAACGGCGTAGCAAGAACAACGATATCGCTCTCCCTTACCACCGGATAGATTTTATCCATATCATCCTTTTGAACACAGGGGCATTCTCTGCTGCTATGTCCTCCAAAGCAGCCCTTGCATTCATGAATATCCATATCCCCGAGAAAGAATACTGTGACTGTATTGCCTGTACTTTCTGCTCCCTTTGAAAATTCTCTGACAAGCGCCGAGGTATTGCCATTCTTACGAGGACTTCCATTTAAAACAACTATTTTTTTACTCATGATATTTTCTCCGATCCTTTTAAATTTTGTCTGCTAAAGCGGCAGCCTTCTGACAGCCATCTGTCTTTTCAATATCTCCTGTATTAAATACACCGGGGATCAGAACTTCCCCCATCATCTTCCACTTCAACAGAGCGGCCGTACGTTCCATAGGCATACGCACTCCGTCCATCACAGACATATCATCCTCTTCACAGCAGGTAATTAAAGCGCATTCCTTTCCCGCAATATCTTTCCCCGCAACACAGAAAGAATACAGCCTGTCAATCACACCTTTGATCTGCGCCGGTATGGAATACCAGTAGACAGGCATGGTAAATACAACAACGTCCGCCTCCTGTATCGCCGGAGCGATAGCATTAAAGTCATCGTCAAAAGAACACGCTTTTCCTGTCTTAAAGCATGTTTCACAGGCGCGGCAGCCGCCTACATTTTTCATAGCAGCGTCAAAACGAGTAATGCTGTGTCCTTTTTCTTCTGCCGCTTTGATAAAAGCATCTGTCATGGCAAAGCTGTTTCCATCTTTCCTTGGGCTTCCTGTTATTACTACAATCTTTTTGCTCATACAATATCTCCCCTTCTCTGCAGGACTTTTTATGTCCCGTTTCTGATATTGTAATTATAGCAAGAATATTATCGCAAACAAGTACGCACATCCAAGTGCGGTACTTACATCTACGTAATATACTTACCACAGAGAAGGCATAAAATGAACGGACTATATTCATGTTATAGACTTTGTAAGCCTATCCCTTTATATTAAGCCAATGCGGCTTCCTAAAGCCAAATATCTCTTCTTCATCAACTGCCTGCAGTACCTTTTCATATTCGTTCTTCGCCCGCTCATGTCGTGCTTCCATTGTCTCGGGAACTTTTATGTCCTTTATCGCCGGAGGAATCTCCTCTAGCTTTTTTATGTACTCTATATCAGACGGAATCTCCTCATATGCTTCGCTTTCTTCTTCGGAAGCTTCTGCCTTATTCCCGTCAGTCCGGACTTCCTGCCGCACATCTTCTTGGTGATACATGTCTTCTCTCTGACATATGCTCTCTTTCCGATACATATCTTCTTTCTGCATTATTAACGAAGAAACATAATACTGTATATTTTCCGGTTTAATATCATTTTCTGATGAGACGCTCATCTGGTGATGCATGCGCTTTTTTAACAACCGGATTGATTCATCCTTCAACTCCATCGGCATATAACCTCCTGTGTTCCGGCACTTTTATCCATTATCGCTTATTGTATGATCTCTTTCCAGCCATAATATCCTGAGTCTGTCGCCTTTTCGATATCCGTAGCCCCTTAGTACTTTGCTGAACCGGAATTTTTTCCAATTAAAATATTATCTCCCAAATATTTTTCATAAGTATCTTTAACACCTATTCTGTCTGCGGTTTTGAATCTATAATATCTGAACAGGTTAAGTATAACATGCAGTTATTTAAGAAACAACACAGACGGTCTCTAAATTTACCAATTACAGAATCTCTTAAATCACAGAACTTCATAAACTGCTGTCCCGAATGCGGGCAGGCTCTGTTCTCCCTGCACAATATTTCCTGTATACAGTAGCTTCATCTTCTTATGTAACGTAAAAGCAGTATCTTTTGCCTGAAAATTCAGCACAAAAAGATAATTCTTTCCTTCTTTCGCCCTTAACACCACTTCCAGCGTATCCGGTGCGCCGATCAGCTCTTTAAACGGCTCTTTGATCCCCAGATATCCAAACAGCCAGCTTAAGTTCTCTCTTGAGAAGGTACTTCCAAAATGAAACGCCTTTCCTTCTCCCAACTCTTTCTTCGTAACTGCAGCTTTTCCCGCATAATAGCTGTTTTCATAAACTGCTACCGTCTCCGCCCCATTAAGCGGCTCAAGGATATCATTGAACAGCGGCATCTCTATCCTTGTTCCCTCGCAGGAAGCCCATACTTGTTCCTCTGCCGGACTTTCAAACGTAAAATCCTTTACATCAGAACCTGTGATCTCCTGCAAAAGTCCCGGCTGCGGCAGCATCACACATCTTCCGTTCATGTCTTTATATCCGCTGCGGCATCCGATCACTAATGTACCGCCTTGCTCCACATATTTTTTTAGCAGCGCCGCACGTCTTTCATCCATGATCGTTGGATGAGGGTAGAAAATAACCGGATATTGAACCAGATCGCACACTTTGCTGTCTTCCTGAAGATACACGATGTCATACGGCGTGTGATAAAGCTCTGACGCCATGAATATCTCCTGCTCACTCTTTTCAGATACTCTCCTGTGCCACATATCCACTTGCGTATCCCACTCATTATCATAGTCCTTTATTAGCGCGAATGCAGCTACATTATCCGCGCCGCACACTGCATCAATCTTTTTCAGCTTATTATAAAAATCCTTTACTTCTGCAAGTTTCCTGTTATCCCGGTTATCATAGTCAAGAATCCCATGCCAATATATCTCAGTTCCTATCGTGCAGGTCCTCCACCGGAAAAAGGAGACGAAATCGGCTCCCTGAGCAACACTCTGCATCGCCCACAATGTAAGCTGTCCCGGTCTCGGCGCCGGTCCTTCCATCCTTGTTGTCCATCCGTTCGCTCCTGACTGCTGCTCCATGATTCCAAAATGCGGACAGACAGAGCGGACTTCATTCAGATGCATCGTCCACTTCCGGTCGTTTAGATCGTCCGCTGTCTTTAAATCATGGTCCAGCCCAAAGGCAAAACTTGGATAAGAATCATAAGTATACACATCCAGACATTCTTTTTCCATGCGGTGATTATCCACATTCCAGAATATGCCGTTCGTCGTAATATAATCTTCAGGCTTTTTATATTTTCGGATGATTTCTGCCTGCATACCGCAGAACTTAAGCGTACTGTCAGAAAGAAAACGATAGTAATCCAGATGCTGATGAGGATTGATACCTCTATTCAACACGGTTCTCGGCACATATATCTCTTTCCAGTCTGTATAGGTCTGATTCCAGAATACGGTTCCCCACGCCTCATTAAGTCTGTCAAGGGTTTTGTACTTCTCTTTTAAAAATGTCCGGAATGCCGCCGAATCTGCCTCCGAATAAAATTCACAGGTTTCGCAGTTCAACTCATTATCGATCTGCCATCCTGCGATTGCCGGATGCTTTCCATAATGTTTTGCTTCTTTTTCAACAACCCTTGCGCTCAGCTTGCGGTAAACCGGCGAATTATAATTATAATGCCTTCTTGCACCGTGCCGGTACAGCACGCCGTCCTTTGTGGCGTTTAAGACCTCGGGATACTTTTCTGTAAGCCATGCCGGAGGCGTAGCCGTCGGTGTACCAAAGATCACTTTCATCTTCTTCTCTTCACATAGATTTAAAAATTTGTCAAAAAAATCAAATTGAAATTTCCCTTCCTCCGGCTCAATCTTGTTCCATGCGAATTCCGCGATACGAACCACGCTGATCCCGGCTTCCTTCATCCTGTCAAGATCCTCTGCCCATAACTCCTCTTTCCAGTGCTCCGGATAATAGCACGTTCCCATCGTCATCTCTTTCCATCTGTAATTCTGCTTACTGTTCATCTTCACAATTCTCCTGCTTTTACATCCTTAATCTATTATAATCGCCTCTTCCGCAAACTGAATCCGACAGTGTTCAGGAATAGATTGAAAGATATCCTCTGAAACAGTCCGCATGGCAATCCCGCGCTTATACATCTTCTCACCGATAACCGGTCCAAGCGCAAGAACCGGCTCCGCTTCTATACATAAAATACCTGTCGGATTCGTTCCCTGCCGAATCATCTCCAGCATAACGCCAGAGCTGGAGCAGGAACCCCGGTCATAAGGAACGCACAATATCTTACCCTTAAGGTTCCGTCCATTCAGATTATGATGGACATCCTGTATCATTCCGGTTGCAGGATCTACCCCGCCCCAGAAACTTAATGATGTATCTGAGACGAGTGCCTCAGCTTCAGCGCATCCCTCTACAATCGTTGTATACTCTATGATCCTCATCTTCTCACCTCCCCGGAAAATCTGCCCGAAACCGCCGCCTTTACACATCCGGCCGTACTTGCCATATGAATCTTTACTCTATTAATAGCAGGCGTATACTGCGCTGCTTTTCCTGAATTTGTAACAAAGTTCTGGCCTTCCCACCTTCTGTCACCTTCATCCATCTCCATCAGGCAGGTATCTTTTGTAATAACTACTCCGGCTTCTTCAAGAATCTGTGCAGCCCCGGAGCGGACTGCAAGATTATACTGAGTCTCGCAAGTCATGATCCAGAACTGTGTGCCATCACAGACCTTCTTTCCCTTCATTAATCCGGCAACTTCCGCAATCTCATTTGCAGAAAGATGAGGACATCCCATCAGGACCATATCCACCTTATCACTAGTGGCTGTATTGAGCCGTTTTTCCATAGCCTCCATATCCGCAGGAGTGACAATCCTTATCTCATAATCTGAAGTTCCCTGAAACGCCGCCTCTATCGTCGGCGCTTCCGGAGTCAGGCCTACGGCGTGGAACAGCGCCACTGCTCCTCCCGACGCCGCCGCAGCAGACAATGCCTTAAAATCATCCGGCATCGTACGCTCCGGCAATCCTTCGATCACCGGAACCTTATTCACAACAATCTCTCCGATATAATACCCTAGAACCGCAAAATCCACACTGTCCTGAAACCACGTGTCATCAAAACCCTCCAGCCTAAAAAGCACGTCGCCTTTTCTATTCTCATCCAGATATCTTCCATAAGCGGGAACCCGGCCTGTAACTGCGCAGCAGACATCTACCATATCCGGAAGGCGCTCTGCCCTTGCACCCAGCACAGAATTTACATAGTTTACAGCATTGGACTCCGACCAGCTCACTACCTCTTTAAAATGCGGCGCATTGGTGCTCTGATAAGGCGCGCATGTCCATGTTGGGATCACGCCCATCTTCAGATAGGCATCTTCCAGACGCTTACTTTTTAACGCGAATTTCTCAGATGCTCCAAGCTCTTTCCAGTTCTTAATATCGCGGGAGAGCGGATTGATTGTAGTCGGTACTGCGCATTTTGCTCCATGATCCGCCAGATACTCTATAAATTCTGTTCCCGCATCCCAGATGGTCGTATAGGCAGCGGCGTCAATGTGCGCCCGTTTAACCGGGATCAGTCTGTCAGCGCCGTATAATTCCCCCATCTTAATCACAATCTCCATCGCCATGCGGGTTCCTTCCCCATGCTTACCTTCCAGTATTTCCTGTTCATAATCTGTTAAATACACCCGTTTCACCTCCACATTTTATACCAATAAATGTTAGCTCCTATATACAAATAGTCTATATAAAACTATACTCACGATAACAGATAACCGACAAAATCCTTTTCTTTTTCAGACAGCACCTTATCCTTTTTCCAGATAAGGTATACATTCCATGAATAATCCACGTCATCCAGCTTCAGTATCTTAAGTTCCGGCTGTTTATATTTCGCGGAAATAAAATCCGTGCTGAGACCGATGCCGTACTGCTTGAGCACCAAATTCTGAATCGGCGCTATCTCGCCTGCCTCAAAGACATATTCCGGAGTAAATCCGCTCTGTTCACAAAGATCTGAAAACAAAAGGTTTGCTTTGAACTGTTCATTCAGCATAATGAGGTTTTCATCTTTAAGCTGCATAAGCTTAAGCTTGTCCTGTCCGGCAAAAGGATGCGCCTCGTGAATAACAAAACAATACTTCCTTGACATCAAAAACCTCGTCTGAAATTTATTCATATCTACAGGTCCGATTGCAAAGCCCAAGTCCACCTCTCCGTTTTCCACTGCTTTTTCACATTTGACGTCCGTATACTCAATAAACTTCGGCCGAATCCTCCGGGCTGATAATTCGGAGGCATTCAAAAGCTTTTCCGAAAGCTCATGCACCACACCATATGCACAGCCTACCCTGAGATTGACCGGCATTGCATGAAATGAACTGAGATAAGTCATAATCTCATCTTCGATTGATAGTACCCTTTTAGCCTCGGACAGCAGATACAGGCCGGCTTTTGTCGGCTCAACCCCTTTTGACGAACGGACAAAAAGTGTTGCATGCAATTCCTTTTCAAGCTTTGCAATCGATGCGCTGAGCGCCTGCTGCGATACAAAGATTGATTCAGCGGCGCCTGTGATGCTGCCGCTTTGGCATACGGCAATAAAATACTTTAACTGCTTTGTATCCATCAGGTTCTCCTTTACAAAAAAAATTGTGGCTATATCTTAATTTTTCTGTTTTTCACTAGTTGTTAAATATTATACAATTAATTTAGAAACATTGCAATGAACACGAATATAATTACCAGGAGGAGACTTATGAGAAATCAGTATTATCCAAATCTGGCTAATCCTATCACAATCAATGGGGTTACATTCAAAAACCGTATCTTCGGCGCTCCCATGTCTAACCCTGAATTGGATCCGGACTGCCATATGAGAAAGGAAGACCTTGCCTTCCATGAAAACCGGGCAAGAGGAGGCTTAGCAACCGTCGCCATCGGTCTGGGCATCGTCGATCCTGTCGGGCGCGTACACACAAAAGAAGTTACGCTATACGATGTCATGTCATTGCCGTCCCTTAAGGAATATGCGAACGCTATGCATCGTCACAACTGTATCGCCGTAATGGAACTAGCCCACGGAGGCAAATACGCAGGTGCCAGAAGTCATGACGGGGCAGGCGATCCTCTCGTACTCGGACCGAATAATGAGACGAATCCGGACGGTCTCCGCGTGACAAGCATGACTGATGAAGATATTGAACGCGTCGCAGACTGCTATGCAGATGCCGCCGTTCTCTGTCAGAAAGCAGGCATCGACATGGTGCTTGTCCACGGGGGGCACGGATGGCTCTTAGGACAGTTTATGTCGCCCACTATGAACCACCGGACAGATAAATGGGGCGGCAGTCTGGAAAACAGGATGAGATTTCCGCTTTTAGTCATTGAAAAGATTCGGAAGGCCTGTAAAAATAATATGCTGATTGAATACCGCATGAGCGGTTCTGAGATTATTGAAGGCGGATACGGTATCGAAGAAGGTATAAAGATGGCAGAAATACTGGACGGAAAAGCAGATATTATCCATGTATCCGCAGGAGTCCATGAAGACCCCGATGCATTTGTAGTAACACACCCGTCCATGTTCATCGAACACGGATGCAATGTCCATCTTGCGGCCGAGATCAAAAAGCATGTCAAAACTCCGGTTGCTACTGTCGGAGGGTTAAACGATCCGGACATGATGGAACAGATCATTGCCTCCGGGCAGGCCGATATTGTAGAAATCGCGCGTCAGTCTATCTGCGATCCATATTTCCCGGAAAAAGCATTCTCCGGCCGCAAGGACGATATCACAAAATGCTGCCGCTGTTTCACCTGCTTTTACAATTATCTGACCAACCGGACCTTCTGCTGCGCATTGAATCCGGTTGTAGGAAATGAACTGGAAAATAAATCAGGATTTCCTGCCTCCGAACCTAAAAAAGTTATGGTTGTAGGCGGCGGAGTCGGCGGCATGGAAGCGGCCATAACCGCCGCGAAAAGAGGACATACCGTAACTTTATTCGAGAAAAACGACCGTCTGGGCGGCCAGCTTTTGTCAGAACAGTATATTCCATTTAAACAGGATATGTATAACTTTGCCAAAGTATTAGAGAGACGCCTGAAAGAAACAAATGCAGAAATTAGGCTGAATACGGAAATTACTGCCGAAGACGTTGCAAAGTTAAAGGCTGATGTCGTTATGGTCGCCATAGGAGCAACGCCTGTCATTCCGCCGATTGAGGGTATTGACAGCCCAAAAGTGGCAGGGCTTTTGACGCTGCACAGCAAAGAACCGCAGGTAGGGCAAAAGGTCGTGATTCTCGGAGGCGGACTTGTGGGGAGCGAGGCCGCAATCTATCTGGACGGACTCGGAAAAGACGTTACCGTTGTAGAAATGAAAGACGACTGGGCCGCGGACGCTTATTTCATGCACAAAAATGCAATGAACATATATATACGAAACAGTAGAATTAAAATCTACACAGACACGATGGCAAAAGCCGTAACCAAAGAAGGACTGACCTGTGAAACAAAAGACGGAGAGCTTTTACTGGAAGCGGATACAATTCTCTTGGCCGCAGGAATGAAGACAGATCAGGAGTTCGTCAACAGCTTCTATAATACGGCCGACCGTGTATTCATGATCGGCGACTGTGTAAAGCCGGGCAGAGTTTTAGAAGCAGTCACGCTTGGATATAACCGGGCAATAGATGTATAGGCAGCAATATCATATTTCAGAATATCAGGAGGATTTGTTAAGATGAAAATTGAAGCAGCAGTAGTATACGAAAAGGGACAGCCGTTTATAATCGAAGAATTAGAGTTGGACGATCCGAAAGCCGGGGAAATCTTAGTGAAGGTTGCGGCCTGCGGCGTGTGCCATACGGACGAAGGCGCACAGCATCAGGCGATCCCCGTCCCGTTGCCGGCGGTACTTGGACATGAGGGCGCAGGGATCGTAGAAAAGGTCGGGCCCGGAGTCACAGAATTCAAAGCAGGCGACCGCGTCGGATTCTCTTTCTCTTCCTGCGGTAAATGTGAAGAATGTCTTAATGGCCATCCATATGCCTGTCAGGACTTTAACACCATCAACTTCGGCGGCATTATGCCCGACGGCACAACACGCTTACATAAAGACGGAAAAGATATCGCAACCTTCTTCGGTCAGGGAACATTCGCGACATATGCTGTGGTACATACAAGACAGGCGGTTAAAGTTCCGTACGATGATATTGACTTAGGGATCGTCGCTCCCTTTGGCTGCGGAATCCAGACCGGAGCCGGAGCTGTATTTAATACGCTGAATCCAAAGTTTGATTCCAGTATCGCCGTGTTCGGATGCGGAACTGTCGGAATGAGCGCTATCATGGCGGCAAAAATTGCAGGATGTAAGAATATCATTGCCGTAGGCGGCAATCCGAAATCGCTTGAGCTTGCATTGGAATTAGGAGCTACTCATACGGTCAACAGAAAAGAGTGCGATGATATCGTAGGTAAGATCAAAGAAATCACAAAAGGCGGATGTCATTACGCTATCGACACCTCCGGCGTAAGTGACTTTGTAAAAAAAGCGCTGTCATGCGTCAGGTTCAAAGGAACCGCGGTTGTGTTAGGACTGACCGGCGATCTGACCATCAATGTGCAGGAAGAACTTATGGGAGAAGCAAAATCATTAGTCGGCGTTGTGGAAGGAGATGCGAATTCAAAGACATTTATTCCGAAATTATTAGAATACTACCACGAAGGGAAATTCCCGGCAGACAGATTAATGAAGTTCTATGATTTCAAGGATATCAATAAAGCATTTGAAGAATCCCATCAGGGTGTTGCTATAAAATCAGTATTGAAAATGCAGTAGATATTTTTTAAAAAAGCAAGTGTGCAGATCTTAAGAAAGACTTTCACACTTGCTTTTTAAGTTCTATTTTTTCCGATGAAGTACCCGGTATTCTCCAGGCGATATCCCTTCATATTTCTGGAATAATTTATAGAAAGACCGTACAGAAAAGAAACCGACTTTTTCAGCAATCATCTCAAGCGAATCATCCGTTTCACACAGATAATTTTTAGCATACGCAATTCTAAGCAGATTCGTGTTTTTTATGAATGTGATCCCAAACATGCTTGTATAAGACCGGTTAATATGTCTGGGAGAGACATTAAGCTGTCTGGCTGCTTTTTCAATTGATATTTCTTCCGCATAATGCGCGTGGATATACATAGAAGCAGCCATCGCTAGATTCTCTGTTCCTGATAATTCCGTGTCCTTTGCTTTCGTATTTGAGATATGTCTGAGCGTTTTTAAAAAGAAGCGGTAACAACAGTTGACAACCGTCGTATTCCACCCGATTTCTCTGGCTTCCAATTCTTCATACAGAGAATCCAGAATGCTGTCGGCATAAAACTCATTAGAAATACAGTAGCCTTTTCCCGTACATGATTGTATTGCACTCATCAAATCCTGATATTCCAATGGACCGTCAGGACCTTTGCACAAATCTTTTTTGTTGGAAGCGATATCAAAAATAATCGTAAAATATCTTTTCGGTTCATCCGGATTATAAATCACATGATGCTGGATGTTGCGATTCAAAAACAAAACTCCGTTTTTTGAAACATTTTCCTGAATGCCCGCAATGTTGATATGGATTTCCCCTTCAAGTACATAATAAATTTGAAATGGGTAATGATAGTGAGGAAATTCCGCAATCCCTTCATTTAATTCTTCTCCATAATACAGAACAAATTTGTATCCAGAAAAATTTAATTCTGTAATATTTTTCAAATA
This sequence comes from Lachnospiraceae bacterium MD308, assembly GCA_010206225.2. Lineage (GTDB taxonomy): Bacteria > Bacillota > Clostridia > Lachnospirales > Lachnospiraceae > MD308. The sequence goes on along the minus strand of VIQU02000014.1, from coordinate 25,187 downwards.
ATTTCTCTTATCCTGCATATGCCCATCTCTTTCCAAAACACAATTAGGAAAGCACTATAAAGTACTTTCCTGTAAACTGTATTTTTAAATCCTATAGCAAACTGCCTCCGTCATGATACAAATGACCAATCGCATCTGCAGTTTTATATGCGCCCATTATCATTTCATAAGTTACCGGAAACGGATGATGATGAATAAACTGTTCTTTTAATACCGCTTTTGTCATTATATCATATTCTTCATCTGTCAGGTCCGGCAAATGCATATCGTCAAATGTGATCGGAAGTCCTACGTCCCTGCAGAACCGGTATACTTCATCCAGCTGTTTGCTGGAAGCGCCCTGCATTACAAGCTGACAGCATGTGGAAAACGCGACTCCTTCTCCATGATAAACGTATTCTTCCCGATCCGGCAAAGCTAATGTCCCAAAGTAGAAGCAATGGTCGGAGGCGGAACCATTATTCTCAAATCCCATACCGCTCATCAGAATATTTACCTCCGTAACCGCATTATATGCATCCGTCAGAATGTGCCGTTCAGCCGCGATCTTAGCCTGTCTTCCGTATTGAAGAAGCATGTCATAGGATAATTTCGCAACCGCGAGTGCAGTATGGGTGCCAACTCCGCCGAAATGATTTTCAAAATAGTGCTCCTGACACACAACGCCCCCCACGTAAGTGGACAGTGCATCTCCCATACCGGATACATACAATCTTGCCGGTCCTTTTAAAAGAACCTCTGTATCAGCCAGTACCACGTCCGGACTGTGCGGATAATTCTTCACATCAGCAACCGTTCCGTCAGGGCCGTAAATTAAAGCCGCCGCACTTGTATAGGCATCTGTAGCCGCGATCGTAGGGATGATCACCTGTGGGATGCTCCCCAGCTCATCTGCAACAACTTTTACAGTATCCGCGATTTTACCGCCTCCCACCCCGATGACTGCCTGTATCCCATTCTCTTTTCCAACTTCTGTAATACTATAGATCTCATCCCACGAACATTCTCCGTTAAACTGATAGAAAATAACCTCTTTTCCCTCCATCACTTCGGTGATCGTCTCTTTCAAATCGCGGAGACGGTTCTTACTGGCAACACAGAGATACTTTTCTCCCATCCAGCCAATATGCTTCTGCAGATTTTTTATCTCGCCGTATCCTTGAATATAACGTCCGCAGCAGCCTAATACTTGTGTCATCATCTGAAAACACCTGCCTTCCTTATTATATCCGTTTTTTATTTTCCTAACATCTTCCTGAGTTCTTTTACAATTCCGTGGCGATCCATTCCGTAATAATGATAGATATCATCTACCGCGCCTAATACTGCGAACTCATCCGGCATACCAATCCGTTTGAAATTCCCCTTATAACCTGCTTCACAGAGAACTTCCGCCACAGCCCCGCCAAGTCCGCCATTGATAGAGTGGTCTTCTACAGTGACTACATTGCCGGTTTTATTTGCGGCGCGGATAATTGCTTCTTTATCCAACGGTTTTACTGTATGCATATCCAAAATTTCAATGCTAAGTCCAAGCTCTTCTTTTAACATCTTGGCCGCCATTAAACACTCATATAAGTTCGAGCCACACGAGATAATAGTCGCGTCTTTGCCCTCCAGAAGCTGAATCGCCTTACCTATTTCCAGCTCATAATCTTCTGCGTATACATTCGGAGAACCAGCCCTGTCAATACGGATAATCATAGGTCCGTCATAATCCATAGAAGCCCGGATAAATTTTGCGCACTGATTGGCGTCTGCCGGCACGCACACTGTAAGGTTCGGAATCGCACGGTAAAGAGCAAGATCTGCAATATCATTATGCGTAGGGCCGCCCCCTGCCGTAACTCCTGAATGAGTGCCGATCAATCTTACTTTTACATCGTTGTACGCAATATCCGTGTGAACCTGATCTGCCGCGCGAAGAGGAAGGAAAGGTCCGAAAACCTGTGCGAACACAACATTTCCGGCAAGTGCCAGCCCTGCAGAGGCTCCCACCTGATTTGGTTCTGCAATTCCCATATTAAAACAGCGGTCCGGAAAATCTTTTACCAGTTGTCCTGCCTTTGTAGAAGGAGCGACATTATCTGAAAAAGTAAAGACAAAATCAATACCTTCCTGCGCCATTTTATATAACTCTTCTCCATATGCCTCCTTTGCACTGGAAAGCATCATATCAAAATCGTAAGTTGTTTTTGCTGCCATATATTAGCACTCCTTTCTCATCTTAGCGACATCTGCAAGCGCGCGTTTCAAATCCTCTTCACCGATTCCGCCGCCATGCCATTTGTGATTATTCTCCATAAAGCTGACGCCTTTCCCTTTTACCGTATTGCAGATAATAAAGGTAGGTTTCGCTCTTTTTGTATAATCCCTCTCCGGCAGCTGATCAAAAGCGCTGCATACCTGCTGCATATCGTTTCCGTTCTCAACTTCTATCACATTCCATCCAAATGCTTTTACCTTATCCGCAACTGGGTCAATATTCATGATCTGCTTTGTATTTCCTGTCATCTGAAGCTGGTTCTTATCAAGAATACATACCAGATTGTTCAGCTGATAGTGTGCGCCGGCCATCAAAGCTTCCCAGTTTGTTCCTTCATCAAATTCTCCGTCGCCAATCATAACAATCACACGGTAATTTTCTTTCTTATATCTGGCTCCCATAGCATAGCCGACCGCAATCGGAAGACCGTGCCCTAAAGATCCGGCGGACACTTCTATCTGCGGACATTTCTTACGGTTAGAATGCATACCGAATTTATAGGTATCCAAAGACTCAAAGTGCTCTACCATATAGTCCTGCGTGTATGCTCCCTGCTCAGAAAAAATAGTATAAAGCGTCTCTGAACAATGACCTTTGGAGAGAATAAAACGGTCGCGCCCCTCTTTTTTTGGGTCAAGCACATCATAATTCAAATATTTATAATAAAGCGCCACTGTAGCTTCTACGATGGACAACTCCCCTCCCAGATGCCCCATACCGATCCTATAGATAAAATTTAGCAGGTTCGTGCGAATATCCACACATTTGTTTTCCAGTTCCGCTACTGTTTGTAATTTGTTACTGCCCATAGCAACCTTCCTTTCTATCATCGTATTTTTATTCTTCATCAAGCTGATTGCAGCGAATAATGATCTTCGGGTATTTTCCGCTCAGATGCGCGGCAAACGCGGCTTCGCAATCATCAATATCAAAAATCTGTCCTTCGCCTAAAAACGCGCTGAAATCCATCTCCGGAAGCATCTGTACCGACCTTTGGAAATTATAGTGGGAGCAATAAGTTCCTGTAATCGTGATTTCTCTGCTGTAAATGTACTCATACAGGTTCAGCGGAAGTTTATACTCGTTCGGGAACATTGCTTCATAAAGCACCATGCTCCCTTTCGCTGCCAGCAAAAGGACGGCTTCTGCCGCGCTTGGAATTCCCGACACTTCGACAATCACATCATATCCCAAACCATTTGTAATCCCCATTCCCTTTTTGAACAGATCCTCTGTCATCGGATTTATTGTATAATCTACACCTATCTCTTTTGCAATCTTGCACCTTTCTTCATTTGGTTCGCTTAATGTTAAAGAAGTCGCGCCATACTTTTTAAATAACTGGCAGGTAATCAGTCCGATAGGACCTCCTCCCGACACCAATACTCTGTCGCCTACTTTAATCCTTGAGCGGTCCATAATTCTGGTTCCTATAGATAACGGCTCAAGAAGGCACCCATTTAACAGACTGCAGTTATCCGGGAGCTTCACAACCTGAGACTTATGCCATACAACATACTCCGCCATACAAGGCTCATTTCCGGCGTTAGTACAATATTCCTGCAATCCGGTCGTACAGTAATAGCAGGAGCCGCAATACCTCAGGAAATTACCCGACACTCTGTCGCCTACCTTCAATCCGGTATCGCCGGCTTTCTCGCCCATCTTGACTATAATACCTGACATCTCATGCCCCAGTCCAAATGGGGGTTCCAGCCCAAAAGCTCCTCCGACAATATGCGGATCTGAACCGCAGATTGAACAATATGCCACTTTAATCTTTACCTCTTCCGGTCCCAGTTCTCTTACCGAGAAATCCACAACTCCGACCCTGCCGCGCTTTGCCTCGTCTGAATCCTTCATATTACCAACTTTTACACCGCATACAACTTTCATACAATTCCTCCTCTTTTCTAAATCCTTCTTAATTTCCCAAACGGCGCTTTGCTAATTCTTCCACGATTTCATCGAACCGTTTTTCTGTCAATTCATATTTTGTATAAGCAAGAATACCAATAATCAATACGATTGCCGGGATCAGAGAGTTCATCATCTTAATCGCCATCAGACAGGAAGCATTCTGTACGCCATTCGGAACATAATCTACGAATGAGAATACAATCGTCGGAACAATTCCGGCAATCGTCATAGAAATCTTGATTGAGAAGGATGCCAGAGAAAATACAAGTCCTCCGCATCTTCTTCCTGTCTTATACTCGCCGTATTCCACACAATCGGGCAATGTTGACCAGATAGTAGCAAGGGTCATACCATATCCGAAAGCGCCCAGAGATTTACCGATACAGAACCCCATAATCGCATTTGCAGGCATAACGGCAAACATCAGCATACCTATTGTAGAAATTATACAGCCTGCAATTACTACCATTTTTTTACCGATCCGCTTCGCGATTGCCGGCACAAACAACATTGGCACAATAGACGGAAGCGTTTGTAATAACGACCACGTCGCCATAGATATTTTCCCTTCAATATTGTAAGTAACAAAATAAGTTCCGACAGATGAAACAAGAATGTTATAGGTATATGCGCTCAAAAACATAATAAATAAGATCAACAGCGGTTTATTCTTTGTAATCTGAACCGGAAGATCTCTCCAGCGGAATGGTTCTGATTTATCAAGCGCAGACTCCGGAACACGTTCTTTACATACTTTTCCTGCTGTCAGGAAGGAAATAACCATGATAACCGAAAGAACAATCATCGCTCTCTGATATCCGTTCTGCGGCGTTGAACCAAGCTTTTCGGACAATACAGGAACAAGAATAGAACATCCCACGCCGCCGATACCGGAACAGAACATACGGAACGAATTCAACTTTGCACGCTCCAAAGGATCCTGTGTCATGGATGACGATAATGACGTTACCGGAATTATAATTCCTGTGAACAGCATACCGAACAGGATATATGTAAACCATGCATAAGCCACTTTTCCGATAGAGGCCGGAGTTGTAAATACTAAAATTGTGGATATCCCGTACGGTATACATAAACCCACAAACCATGGAATATATTTCCCTTGTTTAAAATGACATTTTTCAACAAGGGCTCCCATAAGCGGATCATTGATCGCATCCCACACACGCGCTGCCAAAAACAATGCTGTTACCTGAGCCGCTGTAATCCCAAAAATATCCGTGTAAAAATAAGTCAGATAGATTGTGATGGTCTGGAATACCAGATCACTTCCAAAGCCCCAAAATCCATATGCCGCCTTTTCCGCGCCGCCGATTTTGTAATAGTATTTTTTTGATTCATCAGCCACTGTTAAATTACTCATAATCTTTCCTCTCTTTCTCTACGTAATAGACTGTAACACCGCCATTCCCTTTGCATATGCTTCAGGAATTACAACTTCCGGTCCCCTCATCCAAATGCCGGGATTCAAAACTTCTATAGATACATAACCGCCGTAACCGCTGTCCTTCACATTCTGCATATATCTTGCGATATCGATCCGACCGTCCGAAGGCATACACCGATGCGTCTGATCAAGCCTTGCAAAAGGAATTTTTTCTGCATCATTTAAATGAACAATCGATATTTTTTCCGGCGGTATCGTACAGATTAAGTCCACATCAGAAAGCAAATCCCAAAGATACAGATTAAAATCATCAATAACCAATCCAACCTCTGGAAGATTCAGTTTCTGTACAATGTTTAAGGCCCATTCCAAATTAGGAACCGCCATTGTCCCGACTGGCTCAAACCCTATATGCATGCCTGTCCAAGTTCACACGCAAATCGGAATTCATCTGTCACACGGGTCCATTCTTTTTCATTGCAAAAATTGATTTCAAAAATTGCGTTTAATGTTGCTACTTTTAGATTATGGCTTGCAATCAGTGACTCCAACTGTTCCATAGAATGTCCTTTCAGATACTCTCTGGCCTTTGCAAAATTAATTTCCACAGCTTCAAATCCTGCTTTTTCACATAATTCCAAATCTTTTTCTAAAGATGGATTTGTCATGCATGTCTGCAAATTATAACAAAGCTTCATACTCCTCCTCCTCTCACAGTAAATTTTCTTCATCCTTTGTGCTTTTTTGTGAATTCTCTGCGCTTTTAATAATTATTTTTTAGCATTTCGCACAATTTTTTACAATGTTCCAAAAAGACAAAAAAAGAGAATTCCTGTCTCTTTATGGAAAAAACGGCAAAAAAATCCTGACCAAAGCAACCGCTGGCTCCGGTATTTCTACCGCGCGCCGCGTTTGCTTTGGTCAGGATATTATACTTTTTTCGAAAACGTGTAGACTTCCCTATATAATCAATCCAAGGATTCTTCTTCCCACTTTAGGATTTTACCGCTGTCAATTTCATTATCCTACTCTCCTCTCAAAATCAGGATAAACATTTCTAATCAAAGTCATAATCAAATCTTTCTTCCAGATAATCTTCCAGTTCTTCCAGATAATCTTCTACACTCTCAATCCTTGCTTCCAAGCTTTCATATTGAGAATAGCTGATCTTCCCCGCCTCATATCTGTTTTCCCACTTATCTTCCAGCCTGCCGAGCTTATCGTCTATCTTGTCGATCTTATTCTCATACTTACGATATTGACTTCTTCTTTCCCAATATGTTTTTCCCGGTTTAAGCTTCTTAATCTCTGCTCTCAGTTTTTTCGCTTCTGTTTTATACGAATCTATTGTTTTTTTCGCTTTGCTGATCTCGGTTTTATTATTCACCTTTTTAACGGTAACCTTACATTTGGCTTTGAGCGACGTACCTTTAATGCTCACAGTGATGATCGCTGTTCCGGCTTTTCTTCCCTCTATTTTTGTATCGTCGTCCCTCTTGTCCAGCACTCTTGCTACAGACGGCTTGCTGCTTTTCCAGATAATATTATAATCTTTTACCTTTGCTTTTTTCGGTGTGATAACACTGTCCAGTTCAATCGTACTTCCTACGGCAACCGTTTTTTTCCCTTTAATAGCGATTTTTTTGGCTTTTGGCGCCGCCATTACCGGCATAACTGATGTTATCATCAATGCAAATACTAATAAACCTGCCGTTAATTTCTTTTTCATTGTCATCTTCCCTCCTGTTATTCTATATTTCGCCATTTTACATCTTTATTATAAATCCTACTGTTAAAATGTATTTAAATCAATTATAAATAATTTATAAACTCTTTTTCTAAATTTATTTAATTCCTTATTCGCCAATTCCACTTTCCGGTCTCTGTAAAACATCTGTCTGGATCAGAGCGTACTCCTCCTCCAGATCCAGCTTAAGCCCCTCGCGCCCGTTCTGGCAGATCGTCGCCTCAAACCGCTCCGCCATGCTCAATATACGCCTATTTCACAGCTCTTGTCACGCCGCCGGAATTAGAATAGTTCTTCCCATGGATACTGCCGTTCTGCTGCTCGCCCATCGTTACCGGCTCAAGCTTAATATCTTTCGCGCGGAGCATTGCATGAAATTCCTCAAAAGTAAGAACCAGATCTGCATTTTCCCCTTCATGGTCTTGAACCTGCCCTGCCTCGCTCTTTTTCGCGATACATGGTCCGATAAAGATACATACAGCTCCCAGATGCATTGCTTTTACAAGTCTGACCGTCGCCATCGGAGATACCGTAGTAGAGATATGATCTGCAAGCTTCGGGAAATGACGGCGGATGAGATGAACAAACGCAGGACAACAGGAAGTTGTCATTTTCTTGCCCTGTTCATGCGCTTCTGCCCATTCCTTCGATTCGGAATCAGAAACGAAATCTACGCCGATGGCTACGTCTACCATATCCTTAAAGCCCATCTTTTTTGCACCTTTCCGAATAGACTCCATCGTAATATCATTGCCGAACTGTCCTTCCGCGGCCGGGGCTACCAGCGCGTATACCGGTCTGTCGCCCTTCAGGTAATCAATGACCTCTATCATACGTGAACTGTCAGAGATTGCTCCGAACGGACATTTGCTGATACAAGAGCCGCAGCAGATACATTTCTGACAGTTATCTGTTACGGAAAACGGATGATCGGTCAGTTCTCGCAGGCTGACGGAGAACTTTTACTATTCTTTTCCATTAGAAAGCATCCTAATCACCCGAAGTATTCTTCCGGCACATCTTCTTATCTCCTCTTCAGATAATTCTCCTTTTTTGTACGCTCCGCGGATATTTTCTTCATCCTTCTGATTTCCCGGCATGATAATATCATTTCCCGCCGCAGCACATTCCCACGGTATGCTTCCGTCTTCAGGTACGGTTGTATTCCAATCAGATATTATAATTCCTTCAAATCCCCATTCTTCACGGGCAACTGTTGTACAAAGATCCCGGCTGTTCGCTGCGTGGACGCCGTTAATCTTGTTATAAGAGGACATGATGGCTGCCGGACTGCCTATTTTTACTGCCATCTCAAAGCCTTTCAGATAAATCTCCCTGAGCGCGCGTTCTGTTATACATGAATCTACAGCCATCCGGTTATCTTCCTGATTATTGCAGACAAAATGCTTCAGAGTAACGCCACATCTTCCATTATTCTGCACGCCGTCTGTCACCGCAGCCGCCATCATGCCTGTCAGGAAGGGATCTTCCGAGTAATACTCAAAATTACGTCCGCACAGCGGATTTCTTTGAATATTCATACCTGGCGCCAGCCACAGATCTACATGAAATTCTTCCATCTCCGCTGCGACAGCTTCGCCGAATTGTTTCATCAGATCTATATCCCATGTCTGGGCCAATGCTGTTCCCACCGGAAATGCCGTACAGTATTGGTAATATATATCTGCATTTTCATGATGCACTTGTGCCTCTAAAAAACCATTTTCAAGCGATCCCAGCACTCCTGTTCCATATACCATATCCGTCCCGCGATCCACTTCATAGCTCTGCCTGAGCCTTAATCCTGCCGGTCCGTCAGCCATAATCAGTGAACGGATACCATACGTGTCCTCTAATGCCTCTGTTGTCTCGCCGGCAGACCCAGGCACCCGGATTCCAGCAGAGCCAAGCGTACTTGTCCCTTTTGTTATATTCCCGTATAAAAGAGGAATCAGCTCTTCCACTGTTTGTTCTTTCGCATAAGGAGCCTGATACTCTGTTCTCTCTTCTGCCCGCGGTACTATCGACAGATTCAGAATATTTTTTTCTTCTGCCACCTTTAACCACTCTTTTTCCCTTTTTTTCGCGGAAGCAGACAATCCAATCTCCGTAAAATCCATCTTTTTTTGGCATATACTTTCTGTCTTCTGTATCACTGTCTGTTCCTTGATTGTGAGAACCGACGTCAGCTTTCCTTCATCTGCATTGCTTTTTACCCACACGCCATAGACTCCTGCTTCAATTACCCATCCGCACTGCTGCTCTGAGTAACTGGCAAAGGATTTCTGATCAATAGTAACTGCAAGTCTTTCCTCCTCTCCCGGCAGCAGCACTTTTGTTTTTTTAAAGCCTGCGAGACGCTGATACTCTTTTGCTCCGCCATTCTGAGGCAATGTTACATAAATCTGTACCACCTCTCTGCCGGCGTAAGATTTTCCGGTATTTTTTACTGCAGCCGTCACTTCCACGCCATCTTCTGTATTTTTAACTTCTAAAGGTTCTATAGAAAAAGTTGTATAAGAAAGGCCATATCCAAAAGGAAACAGCGGTTTCTTTTCAAAACTGTCAAAATACCGGTATCCTACATAAATTCCTTCCCTGTACTCTTCTTTTTCCAGATCACCGCTCAGATAACCAAAGCTTTTAGCAGACGGATAGTCTTCATATTGTCCCGCCCATGTGGCTGTCAGCCGCCCGCCCGGAAAAGCGCGGCCATACAATACATCCGCAACAGCTGTGCCGCCCTCCTGTCCGGGAAGCGAAATATACAAGATTGCCTTGATCTGACCCGCCTCTTCCAGAATATCTTTAAGCTCCACGGGCGCGCCTGTATTCAGTATTAATACAGTGGGAATCTTGCTTTGGTTTAAAAACAGAATGTCTTCCCTTTCTTTTTTGCTTAGATAATAGTCTCCTTCTTCCAGTCTGCGGTCCTTCCCCTCGCCCGAAATCCGGCTGATCACATAGACCGCTGTCTGCGCCCCTTTTATATCTTCTGACGAAATTTTTTGTCCTTCCGGCATAGAAAAAGAGTTTGCCGCATATGCGTCAAAGGGGTTCTCCACTTCTTTGGCATCCGCCAATATCTTTTCTTTCCAGATATTTCTGGCCGCAGCATAACGCTTTCGGTAATCCATAAGCCAGTTTTCGCTCGTGATCGCTGCGCCTGCTACCTTAAGTCCTTCATAGATAGATACGCTCTTACGGTTATTCACGTCTCCGGAACCGGTTCCGCCCTTTACTGTCTCTGCCGCCCCGCCGCCAAGCAGCGCAATTGATACAGAGTCTGACAGCGGAAGCAGTCCTTCATTTTTAAGCAGTACCATTCCTTCTGCCGCAGCCCTCCTTGCAAAATCACGGTGCTTTTCTTCCAGCATGGAAGGCTGTTTTGTCAATGTACCGCTGTGTGCATGATTTTTCATAATTTTCTTCTTCCTCCTTCATTAATAAAAACTTTGTTTCCTTAAAGGCCAGTGTACTATAACATACAAGAAACAAAATTTACATATAATAAAAAGGCTGCCGCGAAACAGCCTTTTTATCTTTTTTATTCCTTCACTCCGCCAAGGGTTACTCCCGCGATGATGAATTTAGACAACAGCAGATATACGATGATGATCGGCACGATCGCCACGAGAATCATCGTATAGATCTTGCCCATATCAAAATTCATATAATCGGCTCCACGAAGAGTCGCGATCAGGATCGGCACAGTCATCTTATCCTTGGACTGGATGACCAGAGCAGGAACGAAGTAATTGTTCCATGAACCGACGAATGAGAAGATCGCCTGCACCGCCACCGCCGGCTTCATGATCGGCAGCACGATCCGGTTAAATATCATAAACTCTCCGCAGCCGTCGATCCTTGCCGCCTCCACAAGGGACAGCGGAAGCGAGGACTGCAGGTAGCTGTACATGAAGTAGAATACCGCCGGAGACGCGATGGACGGGATGATCAGCGGAAGCAGGGAATCATACATTCCCATATTAGTGATTAACCGTAAGAATCCCATCGCCGTTACCTGTGTCGGCATAACAAGGATCGCCATGATAAATGTAAAGGCTATCTTTTTTAATTTAAAGTCATATGCATAAAGGCCATATGCCGTCAGCGCGGAAAAGTATGTACAGATCGCCGCGGAACAGCCGGATACGATCAGACTGTTAAGGATACCCCTGAACATCGGAAAGGTTCCGTCGTTAGCGACATTTTTCAGGTTCTCGAGCAGATAGGTTCCCGGCAGCGCGGAAAATCCTTTCTGGAGGTCTGCATGTGACCGGGTTGCGTTGACAATCAGAATATAGAAGAAAAACAGGCACATAAATGACAGAATAATCAATACAGTATGTGCAACTATACTCCGTAAATGATTTGGCTGTTTCGATTTCATCTTCCTATCTCCTTCCTTGTTTTTTCGCCAGCTTTTTCGCTTTCTTAGCCGCTGCCTTCGAGCCGTCCGGATCGTCATTGTTCGTCATCCGGTATACAAAGAAGCAAAGGATACCGCTGACGATGAACAGATAGACAGACAGCGCTCCGGCCATACCATAGTTCCGGCTCTTTAAGTGGCTGTTCAGGAACATGATCAGCGTCATGGACGTTCTGTCCGGCGTTCCCTGTCCGTTTGTCAGGATCTGCGGAACATCGAACATCTGAAGGCCGCCGATGATCGCCGTGATCAGAGTGTAAGCAAGGATCGGCCTAATCTGCGGAAGCGTGATAAAGAAAAATCTCTGGAAACTGTTGCAGCCGTCCAGTTCAGACGCTTCGAAGATGTCCGGGCTGATACCCATGATCGCCGCCATCAGCATGATCGTTGAATTTCCGAACCACATCAGAAAGTTCATAAATCCGACCAGCGACCGGGTCCCCATAACAGAGCCAAGGAAATCAACGGGCTTGCTGATCAGGCCGATAGACATGAGGATCCCGTTGACCGGCCCGTTGGTGGAAAACATGGTGAAAAATAACATCGCAAACGCGGATGCCATGATCAGGTTCGGCAGATAGATGACTACCTTAAAAAACTGTGTCCCATGGATCTTTAACCGCGCGTCCACAAACCACTCCGCAAGCACCAGCGCGATGACGATCTGCGGGATAAATCCGATCACCCATAAGATCATGGTGTTTGCCGCGTATTTTAACATATCCGACCCTAAAAGGCTTACATAGTTTGCCATTCCCACAAAGTTAGGTCCGACTTCTTTGATCCCCGAACGATAGTATTCAAAAAAGCTGTACCGGATCGTATCGATCAGAGGGATAAAAGAAAAGATAAAGAAACTGATAAAAAACGGAAGGATAAAAAGATATCCCCATTTTGAATAATCAACTTTTTTCTTTTTTTGCTTCATAAACTGTCATTCCTTTCTTTCTCATATCCTGCGGGGCTTTTTATCGACCCCGCAGGCAGGTTCTCCCTACTTCGTCTCCGGCCACTGGATCTCCGTGATATCTGGATAACGCTCCTTGATCGCCGTCTCAAAATTCGTCTTTGCCTTTTCAAAGTCAACCTTGCCCTGGAAGTAATCGCTGAACGTATTCTGGATCAATTCCACACAGCCCTGATCATAAGCAGAAAGTGGCGCGATCTTTATGTTCTCCGCAACCGGTGCAAAATAAGTAAACGCATTCTGTCCGCCAAGGAAGTCTGATGCGAAGGAATCGTCTGATGCCGCTTTCTGCATACCGCTCTTTGTATTTGTGAAGTCTGAATACTCTTTGGAAATCTTTAACAGGTTATCCTTATTTACCGTTACCGAGAGGATAATATCCTTTACATGCTCTATATTGTCCGTACCCGTGCATGCGTGGACATAAGAACCGCCCCAGTTGTATTCCTGCGGAGGATTGGTAACGCCCCATACACCGTCTTCGCCGTCCCAGTTCGGTTTCAGTGTAAAGTCGATGCCCCATGCTGGGAAGAGGAACGCGAATACCTTGGATGTTGAACCCATTGCTTTGTTCCAGTCATCATTCCACTGTCCCTTTACATTCTTATCCAGATATTCCGCGTCCAGCCATTCCTTAGAGTCGCTTACCCAGTCCATGATCTTTTGATCAACCTTGATGGTCGTCTCGCCCGGGCTTACCCATGATTCGCTGATGCTGTTTCCATAGAGGCGGAAGGTGTCCGCATAAGATGAGAAAGTATAATATCCCTTAGCCTTAAGCTCTGCCGCCGTTGCTTTCACGGTATCCCAATCTGCCACTTTCTTTCCGATCTCTTCTGGATCGTCCGTTCCGAACACTTCTTTTGCGATATCCCGGCGGTATACTAAAAGTCCCGGACAGCACTGCCAGGTAGAACCTCTTTGTACGCCGTCCACATCCGATGCCGTTACCTTTGTAAAATCATACTGGTCCGCCAGGTCTTTCTCCGGGTCAATCCCAAGATCTGCAAGAGGCATGGCCGCTTCTGCATCCTTGTCCGTATATTTGTTTACATAGTCTGTCTCTGACAGGAAGATGTCTACCTTGTCGTCTGCCGCCGCGTCTGCCTGCTTCATCAGCGCCTCGTCAAGTTTCTGCTGGTATACGCCGTCCTGATTCGGATTAATGATCCAGTGGATCTCCGTGCCGTCGTTTAAAGTAGTCACTGTACCGTCGGAAGACGTTTCCTTAACTTCCGGATATACTGCCTCTACACGCTCGCGGAACTCGTCGTTCCAGCTATAGATGTTAATAACCTTGCCTTCCTCGCCTCCATTACCCGAACCAGAAGCAGATGACTTGCCACAGCCTGACAAAGCGCCTGCCGCTATAGCCGCAATTAATAAGATACTAACTACTCTCTTTTTCATTTTAAAATTCCTCCTTTTTATTTTTGCGAAATGGCCGTTTCACTTTCTGTGTGACAGATTATACCGTATATTATTTCGTGGTTATACAATCCTTTTTACAAAAATATCAAATTCATGACACATTTTTTTCTGCCGCCTTCCTCAGATCCTACAAGTATTAAGACGTTTATTTTAGGTCATGATTCTGATATTTTTTTCATATTTTTTATATTCTCAATATGGATTTTTCTATATGATTCTGTCATACGTCAAATTAGCAGAAAGGAGCATAAAGATTGAAACATTTAGAATTTATTGATGAACACGGAAGCTTTCTTATCCATAAACCAGAAAACACAAATTATCTGTACTTCCCCCTTGCTGCGGAAACCGGATTAAAGAGCGCCGTCACGCCAAATCTCGGCGGTGATGCCAAGCTTGATCAGGAATCTTTTCTCTTAGAACCCGTCAGCTCTGAAAATCTCCATAATAACCGCTCGACAAGAAACTTCTGGCTCGCGGCAGAAGGCGCGGGCGTATATTCTGTCTCTGGAGTCTCCGCCGAACAAGAAGCCGGGAAATTTTCCGCCGCTCAGGATGACAGTGAACTGACGGCAGGATTCATGTGGCAGACTTTGAAACGCACCCCTGCGGTTTACCCACTGGCGTCTGCGGTTACCTCCTTTATCCCGGAACATGATAATGTAGAAATCATGTATATAACCGTAAAAAATCAATCGAAAACTGCGCAGCGGTTTTCTGCCTGCGCCGCTGTTCCTATCTATGGCCGCAGCGCGGATAACATCCGCGACCACAGAAACGTCACTTCCATGCTGCACCGCATTCATACGGATGAGAAAGGAATCTACGTCTGCCCTACAATGTCATTTGACGAAAAGGGGCACCGCCCTAACAGCCGGATCTACTACGTCTTAGGGTGTACGGGAGACAGTCGTTTACCAGAATGCTTTTATCCAACCGTAGAAGATTTTATCGGAGAAGGCGGAACCTTTTTACATCCCCGCGCTGTCTATGAAGCCTATCCCGGTCATAAAGCTTTCTGCAGCGCAGAAGGCCGGGAAGCCATGGGCGCTTTCCGGTTTGAAAAGATTACTCTGGCACCCGGCGAAACGGTTGATTTTATCCTCCTTCTTGGTATAGAAGACAAGAAAGAGGCCGTTGAAACCGTATTTGAAAAATATAATACCTCCGCCAAAATACAAAAGGCCTTCTCTTCTACAAAGTCCTACTGGCAAAACCAGATAGTGGCAGATTTCCACACAAAGGAGGCAGATTTTGACCGCCTGATGAAGTGGGTCTGTTTTCAGCCCTTCCTCCGCCGGATGTTCGGCTGCTCTTTTCTCCCCTACCATGACTACGGGCGGGGAGGCAGGGGCTGGAGAGACTTATGGCAGGACTGCCTGTCTCTGCTTCTTATGGAACCGGACCGGGTCGGACACATGATCGCCCTCAATTATGAAGGGGTGCGTATTGACGGGACAAATGCCACCATTATCGGAGACGGTGACGGCAATTTTATAGCGGACCGCAACGGAATTGCGCGCGTCTGGATGGATCATGCGCTCTGGCCTCTGATGACTACAAAACTTTATATTGATCAGACCGGAGATATTGAGATTCTGCAAAAAAATGTTTCCTACTTTAAGGATCCTCAGGCTATGCGCGGAACCGCCGCAGATACCCGGTGGACAAAAGAATACGGCAGCAGACAGCGCACCGCTGAAAACAAGGTCTATACCGGAAGCATCTTAGAGCACCTGATCATCCAACAGCTTACCGCTTTTTATGATGTAGGGGAACACAATATCTGCAGACTTCGAGGCGCTGACTGGAATGATGCGCTGGATATGGCATCCGAACGCGGAGAAAGCGTAGCCTTTACCTGTGCCTACGCCGGAAACCTGCTGTCCCTTGCTGAACTGATCTATCTCTTGGATGAGCGTTCCCCGACACATACTACCAGTCTTTTAGAAGAAGTCTCCATTCTTCTGGATCATAATCCGGATACTTTTTCTGACATTGGCAAGAAGAAGCAGCTTTTGTCTGATTATACAGACCGCTGCCGCCATACTGTGACAGGCAGGCATGTATCCTATTCTCTCCGGGTTCTCGCAGAAAATCTGGCCCAGAAAGCGTATTGGCTTATAGAACATCTAAGGACACAGGAATGGATCGATATTGACAGTGAAGAAGGATGGTTTAACAGCTACTATGACAACCACGGACGGGCTGTGGAGGGAATCTGTAACGGCCATGTCCGCATGATGCTGACCGGCCAGGTTTTTTCTATCATGAGCGGAACGGCAAGCAATCTGCAGATTCAAAAAATAATAAAAAGTGCAGACCATTACCTCTATAAAAGTGAAATCGGCGGCTATCGCCTGAACACAGATTTCCAAGAGCTAAAATTCGACATGGGACGCATGTTCGGCTTTGCTTATGGCGAAAAGGAAAACGGCGCTGTCTTCTCCCATATGACAGTCATGTATGCCAATGCCCTCTATCGTCGGGGATTTGCCAGAGAAGGCTACAAAGCCCTCAAAACTCTTGCCGACACGGCTCTTGACTTCGATACCAGCCATATATATCCGGGTATTCCGGAATATTTCCGCTCTGACGGCCGGGGAATGTATGCGTACCTGACCGGGGCGGCAAGCTGGTTCATGATGACTATGATCACAGAAGTCTTCGGTATCCGGGGTGAAGCTGGAGATCTGTTCCTGTCTCCAAAGCTTTTGGCAGAGCAATTTGACGGGGAGGGCTGCGCGTCCATCCGTGTTCCTTTTGCCGGCAAACTACTTACGGTCGTTTATAAGAATGAATTCGGTAAAGATTTCGGCTCCTACCGCATAAGCCTCGTCGTCTGCGATAAGGACAGCTTTACAGCAAACGAGAATACCTTTATACGCATCCCTCAAAAGACGATCACTGCGCTTTCAGGCAGGGAGCACCGGATTACCGTAACCTTAGTGTGACTTTAATATAAGACAGAGAAAGGATAGAGAAAAATATGAATTATGGATATTTTGACGACATAAACCGAGAATACGTAATCACCCGCCCCGATACACCCGCGCCCTGGGTCAATTATCTGGGCTCCCCCGAATACGGGGCGATCATCTCTAACAATGCCGGCGGCTACAGCTTTGCAAAATCCGGAGCAAACGGACGGATTCTGCGTTATATCTTCAACAGCTTTGACCAGCCCGGACGCTATCTTTACATACGGGATAATGAATCGAAGGATTACTGGTCCGCTTCCTGGCAGCCGGTAGGAAAAGAAACCGGCAGTTATAAATGTGAATGCCGTCACGGCATGGGATATACATGTATGAAAGCTGATTATGATGAGATTAATTCAAAAGTTTCCTACTATGTTCCTCTCGGAAAAACCTATGAAGTATGGGCCCTTTCAGTAACTAACTGTTCAGAGCGCCAAAGAAGCCTTACCTTAACCGGTTACGCTGAATTTACAAACCACAGCAATTACGAACAGGATCAGGTAAATCTACAATACTCACTGTTCATTGACAGAACATTGTTTGAAAAGAACCGAATCATACAGCAGATACACGGCAACCTTGACGCTCTTTCCAAGGATGAGCAAGTAGACGACAAGCAGGTAACGGAACGCTTTTTCGGCCTTGCGGGCGCCGACGTATCTTCCTACTGCGGAGATAAAGAGTATTTCCTTGGAAAATATCATGGATATTGCAATCCTCAGGGCGTCACATCCGGCAGTCTTGGAGACGTCGTCAGTTACAATGAAAATTCCTGCGGAGCACTCTCCTGTACAGTCAATCTGAAACCCTCGGAGACAAAAACCGTAGTCTTTCTGCTTGGAGCCCATAATTCAGATGAAGCCTCCTCCATCATAGCTGCCTATAAACAACCATCTGAAACAATAAAAAAAGAATTAGAAGCTTTGAAAGTATACTGGTATGAGAAACTTGATCATCTCAAGGTAACTACCCCCAGTCCAGAATTTAACACCATGATCAATATCTGGAACGCTTATAATTGCTTTATGACTTTTATCTGGTCGAGGGCCGCCTCTTTTATCTACTGTGGGCTGCGCAACGGATACGGCTACCGGGACACAGTACAGGATATTCAGGGAATCATCCATCTTGCTCCTGAGATGGCCAAAGAAAAAATCCGTTTTATGCTCTCCGCACAGGTAAGCAACGGCGGCGGTCTTCCCCTTGTTAAATTCACCCACAATCCGGGTCATGAAGATACGCCGGATGAAATCTCTTACCGGCAGGAAACCGGGCATCCTGCATACCGCGCCGATGATGCGTTATGGCTGTTTCCTACTGTGTACAAATACATCGCTGAGACCGGTGATAAAACATTTCTGGAAGAAATGATTCCGTTTGCGGATCAGGATGCCGGCAGTGTTTATGAACATCTGAAACGTGCCGTCTCTTTCTCTCTTGCACACCTCGGCCCCCACGGCATGCCTGCAGGACTCTATGCTGACTGGAATGACTGTCTGCGCTTAGGCGCAAACGGAGAATCCTCCTTCGTAGCGATGCAGTTTTACTATGCATTAACAATATTAGAAGAATTTGCCGGGTACATGAAAGACACTGATTACGCAAAATCTCTGGATATGAAGCAAAAAGAGGTGGGTGAACTGATTCAAAAACTATGCTGGGATAAAGACCGCTTTATCCGGGGATTTACAGAAAAGGGCGAACGAATCGGCGCAGCTGAGAATCCGGAGGCAAATCTGTGGCTGAATCCACAGAGCTGGGCTGTCATCAGCGGACTGGCAGAGCTTTCGCAGGCTGAGGCGGCGCTTAATAATGTATTCAGACAACTAAACACTGAATACGGCGCTCTCCTGATGGATCCGCCTTATCATGCCCACGCTTTTGATGGAGCTCTTGCTGTCATCTACAATCAGGGAACAAAGGAAAATGCCGGAATCTTTTCACAATCTCAGGGATGGCTCATCCTCGCCGAAGCTCTTCTTGGACACGGAGAACGCGCTTTTACCTACTTTTTGGAAAACGCCCCGGCAGCGCAGAATGATAAGGCTGAAATCCGCCGTCTGGAACCCTACTGCTACGGGCAATTCACAGAAGGACGCGCAAGCCTGCATCCGGGCCGCTCCCATGTACACTGGCTCACCGGAACCGCCTCCACTGTCATGGTGGGATGTGTAGAAGGGATTTTAGGACTCCGGCCTAATTTAGACGGTATAAAGATCTCTCCGGCCATTCCTAAGCATTGGACACATCTGGAAATTGAGAAGGATTTTCGTAAAAAGCATCTGCATATAGTAATAGACAACCCGTCCGGTAAGGAATCCGGTTGTGAAAGGCTTACTGTAAACGGTACAGAGCTCTCCGGAAATTATATACCTGACTTGATTCTTAAGGATAAGAACGAAGTACATCTGATCTTATAGAAAAAAATAATATTTAAAATTTCAAGGCGCGGCCTCCTCATAATGCCGCGCCTTCATCCGTTTCAATACCCCAGTGAATCATCTGATTCAGATCACGGTATTTCTTCGGCGTCATACCGACGATTTCCCGAAACTGCTGTATAAAATGACTCTGTGAAGAAAAAGACAGACGATTCGAGATATCTATCATGGAATAATCACTATACTGCAGGAGATTCTTTGCCATATCAATCTTTTGCCTGCGTATATAACCGCTGACAGAATCCCCCGTTTCTTTCTTGAACAGTCTGGAAAGATAACTTGCGGACACCCCAAGCTCATCCGCAAGATCCTCAACCGTAATCCGTTCTTTTATATGCGAATAGATATACTCCTTACAGACATTGATATGTCTGGAGTTCGTATCACTCCGGCAGATCTTACGCATCTTCTCCGCAAAATCCAAAACCATCTCATCATGCAGACTTCGTATTTCCTGCAAAGTATGGATATCATCCAGACTTTGAATATAAAAGTCGCTCATCCGAAAAGCCTGTTCCAGCTCCATCCCTTTTTGCTTGCACATACGGGTAATCATCGCCGTAGTAATAACAAAATGATATTTTAAGTTCGTCACCGGATCCCGAGACAAAATGCCGACTCCATCGCTGTCTAAAAATCTCTCCTGCTCGCAGTTTTTTCTGACTTCCTCTACATCTCCATTAGTCACTGCATGATAAAACAAAAATTCTTCTGTCGGTTGTCTGTGTTCTACCTCGTCAATATCATCTTCTGCCTCTAAAAGCAGCCATTCGTCCTGATATCCCATAGATTTCCCCCTTTCGTACCATTTCTGGTGATCAGTCCTCCAGACGCACTTCGCCCCATGGTCCGCCCCATAAAGCTCTCCCATCTTTACCAGCACCTCCATATTTCATTTCAATAAATATTAGCTTCTATATACAAACAGTCTATATAAAACTAAACTCACGATAACAGATAACCGATGCTTCTTCACACTTGACATCCATATACTCAATAAACTCCGGCCGAATCCGCCTGGCTGATGTGGTTATATCTTAATTTTTCTGTTTTTCACTAGCTGTTAAATATTATACAATTAATTCAGGAACATTGCAATGAACACGAATAGAATTATCAGGAGGAAAAGCCATGTCCTGTTCTCGCGGAAGAAATTCGTCCGCTTGACTTTCCCAAATCCCATTCCGATGGTATACTCCTTTCAAAAGAGACGGTACATCTGAATCCAAACACAGAGAAACTACGCAAAAAATATATGGATAATCCGTCAGGTCTCAAAAGGTCGGAATTTCCTATAAAGCAAAAATGTTATACTGAATCTGTTAGATTCAGTATAACATGGAAGCTACTTTTTACGAAGCAAAACTCATTTTAAAGATTCTTCTTCCCACTCTAGGATCTTACCGCTGTTTGCATCGATTTCAAACTCATATTTTCTTTCTTTATAGACAATCGTCCCTTCATATATGGTCCGCCCATCGTCCTTATCCTGATGAATCCTGATATCATTCTCCCCGGCCCCAGAGACCTCATTTAATGCAATTTTTCTGGCCTCGTCCTCAGATATTGAAGCATCGGAAGTTCCTGACTTTTGAAAATCATCTTCGATATCCATATCCTTGTTGAGAATATTACCTGTCACAGCATCAATCTCATAATCATATTCTTTATCGCCGGCATAAAATTCAACTTCATACTGCTGAACTCCATCATCTCTCTCAAACTTAACCCGTATGCCGGATGTCTGATCTTCTGTAATGCCTGCATCTTTTAGGGCGATACTCTTTGCCTCATTTTCTGATATCAGACTTTCATCCACGGATGGTTCCGCTTCAGATACAGAGGCATCGCCAGAAGACGCAGACTCTGCTTTTTCCGAAACAGCTTCCTCTGACTGAACTTCTGAATCATCTGGTATCGGCGTTTCCTCTGATTTTGCCCCGCAGCCCGCCAGCAGCAGGGCAATTGTAACAACACTCATAAATTTTGCCATTTTAAGTTTCATGCATCTACTCCTCCTTCAGAGTTAAAATATCCATTTTTAATCAACTTCATAACCAAATATTTCATCCAAATAATCTTCCAGATCGTCCAGATAATCCTCTACCGCCTCAATCTTTTTTTCCAAACTACGATACTGGGAACGAGTAATCTTTCCAGCCTCATATCTATCTTCCCATGTATTTTCCAGCCCATCCAGTTTCTTTTCAATCGTCTCGATCTTTTTTTTCAAATTACGATATTGGCTTTTTTTCTTCTGACTTGTTTCTGCAGGATTAGTTTTGTTAATCTGAGATTTTAAATTTTTGGCTTCAGCTTTATAGGTATTGATCTTTGTCACTGCTGCAGCCGTACTGGTCTTCGCCGCTTTTTTTACAGTAATCTTCCATTTCTTTTTAATAGATGTACCCTTGATCCGTACAGTAATTGTTGCTGTTCCGGCTTTCATTCCCTTTATTTTTGTATCGTCATCTCTCTTTTCCAAAACCTTTGCTACAGACGGCTTGCTGCTGGTCCAGATAATATTGCGATCCTTTATCTTTGCTTTCTTTGGCGTGATCACACTGTCTAGCTCAATCGTACTTCCTACAGCAACAGTCTTTTTCCCTTTTATAGCGATTTTCTTTGCTTTTGCAGCCGCCATCACCGGCATTGTCACCGTTGCGATCATTGTAACCTAATCTCCCGAAATTGTTATACATAGGTTTTAAGCTTATTCCCCAGATTCCTTATAAAATCGGTGTTTAACCCGTGTTTTGCCTTTACAAACATATGTATAAATGGTATAATAAAAGCAGAAAATTATACATATGTTGGAGGGAATCAACATGGCATCTCTGGTCTATCTAAAACACAAAAATGGCACCACATACGTTTATGAAAACGTCTCATACTGGGATAAAAAGTCAAAAAAACCGAAATCAAAACGTAAGTGTATTGGACATCTTGATCCGGATACTGGATCAGTGCCTTTACAAACATATGTATAAATGGTATAATAAAAGCAGAAAATTATACATATGTTGGAGGGAATCAACATGGCATCTCTGGTCTATCTAAAACACAAAAATGGCACCACATACGTTTATGAAAACGTCTCATACTGGGATAAAAAGTCAAAAAAACCGAAATCAAAACGTAAGTGTATTGGACATCTTGATCCGGATACTGGATCAGTGCAGCCAAATGGCATGCGTGGCGGCAATCAGAAAAATATTATGCCCAAATCAGAAAAAGAGCCGCCCAAATGCTTCACTTACAGTTGTGGCGTCTCCTCCCTTTTGGATAAGGTATGTGCAGATATCGGGCTCGGACATATATTGAAAAAATCTTTTCCCAATGACTGGGATGCCATCCTGACATGCGCCTATTACCTTGTCAGCGAAGGGCAGGCGCTGTCCAGAGCCGAAAAATGGTCTCAACAGGCAGTCACGCCTTATGGGGCGGTGCTTGCCGACCAGCGGATCAGTGAATTGCTGATACGAATCACGCCGGAACTCGTCCAGGGCTTCTTTTCAGCATGGATGGAACATAACAGCTGTGACAGATATTACTGTATGGACATCACAAGCGTTTCATCCTATAGTGAGTTGAACNCAGATATCGGGCTCGGACATATATTGAAAAAATCTTTTCCCAATGACTGGGATGCCATCCTGACATGCGCCTATTACCTTGTCAGCGAAGGGCAGGCGCTGTCCAGAGCCGAAAAATGGTCTCAACAGGCAGTCACGCCTTATGGGGCGGTGCTTGCCGACCAGCGGATCAGTGAATTGCTGATACGAATCACGCCGGAACTCGTCCAGGGCTTCTTTTCAGCATGGATGGAACATAACAGCTGTGACAGATATTACTGTATGGACATCACAAGCGTTTCATCCTATAGTGAGTTGAACGAATTTGTATCATATGGGTACAACAGGGACAAGGAAAAGCTCCCGCAGGTCAATCTCCTGATGGTCAGCGGCCATACAAGCCGTCTTCCTTTATTTTTTAGGGCTATGCCTGGGAGCATTCATGATGTCAGCACGATGGATGAAAGCCTTAAAAGGCTTGACCTCGTTGACGCGAAACGGCTGCATATGGTCATGGATAAAGGGTTTTACAGCGAGGATAACGTGGATGCCATGTACAGAAGRCATATGCGGTTTCTGGTTGGTGTTCCGTTTACGACATCCCTTTCTCTGGATGCGGTAGAACGCCATCGGAACGATGAAATGATCTCTTACCGCCATTACTGCAATGTTCTCGGGGAAGAACTTTATGCGGACACAGAACTCATAAAGTGGAAAGGACATCGTTGCTACCTTCATGTTTATTTTGACAGTATCAGAGCCGCACTGGATGAGAAAAAGTTCAGCCACCGTATCCTGATGGAATATGAGGAGCTCTGCTCAGGGAGTACGGTAAAAGAACATCAGAAAGATTATGAAAGATTTTTTACTGTCAAAGAGACTCCTAAGCGGGGCAGGAAGGTTGAATACAATCAGGAAGTGATAGATGCCTGCAGGAAGAACAGTGTCGGCTGGCTTGTGCTTGCTACAAATGATGTCAAAGACCCAGTGGAGGCACTTGAACTATATCGGATGAAGGATACAATAGAAAAGCATTTCGATGACCTGAAAAATGACCTTGATATGAAAAGGCTGCGAATCCATTCCTCAGCAGCAATGGATGGACGGATGTTTATCCAGTATATCGCCCTGATATTTTCTTCTCAGATTAAAAACATCATGGATAAGGCCGGATGGTTCAAGAGCCATAATATGCAGGAAGTGATAGATGAGATGAAATCCCTACGGATGGTTTCTGTTGAAGGGAAACGTAAGCAGATTTACACAACGGCAACAGCCTTTCAAAAAGAAATTATTGAACTCTTTGGGATTAACATCGGCTGACATATGTATAATTGATACGGGATTTTAGGATGCATGTTCTATATAAGAAGAAGTATTTTCCGCAGATATCATAATAACCGGAATATCCTGAATCCAATTACGTCGGTTCATCACCGCCAAAACCTCAAACCCATCCATATTTGGCATTACAATATCAAGCAGCATCAGAGAAATATCCGTGCTGTCCATATTCAACCTTGCAACCGCCTCAGCTCCATCAACTGCTTCAACTATCTCATATTCATCTCCAAGGCTGATATGCTTGGAGATGAATATGAGATAGTTGAAGCAGTTGATGGAGCTGAGGCGGTTGCAAGGTTGAATATGGACAGCACGGATATTTCTCTGATGCTGCTTGATATTGTAATGCCAAATATGGATGGGTTTGAGGTTTTGGCGGTGATGAACCGACGTAATTGGATTCAGGATATTCCGGTTATTATGATATCTGCGGAAAATACTTCTTCTTATATAGAACATGCATATGAGCTTGGAGTGACAGATTTCATTAGCAGGCCCTTTGATGGACAGATTGTACATCGGCGTGTGATTAATACGATTATGCTTTATGCAAAGCAGAAACGGCTGATAGAGTTGGTTTCCGATCAGATTTATGAGAAAGAAAGAAGTAATAATCTGATGGTATCCATCCTCAGCCATATTGTCGAATTTCGTAATGGAGAGAGCGGCATGCAT
>VIQU02000134.1 GCA_010206225.2 Lachnospiraceae bacterium MD308 | reverse complement strand
ATATAATGCAGTTCAAAACCTTATTTATACTCTTCTCTTCTGATAACTTACATATTTTCAAAAGTTCATTTCTTGCATAGATATAAAAATAGCGGTAATGACTCATACGCTCGTCTTTACTTTCTTCCGAATTATCATCTTCCATAAGTTGTTTATATAAATCGGCATTTTCGTCTGAAAGTTCAATCAATTTTTTCCTTATCTCAATATACAAATTAGAAGTTTCGTTTGGTTTTTCAGTTACAAACATTTTCAAAAACTTGTCTAAATCAAATATATTCTCTGATATTTTAGCATCAATCTCTTGTAACCTATTCTCCATATAATGACAAATACGATTAAGATTTACATCACTATCAGAAAATTTCAATTGTTTGTCAATAACATCTGCCTGTCCATCAGAATAGAATTTCGCATTATCAATTCCTTCTCTTTCTGCTTTCAACTTCTTCTCATTTT
Source organism: Lachnospiraceae bacterium MD308 (assembly GCA_010206225.2). Taxonomy (GTDB): domain Bacteria; phylum Bacillota; class Clostridia; order Lachnospirales; family Lachnospiraceae; genus MD308. Next base: position 768 of record VIQU02000134.1, on the reverse strand, counting down.
TGGGCAAGTATTTCATGAAGTATGGCTTTAATATTTTATATGTTCTCAAAAAATCTTCAATTTCTTTCGGGATAGGCTCAAACTCCCCTGTCTTTGCTGCATCAATGGTAAGCTGACCTACAATATCCATAATTTTTATATATTGCATTACTTTGTCTCTGTCAATTACTGTTTGGTCAATTCCCCATAGATTAGTCACTCTGTCAATGACGGAACCTATATTATTCTGATATGCCAATGCATCAAATTCCATTAGTTTCTTGATATTCTGTACATTTGGAATATCATCATCTTTCTTTTTGTCTTCGCCAGTCAAATCAACATATTTAACATCTATTGTATTGCCATTCCCATTTTTTCTTGCACGTTCAACCGCTTGTATATACTCTTTACAGTTAGTTGTAGCAATATGATCCCCATCAAAATCTGCTGTGCCTAAAGCTAAAGGTATGGTAGAATAAGAATCTGTGTAAGTAGGTAATAATCCGTACCTTGACAAAACAAGAAATCCTCTGGCACTTACCAGAGGAAGAACTGTCTCTTACTTTTTTAGTTTGCTGTGACAATCAGCCGGCAGACTGGCGGACCAGGGGAGAAGTTCCAGCATGGCTCCCTTTTCTGGAAAAGGACCAAGATCTTTCATCCTTTCCATCACATAGGTGAGATAATTGTACGGTTTCTTCCCGTTCAGCATAGCTGTTTCTGTAATGCTGTACACTGTTGCGCTGGCCTGCGCTCCGCGGATACTCTTTGCAAAAAGCCAGTTCC
>VIQU02000133.1 GCA_010206225.2 Lachnospiraceae bacterium MD308 | reverse complement strand
GAAAGATCAAGATACCAGAACTGCACGATATAATCCCAAGTGCTTTTGGGAAGCACAAAGGGGTCCGGGTAAAATTTATGGAACTGGGATACGAAAGTATCCTGAAAGGCGGCATGACCGCCAGAGTTATCAGGTAACATCAAAAATCGCCTCCAATCAAAAAAATGTACTTTTTGATCAAGGGCGCGAAGCGCCGCATTTTTTGATTGGTTTGTCAAGTGTTTTTGAGAAAAAAAGTGGGTGATTTTTGAAAAATAGGTTCTGAAAGCCCCATGAAATAAGGGCTGAAGATTCCGAGAAGTTATTATTTGAAAAAGGAGGGCAGTCAGGCCAGACCTGCAGCGTAACCCGTTAATCAATCAAAACAAGAAAGGACAGGCGGTAGGGCGCATTTTTGGTTTTTGGAAACAGCAGAAGATACAGAATGAAAATAATATTATGGTATGGCAGAGATTGACAGTCTCTGCTTTTTTTGTGAAAGGGGGAGTTTTAAGCGGATGTTTGAGATCTTAGTGGTAGTGAAGAATGCGGGGAAGACGATCCTTGACATTCTGGTGAGATTATAAAGGGGGACGGGTGGATGAAAGAGATCAAGCTAGCTTTTCTCCTGATCGGATGTGCTGTGCAATTGTACCGCATCCTGTCAGGAGAACTGGATGAATGAGCAGACATTTGAGCGTTATACTCAGAAAGACAGGGATGTTACCTGAGATATAAAAACTGAATACAGCAGACAGGGAAAGTTATGAAAAAGAATGTAAGAGCAGGTATAAAAAGATGGATAAAAACGAGTGAAAAGAAGGAGGAATTTCAGATGGCAGCAAATGTAGAAAGCATGTTTTACGTAAGGGAAACACCATGGCACGGTCTTGGGGTAAGGGTGAATGAAGCGCCTGCGTCAAAGGAGGCATTAACAGCGGCCGGATTAGACTGGAACGTAATTCAGGAGCCTCCTAAAATCCCGTATCAATTATACATATGTCAGCCGATGTTAATCCCAAAGAGTTCAATAATTTCTTTTTGAAAGGCTGTTGCCGTTGTGTAAATCTGCTTACGTTTCCCTTCAACAGAAACCATCCGTAGGGATTTCATCTCATCTATCACTTCCTGCATATTATGGCTCTTGAACCATCCGGCCTTATCCATGATGTTTTTAATCTGAGAAGAAAATATCAGGGCGATATACTGGATAAACATCCGTCCATCCATTGCTGCTGAGGAATGGATTCGCAGCCTTTTCATATCAAGGT
>VIQU02000132.1 GCA_010206225.2 Lachnospiraceae bacterium MD308 | reverse complement strand
GTTGCATGAAGGGAAACAGAAAGGGAAAATATATGCGGTATGTACCCATCCTTTTTTAGAAGAGAAAGATCTTACGAAAGAGAATTTTGTGTTGCCAGCGGTTCCGATGTTAGTGGAATTTAATCAACACAAAGTTGTCAACTACTATTTTGACGATAAAGAAATTATAGATTTTTTAAAAAGTGACACAAAGCCCTTGGATGATTATTGGAGTTTAGATTAATAGAGAAACCATATATATTACAGATTAATGCATATCATGAAGTGGAAGAATAGCATTATTAAATGTATTATTGGGGGAGGGGGATAATGGAAAGGAATAATTTTTAAATGTAGAAAATTATATTCCAATATTGGAAAAGTTTCTCATGATTCAAAGAATGTGTGTTTCGGCAAATGGTTATAGGAGTATAAAATATTTTGTATCTTTGGGAAAAACCTCTTTTTGTGCTAAGATTTAAAATATAACAATTTTTATCGAAAAGAAGGTTTATGCCAGCGATAAAAGTAAGTGACACGAAAACATTCGTAGTGAATTTTCCTAGACAGTTGGCAGAGATTCTGCATATCCTGTAGGCCTCTTTCTGAATCTGATCATATAGGGAGCAGAATCTCTATCGAGACTACAAGATTATCCTCGCGATATTTTTATCCTCATCTTTTAACGAAGCAGCGAATTTATGTTGTTTTCTGTAAAAGATGAGGATAACTTTTTAATGAAAACACATAATGCTTTGATAATTCCGCGCAACTTTGGAATAAATTTGAATACTTCAGATGCATACCACATATAAAAGAAGTAAAAGAATCTCTGGACAAATTATGCGTGTATTCCAAGATCTGGGCAGTGTATTTACTGCAGTTTGCAAGATAATTGTCCAATTACTCATTTAATGTGTCCAAAGTTTATGGTAATGTGAATGGTTGAGATATAAATACCAATCACATATTGTGACGGTTCTGATTTCTGATATCTCGTTCAATTGAAAAAGATATCGTTTTCAGACGTAAACGGTAGATAGTGCGTACCTATACAAAACTGGAGCAAACCTGTATGATAGAAACAGATTTGCTCCAGTCTTATTTCACTTCATCTTTACCGGGCTTCCGGCAGTTCGCAGGAAGATTCGGTGACCAGGGGAGCAGGTCATCCAGAAAACCCCGGTCAGTATCATCTAGATGTTTCGGTATCTCAGTGAGCAGATACTCAAAGTAATCGTATGGTTTCAGGTTGTTTGCTTTTGCTGTTTCCGCAATGCTGTAGATGATCGCGCTGGACTTTGCGCCGACGACAGTATCAAT
>VIQU02000131.1 GCA_010206225.2 Lachnospiraceae bacterium MD308 | reverse complement strand
GTTACTTGCTGTGTTACTTGTTCTGTTACTTCCTTAGTTACCCTTTCTGTTATCTTTTTTGTCAATTCTGCCTCCAGAATATCTGCCTCTAATACAAGTCCGTCTTCCATCATATCATTGAATCCCCCTTCGATAAACTCTTCATAATGAGAATATAGATGWTTATATAGTTTCTGAATCAGGCTGCGAAGCTTATTGGCATCTCCCGATGTTATATTCCCAAGCGCCTGATTCTTATTAATTGCGTTTATTATATCATCAAGGATCAGTGTCCGCAAGGCTTCCATATTCTCCGGTGTCCGCTCCTTTCTTATACTATCCCGCAGTTTTAACATCATAAACGGGATCAGTATCACCATCTTCCGGCTGCTCAATTCTTCCGCTGTATGTTCTAAAAGCTTAAAGATCGGAATCCGGTACGGAAAGGTCCCCTGCGTTCCGAAGTCAAGAATGATTTCCTTTATATCGGGAATATTTTTATAATTGTATAGATAGATGATCCGCGGTTCGGGAAATTGCAGGATATCCGTATCCTTCCCCGCATTGAGCGCATGCCTGTAGCCGTAGTCAAACACTCGAAACTCAATCTCCTCATCCTCATACATCTGCGCTTCGATATGATAGGAATGCGAATGATTGATCGTAATAATCGTATCAGCAAGCGTCCTCTTTAAGTTATCATCATGATGTTCTGTCCAGTTATAGGTAATTATGCTGTCAGGCGGATATTCCGTCTCGAACAATCCATTAATAAGCCCGATAACTGCACGGGTTGAAAGCGTAAGTATCTTTTTAAAAATACGGTCATAAATCTGTGCAATTTGCCTGTTGTTAACATTCTTCCAATTTTTTTCCATAAAACACCTGCATGGGCGTTCCAATACCCCATGCTTTTCCTTTCTTTGTCTTTGCCGAATGGCATTATGGGTTCTAATGACACTTTTTCATTAATGAAACGGGGTATATGTGAATGACTCATTCAAAAATATACCGACAATCCAAAGCTTCGGATTAGAGATTTAAGAAATCCACTGACAGGATTTCTGATATGCCGTAATATAACACATCAGAGATTAAATAAAACTTTCCCAATTTACCGGACTATAGAATAGACCTGTAAACTCGTAAAAAACTATATAATACATTCAAAACTAGCTAAGCAAAAGTAATAATCTTAAAAAAATGGCCATTTTTAACCGTGCCACACCTGTTAATCCATTCAGATTTTTGTAAAATTGTGTATAAAACACTATTATATATAGTCCTAATATGATATAATAGGACTATATAAAGAGGTGATTTTTATGCCCGTACCTGCTGATATCAGAGCAGTTCCAAGACCAGTTAATACCATAGTGGATGACAAC
>VIQU02000130.1 GCA_010206225.2 Lachnospiraceae bacterium MD308 | reverse complement strand
CCGTCTGTCGCTCTGTGAAACACCGTAGAAAGGGGCTTTCTAGAATATTATCTGGCAAGTGTAATCAAAGGTGTAATCATTAAAATGGATACTAACATAATTTCCTGAATTGAGGATATTTAGAGAATTATGTTAGTATCCATTTTTATTCACCATAATTATACTTAAAAAATATAATATAGGCTCTCGGAATTTTGAGCCTACCGACTAAGATTCACCAGTCGGATGAACCTTGAAAAGTAAATATTATCCAGAAGAGATATGACAAGTAATAAATGACGAAAAAATGGCGCACTTTCATAGACTTCCATTCAGCACTATCACGAGGCGGATTGTTAAACAGCCTTGGATTGTCTTTTAAAACAAGATGAACATTCCTGCCATACTTAGCATCGGAACAAGGGTCTTCGCAGGTGCATTGCACAGTACCGCCTTTGCAGGTGATTTTGGGGCAGCGATATTTGATTCGTCCCTTTTTCGGCTCAACAGCAGCCTGCTTCATAGGGAACCCTTTAGGGCATAATGGAATCCCATCTTTGTTTATGGTGATGTCATCCTTATAAACAGGAGGGCGTCCGCATTTCCGGTTCAGGTCTATAAAAGGRGTTATGCCATTGGCTTTACAGTAATCGTAATAAGGCATAGCATCGTGGGCTGAGTCGAGAAGGAGTTTTTTAACGGCAGCATCCGGCAGCATCCGTTTCATGGAAAACCAGTTATATAGGAATCCGTGGGAGTCATGCCGGGAGGCAGGACTTAAAAAAGGRAAAACCGGGAGATCATTTTCAGAGTCAGCTGCGGTCAGCATGTATAAGTCATATCCGAAGTAATAACGGTTACGGTGGGAGTCCCATCCGATGTCACAGTCCGGCTGATGATAGATGCGGTTACACTTGCAATCGCGGATTCCTTTTTCTATACATTTGCAGGTTCGTGTTTTTCGTTCCCGTGCGGCCGTGTAAACAGGCGTACCATCTCCGGCTAAAACAAGTTCTTTCAGAGATAGTAGGTTTTGTTCGGCAGAAGTCTGAAGAAAAAAAGTATGGAAGATTTCCCAAAGTCTTACACAGGGAGCCATGTCAGAAGGAGGGGTYTCCTCAAACCTGCGAAATAAATCTTCGACAGTTACTTTTTCAACAGGGGCAGCCTTCTCTGCGTTGCCCTTTGGCTTTTGAGGTTTTTCTTTCGGCGGATGAACAGCATTGGAAAGATTTTTATCATCGGATAGCCAAAGGCGCCTGTGGAAGTCATAGAAAGTGCCGACACCAGGGGTATCACCTACAGTAAAGCCAGAAATAATGGCATGAAGGTTGTTCTCTTTTAGGTCAGAAGCAAATCTTGTATAAGAGGTTAATTTAAATTCAACAGAAACAAGAATAGCACGCAGCATATCGAATAGCACGCAGCATATC
>VIQU02000129.1 GCA_010206225.2 Lachnospiraceae bacterium MD308 | reverse complement strand
CAGAAGCAGGCATTGACTGGCTGTCCAGCAAAGAAAGACCTAAGGAATTGCTTTGACAATAATTAGGTTGCGTGCTCAAGGCATCACTCATTTGTGCTTGAAAAGACAGCCGACACATGTTAAAATACGGACTTTATTCCGAAAAGCGGAGGAATCAATTCTACTTCCTCCCCCGTGCTCTGTAGTGTACCTGCATAAGAAGAGTATAGCATAGAAACAAAGTAAAAGAAGGCACAAAACTTGCTATTTCATAGCCTATTTGTGCCTGAGCGAAGCGAAAGGAATGTAAGTTAAAATGGGAAACCTTGTCAGTAGAACCATCTGGTATGCAGAGCCATTTTACAGAAGGAGGGAGATAACAGAGAATCGGGATTATAGCTACGAGGACAGCAGAATAAAAGAAGTAGACATACAGATCATTGAAAGGGAGATGGTACAGAAGTACTGGGTGGAATCAAAATGGAAAATAGAAGAGCCATCATTTATCAAGGCGGTAAAAAGGTCATATTTTTACAGAGAGGATGGAACCCTTGAGAGGACAGAGGGTACCGTTGAGGAACGCATAAAAGGCAGGACAGCTTTCTATCAGGAATACAGTATCTACAGCAGGCAGGAGGAGTATGCGGAAACTGGAGGGTGGAAGCATTTATCGGAAGTGGTTTCAGCTGTAGAGACTTACAGGAGAAAGGAAAAGGGAGACGGGGCAAGGCTCATTTACAAAAAGACGGAACATGATTTCTATACAGTTAGAGAAGTGGAAAGGAAAAAGCGGACGGAGCTGTTTTACAGGAAGGGGAGTGTCCGGCATCCGAAGAAAAAAGAAAGTGTCCTGAATTATTGTGAGGAAAGGGCCAGCATTGAGACAAGGGATGGAGTGACATTTTCCCATGAGTACCATGACATAGATGAAAATCATGTAATCTGTCTGACGTACCGGGAGCAAGCCGACAACTTAGAATGATGAAATGTCATTTACAAAAAAAGTATTCTATTTGGATATTCAGAAAAAAGCATGTTCCATGTTATTGATGAATTAGAATCTACCGTATTTAGAGGGATATTTACCCCGAAAAACATCGCTTATATTTGATACAGAAAGCTGTCTGGTAAAAGTCATGGAAATCAATTGCATATTATAATTGTGAAGCAGTCTGGATTCAGCGGCGGGTATATCAATGACCTGCCGCTAAATTTATTATAACTTCTCGGAATCTCAATGAATGAGATCCCAACCGAAGATTGACAACTGAATATCGTGCAGGAAAAGAAATTTGAGAAAAATGGACATAAACATTGGACATAGCGGGTACTATGCCTTGAAAAATCTTATGGAATCGCTTAATATATCATTATTAGGCGGTCAATCCTAATAATGATTCTTGAAATGCCTCAGCAGAGGGCATTTCCCAGACATCAAGATGCTGTAACATCATGATGCCGTAGAGGCGGCAGTACCACATCTTCGTCGAGCGGTGCCTGCCGTCTTCTAATTTATA
>VIQU02000128.1 GCA_010206225.2 Lachnospiraceae bacterium MD308 | reverse complement strand
GATCATTTCTTCAATCTTATAGAGCATCCCGATCCGTGCCAGTGCCTGATATGCGGTTGTCTCCTTCAGCTCTTCTTTGGTGAAGTCCTTTTTCAGAACCGTCAGGGCTTCATCAAATCTGCGCCTCGCATGTGCCATGCAGCCTGTCGCAGCGATCCTTTCCGGAAGACTATGGTATGCCTGATAACCATCACAGGTGAAATACCCCTCGAACTGATCTCCAAGGAATTCCACCGGATGGTATCCGGCCCGCGTCCTCTCATACTGAAAAAGGACCATCCGTGGTGAGCCGCTGTATTCGTCGGTGAGATAGACCCACATCCAGTTCTGGGTGGAACCCTTCTGATCCGGCTCATCGATCACCTGAATTCTGGTTTCGTCCCCATGTAAATAGTTACTCCGGAGCAGTTCTTCCTTCATCAGATCGTAAAGCGGCTGCAGATACCGGCMGGCACACTGGATGATCCAGTTTGCCATGGTCTTTGTGGAAAGGTTCAGGTCATACCGGGCAAATTCCCTCTCCTGACGTGCAAGCGGCATCCCGTTTACATACTTGGCGTTCATGATGCCCGCCACCAGGGATGGGGTTGCCACACTGCCTTTCAGAAGGGACGGCGCTTTTTCCGGACGTTTCATGGCCCCGCATTTCGGGCAGCTGTATACGCAGGTAACTTCCTCCACGACTTCAAACCGCGCGGGGATGAATTTCAGACGCTTTACGCTTTCCTTTGTGACAACCTTATATTTCGTATTGCAGTCCGGGCAGTAACGGTCGTCCCCCGTCAACTTGTATTCGATCACTTCGGTTGTCTCAAAGGAGGAAAGGTCTTCTTCTTTTTTGCCAGAACGTTTTTTCCTCTTATAAGAAGATGGATGGACCTCTTCCAGGTCCGGTTCCGGGGCATCCGGTTCTGCTTCCTGCTCTGCTTCGTTAAAAAGACTCAGCTGGGTGTAACCGTCCGCATATTTTTCGCTGGAAGTACCAAACCGCTTCCTCTGGGCAAGAGCCAGGCGGTCAGAAAGCATCGCATTCAGGAATTCCAGCTCCTTCGTTTTCTCTTCCAGAAGCTGGATCCTTGTTTCCTGTTTCTGCAGCGTTTCTTCCTGCTTTTGACGATGCTCCTGCATGATCTTCAGCAAAGAGAGCATATCCTCCCTGCTCATCCTGTTCAGCTGTTCTCCTGTAAAAATCGGATCCATGACACTCCTCAACTTTCTGAAATCTCTATAGGAAAGTATACTAATACTTTCCCAATCTGCCGGACTATAGAGCATCGGCAGATTGGGATGAATTCTTTCTAGGGCGACCACGTGGGCGCTTTGGCTTCTGCTCGGACGGATCTTTGGGCTTGGGTTTACGGCCACGTTTTTGGGGTGCTGGCTTTGGTATCGGTTTTGACAGACCTAAGGTCTCAAGTTCCTCAAATACAATCCGCAGTGTGTGGACCCAGTATCCATCATCTGTTGCCGGTTCTTCCGGGGCATCTGTTCTACGCCAGGCTGATGATAGGTCATCCATCAGTTCTCCATAGG
>VIQU02000127.1 GCA_010206225.2 Lachnospiraceae bacterium MD308 | reverse complement strand
CTAACGACTTGTATTGAGCGAGGCTCTCTATGGCCACTGGGTCGCAGCCCGGTGTCGGGGCAGGGGTTCTTAATAATCTGTGGAAATATAGAGTCGCCCCCCCAGTTAAAGTAGAACTTGTAGTTGGCTGTCAGTGTGGCTGAGGGTACCTCGTCTCTGTAGCTAAACGGTCCGCTCCTTGCGATTCTGTTCTGAGTTTCTTTTTGAAACTGGGCCATTACTCTCCACCTCTGCATCCAGTAGGGGTGTACTTGGCCTATGCCCTCTGGTGTTTTTCCGTTTCCAAAGTGGGTGTCATAAAATACAAAGCCCCAGTCCTTTTTCTGTTCTTCTTTGCTTACACACGGAGGGTCTGTGTAAGGACTTATGAAGCATATAACACCTACTGTTTCTATGTCCTGGTAAGGGCCTAGTGTTCTCTGTATGTAGTCTTCGTAACCAAAGAAGGCACAGTATAGTGGCAGGTCTTCTATAAGGCATTTTGCCTGTGTTCTTACTAGTTGTGTGGTGGGTTTTGTTAAGTACTGGAACCACACAATGTTGCCTTTGCCTTTGTCTACTGTGGGGTTGTATGTGACATCTATGTATGCTGATCTAAATGCAAGGTTGTGTCGCAGGTTGCCTATGAAAATGTTAGAGTACCACCCTAGGTGGTACTCGTATTGGACATATTTGCCTTTGGCAAATGTGCTGTTTATGTGGTTTGTTCCAGTGTATGTAGTTAGCCAGTTAAATCTTTGGTCTCTGTACTTTTTAATTTTCTGATATATGAGGTCATCTACTTTGTAAGTGCAGTACCCATAGTTGCTGTCTGTGTTGCCTGGTTTAAATAACGAGTACTCACTTTGTGTCCATGTTGGTTCTTCAGTATTGCCACTGGGGTTATATGTTTTGTTGCTGTTTGTGTTTGTTTTCTTTTGAGGGGCTAATCTGCTGTCTGTGGCGAATGTTTGATAGTGGGTGCATTGTTTATATAGCCAGTTTTCAAAATTTTGTATTTGTGTGGTATAGTTTGAAGGAACGTCCAATACGGAAGTTCCAAATACTTCGTAATACTGTTCTCCTAGCACCTGGAAGGTTACACAAGGGTTGTCAGTTTGTGGTGAGCAGAACGGAAACCTAAAGTCACATGCGGTTAACCGCCAACTGACAAGGGATACTTTGCACAAGTCAGACTGGCTGTACCACTTGTCTTCAAACAATTTTGGGGGCCCTACTTTTACTGTTACTTTTTTAGGGCCAAATGGCCTGGTTTTCCAGCTGTATATCTTTACCCTGTGTTTGCTCTGTAGCAGCAGTGCGGGGTGAGTGTTGGGAGCGGTTAGTTCGTCCATTTTCATAGGGGGAACGTTGTCATACTGAGCTAAAAAGTCTACTTCTGGGTGTCTGTAGAAGGTGAATTTACAGCCCTTGTATCTGGCCAGGTCTAGCTGGTCGTTGGGGTACGACCACTTGTTCATGAATCTTTCGTACTGGTCAAACAGCACTTTCAGGGTAAAAGTGACAGTGCTCATGCCCCCGCCGTGCGGGTTTTGGTTGTTTGGTTTTTGTTTAGTAAAGTCATCGCTGTGCAGTCCGTAGTTAAAGCTACTCCTGCCCGCCCCGCACAGTATCATGGGCAGGACCCCCGATAT
>VIQU02000126.1 GCA_010206225.2 Lachnospiraceae bacterium MD308 | reverse complement strand
CTTTAACGGTATGAAGTTTTTAATAGGGTCTGTGTCCCCGTTCATGAACTTTTCACCTAGGGGAATAAAGCCCACCTTGTCTGTGCTTCCTATTAATTGTGGAAAGGTGTAGGGGCTTCTGATGGCAACTCTCATGTCTGTCCAGGCTGATTTTACACCTGTGCACTTAACAACATAGTCTAGGTATCCATATGTGAGCATGTATAGTGGCATGTCTTGGAGCATGCATTTGCTTTTGGTGGGCTCAAAGCTGCTGCTGCTTTCTGAGCACCACTGCATGTAGATTCTGTTACCTATGCCTTTGTCTGCGAGTGGGTTGTATCTGACATAGGTGATTGCCATGTGCCATTCTGTGCTGTACCTGTTTGGTGTTAAAAAATAAGGGCTGAATATGCCATAGTCATGTTCTAAGTATTGTCTGTTGGCCCAGTCAGGTGGGAATGTAGTGGTGACTGGATATACTGCTTGGTATTCTTCTTTTACTAAGTTATAATTTGTTTGTGCCTTTTGTGTCCATGTTGATTGTACTTTATCATAATATTGTTTGTAGTTTTTCCAGTTGTATGTTTTGTCTGATATGTTGTTTGTTGTTATGTTGGCTGCTTGTGTGTAGAATGTTTTCATGAGTGGAGTGTATGTGAGTTGCCACTCGTCTTTTGTGTTGGTACTGGGCAGTAGTTTGGTTGTAAAAAGTGTTTTTCTAGCATTTAGTTGGTCTCCTGAGGCTATGTTTGAAAGGTTGCCATCATATAGGTGATTTTTAAGTACCCAAAAACCTACTACAGGGCTGTTTGTGCCTGATCTTAGCCAGGGGTTTGATAGTTCTAGGCCTGTGGCATATATTTGACAGAGTCCTATGTTACAGAGGTCTTTTGCAAAGTACCATTTGTTTATCATTAGTTTTGGGGGTTTAATGTGAATTCTAACTGACCTTTTTCCCTTTGGCTTTGTTTTTAAACTGGGTATTACTCTGTGATGTTTGTTTAGTAGCATTAGTAAGGGGTGAGTTAGCATGTGGCTGAGTTCATTGGTCTCAAAGGGTGCTGTTCTGTTGTATGTAAGTACGTAGTCTACTGTTGCATGTCTGTAGCATTTTAGGGTGAAGCCTAGGTATCTGGCCAGTTCTAGGTCATAGTTGCTTCTGGACCAGTGGTTTCTGTGGAGCATATATTGTTCATATAGGCCTCCCAGAGTAATAGTAATGTTTGTAAGGTTTCCTCCATAGGAGGCTCCTGCACCAGGGATATCCTCTTCGTGGGTTATAAAGTTAAATTGTGTGTGTCCAGTCCCACAGATTATTAAGGGCATCCAGCCAGTGATGAAGCATTTTTTAACAACATCTGGCTGCCACTGTCTCAGTATAAGAGTCYGTCTCTTTCTTCGTCTGCGTCCCCGTCTACGTCGCCCCCTTCTCCGTCTGCGCCTGTATCGGCGGCGCGACCATCTACTCACATATCGTCTTCKKCSGCSGCSGCGAAAAGATCTTCTARATCTYCTTCTKCGTAGGCCCCACCTCGGTCGCCTCCTTCGGCGCCAGGGCCTTCTTCTGTACCGGTACCAGGCCGTGGTGGCGGCTGCTCAGGGTCTTGGGGTGCCGGTAGGGCTGGTAGGGCACGAATGGAGTTTCGGGCCTCGGGGGGCTGCCTGCCGCTGTTATTAAGGCGGCTAAGAATGCGGCGAAGATGGCTAC
>VIQU02000125.1 GCA_010206225.2 Lachnospiraceae bacterium MD308 | reverse complement strand
TTGCTATTTCCGAAAAAATGCGCGCGCAGATCACAGGTCTTAAGACAGCGCAGAAGAATGCCAACGATGGTATTTCTTTGATCCAGACAGCTGAGGGTGCTCTTACAGAAGTTCACTCCATGCTGAACCGTATGGTAGAGCTGGCAAGCCAGTCCGCTAACGGAACATATCAGGATGAGGACCGTGCAAACCTTCAGGCAGAGGTTAAGGCTCTCCAGGACGAGATCAACCGTATTTCCGAAGGAACAAACTTCAACGGAATCAACCTGTTGGATGGTTCTCTTGGCGGAAAGGTAAGCGCTGTTGGTATGAAAGATATATCTGGCGACTTAACAATCTTAGCAGATGGTCAGTTAGGAAAAGAGCCTCAGGCTGCAATCTACAGCTTTGACTTAAGTCAGGTCAGCATCCAGACAACACAGGCTGATGGTAAAATATCTGCTTTTACAATCGGCGGTGTAGATCTCTTTAAAACCAACGCTACAGCTGATGATAAGAAGGTGAGTTCCAGCGCGCCGGTTACAGGTGTGAACCTTGCCGGAAAGATAAGAGATGAAATCGAAATTGATGGTAATAAGTATGATGTTAAAGTTACTGGAACGAAAGTTACCTTAACATCCCAGAAAGCAATTGATTCTCCATCTGATATATCCCTTAATGTTGTACTTACCGCAGATAAAGCTATCGTTAACAATGGTCAGCAGATCGCTGTTACGGTTGAGCAGGAAGGTATCGGACCTGCTAACCAGAGAATGTATGGTCAGGCTGAGTTTGAGTTAACTACTGACATTGTAAGAGATGGCGGAGCACTTAAGATCGGTGATACTACTTACACATTCGCGGTAGGAAAGAACAGCTCCTTCAAGGGCGGTTCTAATGTTATCGACCTGACAGATATGAAAGCAGGCGCTTCTAACCTGTTAGGTATTGCTGCAGGACGTCTGACAGCAGCTGCTAAGAACAACAAGAACTTCATCGTTGGTACTGGATATGAGAGTGATGATGCTACGTCCGGTAAAGTAATGATCCGTGTTACAGAGAAAGAAGGCGGCGTGGATTATGAAGTAAATAACTTGGCTGGTACGAATGGTAAAGGTAGTAACGGTGGTAAGGACGATGCTACAGCAAATGATTGGAGAAACCTGATCCAGGTAGGTTCCGCGGCTATGTCCGGTTCTAACCTGACTCTCCAGATCGGCGACACATCTGACGATTACAACCAGTTAAAGGTAGCTGTTGGCGATATGAGCGCTTCCGCTCTTGGAATCAGCGGTATCGATATCAGCACACAGGCTGGCGCTACTGATGCGATCAATAAAGTAAAAGCTGCTATCAATTCTGTATCCTCCACTCGTGGTGACCTTGGTGCCCTTCAGAACCGTCTCGAGCACACCATCAACAACCTGAGTGTAACAACTGAGAACATGACTGCTGCTGAAAGCCGTATCCGTGACGTTGACATGGCTGAAGAGATGATGGCTTACACCAAGAACAACATTCTGGTTCAGGCTTCACAGGCTATGCTCGCTCAGGCTAACCAGATCCCGCAGGGTGTATTGCAGTTACTCCAGTAATTGGATTCTGATCTGAGACTGTTTTAGCAGTTTTGAAAATGTATGAGATATCAAGGCAGGTTGTATTGTTTTGATATGAGGTGTCTGCCCCGTTACTGGGGCAGGCACTTNTTGACATGGCTGAAGAGATGATGGCTTACACCAAGAACAACATTCTGGTTCAGGCTTCACAGGCTATGCTCGCTCAGGCTAACCAGATCCCGCAGGGTGTATTGCAGTTACTCCAGTAATTGGATTCTGATCTGAGACTGTTTTAGCAGTTTTGAAAATGTATGAGATATCAAGGCAGGTTGTATTGTTTTGATATGAGGTGTCTGCCCCGTTACTGGGGCAGGCACTTATTTTTAATAGAATGATGCTAGAGGCAAAATACCTCTTGACTCCAGCATCACATAATATATTGGGCGGACGACGCGAAAGTTTCGCCCCGCTTACAAAAGGAGGTTTCTGATGGCTAAGGAAATAAGCATATCCCAATGCATGATCGTGAAAAATGAGGAGAAAAATATCCGGCGGGCCCTTTCTTGGGCGAAGGAGATTGTACAGGAGCAGGTTGTCGTGGATACCGGTTCTACGGATCGGACGGTGGAGATTGCAGCGAGTATGGGCGCGAAGATCTTTCACTTTGAATGGTGTGATGACTTTTCTGCGGCAAAGAACTATGCCATAGAGCAGGCAACCGGAGACTGGATCGCATTTCTTGACGCGGATGAATATTTCACCCCGGAAGATGCAAGGAAGCTCCCGGAAGTGATCCGGACTGCGGAGAAGAACTTCTCCCAGAATGGAACGCCCGATGTGATCCGCGCTACGTGGGCGCAGTTAAACGATGAGGGYAAAGTGTTTGCGGTCAGTGAACAAGACCGTATCTTCCGTAACAAAAAGGACGTCCGTTACCGCAAGCCAATCCACGAAGTGTTGGCATCTACCCGGGGCCGGGATCTCCAGTTAGTGGACGCTACAGAAGCGCTGTCGATCATGCACACCGGTTATTTTCGCTCTGTCATAGCAGAAAAGGGGAAGCGCAATGTCCCTCTCTTAAAAAAGGCGGTGAACAATGATCCGGACGACTATGATTCATGGGCTTATCTGGCAGAAGCTTTTTCTGCGGAGGAGCATTATACGGAAGCGCTGCAGACGGCGGAAAAGGTACTTGAGAAAGGGCTTCATAAGGCAGAACCGCCGCAGATCAACACGGCGCTGATGACTTGGTTCACCGCGRCAAGCAGCGGCAGAACCGGAAGTCCTGAACAGTATAAAGAAAAGGCATACGCGCTTTATGAACGTTATTGCAAAGCCGGATACTCCTATCCCGACATCGAATTCGGCATGGCATGCTACCTGCAGAAACTGGGAGATACCGATGGAGTTGTATTATTTTTTGAGGCTGCGCTTCAGAAACTTGAATATTATAAGGGGGTTGACACCCTGAAGATGGCCGGACGTTTAGACCATATATACGCTTATCTCGCCCTATATTATTCCGAAAAGAAGGATGCGCAGAAAAGCGTATATTACTGCACCCTGTCTCTGCGGGTTGATAAATATCAGGAAACTCCCCTCTCCTGTCTTCTGGAACTTTTAAAAGATGACAGAAACACGGAAGCGGCGCAGGCATATGCTTTCCTTGGGAAGATCTATGATATTGACAGCCTGAAAGATAAGCTTTTTATTTTAAAGTTGGCAATAAAAACAGGTTACAAGGAACTGGAGGAATTTGCACGAAATGTCATGTCGGAAGAAGAGCTTGCAGCCTTGAACTCTGAAAAAGAGCAGTCGTTGTCTGAAAAATGGGAAGAGTTAAGTAGAGCTTATCCGCAAATTCTCATAAGAAACCGGACGGACCGAAATTTTCTTTATCTTATAGACGAGCTTTGGAATACAGCCAAAG